>CAKUDG010000007.1 GCA_934644965.1 uncultured Victivallales bacterium | reverse complement strand
TGCATTCGCCATTTTCCCTATATCCTTTTTTGACGTTTGCATAATATAGCACAAATCTATTGACGACACAACCTAGAAATATGTTTTTTTATGCCATCCCTCCACCAAAATCTACTGACATATTTCAGGAAACTAAGTATAATTATATTGTTGGAACGATCCAACGAACTCTCTGAAAAAGAAATCATCCCCCTTTTTCTCGTCAAGAAGCATTCGTTTTGAAAGGAGCTGAACAAGCTGTGACGCCGAAATGACAGCGGCATCTTGAATCCTTTCAACATACAGAGAAGAAAGCTTTACCTGGGCTCTGTTCCAGGGAGGGAGATGGAGATCTGCAAAAAAATAAAAACTAAGGGAAAGGAGGCATGTCAGGTGAAGTATGGCCCGGCGGCGGCCGCGGGGAGAATAGAATCCATTGCATTGTCAGAAATTTCTTGTTTCCAGGGAAGGAAAGTGTTTGCCTTGGAAATGAATTCAAGAGAATACAGAATTGACATTTCTCCGGAAGCGATGCAGGAAAAGTCAGGAATCCTTTTCCGGGCATTCTCCGGAATGCAGAAAACAACACAAGAGGAGAAGAAATCATGGCAAAGAAAGATTTCCGGGATCCAGTCGAATTGCAGCATTTGTCAGAAAACAGCTTCCTCTGTCCGCTGGAGGAGCGGACTCGCTCCCGCCATGCGGCGCATTCGTTTACGCTGATAGAACTTCTGGTGGTGATAGCGATCATCGCGATTCTGGCGGGGATGCTTCTGCCCGCTCTGAGCGCAGCCCGGGCCAAGGCGCAGGAAATTTCCTGTAAAAGCAATCTGAAACAGATCGGCATTTACACTTTCATGTACGGCTCGGATTTCCAGCGCCTGATGATCCGGAATTCAAACGATCCGACTGCAAGCGGATATACGGCGGATCAGAACACCGTGGTGGTCCCCCTGAGAATCTTCACGACAGTGCGTTATGTGCAGGTCTCTCCTGTTTCCGCGGACAGTCTGCGAGTGAAAACCTTCCATTGTCCCATCGTCTATGCGAGGTCGAACGGCGGCGAAGACATAACCGACTGGTCGAAAACCATGACATGGTCCACCGATTACGGCCAGTCCTATGCCGCAAATCTTCATTTCTTCGGCCCGAGCGGGAAAAATTATGAAAAATACCCCGACAAGGCCCTGTTCGCAGACGGATCCGGCTGCAATCTCGGAAAGGCTTATGACTACGTGCATACCAATTTCAGACATGCCCCCTCCCCGATGATCAAGGAATTTTCCGGCACCGCGCTTCTCGGACATGTCGGAACGGAAACGGGATACGGCACAGCCAACACTCTTCTGGCGGACGGCTCCGTCTCCCAATTCACAGCCCAGGCCCGCGATGAATTCTATGATGAAAACATCGGAGATGTCCCCTGTGCCGAAAGCGATCCTCACGCCACGGGACTCTGTGCTTCCGAGTGCGCCATCTGATGAACGGAACCCGCGGAGTTTCCCGTGTCTGCTGCAAAGGGAGGGGGGATCCTCTGCCACCGCCTCCTCCCTCCCCTTGCCGGGGGGGGGGAGGAAAAGGGAAAGATCCTTCCCTCCAGACCGTGATTTTTCCCGCTTCTTTTGTTTTCATCCCCTTTGTTTTTGATATATCCATTTCCAATATTCGGAGTTTGCAAGCATGTCCATTTTCATTTTACTCCTCTGCGGAGCGGCCGGAGCCGTTTTTGTCTACATGGGAAAACGTTCCGGGAAACCTGTTTACCTCGCCTGCGGGGTTCTTCTCTGTCTTCTCGGCTGCGGATGGTACTTTTATTCCAGCAGCGATTCCTTCCGTAGCAAACAGGCAAAGGAAGGCGCCATCAATCAGTTTCAGGCTGAAGCCTTTGCTGTGGCCAGGGCTGCGGCCGAAACCGCAGCCGGGGAAAAAATCCTCATCCTCGGAGTACAGACTCCTGAAGAAATGACTCCTTTCCTGGAAATTCTGCAGAAAGAGGGCGTCAGCGATGCGGAGTACATTCAGGTCTTTGAAGGAGTTCCCATGGGAGTCCCGCTTCAGAGCAGACTGAAGAGAATCCGGGCGGCCATGAACAAAGTGCAAGATGCTGAATGCATCGTCGCACTCGGTCCTGGAATCCTTCTGATGAAAGAGACGGAAAAATTCTTTGGAGAAAAGAAAAAAGCCATTCAGACCGGTGCAAAAGCCGATGAAACTCTCTGGAGCAGAGGAATCATTGCCGCACATGTCAAACCACGTGCGGAAACATCTCAGTTCGATTTGTCATCCGATCCGGAAAAGGCCGCCCTTCAGGGATACGAAATCAGGAAGTCCCAGTCGTCCTCATCATCGTCCGGGAAATAACACGCGTTTCTTCCGGAAAGGACCGGGGGAAAAAGTAATTTTTACCCCCGGCTTTGTCTCTTCCACCATTTTTCCTTTTCCTGAGTTTTTTCCCCCGCTTTTCCCCGCAGGAAACGCAAAGAATCATCAGCTTGGAGGAGGCATTCTGTGCAGACAGAAAAAAGGGATTCCTCCACCCCTCAATCATCCTATTTCCCGATTTCCCCTGCCGCGGCGACACGCGCGGAAACAAAGCAGGAGAAGAGAAAAGGATAAGGAAGGAGGGGTGGAGCGCAAAGGAATGATTTCCCTGTCTTTTTCCCCCAGTTTCAGAGATCCCCGGCGGAAGAGGGGGAAGGGTTGTTTCCCTTTTCCGCAGTCATTTTCTCTCCGGAAGAAGAAGAAATCGGATTCCGGTGAAGAATCCAGCATCCTGCCACGGCTGTGAGGGGAGCGACAAGCACCAACCCCATGCTGCCGACCATCGTCTTCACGATTTCCGGAACGACATAGGGGTAATTGAAGAAATCGAGCATCTGGACTCCTTCGGCGGTAAAGGACATCATCAGAGTGAGATATCCGCCGGTATAGGCCAGAAGCAGAGTGGTCGTCATGGTTCCGACGACGGCTCTTCCGATGGCAAGTCCGGATTTCAGAAGTTCCTTTCTGGAAATTCCGGGCTTGTGGAGCACCAGTTCGTTCATGCCTGCGGCGACGTCCATGGCAAGATCCATCACCGCCCCCGAGGATGCGAGGAACAAAGCCCCGATGAAGAGTCCCGTCAGATCCAGGAATTCATATCCGGCAAAAAAGAGCGCCTGCGAACGCGGCATGGTGGCAGCGTTCACATGCAGCAGTTCCGTGAAGAGTTTCGCCATGAGGCAGCTTGCGAGAACCCCCAGGAACGCCCCCAGAAACGCCGTCTGGCCTTTGCGCCCGACTCCCGCAACGGAATAGATGATCACCGCACAGAGGACACAGACCGCGGCCAGTGAAAGCCAGACAGGATCATGTCCCGTCAGAAACAGCGGGATCAGCACCTTCCAGACCAGCGCACATGTGAAAAGGAAGGTCAGCAGCGCCTTGAGGCCCGTGAATCCGCCGAAGAGCAGCAGAAACACCGTAAAAAGCAGGAGCAGCCACAGTTCATGATGCACGCGGTAGTGATCCTGGGCCAGAGCTTCCATCTTTTCCCCGGAAACGGAATCGGGCAGGACAGAGGCCAGGATGATGTCGCCGGGCACAAAGATCTTGTCCAGCTCCATCTGCGAACGCAGGAGATTGAGTGCGGTGCAGCGCCGCCCCTTGAATTTCCCGGAAAGGATTTCGATCCCGAGATTCTGATTCCCGGCATAGAGGACACCGTGACGGACCAGCATCGTGTTGTCCACGGCAAGAACTTTCGCCTTCACGCGCAGACGCCCCTCATTCCCTTCCAGATTCCGTACGGACGCCCCCAAATCCAGCGAGAGAAGAATCACGATGAGGATCGACACAAGGGTGACCGCAAGAAGGTCGCCCCGGTGCCGTTTCAGGAATTTCAAAACTGACAAATACATTCCAGACATGTGATCATCGGCCGGGCCGTTTGAAAAAATCAGAAGAAATAAAATTCTTATTTCGCCTCAAGAACCTTCCTCATGTTCTTGGCGATATCCGTATTGTCGGAGAGGTTCCCGAAAATGGCCGCATTCGGTCCCTGCGCAGACGTCCCGACGGGCATGGCGCTGTGATCAAAGGAAGCCCAGGCAATTCCCGATTTGTTGGCCAGCATATGGGTGCAGGCGACAATCAGGGGATCATAACTCCCGTACATGATGCGGCGGTTTTCCGTCGGTGCATACTCCTTGGATCCGGCAGAACGCTTGAACGCGGCTTCCAGTTTGCTGATTTCATAATCGCTCAGGACCATTTTATCCTGTTTGGCGTCACCTTCGAACTTCAGACCGAAATTTTTTGTGATGAAAGGCTTGACTTCATCAAAAGTCAATTCCTTCTTTGCCTTTTTCGCTTCGTTGCGGAGGGCATTGAATTCTTCGCGGAGAGCGAAACAGGTTTTTTTCTGGTTCTGGAGATTGGCAAGATAGAGCCGATAACCGGTCCCGGTGAATCCGAGGGTCATGGCGCCGGTTTCGTGGTCGCCGGTGACGACAATCAGAGTATCGTCGGGGTGTTTTTCAGCAAAGCGGCAGGCCTCCGCGATGGCTTCATCAAGGCTGATGACTTCGGCCATGGCTCCCGCTGCGTCATTGGCATGGCAGGACCAGTCGATTTTCCCGCCCTCGGTCATGATGAAGAATCCGTTTTCTCCGTCGAGCAGTTCGATGGCTTTGGCGACATATTCGGCAAGAGTGATGTCGCCTGGATTTTTATCAAGCGCATAATACACGTTCTGCTCGTTGTCCTGACGGGGATTTTCCACATACACCGTACGGCCTTTCACGCCGGAAGGACTGAGTTTCTCAAAATCGGCGCGGCTCTTCACATGAACAATGCCCTTTTCGCGGATCAGATCATAAAGATCCTTCTTGTTCTTGTCCGGATCGGGAACCCATGCGCCGGTATCCGAAACCATGATCCGGCCCTTGGGATCCATCAGACCGCCGCCGGCAAAATACTCAAAGCCGGAACCGATCATGTCCAGGCCGATCCTGTAGGCGTTGCCGCGGCTGTGCTGATGAGCGTAAAATGCGGCGGGAGTGGCGTGATTCATGGAGGTCGTCGTGATGATTCCGACCTTCTTCCCTTTCTTCCGCGCCAGTTCGGCAATATTTTCAAGGACTTTGTTGTTCACATCAACCCCGATGGCACCGTCATGCGTCTTCTGCCCTGTGGACATCGCCGTGGCGGAGGCGGCGGAATCGGTAATCAGAGAAGTGGCGGAATAGGTCGTTGTAAACCCCTGCACCGGGAGACGGTTCATCAGAAGACCCTCCTTCTTCCCGATGCTCTTCAGATACAGATCCGTCATCATTCTCTGCGGGGTGGCCATCCCGTCCCCGATGAAGAGAAAGATGTATTTGACGGGTTTGACGGTTTCGGCAGCTGCGCCGTCCGCCCCGTACACTGCGGAACCTGTGATGAAAAAGAATGCCGCCATGAAAAACACGGCCGCCGTCAGAGTCCGGCGGATCCGTCTGCCATCTGCTGTCTTTATGATGCCGAGAAAAATCATTTTCACTCACCTTTCCGTGCGGGAAGCGATCCCTCATGGACTGCCCCGCATCCCTGTATTGCTTTTTCCGTTGTGCTTATCTCTTCCATACCTCATTCCCGTAATCAGCCGACCGGGTTCTTCCATTTCCGGAGTGACGGCATCCCGTCCTCTTTCTCTTGTATTCCTTTTCCCGCTGCTTTCGTCAGAAAAAAAGGAAAATGGAAATGACGAAATGGAAACGCGTCTTCTTCTACCCCGCCATCCCTTCGTCGCACTTCCGTGCCGGGCCCCGCCGTCACGGAGGAAGTGCAAGAAACATCATTCCCGGATTCCTCTGGCAAATCATACGCCGCTCCTCTTCATCATTACTATTCTTGTTTTCCGCCGTTCTTCCATCGGATCTTCCGCGGAAAAAATGCAGAGAAAATCTGAAAAAAGCTCCTCTGTGCTATATTATAATCCGGATTGCATGTTTCTCAAAAGATTTTTTCTCATTTTTGCAAAAATTTTGTTTCTTTTCTGTTATTTTTCTGTCATTCCGCCCTGAAGACAGGCAGGAACCAAGAGGGATCCGCCATCTGAGGAGACGGATTCCGTCCCGTTCAAGAGAAGGAGATCGGAAGTAGAAGGAGTTTTTTTTCAGAGGCTCTCTTCCGTTTTCCCCGGCAGGAGGGGAGAAACGGCACGGAGCCAGGCATCCGCGATGAGCTGATGTCCGGCGGCGGTGGGATGAACGCCGTCCACCAGCCAGTGGGAAGGCGGCGCCTTCTTCGCGGCCTCAGAAAAAAGATCCTGGAGAGGGACGAAAAGCGCACTATATTCCTCCGCAAGAGTCCGGACAATACGCGCCCGTTCGGCAATCTCCGGCAGCCACGGATCCGAAACCGCTCCGAAACAGAGGACAAACGGTTCCAGAAGAACGAGTTTCACAGAAGGCAGTTCCCGCTGAGTCCATTCGATGAGTTCCCGTTAGAAGCGTTCGTATCTGGGAATTTCGACGCCGTTTGCACTGCCGAACTCATGCCATGTGTCATTGACTCCGATCAGAATGCTCAGAAAATCGGGTTTGAGATTCAAAGCGTCGATTTTCCATCTCGCATACAGATCCACAACGCGATTCCCGCTGATGCCGCGGTTGATGAAATCCCATTCCACTCCGGGGCGGTCGCAGGCAAGCCGGGCGGCGATCATGCCCGGGTATCCGGGGCCGAGTCCTTTGCTGTCGAATCCGGCTCCGCCGCATGCGGCGCGGCCGCAGTCTGTAATGGAGTCTCCCTGAAACAATACGGTTGTTTTTGTCATGTTTTCATTCCTGTTTTTTGATTTCAGATCCTTTGAGATCGAGTTCTGAACGGTTCTTCCATTACTGATATCTGTGCATATCTGAACACCCGCATCCTATACGGCACATCATTTTGAAATCTCCGACGCTCCGGGAAGTGAGGGTGCGGAAACAGATTCCCCCTGCCGCGCAAGACTCCCAGCGCCTGAGAGAAAAGAACAAGGAGGACAATCCCTTTTCCTTTTCCCCTGTCCGTCTTTCCCGGGGACGCTGCTCTGCCGAGAGATCCCGAAAACTTCCTCTGCGACAGCGGAAATGCCTGTTTCCCGAATTTGAATTCTCCTTTTCCCTCTTTCTTCCGGCTCAGCAGCATCTTTTCTCCTTCCGGCTCAGCACCTCCGGTCGAGAGAACGGTAGCCGACGGCCTCGAAAAGATGTTCTCTTCGGATGACATCGCTTCCGGCGAGATCGGCGATGGTGCGTGCGACGCGGAGAATCCGGTCATAGGCCCTGGCGCTCAGGCCGAATTCATGGATAGCATGACGGATCAGTGTCTGAAGTCCGGGCTCAAGAGCACAGTACTTCTGGAGCTGCGCGGGCTCCATTCTCCCGTTGCAGCGGACGGCGGAGGAGGACTTTCCGAAACGGGCGCGCTGAAGGGCACGGGCACGAATGACGCGTTCGCGGATGACTGCGCTGTATTCTCCGTCCGGCGCCGAAATCAATTCATGATCCGAAAGGGCGGCGACTTCCACATGCAGATCGATTCTGTCGAGCAGGGGCCCCGAGATTCTGGAGCGGTACTGCTGAATCTGAAGTGCACGGCAGCGGCAGATGTGATGCCGGTCCCCGAAATGTCCGCAGGGACAGGGATTCATGGCCGCAATCAGGATGAAGTCCGCCGGAAAGATGAAACTCCCCGCCGCACGGCAGACGGAAACCGTCCCGTTCTCCAGAGGCTGGCGCAGCACTTCCAGGACATTGCGCTTGAATTCCGGCAGTTCGTCGAGAAAAAGCACTCCGTTGTGGGCGAGACTGATTTCCCCTGGCTGTGGAGAAGTTCCCCCTCCAAGGAGCCCCGCGTCGCTGACCGTATGATGCGGAGCGCGGAAGGGCCTGGTTTTCAGCAGAGGGGCATCCGCATTCAACAGCCCGAGAATCGAATGGACTTTGCTTGTCTCAAGGGTTTCCTCTTCCGACATGGGCGGAAGAATGCCGGGCAGACGTTTCGCCAGCATGCTTTTCCCCGATCCCGGCGGACCGACGAAAAGAACGTTGTGCCCTCCCGCAGCGGCGATTTCCAATGCACGCTTCGCCCCGCTCTGTCCCTTGACATCATGAAAATCGGGTACGGAAGACCAGTCCGGCTCACCGAAAAGTCCCCCAGGCTGCGCCTGAAGAGGCAAACGCTCCCCCAGAAGGGCAGACACCGCTTCCGGAAGATTCGACACCGGATAGACTCTGAGTTCTCCCGCGGCCACGGCGGCCTCCTGAAAGTTCCGGGCGGGAACAATCAGCGTCCTGACCTGTTTGATTCTGCGGCCCGTCAGCGCGGCGGGAAGCACTCCGCGGACCGGACGGACAGACCCGTCCAGCGCCAGTTCCCCCAGAATCAGCGCCTCTTCCAGCACGCCCTGAGGCAAAGAGCCCGTAGCGGCAATCAGGCCAAGCGCAATCGGGAGATCAAAACCCGCCCCCTCCTTGCGGAGATCGGCGGGAGCAAGATTCACCAGAGTCGCCCCTTCCGGATGACGGTAGCCGCAGGAAAGAAGAGCGGAACGGATCCGTTCGCGGCTTTCACGCACCACCGCATCAGGAAGCCCCACGATGGAAACGATCGACTGTTCCCCGCGCCCGGACGCATTCACTTCAATTTCAACAGGAAGTGCATCAATCCCCATCAGGGCTGCGGAAAAGGTTTTTGTCAGCATGGCACAAGATCCGCTCTCTGCATTGTTTTGAAATTCATCCGGGAATGATAACGCTTCTTATGAAAAATTCAAGCTCGCGCCCCTGCTCTTTCTGCTTTTCTTTTTCTTTGTCCGGGATTTCATGAGGCGAGTCGGCCGCCGGGGAAAAAAAGAGTCCTCTCCGCGCTTCTCCGGGAAAGATTTCACCGGAAACGCAGTATTTTCCGGGAACGGTTTGATTTCCGGGCAAAAGACCCTTATCTTACCGCCATGGATCCCTGTCATACTCCGGGAAAAACCCGGAATCATGATGCGCGATGCATGTCCGGTACAGACGCTGTATGACTGCTCTCCTGATCCGGAATGAAATGGATGCGGAGGCGGAAAAGAGAAAAAACTGGGAAAAAAACTGGGAAAAAACAGAATCTTTTATTCTGCGATTCTGCGGGATCACAGCGCTTATGTTTATACTGACAAAACCGCAGACATGTCTGCTACATATCCATCGGGGATCTTTCTTATTGAATTGAATGATTGAAATCGAAAATCAAAGGAATCAGTTATGTCCAGAACAAAATCCAATGTCGGGCCGGTTCTTTTTCTGCTGCTTCTTGCATTGCTTTTCTTCGGCGGGATCGGAGGGGGGCTTTGGTACTGGTACATTTTGTCCAGGGAAGCGTTTCTGAAAGACTTCGCCGCCCTGCCCGTTTTCGACGAGGAAGCCGAAGCCCGCGCCATCGCGGAATCCTGTCACTGGGATTATCCGCTCAAGCCCCCCGCCGTTTCCCGGGAGGAATTCCAGCGGAGAATGGAACTCATGATCAGCGCAAAGATGTCGCAGGCCTTTCCCCCGGAGGAACTCTCCGGAAAGATCATGAAAATCATAAATCAATACAAGGCGGCTTCCCCGGGCGACAAGGTCCGTTTTCAGCTGGAACCCACCGCCGAACTGATTGAAGGAACCTTCCGGAAAACAGACGGACTCATCGTGGAAGTCTATGTCAACAATGCGCTCAAACGATATCCGCGCACCCGGATCATGAAACACTTCTACTACCTGTTCAGCGAGCCGGACAGCCAGAAACTCCAGCAGAATAAAATCCGGGAACTAAAGAAGGAATATCAGGAAAGGCAGGAAAAATATCTGAAAAAAATCAAACCTGCCGTTGCCATGAAACTGCGTCCGCTGGGATATGATGTCAAACCGGACGGAAAAATCGTTCCCGCACGCGAAACTATTGAAAAACAACTTGAAACGCGCAGAAGCGAATACGATCAGCAGAGAAAAAAAGACATCCGTGAACTGATCGAAAAGCATAAATTCCTGGGATTTTTCAAATTTGAATGCCCGCCGGAGGAGAAACAGAAGATCCGGACCGAAAACGGGGAAACACCCCCGGGATCAGATTCCCCCGCTGACGCAGCAGACAAAAAGGACGCAGCAGAACCATCTGGCAAAACCGGGGAAAGGGGAAATCAGGAAAATGTCTCTGCTTGAGGTGAAAGGTCTGACGATTGAATTTGTTTCGGATGGCGTCTGGCAGCCGACCGTCACAGACGTTTCATTTGACCTGGAACCCGGAGAGCTTCTGGCCCTGGTGGGAGAAAGCGGCTGCGGGAAAAGCGTCAGCTGCATGTCTCTGGCGCGTCTGCTTCCGGAGCCGCCGGCGCGGATCCGTGCCGGGCAGGTGCTGCTGAAATGCAGGAACGGGAAGACGGTCGATGTATTCGCTCTTTCTTCATCGGAACTCAGGCAGATCCGCGGGGCGGAAATCGCCTATATTTTCCAGGAGCCCTCGATGTCACTGAACCCTGTTTTCCGCGTGGGGAACCAGATTGCGGAGGCGGTGAGGCTGCATCGGAAAGAGATTGCGGATCCCTGGGAGGAGGCGGTCCGTCTGCTGGAGCAGGTGGGGATTCCGGAACCGGAGAACAGGGTATGGCTTTATCCGCATGAGATGTCCGGAGGGATGCAGCAGAGAGTGATGATTGCAATGGCGCTGGCGAGCAACCCGTCCATCCTTGTCGCGGATGAACCGACGACGGCGCTGGATGTCACCATTCAGGCGCAGATTCTGGATCTGCTTTCGGAACTCAGGAGGGAAAGAAACATGGCGGTGATTCTTGTCACGCACAATCTGGGGATTGTGGCGGAACTGGCGGACAAGGTGGCGGTCATGTATGCGGGGCGGATTGTCGAGAAGGCAAAAGTGGCGGATCTGATGGAGCATCCGGCGCATCCGTATACGCGGGCGCTGATTTCAGCGGTGCCGGTTCTCGGGCAGGAAAGCAGAAGGCTGAACACGATTCCGGGCTCCGTTCCCCCGCCTTCGGATTTTCCTCCGGGATGCCGTTTTTCCGGGCGATGCGCTCTCGCAGAAAGACTGGACGCGGAAAAAAGAGAGCTCTGCCGGAAAATGCCGCCCCCCTTCCGGGACTTCGGAAACGCTCATGAATGCGCATGCCACTGGACGGAGGCGCCGTTATGAAATCCCAGGCGCCGATTGTCAGGCTGACTCCCTTCATCATTATTTTCGCACTGGTGATTCTGGCCACAATTCTGGTGCTTCATCTTCGCGGGATCACGTCTGCATCCATGCCGGAGGAAAACCCGGGGGGAGGGTTTGTTGAACCGAGAATGAATCTGAGTCCCTTTTTCTCGCACAGCGATTCTTCGGGGCAGCGGCTCCGGGGCGGAGAGTCCGGTCATAATGGACGGACGGAGGAGGATACGGACATCCGTCCGCGTCTGGAAGAAACCCTTTCCCGTGTGTACGCAGATCTTGAGAAAGGAGATTTCCGGAACGCGGAAGATCATCTCCGCACGCTCTGCGTTTTTTATCCTTCCGACCCCCGGATTCTGGCGCTTCTCGGCAATCTTCTTTACAAGCAGCAAAAATACGCCGAGGCGGAATTCTTCTTCCGGAAACGCGCAGTCATTACACCGGACGATCCCGCCGTCTACAACGATCTGGGCGCCGCGCTGGCAAGGCAGAACAAAATCGAGGAAGCCATCCGGAACGAGGAAAAAGTTCTGGAACTGAATCCCGCGGCCGCGTTCGCGCCGTTCAACCTTTCCGGGATGTACGCGGCGGCGGGCGATACGGAAAAAGCCATCCGCTATTTCCGGGAGGCGTATGAGAAACTCGGGGAGCGGATTCTGGCGCTGACGGCCGTCTCGCCTCAGCTGGACAGTCTGAAGGACAATGCCGAATTCATCCGGATTCTTCAGGAAGCGGAGAAAAAACAGTCCGAGGCCCTCCGGGCGGCGGGAAAACAAAAAGGAGGCGGCGGCAGAAAATGAGCAGGATCCGTTTGCTGAGCGAAGCGGTGTGCAACAGGATTGCCGCGGGAGAAGTGGTGGAGCGCCCGGCATCCGTTGTGAAGGAACTGGTGGAAAACTCGCTGGATGCGGGAGCCACGAAGATTATCGTTTCCGTCGAGCAGGGAGGGCAGAAACTGATCTCCGTGCTGGACAACGGGGAAGGAATGGATCCGGACGACGCCATGCTCTGCCTGGAATCCCACGCCACCAGCAAAATCCGGGATGAAGGTGACATTTTCACCATCCATTCCTTCGGTTTCCGCGGCGAAGCCATCCCGAGCATCGCCTCCGTATCGAGAATGACGATCCGCACTCGGAGGAGAGAGTCTTCCGAAGGCTTTGAAATTGCCGTTCACGCCTCGAAGGAGCTTTCAGCACGTCCGACAGGCTGCGCTCCGGGAACGGAAATCACGGTGCGGGATCTCTTCGGCAACGTCCCCGCCCGCAGAAAATTTCTGAAAAGCGCCGCAACGGAAGAACGGCATATTGTTGAAGTCATCACAAACATGGCCCTGGCGCATCCGCATGTGGCTTTTGAACTGCGTCTGGACGGACGCGCCAGCATTTCCAGCCCTTCGGCGGACACTCTGGCCCCGCGCATCAGAGAGCTTTTCGGAAAGGAATTCTCCGACGCCATGGTGCCCGTCGCCAGAACGGAATCCGGAATCCGGATCACCGGCTTCATTTCCAGAAGATCTTATACGAGACCTTCCCGCCAGGAGCAGCGGGTTTTCGTGAATGCACGACCCGTCGAGTCCGCCGCAGTCTACCGCGGCATCCGGGAAGGGTGCGGGCCGACTCTCGACAAAGGACGTTATCAGGCGGCGATCCTGTTTCTCTCCATGCCTCCCCGTTCCGTCGATGTGAACGTGCATCCCGCCAAGAGAGAGGTGCGCTTCCGGAATGAATTCGAGGTCATCTCGGCGGTAAGGAATGCGGTGACGGAAGCGCTCCGTCTGGCAGATCCGGTGATCCCCTGCATCACCGGCCGGATGTCCGGGTACGGAGTCACATCCCCGGCGGCATTCCCGGAAGAGGAAACCGGGTTTCCACCGAAATCCGCCGGAAACGCAGGGGAAAAAATTTCCGGACCCGAAACCGCATCATCGGAGCCGGGGGCCTTCTCCTCTTCTTCCGCGCCGTCATCATTCCCGGGAACGGCATCCGCCGGACTTGCAGGAAAACTCTTTCCGGATGATGCGGCGGGAGGCTGTTCGATCGAACGTATTCTGAAAACCGCGCTTGTGGAATACCGGGTTCTTTCCTCCTTATCCTCTGCCGGATCCGCCTCGCCATCTTCCTCCGGACAGCCGGACATGCCTCTTTTCCATGCCTCCTCCGCTCAGGGAATGGCTCCGTCCCCGAACGGAGGCAACGGCGAAGGGGAGGAAACCGGACCTGCGGCGGCCGTATCCGCAGCCCCGGACTCCGGAAAATTCCCAGGCGCAGACAAGCTGCAGATTCTCGGACTTCTTGAAGATTCCTATATTGTCGGCTCCATTCCGGGAGGACTGGTCCTGATCGACCAGCACGCGGCGCATGAACGGGTGCTGTTTGAACAGATTCTGAAAAGGAGGGATGTTTCTCTCTCCCAGCGCCTCCTGCTCCCGATTACGCTTGAACTGTCACGCGCGGAAACCGCTTTCGTGGAGAAAAATGCGGAATGTTTCGCAAAACTGGGGTTTGAAATTGAACCTTTCGGACAGAACACCGTCAAACTCAACGGCATCCCTCCGGCACTCCCTCAGGACAACGCCGGCGGAATTTTCCGGGACCTGCTTGCCGGAATCACGGACAGCGGCATCGCCGGAAGAGCCGAAATCAACCAGATTGCCCGCGCAGCATGCAAAGCGGCGGTCAAAGCACATGACCGTCTCTCGCTCCAGGAGGCGGAAGCGCTCATCCGCGCCATGGCGGACTGCGAACAGCCCTTCTCCTGTCCCCATGGGCGTCCCACCGTGCTGAACATCTCCCTGAATGAAATCGAACGGCGTTTCGGAAGGAAATAAGACCGTCCTGGGTCCGGAAGAGGGCGGGAGCCGGGAATGAGGCAGAGTTTTCTGAATTCAGCAAAGCATCCCCCGCCCCCCGGAGAAATGTTTTTTCCCGGAAAAAATCCCGAAAACCCCTCCTCGACTCTCCGGAACAAAAAATGGGAAAGGGAGTACGCGGAAGATCCGGAAGATGCAGGAGGGGCCTCCGCTTTTTCCCGCATGCGGCGCGGGAAGAAAGAGAAGAACGGTTTTCCCCGGATTCACCACACAGGTTTTCCCGGATCGGATGGTCTCAGCGTCCTCCCTCCCGGATTCCGGGTTTCCCGGTACGGGAACAGGAGGGGGAAGGAGAGAAGCTGTCCGGTTTTCCCACCCGGGGGCACTCTTTCCTCCGGGCAGGGAATCATCGGTGGTATTGTGTTTTTTTCAGGAACGGTCCGGTGAAGCGGCATGGTCCTTCACCGCGGCAACCGCACGTTTGAAGGAGTCCGCGGAATTCCGGATCACACTGTCCTCCACACAGAAGGCGAGCCGGAAATATCCGGGAAGTCCGAAGCCCGTTCCCGGTACGGCCAGAATCCGTTCCGCGACCAGCGCCTGAATGAAAGCAGACTCGTCTTCCGTCGGAGACTTCGGAAAGAAATAAAACGCTCCGCGCGGCATGGCGTATTCGATTCCGGCGGCATCCAGCACCGCCGCCATCAGATCGCGGCGGCGGCGGTAGACTTCCAGATCTACAAGGCTCCGGGCGCATTCCTCAATCAGCATCTGCCCGATGACAGGAGCGTTCACGAATCCGAGAATCCGGTTCGTCATAATCACCCCTGCCACCAGAGCCTCCCCCCCTTCCAGCGCGGGATTCACCGCCACGTATCCGATGCGTTCCCCCGCAAGAGAAAGACTCTTGGAAAAGGACCCGATCACCACCGATGCCGGATACAATTCAAATACAGAGGGAATTTCCAGGGAATCGAAATTCAGGAAGCGGTACGGCTCATCGGCAATCAGATACACCGTGCGGCCGTATTTTTCCGATGCCATCTTCAGGACCCGGGCCAGCTCCTCAAGTTCAGCCCTGGAATAAATGCGTCCAGTGGGATTGTTCGGAGAATTCACAAGCACCGCCCGCGTCGCCGGCGAGAGCGCTTCCGCGATTGCGGCGCAGTCCAGAGAAAAGTCCTCCTTCGTCCGGACCGGTTTCAGAATTCCCCCGCAGTTCCCCGCGTAAAAACCGTATTCGACAAAGTAGGGCGACGGGCAGATCACCTCATCTCCAGGATTCAGCACAGCCCGGAAAAATGCATTGAGCCCTCCCGCCGCGCCGCAGGTCACAATCACTCTCTCCCCGGATACGGCAACATTCTGCTCCTCCGAGAGCCGTTCCGCCAGCACCCTGCGCGTGGAAGTAAATCCCGCATTCGGCATATATCCCAGCGAAAACGGATTCTCCGCCTTGTCCGCAATCCTGTGCAGCGCCGCCGCCACGCCAGGAGGCGGCGGAAGATCCGGATTGCCCAGACTGAAATCATACACGTTCTCCGCACCGTATTTCTTCTTCAGTTCAATCCCTGCTTCAAACATCCGCCTGATCCATGAGGAATTGCCCAGCTGATCCCGGATTTCACGGGAAAGAAGTTCTTTCATGCTGTGATATACTCCATTCTTTATTCTTTGCTTCTGAATTGATTTGTCTGTTCCGGGGCATTGCAGGGCAATACAGAGGAGGTCCAGCGGAAAATCAATTTCTCCCTTCCGATCTTCTCCAGTTCCGTTTCTCCGTTTTTCCCATTCTGCCACTTTCATTTACTGCAGCAACGTTAATATAACGCTCCCGACGGATTCTTGCAATTCTTTCTCAGAAGCACGCATTTTTTTCCACACCCGGCAGAGGGGAAAGGAGAAAAACAAGCCCCGGAAGGAAGAGAGAAGGGAAAAAAAGGGGAGGAAAGCCGCCCTCAGCTCTCTTTCAGGCCTCTTTCAGGGGAGAGACCGAATTCATGAGAAGCGGGAAAGTGGACTCCGCAGCAGCAGAAAGAGCGTTTCCCTGAGCATTTATGAAAAGACGTGGTCCCGCCGCAAAAAAATACACCCCGGAGCAACAGCGGCACTCCAGGGAAAAAGAGACACGCTTTTCAGACATTTTTTCACTTTCCCTCTTTTATATTTCCAGAAGCGTGCTATCTTGCCCCTGTTCCAGAAGCGTGCCATCCGCTCCCGGCGTCCGGACCCGGATGAGCGGAATCACAAACGAATCACAAACGAATCACAAACGAATCACAGGATCTTCACACTCCCCCCGGAGCTTCTAAGCGATCATGGCGGACGAATACAGGGAAGAAAAAGAAAACACAAAGGGAAAGGAAGAGGAAGAGGGAAAAACCGGGAAAGGAGCTTTCCGCTTCCGGCACATCTTCCTGCTCGGGTTGCTGCTGCTCTTCCTGCTTGCGCTGTTTTCCCATGACAAAGCGGATCTTTCCGTGCTGGAAGGCGGCACATCCGAACCCATCCGCAACTGGATCGGGCCGCTCGGAGCCCAGATTGCAAGAGCCATGCTCTATCTGCTGGGGCTGGCTTCCTATCCGGTCAGCATTCTTCTGACGATATCCATTCTGCGGCCTTTTCTGCCGTATCCGTTGAAACGGCCGTCAGGCTACACGGGTGCGCTGATCACCGTCTGTCTCGGCATCACCATTCTCATGGCCATGTGGCCGCAGGAATTCTGCAGGAGCACCGATGCACTCGGAATCGGACGGGCGGAAACACCGGCGCTCGCGCTTTCGGGAGGAGTGATCGGATCCCAGCTCGCAGCACCGGAAACGGAATATATCAATGCTGGACTGATCCGGAATTACATCGGGACCATTGGGACGGCGGTCGTCGCGATGATCCTGATCCTGCCGGGCCTCTTCTTCCTTTTTATGGCCGACTGGAAGGACCTGCTGACCGAACTTCTCCGAAGACAGCTGGAAAATTCCCGGAACTTCCCCCAACACGCCATGGAGGAGGGAAGAAACGGCAAAACGGAATCCCTCCGGAGAAGATCCGCTCCCGGGCCCCTCTCCGGCAGCAATGAGGAAGTGGCGGAACCGGAATCCGTGCAACTCGAACACACGGCGCATCCCCATCCCCCCATCCGCCGCCCCGGTCTGGACGGGGAGGAAACTTCTTCCGGAGACGGCGGCACAGGCGATTCCCCGCCATGGGAGGAAAGCGGAACAACGACGGCGGCAGCACGCCAGGCTTCCTCCTCACCTCATCATTCCCCGGGCGTCTCCTCCGGAAACGGCTCCATACAATCTTCTCCCGCGACGGGAAATAAAGAAGACGACGAGGACGAATATTACAAACCCGCTCCCCCGGCTCCCCTTCCCGGACAGCTTGTCGGAATTCCGCAGGGCCGTGGTGCAGGCAGTGCAGCAGCCTTCATGGGAGGAATCCAGCCGCTTTCATCACCATCGTCCGTCTCCGCTTCTCCACATCAGCCCCAGATGATGCGTCCGGCATCCGCCGCAGCAGCTGCGGCGGCTGGAGGGAACGAATTTCCATATGGGCATACGGCGCAGGAGAAAGAGGAGGAAGAGGGAAGGAAGGAATCCAGCTTCTCCGCTGCTGCACCCGGGAACGGCATGCCCGGACAGGCCAGAGTAAAGACGTATGATCCTGAGAAAGCCAACCATGCGGAACCGCTGACTTCCGGAGGACTCTCCGCCGCAGGGCAGTATCCACCTCAGGCTCAAGGGGGAGGGAAAATCAAGAGGGGAGGATCTTCACTCCAGAATTTCGGGGACTGCCAGGACTATACGCTGCCGCCGGTTTCGCTGCTCGACAAGCAGAAGGAAAGCAAAAACGAGGATGTGGATCATATAGAGCTCTCCCGGGAACGTCTGCAGTCGACATTGGAAAGCTTCAATGTGGACGGTCGTGTCAGTGAAATTGTCGTCGGTCCCCGTGTGACGCGTTTTGAGATATCGCTTGAGAACGGCGTGAAGGTGGAAAAAGTCACCAGCATCCAGAACAACATCGCCATGGACCTGGCGGCGGAAAGCATCCGCATTCTGGCGCCGATTCCGGGAAAGAACACCGTGGGGATCGAGGTGCCGAACAAGGTGTCGAGCGTGGTGTACATCCGCTCGCTGATGGAATCGGCGACCTGGCGCGACACACATATGAGCATTCCGATCATTCTGGGGCGCGACATCGGGGGAGCTGTCGTGGCGACGGATCTTGCAAAGGCCCCCCATCTTCTGATCGCCGGATCGACCGGTTCCGGGAAATCGGTCTGCATGAACACGTTGATTATGAGTCTTCTGTTCAAATTTCCCCCTTCGCGTCTGCGTCTGATTCTGGTGGATCCGAAGGTGGTGGAACTGGAAATGTACCGTCCATTGCCGCATCTGATCACACCGGTGGTGAACGACCCGAAGAAAGTGCCCCTGGCCCTGCGCTGGGGCGTGAACGAAATGGAACGGCGCTACAAGGTGCTTGCCAAGGTGAAGGCGAAAAATCTTGCCGGATTCAACGGAAGACCGCCTGATCCGGAACCGGTGCTGGATGACGACGGGAACGTCATCCCGCCCGAACTGCCTCTTCTGGTCATCATCATCGACGAGCTGGCGGACATCATGATGACGGAGGCGAAAGCCGATGTGGAAACCTCCATCTGCCGGATTGCGCAGAAGGGACGCGCCGCGGGAATCCATCTGGTCATCGCCACGCAAACCCCCAGGAAAGACGTCATCACGGGACTCATCAAGGCCAATCTTCCGACGAAGATTGCATTCAAGGTCGGCTCCAACATGGACAGCCGCGTCATTCTGGATGCAGGCGGAGCGGAAAAACTTCTGGGCATGGGGGATATGCTCTTCAAACCGCCCGGAGCGTCCGGACTGGAGCGCATCCAGGGATCCATGGTGTCCGACCCTGAGATCCAGAGGGTCGTGGACTTCGTTTCCGGACAGGTTGAACAGCATTTCGACACGCAGGTGGTCGCAGAAGATGTCGAAGTCAAAAACGCAGGCGAGAACCCCTCCGACGAGGACGAGGAAGACCTGGAAAACGCTCTTCCCTCCGAATTCGCCAATTCCGTGGCCGCCAAATATCTCCAGCCCGGAGACGGCGACTTGATCCGGCGTGCGCTCGAAATCGTCATCAACGAAAACAAAGTCAGCACCTCCTATCTCCAGCGCCGTCTCGGCGTCGGGTACAACAAGTCGGCCGAAATCATTGATGTGCTTGAAGAACGCGGCATCATCAGCGGCCCCCTCCCCGGAGGCCAGAAACGCGAAATCCTTGTTTTCGACGAATTGGAAAAAAACGATTGAAAGCTCCCGGAATGATGTTATCTTATTAAGCATGAAAACAGACCAGATCTTTCTTCTTATTCAAAATTTCAGAAACAGAACAGCGGAACAGAACAGCAACGGATGCGCCATATCATGAACAGCAACAGCGGCGGCGGAGAGGAAAACAGACAGGAGTTCGGAACACAAAACGGACCGGACGACCTGTTTGCAGCTGTTACAGACTTCCCCCCCGGAAACGAGGAGGATGCGTCTGCGGAAAACAAGACACCCTCCACCTCTTCTTCCCCCCTGCCTCTGAGCAGTCTCAGGGAAATGGAAGAAAAACATCGGAAAGAGGAAGAGGAGGAGCAGCAGGGCAGGGAAAATCCGCCTGTTTCTCTCGCAGAAGCCTTTGCCGTCTCTTCCGTCTCCGCCGGAGAGGACAGCACAGAGGACGGCGGATCATTGGGACCGGGAGATTCCTCCTCCTCTCCGGGTGTGTTTTCCTCCCCGTTCATCACGGCAGGGAATGGAGAAAATCCCGCTTCTCATGACAAAAGAAACGCTTCAGGCTACCCAGACAGCGAAGAACAGCAGGAGGACGCGGGAAGACAGCCCCTGATTTTTTCCGAAGACAGCCCGCTTCCTCATCGGGATCCGTTTCCGGATGATTCACCGCAATTTATTGAAAAGGATCATGTTTTCCCTGACGGAATCCGTCAGGAAACTCCGAACGTGCCCACTCCTGCCAGAAAAGTGTCTCTCGGGGAAAAAGCGTTTTCCGAGCACTACACACTGGGAAATCTTCTCCGCGATGCCCGGACGGCGGCAGGCTATACCATCGCCGATGCAGAGCGTTTCACACGAATCCGCACCGACTATCTGGAAGCCATGGAAAAGGATGACATGAAACGTCTTCCGCCGCCTGTCTATATTTCCGCATACATCCGTTCGCTCTGTTCGCTGTACAACCTGGATCAGAACGGAATTGACCTGGCGAATGAGAAGCTTCGACATCTCGCCCCGCCTTCCGATGTTCCCGGGAAGTTGATTCAGGACATGGAACAGGATTGTCTGGTGAATGCGGAAGAGGAGAAACGAGTGCGGAATCTGTTGTATATGCTTGTTTCCGGAGGAGTTCTGATTCTGATCCTGCTCTGCTGGGGCGTATTCGCGTTTTTCTTTTCCGGGCGCGGAGGAGAAACTCCGGGCCGGGAAGCGCCGGACAGCAGCATGCGTTCTCCCGTCTCTCTTTCCGGAAAAGAATTCCGTTCCGACTCCCTGGAAGAACTCATTGCGCCGCAAATTCCGGAAATGCAGGTTCTGGAAATTAAAAAAAGCTACTGAACCATCTGGTTCCTGCCGGCTTCTGGAAAAGGAAAAAGGGAGAAAGGGGAAACAAAGGGTGACATGAAAACTGTGGAAGAATCTGTTTTCAAAACCATTCCTGCAACAGACCCCGCTCTGATGCCTGCCATTCCGCCCGGAGCAAGACTTTTCTGCGCCAGAATCAAGCCTCAGGATACGGATATGCTGGCGATTCTTCGTCCGAACCAGTCCGGAGAGCTGCTCCGACAGTACATCCGACAGCCGGACGGCTCCATCCTCCTGAAAGCCGGCAACCGGAATTCCAGAAGTTATCTGACCACGGACGAGGAACTGGAAAAAACCGGAGGGGTCTACGTCATTCTGCGAGTGGAATATGAATTCCCCGCCGCCTTCCGGACCGATCTGCCGGAGTGCTCCCGCACCCGTTTCTCTCTGCGGGACATTCTTCCCGGCGGGAAGAACGGAAACACTGCATCCAGCAGCCATCTCCCCGTCATCGACCGCCGCCAGGAGGAGGCGGAGGCCGCGGGCGTTCACAGCCCGATTTCCATGGCAATGTCTCCTTCCGAATATCTGACTTTTGAAGAAGCCCAGAATATCTTGAAACTGAAACGAACACGCATGTATTCCCTGCTCCAGACGGGAGAACTGGAGGCTTCCAAGGTCGGCAAACTCTGGAGAATCCGCCGTGCGGCCATCGACCGCTACCTTGCCGAACATGTCTGCCGTCTGAAAAAGCGCTGAAGAGAAAGGGAGAAGGGATCCACCCCCTCTCGCGCCCCGCTGTGCAGGAAGAGAAATCATCAGCTGCAGGGACAGGCGACGGCACAGGAGGCAGCGACACAGGAGGCGGCGGCGTGCACCTCCCCTTCTTCTGCGGCAGAGAAAGTGCTGCAGAAGATACCGGATAATAAAAGGGAAATCATTCCGGCCAATGTGCACAAGAGGATTTTTCCACCGGAATAAATTCAGTTGCCAAGAGAACAGAAAGGGAAAGAAAGGGAAAGAAAGGGGAAGAGAAGAATGAAAGGAAACATCATCTTTCTGCTTTGCGGACTGCTGATCTTTGCAGGCGAAACGCTTCACTCCGCCGATGACAAACAAACAAAGACCACCGAAGATCTGCATAAGAAACTGCTCCGGGTTACGGAAAAAGGGTATCTGGATGACTTTCTGAGATACTTGAAGAGCATTCCGCCGGACAGGCTTCAGGAAATCATCAACAACCCCGACAGACGCAGCGGGGAAAACGCCCTTCTGATTGCAATCAACGAACTGGACCCGAAAAGAGTCTATTATCTTCTCCAGGCCGGAGCAGATCCGAATTTCAAGTATCCGGCCTTTGCAGACGCCACCCCCCTGCTCCTTCTCGCAGCAAAAGATAAAGAGGACAAGACAAACCATAATGAACTGATCATTCTGCAGATTCTCCTGCAGGCCGGCGCCAATACGGAGGCCGTCGATTCCGAAAAGGAATGGACCGCATTGATGCATTACGCCAGACGCCGCTTTGAAAAAGCCGCCGAAATCATGGCCCAGTACGATGCCGACATCAGCTATCTGAACAAAAAGAAGGAAGGTCCCCTCACCGTCTTCGGTCGGGACAAGAAATCCCCCATTCTGAAAATGCTCCAGAAATATAATGCCCTTCCCGGAAGACAGGAAAGAATCCAGATGAAGAAAAAAATGGCGGAGGACATGCAAATCTCTCTGGAAGACGCGCTTGCCAAGAAGGATCTGAAAAAATTTCTCATCGGGGTCAACAGCATTCGTGATATCAACGCAGCCCAGAACAAAGAGGGACAGCCCCCCCTCATACTCGCAGTGCTTTCCGGGAATCCCAGCGCCGTGGAAATCGTTCTCCGGAAAAAACCGGATCTCTTCAAAAAAGACGGAAACGGGAAAGACGCCTTCCTTTACGCCAGGGATCTGCATCTGAACATCCGCAACTCCTCCTCCCATTCCGCCGAAGAAAAGGAAAATCTGGAAAAAATCTGGGAAATGATGCTTTCCGCCCGCTCCAGTGTCCGGGCGGAAACGCTTGAAGAAGCCGTCAGACAGAACCAGGCCCGACAAATCGCCATGTTTTTCCGGAAGGAAAATTCGCGGAACAAGAAGGAACGCATGCGCCAGATGCTGGTGCTCGCGGCGGAATATGATTCGTATGAAGCGTTTTCCGAACTGATGCGTCTGGGAACACTTCCGGATTTTCTCTGCACGGAAAAGATCATCGAATCGGGAGCGGATGTGAGATACCTGGATGCAGCCCTGAAGAGCAATCCCGCCATTCTGAAGGGAAAAGACCCCAGAACAAGAACCACACTCCTCATGACCGCCGCTGAAAACGGCCGGGTTCATCTGCTCGACTACCTGATCTCCAGACAGAAAGGAGGCAGTTTGAAGCGTTTTCTCAATGAACAGGATATCAACGGCATGACCGCGCTCGCCCATGCCGTCCGCGCCGCCGCGGCCGGAACGGAAGAGCAGGAGAATCCCGCATTGACCGCTGCGGTCCAGCTTCTTCTCGCTCACGGCGCCAGCCCGGACATCCGGGACAAATCCGGCAAAACCCCGCTCCAGTATCTGCTCCCCGCCGGAGAAAAAAAGAAAGAACTTGCCCGGCTTCTGGAAGAAGCCTCCTCCCCGGCGAAATAATCCGCCCCGGAAAAACCCGGAAAAAGTTCAAAAATAATGGAAAGAAGGGTTTGACATTTCCTGTTTTTTTCTTATAATTGCCTTGGATGAAAGACAACCCCCAGCCAGGAGATACAAAATGGTCATGATTTGCCCCTACTGCGACATCGAAATCAATGAAAAACTGATTGAGGCGGAAGATGGCTGCTGCCCCGAGTGCGGCGCACTGATCACTGCCAATACCGTCATTAACGAGGAAGACGATGAGTATTATGACGATGACCTCGAAGAAGATGACGAATTCGGAGCAGATCTCGACGACGACGACGATTATGACGATTATGACGACATGGACGATTACAAATAAAACACCTGCGCCGTATTTTCCTTTTCACTCTCTTTCTTTTTTTCAAACCTCACTTACTCCCCTGCGCGTCTTCTCTTCCATCCGTTCCGGAATCAGGTTCAACGTATTCATACTGTCACCGTTCCGTCCAGGCTGCCGCTGTCCGGGATACGACAGCAAGTAGTCCTCCGGGGAGACGAAGAGAAAAAGCCAGCTGAGGGAGAAACCGTTCTCCGCTTATTATCCGCCGCGTTTCGTCTTCCTCCTGCGCGGTTCTTTCAGGAGGAAAGGGAATCATACAGCCGGAGCAGCAGAGGAGGAGAGGAAGAGAAGTCTCCCCACCCCACTGTCATAAAAAACAAGCGCACAAGGAAGGAAAACCATTCAGATGAAACCCAAAAACTTTGATATTGCCAATCCCGACTGGAAACAGGAAATTCCCGTTCCCGTCTTTGAAGAGAAACCGGAGTATCTGGATCTTTACTGGAAGGCCTGGGATCTTGCCCGGGCCCATGTGAAGGACATCCCGGGCATGCCTCAGAACCCCTATATGGACGAGGCCTTCATCGAAACGGACATCTGGATCTGGGACACCTGTTTCATGATGTTCTTCTGCAAATACGCGGCAAACGTCTTTCCCGGCATTGAGACTCTGAACAACTTCTATCAGCCGCTTTATGAGGGGCGTGAACTTCCGGAACTGGTCGTTCCCGCAAACTTCCCGGAATGGACCGGGCTGAAAGAGGGCGACCGGACGCGGATCGTCATCCATATCCCGGACAATCCCCCCCTGTTCGCATGGGCCGAATACAACTATGCGCTCATGACAGGCGATCTGGAACATATCCGGACGCTTCTCATGGAAAAGCAATACCTTCAGAAACATTTTGCCTGGCTGGAAAGCCTGACGGCCCCGATTCTCCTGCAGGGCTCCTGCCGGAACGTCACCTGCCTGATCAAACGCGAAGACGGCTATTTCTGGGAAGGCGGACGCAGCGGCATGGACAACACCCCCCGCGGACGCAGCGGAGAAAAAGCCGGCGCCGTCCACCGCCCGAACCATCCGAAAATGCTCTGGGTGGACGCCATTTCCCAGCAGGCCCTTTCCGCACTCTTCATCTCCAAATGCGCAAAACTCATCGGTGAAGACGCCCTTGCCGACACCTGGATGCGGAAATATGAGGAATTCAAAGCGAAAATCAACCGCCTCTACTGGGACAGCAAAGATTCGATGTATTACGATATTCATGAGGACACTCACGAATTCATGAAGTGTCTGACGCCCGCCTCCTACTGGCCGCTCCTCGCCTGCATCCCCGACGCCGACCAGGTCAACGGCATGCTGCGCTATCTCCGCGATCCCGCAAAACTCGGGGGCAAAGTCCCCTGGACCACCGTCTCGCGCGACGACCCGGACTTCAATCCCGAGAACGGCCAGTACTGGCGCGGATCCCTCTGGCTCCCCACCGCATACATGGGAATCAAGGGTCTCGAAAACTACGGGCATTACGACCTTGCAAACAGCTGCGCCAGAAGAATTGTCGACCACATGAGCCGCACCTACCGCGATTTCTCTCCTCACACCATCTGGGAATGCTATTCTCCGAACAAGGCCGAACCCGCCTGTCCGCCGGAAGGGAAAGGTCTGGTCCGGCCGGATTTCTGCGGCTGGTCCGCTCTCGGGCCGATTTCGCTTTTCCTGGAAAACGTCATCGGTGTCAGCGGTGTCAATGCGTTCACCGGCACGGTCGAATGGCATCTTCCCCCTGAAATCCGGGGAAAAATCGGAATCCGGAATCTCTCCTTCGGAGACACGGTCACGGATCTGCTTTATGAAAACGGGCGCTGCAGCATCCGTTCCAACCGTCCCTACACTTTGAAAATCAACGGGAATGCCCATTCCATCCCTGCGGGGGATTCTGTACTGGAAATCTCATGAAACAGTCTGCTCTGAATCTGAATTCATTCAGGAAAGGGAAGGGGCATGTCCATTTCGTCGGCTGCGGGGGCGCGGGAACCCAGCCTTTGATGAAACTGTTTCACGAAAAGGGGTTCGAGGTCAGCGGATCCGATCTCCTGGACAACGAAGCCGTGCGGGAACTGAAGGCGCTGGGACTCCCCGTGGCACAGGGACACCGCACCGAAAATCTCCCCCCTGCAGACCTCCCGCTCTTGCTGATCCACAGCTCCGCGGCGGGAAAGGAAAATCCCGAACTCCTGGAGGCACAGAAAAGAAACGCCCTGATCCTGAGGAGGGGAGAGGCTCTCGGGCTTCTCGCGGATCTCTTCCGGAAAACGGTGACGGTCAGCGGATCCCACGGAAAAACCTCCGTTTCCTCCATGCTGGCCTTCGCGCTTTCGGAACTCGGGGCCGCTCCCGGATGCCTGATCGGAGGAACGGTCCGGAACTGGCCGCACAACGGAGAGGCGGGAAACGGGGAATTCTTCGTCGCCGAAGTGGATGAGAGCGATGGAACTCATGCGTGCATCCGCTCCCATCTCGGAATTGTGACCAATGTGGAAGATGATCACGCATGGACTCTCGGCGGAGTGGAAGTCCTGATGGAAAACTTCCGGAATTATGCCGCCCAGTCCGAGCGTCTTCTGTATGTGGGATCTCCGACGGCGGACCGACTGTTTTCCACCCATCCTTGCGCTACGCGGATCCCTCCGGAGGACAGTTGCGGAGAAAGCGTCTCCCTCACAACAACAACGATGGATCTTCTCTTTCCCCAGTCCGTCCTCCGGTCCTGGGGGCGCTTTCAGAAGCAGAATGCCCTGACTGCGCTGACTGCACTTGAAATGCTCGGTTTCCCGCGCCCGAAAGCGGCGGAAGTGCTGAGCCGTTTCCCCGGAGTGGAGCGGAGAATGACGCTCCGTTTCGACGGAAAAGCATTCCAGGTCATCGAAGATTACGCACATCACCCCACCGAGCTGGCCGCAAGCATGGAAGCGTTGCGTTCAACTCATCCCGGACAGAGACTCGTAATGATTTTCCAGCCTCACCGATACGCACGGCTCGAACGTTATTTCAATGATTTCGCCCGAATCCTCCAACAGGCGGACCGCGTCTTCATCACGCCCGTATTCGCCGCCTGGACCGCAAAGGGAAAATTCTCTTCCGAAGATCTGGCAAAAGCCACCGGAGAAAACGCTTCCGCACTCCGGGGGTCCTGGGAGGATATGGCGCGCAAGGTCCGGGCGGAACTTCATCCGGGTGATCTTGTTGCTGTCATCGGAGCCGGGGATCTGAAGGAAATCCTTCCCTTCCTCTGCAGAGAAGAAGACCTCGCTTGACCGCGTGCATTCCTGCATCCGGGGAGAAGAGCATGCCATTTCACCTGTCTCATCGGTGTGTCGTCAAGGGGGAAAACGGAAACGGCAGAAATGATCTCCTTCCTGCACCTTGCTTCTCACCGGGGAGGGGGGAAAACATGCCTCTTTATTTCACACTGACGCCCTGACACCTCCTCCGGCGGAAGAAGAGGCGGAAGAAGAGGCAGCAGAAGCGGACAGCAGAGAGGAGAGGAGGGATTCAAACGCGCGTCCGTAACGGATGTAGGTTTCATAACGCCGCTGGAGGCAGAGAGCGCTGTCATTCCGGTTGTCGCTGTCATGAAAGACGGTGGCGACATGCGGTTCGATGGAAAAGCCGCCGTCATACCCTCTGGCAATGAGATCGGAAAGAATCCGCACGACATCTCCGTCGCCTTCCCCCGCGAAGGTGAACTCCTGCCTGCCCGGTTCCGGACAACGCCCGTCCTTGATATGGACATAGGCAATGAAGTCCCGGACATCCCTGTAGAAATCCCAGGAGGACTGCATCTTCACATGCGGTTCCTCTCCGCTGTAGTCGATATTGAATACGGGATTGCCCGTATCGAACACCAAGCGGAAATTCGGGGAAGGGATCCGTTCCAGCAGCCGCAGGGTGTGTTCTCTCGAAAGGCCGCCCCAGTTCATGCAGTTTTCATGCAGGCAGAGGATGTCCGCCTCCTCCGCCATCCTCACAATCACGCGCAGACGTTTCACCACTTCCTCTTCCAGGCTCCATGAGTTTTCCCGGAGTTCCTGAGGCACGGCAAAACTCATGATCCGGATCATGCGGATTCCCAGCTTCTTCATCCTCGGAAGCGCACGGCTCATTTCGTCATAACTCGATTCCGGATCCTCCGTAATCGGATGACTCCAGTTGGCGACTGCGCTCCCGTAACAGTTGAAGGAAACTCCGGAATCGGAAAGCAGACGTTCGACTTCCTCAAATTCCGCATCGCTCAGCGAAGCCAGGTTCTTCTCTCCGATCCGGCGTGTTTCAATATATTTCCATCCCAGTTCCCGCGTTGCCCGGATCTGCTGTGACAGATCCGGAGACGCCTCATCCGCAAATCCCGTCAAGTACATATGAATGTGCTTCCTTCTGCAAAGGGTCTTGTTTTGTGTGCTGATTTTTTCCGTCCGCCTTTTTCTGTCTTCCGTCTTCCGTTCATTTTTTCTTCATCCGGGGCGCCTTTTTTTCTTCCTTCCTCCGTATCTGCGCGGCGGAGAGGGAGGGGGACGGCACTCAGTTGAAGGATTTCCCAAAATCGGAAGGGGGCTCCGCCGCCGTCTTCGCTGGAGGAGCCTTTTTCTGATATCTGGATCCCTCAATCAGTTTTTTCAGATGCTCTGAAAAGAGAGCCGAATCAATCGGCAGCTCCACCGGACGCTTTTCCAGATGGGAAAGAAGCATGGCATTGCCGAGTTCCAGACCGCGGATGCCTTCGACGGCGGGAGCGATCAGCGGAACGTTGTGAAGAATGGATTCCGCAAAGTTTTCAATGATGTCGCGATGCATGTGTTCATTGTACATGCGGGTCGGGATGGTGACATCCCAGCATTCAGGCGAGCTGAAAGCCACACGGGATTCGCGGCAGAAACGGGAAACGGGCGTTTCATTGCGGAGGAAAGTAAGTTTTCCGTTTTCGAGAACCACGCGTCCGCGATCCGCCATGATTTCGAGTCTGTTGCTTCCGGGGGCCTCTCCGGTGGAGGCGATGAAGACGCCGGTAGCTCCGGAGGGATATTCCAGATAAGCGGTCACATCGTCCTCGACTTCGATGTCATGGTATTTTCCGAAGGTCATGTGCGCGCTGATCCGCTCCGGCATGCCGAAGAACCACTGCATGAGGTCCAGCTGATGAGGACACTGGTTGAGGAGAACACCGCCGCCTTCGCCTCTCCAGCTGGCGCGCCAGTCACCGGAATCATAGTAGAACTGCGTGCGGAACCAGCTGGTGATGATCCAGTTGACTCTCATGATGCGCCCGAGTTCCCCGCTGTCGATCAGACGTTTGATCCGGATATGGGCTGGAATCGTGCGCTGGCAGAACATCGCGCAGAGACGCTGGGAGGGATACTGAGGTGCCGCCGCCACCAGGCGTTCGGCATCGGCCTTTTCCACGGCAATGGGCTTTTCCACAATGACGTGCTTCCCGCATTCCAGAGCACGGAGAGCAAGGGGAACATGCGAATAATGAGGTGTTGCGATAATCACCGCATCGGTATCGGCTTCGCGGAAGAAGGTTTCGGAGTCGGAGAATTTCGCAAAGGATTTTTCGTCGCGGTAACGTTCCAGGACATCCTCCCGGATATCGCAGATCGCTGTCAGAGTACAGTTCCGCAGCTGGGAGATGAATTGTATATGCTGACTGCCCATGTTCCCGATGCCGATGATGCCGATCTTTACTTTTTCCATGCTCTGTTTTTTCCTTGGATATGAGTCTTTGGCGTTTCACGGAGAAAAGAGGAATCCGGAAAAACGAATCCGGAGACGGGGAAACGGAGATTCCCCGCCTTTCCGTTACAGTATCACGGAACGTTTCCCCTGGCAATGATGGACTGGAATGTTTTCCGGACAAAAGTTATCTGCTTGTCCTTTCAGAATTCCCCTGAAATGAATCGTCCCGTGTTTAAATGAACTTGAAAAACTGCGTCGTCGTGCTATCCTGAAAAAAGGACAAGCAGACCTCTTCTGTTTCCCGGCGGACTCCTTCCGGACCGGTACCGGAAATGAAATCCAGGGGGCGGAAGAAAAGGAATTCTTCAAACATGATCACAAAAGCCGAACTGATCCAGAACGCCATTATCGCGGACATCGAATCGGGACGATGCCGCGAAGGAGAAAAAATCCCCTCTCGCAACCAGCTGAGAAAAAAATTCGACTGTTCGCGCAACACCGTGGAACGCGCCGTCTCCTTTCTCCTCCGCCAGGGCTGGCTCGAAGCCAGGCAGGGACGCGACACCATCGTTCGGAAAAGAAACTCCACCCGCAAAGAAGGGGAAATCCGTCATTTGTATCTGATTTCCGGCAGTCCGGCGCCCCTTTATGAGCAGGACATGAAAAATGTTTTTTTCAGCGAGGCGTCTCTTTCCATTCCCGTCACGGTCCTGAACACGGCGCATCTGCCTCTTCACAGCAGAAGGATCCGTTATTCCGGCGGAGCGGTCATCTGGCTGATGCCAGGATATGAACATCTGCAGCAGATGGATTCCTTCGCTTCGCTCAGGATTCCCCAGCTGCTCATCAACAGGAGATTCCGGCACTACAGCTTCGTCATGACGGACTGCGCCGCAGGAATCCGGAACGGGATCACGGCCCTTCTTCGTTCCGCCGGACCGGACATCGCTTTCATCGGATGGACGGAAAACACATTCATGCCCTATCAGGCCGAACGGCTCCGGGCATTTTATGAAGCCTGTCTCTCCCCCGGAATCCGGCTTCGTCCGGAACACGTTTTCTGCCGTGATTTCCGCTCACCGGAAGAGGAAATGAAGGAGGCCGCAGCTGCATTCTTCCGTTCTTCCACCGCCGGCCCTTCTCCGCGCGGAATCTTCATCCTGAACATCCAGCTCGCAACCCCTTTCCTCGCTGCGGCGGAAGCCCTTGGTATGTTTCCCGGAAAAGATTTCCAGCTGCTTACATTCGACACGCTTCCCGGACCGCCTCGCCCCGGAATCTGCATGCTGGAACAGCAATATCCCGAAATCTACCGCGAAGCTCTGAGATGGCTGAACGAAGGATTTGCCTCCGGAGAAAAGGCGTTTGAGTCCCGCATCGAACCCAGGCTGATTATTCCACCGGACTTCTGAGAGCTCCTCCTCCCCCCCGCATCTCCCCCCCTCCGGGGTCATCAGCCTTCCTCCCCCGATCTGCGGAGCGCATTTGCCCGTTCCCGGTAATTTCCTCCCCTCCCCCCGGGACCATCAGGAAACGGGAATCGGAAAAAAGCCCTGAATTCCGGTAAAAATCATCTGGGCGGCCAGCGCGGCAAGGACAAGACCGGTCAGCTTGCTCAGAATCACAATTCCGCGTCTGCCGAGAATCCGTTCCAGGAGCGGTCCGGAGCAGAGGATCGCTCCCAGGCAGAGCAGGGCGAAAAGCAGGGCAAGACAACTGTTCAGGCGATTTTCCAGTCCGCCGGCCTCCGCCCCCATGACCAGCAGTGCGCCGGTCGTCCCCGGCCCGACCGTCACCGGAATCGCAAGCGGGACCACCGCAATATCCGATTCCTCCGGATTCCCCATCCGAACTTCCGCCGCCGCACCGTTCACCAGCCCGACCGCAGATAAAAAAAGCAGCGCCCCTCCCCCAATCCGGAAGGCATCCAGCGTGATCCCGAAGGAATGGAAAATCCAGTTCCCGAAAAAGAAAAGTGTCAGAGACACGACGAGCGCCGCAAAAATGATCTTCCCCGCCAGACGGATTTTCTCCCGCTGAGTCCATCCATTCGTCATTGCCAGAAACATGGAAAGAACAAAAAAAGGCGTCAGCAGAAAGAGAAATTTCAGTGACTGGCTCATGAATTCCTGGAAAAACAGCATCGAACACTCTCCCCTGTCCCGTTTCTTCCGCGATTCCTTTCCTCCGCATCTTTCCTCTTCCGCGGAAAGGAAACAAACTATATTCCCCCTCCCGACAAAAAACAAGACCGCGAAATGCAGAAAACTTCCATTGAAAACTCTCCGGACCGGCATTACAGTTCCCGGGTGAAATTGGGAAAAAAACACCCCCGGTGAGAAGCATGTTTCGGACAGATGAAAAACAGGACTGCGGATTTGAAAACTTCACGCCGGAACTTTTTCTGGATGCAGTGGAAGAAGCGCTGGAAACACGTCTGACAGGCTATGCGGCGGCACTCCCGAGTTATATCAACCGGGTTTATGAACTGGAAGCCGTCAGCGGGGAACGCGTCATTGCCAAGTTCTACCGACCCGGACGCTGGACTCCGGAGGCCATTCTGGACGAACATGATTTCCTCTGGGACTGTGCCGACCGGGACATCCCCGTGGTCCCCCCCTATGAACTCTCCCATTCCTCCACGCTGGGATTCGCAGGGAACATCCCCTTTGCCGTTTTCCCCAAAAAACGCGGGAGAGAGGCCGAATTTGAATCAGAAGAGTCCTTCCGCCGAGTCGGAACACTGCTCGGGCAGATCCATGCCTGCGGTTCCCTCCGGAGGGCCAGACACAGAATGGACCTCACACCGGACTGTTTCGCCTGTCCCGCCATGGAGAGAATCTTCCGGGACGGGCTGGTCCACCCCTCCTGCGAATCCGCTCTCATGAACGTCTGCGACAGGATCCTCGACATCGCCGATGAACTCTTCCGCGACCCCGGAGATCCCCCCATCCGGATCCATGGCGACTTCCATCGCGCCAATGTCCTCAACCGTCTCGACGAAGGTCTGCTCGCAATCGACTTCGACGACATGCTCAACGGCCCTCCCGTCCAGGACTTCTGGCTCCTCCTCCCCGGCTCCTGCCGGGATTCCGGACCCGAACTCGATGCACTCCTGAACGGATATCGTCTCTTCATGGACTTCAACGAATCTTCCCTGAAACTCATCGAGCCTCTCCGCGCCATGCGAATGATGCATTATCTCTCCTGGTGCGCCGCCCAGTCCGCCGACCGCCGTTTCCGCGAACTCTATCCCGACTGGGGCAGCGAATCCTTCTGGCGCTCCGAACTCGCCGACTTCCGGGTCCAGCTGCGCCGAATCGAAGAAAGTCTGGAACAGTTCCCCTTCTGAGCGACCGCCCGGCACCTCCCCGGCAAACGCTCTTTTTTCTCCCCCCCTTCCCGCTCCCCGTTACGCTCCACGTTACGTTCCACGTTATCCCTCCCCTTTCTCCCTTTCTTCCAGAAAAAACACTCTCTTCGGCTCTTCTTCTTTTTCTGCTGCCTCTTCCGCTTCTTCCGCTTCTTCTGCTGCCCCGGAGACAACAAAAAACCCTCCCGAGGCAAAAAGCCGGGAAGGTAAATTTCAGAACAAGATGCCCTCTTGCGACACTAGAAAATCAACAAAACGGAAAATGGAAAACCCATCCGGCACCCCCCCCTGAAAGTTCCGGAATCCGCATCCCGCATCTCAAGGAAATCAGAGCGATGCAAGAGGGGTTTTCGACCAGTCAATGACTTTTTTCCTCCCGTTTTCATCCACAGCCACAAAGGTGCAGGACGCATGAAAACGCGGGACCCCCTCCACCCGCACTTCGATGTCAAAACTGAAACTCGTATTTCCCTTTCTGGGATGCAGTGCATAGAATTCCAGAATCTCCCCGGGATGAACCGGAGAGGAAAACTGGACTTCCGAAAAACGGCGGCTGACCATTCTGGGTTCGCAGGCGGTCTGCATGGCGTAAATGGCGCCGGCCTCGTCCATCAGATAGAGGAGACGCCCGCCATACATGTTTCCGCTGTTGCCGATGTCGCTCCCGAGGCAGAGACGGGAAGAAATCTTGACGGCGCAATCCCTCACCCGGTCGGCATCGTCCGGAAGAACAGCCGGAACGCCCGTGCCTTCTTTTCCATCCAGAGGAGACATCATCCTTTTCTGACCGCCTCCTTTTCGCGTTCGGCACGTTCGCGAAGGGAAGCCAGTTCCGCTGCAAGCGACTCGCGGATTTCGCGGATTTTCTCCGGATCCTGTTCCGCCGCCAGACGGCGGTCGGCGGAAAGATGAGCCTCCGCCTGTTTCGCCTTGTATTTCAGGTCAATGTCATTCAGACGGCTTTTCATTTCCTCCGGGATTTCGGAAAGCTGTCCGCCGCTGCGTTCGAGCGCGAGTTCAAAAGCACTTTTCATTCTGTCGTCACTCCTTCCTCCAGTTTCACAGAGTTCCTTTCCAGCAGATAAAACAGAAACGCGTTCATGACAAGCGCATAACGCATCTCTCCGGAACGAATCAGTTCCAGAAAGCGCGACGGCTCCAGAAGAACGGTTTCAATATCCTCCGTCACCTCCATCGCCGGATCTCCGATCCGGACCGCCTCCTCCACAAGCACTGTCCAGGAGTGATTGTTCTGAAGAGCCGGATTCGGATTCACGGATCCGATCACTCTGGCGTTTTTCCCGCGGAATCCGGTCTCCTCCGCCAGTTCTCTCACTCCCGCCGCAACGGGACCGGGATCCGACGGATCCACACAGCCGCCCGGAATTTCCCATTCCACGCTCCGGCTGCCGCAACGGAACTGGCGGATCGCCACAATCCGCTTTTCCGGAGTCACGGCAATCACATTCACCCAGTCCGGCAGACGGAAGGTGATGAACTCATGTTCCGCTCCCGTCCGGGGACAGCGGAGCACTTCGCTTTCAAGAGCCAGTACACTCGTCCGGCACAATTCCCTGCGCTGTCCTGTGGATTCCCATTCCTTCGGACCGTTCTTCGTTTCTTCCATGTGTTTTTTTCTTCTCTTCCCTGCCCTGTTGTTCCGCTCTTTTTTTTCCCTCTCTCCTCCCGGGAAAAGAAAGGAAAGAAAAAGAAGCCGCAGAAAACGACGCAGCTCCGGCCGAATCCCGCAACGGGGATGGACAAGACTCAGCTCCGGATCCGTTTTTCCGTTTGTTTCAATCCGGGAGAGAATTGAGTTTGTCCTTCATCAGATGCAGTTCTTTTTCAGCGTCGCAGACAAGCTCCCGGACCAGTTCGCGCACGGGAACGACTTTATCCGCCATGCCGACGGACTGCCCCGCCATCAGCGACCCGTTTTCCACATCCCCGTCGACCACAGCTCTCCGGAGGGCTCCGACCCAGTATTTCTCCACTTCCTCCTGAGCCGCGTTTCTGTGAATCGTCCCTTCCTCCAGTTCACGGAGCAGACGAAGCTGAAGGGCGCCGAAGTTCGCCATCCCTTTGTTGCGCAGTGAACGGACCGCAACCACGGGAAGTTTGGAATCATACTGGGGAGTCGCCATGGCATCACGGGCATTGGCACGGCGGAAAGCGTCCTTGAAGTTCGGATGAGCGCAGCATTCCTCCGTCATGACGAAACGGGTCCCGAGCTGGACGCCTGCGGCGCCCATCATCAGGGCGTGGGCCACCATTTTTCCCGTCGCAAAACCGCCCGCCATGAAGACCGGGATCTGCTCCGAAAACTTAAACAGAACCTGCTGCATCAGCACCAGTGCGGAAACGTGCCCGATATGACCTCCGGCCTCGCTCCCTTCCAGAATGATGGCGTCCGCGCCGAAACGGATCATGCGTTCGGCGATGGAAGCGGTCGAAGCGAAGCACATCACTTTCGCACCCGTCGCCTTCGCCGCTTCGACTTCCTTTTCCTTGGGAAAACTGCCGGCAAAGACAATATAGTCGACCGGATTGTCTGAAAGCATCGCAAGGTGTTCGCGATAGGCGGGTGCAATGGTAATCAGATTCACCGCAAAGGGTTTGTCCGTCAGAGAACGTGTCTGTTCAATCTGTTTTTTCAGGATGTCCGTCGGCGCGTTTCCTCCCGCCAGGCAGGCAAAACAGCCGCTGTTGCATACCGCCGCCACCAGATTCGGTTCGGAAACCCATGTCATTGCACCGCAGATGATCGGGTATCTCACTCCCAGAAATTCTCTTCCGCGTTTTGTCAGTGCATCCAGCATCGGCGTTTCTTGGTTCATTGTCATTGATCTTCCTTCACACTTTTTTTCATCAGAATCATCGGAATGCAGATTCGGTTTTTACAATACACTCTTTCCGGGGAAAAATCAATTCCCTCCTCTTCCGGGAAAAGATGCTTCCCTCAGACTAAGGAAGGAGGGAGAGAGAGAAAGAGAGAACGGGGCTCTGAAAAATCAGAGTCTTACAGGGGGGAAAAAAAATAAGGATCCGCTCCGGAAAGGACTTCCGGAGCGGATCCCCCTTGATACATGACTGAACGGAAAAGAGAGAGGATAAAACCGGCGAACGGGGACCTGAAAAGAGCCGGGGGAAAAAACGCCTCCCCCTTTTCCGTCCTTCTCCCGTCCTTCTCCCGTCCCCCCTTTTCGCGCCTTTCAGACGCGGATCACTTCTGGAGACGCACTTTCTTGGCAGTGCGTGCGGATCGTTCCTCGGCAAAAATCAGGCGGAGGCTTTCCCGTGTGCTCCACGGAGTCGCCAGCTCCGGCTGTTTCCCGCTTTTCACGCATTTCGCGAAATACGCGATCTCATTGAAGTAAGGATTCGTCTTGACTTTCAGAGGGAGTTTGCGGGTGCCTTTTTCAGGGCTGTAGATCACGGTTCCGTCAGGCGTTCCGATTTCGATGGTGGCCTTTTCAAAGACGGCGGCGAGCTGACCGCTGAAACGGGAGCGGGCCCAGCTGCCTTCGGAACTGATGTACGGAATACGGGGATCCCCGTAGAAATAAATGGTGATGGAATCATCAATCCCGCCGGAATAGACGTCCGTCCCGTAGCTCATGACGGAATCGGGCATTCCGAAGACGGAATTGATGAAGTCGGCGTCATGCAGATGAAGATCAAGCAGGGCGCCTCCGGAACGTTTGACGTCCCGGAACCATCCGCCGGGGAGTCCGCCGACCCGGCGCATGTCCAGGCGCAGAAGCTTCCCGTATTTCCCGCTTTCATACGCCTCCCTGACCGCGTTGAACTCCGCGGAAAAGCGCAGGCACTGGGCAATCATAAGAAGTTTCCCGGTCTTTTCGGAAGCGGCGATCATGGCGTCGGCATCCTTCAGATTCAATGCCATGGGTTTTTCGCAGAGGACGTTGAATCCGTCGTTCATCGCGCGGATGGCATATTCCGCATGGAGATCGCTCGGGAGACAGATGTCGATATAATCCAGATCCGGCTCGTTCCGGATCAGCTCCTCGTAGCAGAGATACTTGCGAAGGGAGCAGACATTGGTCTTCCCGCTGTTCCCAAGATTGATCGTGATATCCGTTTTTTCGAGCTGCGCGGGGTTGATGTCACAGACTGCCACAAGTTCGCAGTCCTTCTGCTCCGCATACTGGCTGGCATGGCAGTGCCCCATGCCGCCGAAGCCGAGAATCGCCGCCTTCAACTTCTTTTTCATGATCCGCGTCCTCCGGCCTCCGGGTTACTTGACTTTGCTTTTCAGAAAATCGACGGCCATGCGGATGTCGCCAACGGGATCTTCACCGCATTCGCGTTCAATTGTGAGGAAACCGTCGTATCCGATTTCGCGCAGGGCGGCCAGGTATTCATCCCAGGGGACCTGTCCCTGTCCGAGAGGAACTTCCTTGAATCCGGCGGCGCGGGCGGCAATCTGGCGAACCGAACCATCCGGATTGCGCAGTCCGTAAAATTTCGCCGCGCTGCCCGTATGGACGTTGATCGCATCCTTCGCATGGGTGTGGACAATGTACGGCGCCAGAGTCTTCACCGCATACACGGGATCCTCGGCGGAAACGCCGCGGAGATTCGCGGGATCCAGATTCACACCCAGACCTTCGGAATCCACAGTCTCAATGAAATTCTTCAGGACATCGGCCAGTTCCGGACCGGTTTCAATGGCAAAACGGCAGCCTTTGGAACGGGCGTATTCCGCCACTTCCCGGACGGATGTGACCATGCACGGATACACAGGATCCTGAATGCTTTCCGGAATGCAGCCGATATGGGTCGTCACAATCCCGACTCCCAGTTTCACGGTCCCGTCGATGACCTTCTTGCAGACCTCGATGCGTTTCCCGCACTCGTGCGCCACCTGGAACGATTTCCCGCAGATGTCTCCGCAGACCGCGCTGATGACGATATGATTTTTGTCGCAGCGTTCGCGAATGGCTTTGAGTTCATCGTCCTTGAGATCCGTGAAATTGTATCCCTGTCCGCCATGTCCGCCCAGGAGCTGGACGCCGTCGGCGCCAAGTTCGGCCGCATAATCAATGCATTCCAGAAGGGGTTTCCGCAAAAGTTCCGCAATGATACCGATTTTCATTTTTCCATCCTTATTTTGGGTTCATCTGATAAAAAACGGCTTGATTTTCACCTTTGCCATATTAATTTTAATCAGTTTAATGAAAATGACATGGATAAAAACCGCATGTATGATGTCAAAAAAAGGGATTCCGCGGCACCGTGCTGCCCGATTTCCTGTTCCCGTACGGAATTTGCCGCCCCCGGAGAGAAGGCGGACGGGGCGGAAGCAAACGCTTCAACCGCCGTTCACCGCATTCCTTCCGGCGGCATGCAGACCATCCACCGGAACTATGGACTCTGGATCATCGGCGGCGGTTCCGGAAAAACGGGAGCCGACAGTTTCGACTTCTGCAGAAAGCGCTACTTTGAATTCTTCTCTCTCTCCCACATGTATGACGGGGCTGGAAAACTCTGGCTCGCCCCGGACACGGAAATCGAAATCTCTCCCGGCGACTGCGTCCTGATCTGCCCCGACACCATCAACCGCTACGGCGGCTCCCGAAGCAAACCTTATGTGGAAGATTCCCTGCGCTTCTGCGGACCCGTGGCGGACATGCTGATGAAATCAGGCATCATCGCCAGCGGAACCTATCCGCTCGGGCGGATCCGCAGGCTCCTGCCCATCATCCGCCTTGCGGCCGATCCCGCCGTGGACTCCCAGATCAGCGCCAACATCGAACTGCAGAAACTGCTTGTGGATCTCTATCTGGGAAAACGGATGTCTTCCGCGGAGCATCCGCAGTTTGAAAAACTCATGGAGGAGATCCGTTCCCATCTGAACAAATGGTGGACCGTCGGGGAAATGGCCGAACTGTGCAATATGAGCGACGATCAGATGAGACGGCTCTTCATCGCCTCCACCGGCATGCGCCCGAAAGTCTATGTCGACCGCCTGAAACTCCGCCGCGCTGCGGAAATGCTTGCGGGAACCGATATGAAAATCTCCGAAATCGCCGAAACTCTCGGTTATCTGGATCCATATCACTTTTCCAGACGCTTCAAAAAAATCATGGGAATTTCCCCCCTGCGCTACCGGGAATCCGCTCCCGACGCCATGCGCTTTTCCGGCCCGTCTTAAGTTTTTGCGGCAGGAACCAGGAGGGAGAAAGCAACGTATTCTCCTGTGTTTTCCCCTCCGTATGCCGACCGTTCCCCACCCCTGAGGGGAAAAATTCCGTTCCGGATTCAGAAGAGGAAGGCCGCCTTGTGAGTCTGAAGCAGCAAAAGGATGACGATGATGACGGAACAAGCCCGGAAAATGAACTGGAGAAAGGCAAAAAAGATTGTTTTTCCCGGGGGGAAGGGCTTGTCAGAGCCTGAAAGAAAAGTTATAGTAGTCTCAAAAGCATCTCATAGCAATCTTAGAGCAATCTCATAGAAGAGCTTGAATCACCCACCGGACGGACCTTCAGGAAGTCCGGACAACACACACTGTTTCGTGTAAAGATTAGAGCAAAGGAGGACAAAACCATCATGCTTCCCAGTGCAAGTCTGAAGTTTCTCGAAGAATTTCTCAGCAGTTCCGGTCCCTCCGGATTTGAATTCGCCCAGGCCGCTGTTTTCCGCAGCTATCTTTCCCGTTTCGCGCATGAGATCCGGACCGACGTGCTCGGAAACACCATTGCACGGCTGAACCCGGATGCGGAATTCACGTTCATGCTTGCCGGACATTACGATGAAATCGGATTTCAGATCGTGAACGTGATGGAGGAAGGACTTCTTTCCTTCCGCGCGGTGGGGGGAATCGACCCGCTGACCCTGCCGGGAATCCATGTGGAAATTCTCACGGAGAAAGGGAAGGTTCCGGGCGTCATCGGACGCAAGCCCATTCATCTGCAGACGCCCGACGAACGCAAGGCTCTCCCGGAAATCAAGGACATGTGGATTGATATCGGGGCGGAGTCGGCGGAGGAGGCGAAGGAAAAGGTCGGGATCGGGGATCCCGTCGCGTTCCAGAGCAATTTCAAGCTGCTGGGAAAGAAGAACCGGATTCTTTCCAAGGGGCTGGATGACAAGATCGGAGCATTCGTCGCGGCAGAAGCGTTCCGGATTCTTTCCACCCGGAAAATCAAAGTCGGACTCGCCTGCGTGGGAACGGTTCAGGAGGAACTCGGACTCCGCGGAGCGCAGACAGGAGCATTCGGGGTGCATCCGAACGCGGCCATCGCCATTGACGTCGGATTCGCAACGGAAGTCCCGGGCATCAGCGCCAACCAGTTCGGAACCCTTGTCATGGGCAAAGGCGCCGGGCTCTCCCGCAATGCGGACAACAATCCCCCGCTCCTCGCACGCATCATGAAACTCGCCGACAAAAAGAAAATCCCCTACCAGCTCGAAACCGGGCACCGTGCCACGGGAGGAACCGACACAGCCGCCATCCAGATGACGCGCGGAGGCGTCGCCACCGCCCTCATCAGCATCCCGAACCGCTATATGCATACTCCGGTGGAAATCTGCGATCTCCGGGATGTCGAATCCGGGATCAACCTGATCGTGGAAACCGTCGCGTCGCTGAAAGGAAACGAAACGTTCATTCCGGGAATCGACTGATCCCTCCGGGACGGGCGCATTCCGACTCCTTCCCCTCCCCCCCCCTTTTCCCTTTTCCCTGAAGCCCCCTCTCCTGCGGAGGATTCCCCGCCGGAAGGGCTCTCTGAAAGGAATGATCCGGAAGACTGGAGAGGGGAAAATGACGGAAAATGACGGAAAATGACGGAAAATGACGGAAAAAGACGGGGAAGGACAGAAGACCGTGAATGCAAAAATCCATCATATTCAGGAAAGACACTTGAAAAATGTCCCTGTTTGTGGTAAAGTCCGCCTGGTAACCATCAAACATCTTGAAAGGTTGATTCACGATGAAACCTGAATTTGCCAAGTTTCTGCAACTGGATTCCATTCTCCTCCTGGAAGGGAACACAAAGAAAAAAGTCCTGGAGGAAATCATTGAACACGCTGCCACCCGCTGTACCATGGATGAGGATCAGCTCCGCGAAGCCATCTGGAAGCGTGAAAAAATGATGACGACCGGTGTCGGAAAAGGATTGGCTCTGCCTCATATCAGAGTGACGGGTTTTCCCTCGCCGCTGGTCATTGTGGGAATCTGCAAAAATCCGGTCGAAGACTACAAGAGTCTGGATCAGCAGCCCATTACTCTGATCGTCTTCCTGGCCGCGGACGAACGGGATCAGGAAGCTTATCTGAAACTTCTCGGAAGCATTTCCTCCAAGATGAAGGAAGGCAATGTCATGCAGGAAGTCCTTGCGAACAGTTCCGACAAGAAGAAGATTTACGAAATTCTTTCAAAATAAAGAAAGAACAAAAAAAAGCGGAAAAAGATGAGGTGTTTCTCTTCCGTTTTTCCGCTGTCAGACGCCGTACCGGAATGCTGAGGAAGCATCGTCTGTACGGCGTTTTCCTTTTCTTCTGCATCGTTCTTTTGCAAGGCCGTTTTTTCTGAATTCACGGCATTCCGGAAAAGAAGGGAGCCGTCTGTGTTGTAGTATCGTAGAGGGGGGAGAAGAAGAAAAACAAGGGGCTCCTTCGATGCTCCCGCCTTGTTTCCCGGGAGAGCGCGGCGCGAAAGGAGGCGAAAAGACTTGCGGAATGGAAGGAGAAAACGAGGGCGGCGACTTGCCCTTTGAGACAGAAAAGAGTATAGTACCGCGATGCAGGAAAAAGGGAACGGATTTCTTTTCCATTTCCGTCATCGTCATTAGCTTTGACCATTGCTGTATCCGGGCCTGAATTTGACAGCAAATCGGACAGCGTGGCAGGTGATATATTGAGAGAGATGAGGGAATGGTTTCGGGGAGATTTTCTGCTCTTCCGGGGTGAGAATTCCTCCGTCTGAGAAATTGTTTCATCAGCACCCGGAATGACATTGCCGCAGCAGAGATTGATTGTTATTGATTTTGGAAAACAAGGGGTTCTCCGCCATGGAAAGAAAACGAACAAAAATCGTCGCCACATTATCATCCCGGAACAGTTCGCCTGGAACGCTGAGGAAATTCCATGAGGCGGGAATGGACGTGGCACGGCTGAATACGGCGCACATGACTCTGGACGAAGCCGCCGAAGTCATTGCGAATATCCGCGCGGTATCCGAAAACATCGGGATCATGATCGACACCAAGGGGCCGAACATCCGCAGCTGCGGACTCGGACAGCCGCTTGAACTGAAGACAGGAGACGAGATTGAAGTCTCGGGGAATCCGGTGGAACAGGGGAAAGGATTTCAGGTCAATTACGCACGATTTCCGGACGAGGTGTCTCCGGGCCAGCAGATCATCATTGACGACGGGGAAATGGCGCTGGAAATTCTTTCGCGGAAAAACCGTGTTCTCCGCTGCCGTGCATTGAACGATGGAAAGATCTGCGACCGGAAGTCCGTCAATGTCCCGAACGCCGTTCTGCGCACGCCCGCACTGACGCAGCGTGACCGCGAGTTCATTGATTTCGCGATCCGGAACAATGTGGATTTCATCGCCCATTCCTTCGTGCGTGACCGGGATGATGTGATGGCGGTTCAGAGTCTGCTGGACACGGCGGACAGTCCCATCAAGATCATTGCGAAGATTGAAAACCGTCAGGGGGTGGAGAATCTGGACTCCATTCTGGACGTTGCCTACGGGATCATGGTCGCGCGTGGCGACCTGGGAATCGAAATTCCGGTGGAGGAAGTCCCCCAGATTCAGAAAAAGATGATTTATGAATGCATGCGCCGTCACAAACCGTCGATCACGGCGACCCAGATGCTTCAGAGCATGATCAGCAATCCCCGTCCCACACGAGCGGAAGTCAGCGACGTGGCGAACGCGGTCCTGGACGGGACCGACGCCGTCATGCTCTCCGGCGAAACCGCCCAGGGCCGCTATCCCCTGGAATCCATCGAAATGATGAGCCGCATCATCCGCCGGACCGAGTCTTCCTCCCGCAAACTGTTCACGCGGGTGGAACAGGTGGAGGATCCGGCCGATCCCATCCGCTCCTATGTTGTGAAGGCGGCGATTGATTCGGCGGCTTCTCTTCCCGTGCAGGCGATTGTCTGCAACACGGGATCCGGGGAATCCTGCAATCTCTGTGCGGCCTACCGTGGGACGGCGCCCATCTTCGCTTTCAGTTATAAAAAACATGTGGTACGCCAGCTTTCCCTCTCACACGGGGTGTATGCGGGGTACCTGTCCTTTCAGGAAAGTACGCATGCTCTGATGAAAATGTCCGTGGAACAGCTGATTGCGGAAGGAAAGATTCATGCGGATGATCTGCTCGTTCTGCTGGCCCAGCTGTCCTCAGGGCATCCGGGAACGGATCTCTGCGCCATCATCCGTCCGGCGGACGTCTTTGCGGGAGACGTCGCCATCTCCTGACTCCTCCTCCCCTGAGCACCCGGATCCAGAAGATCCGGAAAAACGATCCCGGGAGAGGGAGGACGGAGAGGGGTGCGGATCTTTTCCCGCCTCTCCTTTTTTCCCCGGGGCAAGAAGATGTGTCCCGGGGGAAACCGGGGAAGAAGAGCCGGCTGATGCGTCAGAGGGAATCCCTGAGGAAAATCTCAATGACAGGCACGATGGAATCGGGCTTCTGCACCGGCAGGAACAAAGTGACGGATCCGTTCTTCTCATCAGACTGAAAAGCGATTTCGCTGCCGTCGCAGAGGAGCTGAGCGTACCGGATCTTTCCCGCGAGTCCGGCAAGACGGATGCTTCCGAACGGCCAGGCGAAGATATGCACATAGAGAAGATTTTTTTCCGGATTCCAGGTATAGCGGCAGTCTCTGGGTTCGGGATACGCCCGGAGTGAAGGGACTTTCCCGCAGCCGTAAATTGAACGGGAATGATACTTCATCCATTCGGCATAGACACGGAGCCTGTCCATGGCGCGGGAGTCGAGATACCCGCGTGAGGTGGGGCCGACATTCATCAGAAGATTGCCGTTGCGGGCAACATGATTGACAAGCATCTCCACACACTGTTCCGGACTTTTCCAGCTGGTTTCATCCCGGAAATACCCCCAGGATCCGGAGAAGGTCTGACATCCCTCCCAGACGAGCGGCTCGCCTTCCCCGGAAAGGAGTTCGTCTTCGGGAGTGTACTGTTCCGGAGTCACGATGTCACCGCAGGGAAGGTCCAGGCGGTTGTCGATGATGATTCCCGGACGGAGGCGGCGGACAAGCCGGACCAGTTCTTCGGATTCCCATTGAAGGTGTCCCTTTCCTTTCTCGGCGTTTCCGGGATCCTCCGGAGGCGGGGGATAGGAGAAGTCGAACCAGAGGATGTCGATTTCCCCGTACCGGGTCAGAAGTTCTGTGACCTGGTCGCGCATATAGCGAGCGTAGCGCGCCATGCTGCGGCCGCGGTTTTTTTCCGCGCGTTCTTCCGGGGAAAGCGAGCGGTAGGGGCCGAAACGGTCGTCGATGATGAAATCGGGGTGATGCCAGTCGATGAGGGAATAGTAGAAACCGATGCGCAGACCTTCCGCACGGAAGGCATCGACGATTTCCCGGAGAAGATCACGTCCTGCGGGAGTGTTTGTCGCCTTGTAGTCGGTCCATTGGGAATCCCAGAGGCAGAACCCCTCGTGATGTTTCGTTGTGATGACAACATATTTCATGCCCGCTTCATGCGCCGCGCGCGCCCAGAGTTGCGGTTCAAACAAATCGGGATTGAAGAGATCAAAATAGATCTGATAATTTTCGTCTGTGATGTTTTCCCGGTGTTTGACCCATTCATGTCTTGCCGGCATGGAGTAAAGTCCCCAGTGGATGAACATTCCGAAGCGGTCGCGGGTAAACCAGGCGGTGTCGCCTCTGCCGAAATCATTCATTTCCGTATCTCCTGTGATAAGTTTCTGTTTTTTCAATTATGTTGAAAATGCTGATCAGCATCTTATATTATAGGATGGAATTGCTTGATTGAAAAGAGGATATCTTATGAATAAGAATCTGAATTCTATGAATAAAATCAACATTGACCTCCTGGAGTATCCCCGTTTGAGGATAGAAGCGGTGCATACGGTGTGTCTTTCACCTGTCTGGAACGGCATTACGCTTGCGGGTCATTACTGGCGTCTTTATCACAATTCCGGAAGAGGGGCGGGAGTTTTTCTGAAAGGGCGTGCATTGGAACTGCATCCGGAGTGTTTTTATCTGCTGGCACCGAACTGCAATCTCCGGACCTGGCTCACAGGCAATCCATTACAGACCTACATTCATTTCGATTTCACGGGAATCACGGGGAATCCGGATTCTCCGTTTCATGAATTTGAGCTTGATGAAGGAATGAGGGATCTGTTCGAGTCCATTCGGGGACTTTGTGAAAAGGGGCAGGGAATTTCTCCGAGACTCTCGCTTCTGGCAGTTCATGCTGCTGCGCGGGCGGTTTGTCAGATGCCTGAGGAATCTCTTTCGGAGCTTTCCTTTGATGCAAGAATTTCACGTTGCTGCACCCGGATCCGGGGAAGTCTTCCGAAAAATCTTTCGATTGCTCTTCTTGCCCGGGAATCGGGGATGGCTCCGAATTCCTTCCTCCGGCGCTTCAGGGAAGTGACAGGAACGACACCGTACCGTTATCTGCTGAATCTCCGCTACCACGCGGCGGCACGTCTTCTGGAGGAGAGTTCTCTTGGAATTGATGAAATCTGTGAACAGGTCGGGGTGAGAGACCGTTTTCATTTCTCGCGCTGTTTCAAGGGATTTTTCGGTCTGCCGCCTGCGGCATACCGGAAGGCGCGGAAAAGCGGAACAGGAAATTCCAACCCGCCATAGAAAATACAGCTGGCGGATCTCTGCCGGTGCAGGGGATGCAACAAGGAACCGGGAGCATGAGGGCGAGAAGCCCTCATGCTTTTTTTATTTTTGCCTCCGCGGCCAGCGTCTCGCCGCTGGATCGCGACAAGGTCACAGACCTTGACCTCGAGAAAAATGCTCATCGCATTTTTCCGTATCTTTTTTGCTTCGCAATATTATTTTTTGCTGCTTCGCAAGGTTTTTTGCCTCCGGCGGCCAGCGTCTCGCCGCTGGATCGCGATAAGGTCACAGATCTTGACCTCGAGAAAAATGCTCATCGCATTTTCCCGTATCTTTTTTGCTTCGCAATATTATTTTTTGTTGCTTCGCAAGGTTTTTTGCCTCCGGCGGCCAGCGTCTCGCCGCTGGATCGCGACAAGGTCACAGACCTTGACCTCGAGAAAAATGCTCATCGCATTTTTCCGTAGTTCCCCTTGCCGCGCAGAATCCGTTTCTTCAGAGGAGAAGAAGAACGCAGCCCCGTCAGAGATTGTAGATACACTTCCCTTCGCCGTACACCGAGCACCAGTCTTTGGTGAAAAGTTCAATGCTCATGTCGGTCAGAGGATGTTCTGCCAGTTTCCACATGAGATCAGGACTGATGGTGATGGCATGGCATCCGGCAAGAGAAACTTCGTTCACCTGCTGAATGTTTTTGAAGGAAGCGGCAAGAACCTGAGTGGGAAGTTTGTGCATTTTGAAAAGAGTTGTAATCATCTGGACGACACTGACACCCATTCCGCTGATGTTGTCGATACGGTTGATGTAGGGAGCAGTGAAATCAACATTGGAATTGGCTGCAAGGAGAGCCTGCCCGGGCGTGAAGATTGCAGTCGCAGTCACCTTGTAACCCATTTTCTTCAGGATCGGCATTGCCTTGTATCCTTCGATGGAAACAGGGACTTTGACATAGAGATTTCCACCGACTTTCTCATACAGTGCCTCCGCATCGCGGAGCATGTCGTCACAATTCTCTCCGAGTACCTGGGCATGAAGCATCCGGTCCCCGATAATGGCGCGGATATCCTTCAGAATGGCAAAGAAATCTCTTTTTGCTTCGGATATAATGGTCGGATTGGTCGTGACTCCGGCAATCGGAAACACTTCATTGGCCTTTTCGATTTCTTTGACATTGGCTGTGTCGAGCAAATAATACATCAGAAAATCCTTTCATTCCTCCGGATATCCGTGACGGACAACCGAAATTCAACACATTTTTGAAAAATGGAACATACAATATAATTCATCAGAGACGTTTTTCAAGAGTTGCGTCTTTTTCTCCTCTTCAGGACAGGACCTTCTCATCTTTCTGGCGGTCGGGAATTCATGTTCTTTTTCCTCCCTCTCTTCCACAGAAGAAATTTGATATCTACTATTTCCGCTGGTAAAGTATGAAGAGCATCCAAGCCACCGCAGGACGCCATGGAAGGGAAAAGGAAGGAAACTGGAAACACTTCTTCTCTCCAGACGCACTGCGAGCCGACAGGACTTCCCGGAACAGCCTCAGAACTCAAGTTCTGATGATGCCAGATCCGAAAAAAAGAAAGCAAGGGAAACATAGGGAGATCAGAGAAAAATGTCTGCAAAGAATCCGCCCAAAATATCCATGTGGTCCGCCATGCTTGTGGAGGATTCCCCGGAAGAAATGATTTTGAGTCTGGAAAAAGCGGGGTTTCATTATACGGAAATTTCCTTTGAACACAGCAGTGTCCTCCTTGCCCGGCAGAAGGATTCCGGGGGAAAGAAAAACACAGGAACAGAATTCCGGCATTTTGCGGAGTCGCACGGCATCTCCGTGGAACAAGGGCATCTCTTTTTCCCCGGTGTCGATCTCGCCGACCCGGACCCGGCACTGAGAGCCGGACAGAATGAAGCATGGAAAAGGGAACTGGATCTCTTTGAAGAACTCGGAGTCAAGGCGGCAGTCCTGCACGGCGGAGGCGAAAAAGGAGTGAAACTCGCCTGGGAAAAGAAGAAAATCCATGATGTCAGGCTGGAAGCTCTGGATTCTCTGTTGGAACACATCAGAGGTTATGAGGTAAAAATCGCCCTGGAAACAGTCCGTCCGCTGTGTTTCGCCTCCGATCTTCTGGAAGTGGTGAATCACTCGGAGCAGCTGGGGATCTGTCTCGACACCGGACACCTGAATCTCTTCCACGGAGAATCCCAGACGGATTTCATCCGAAACGCCGGAAAGAAGCTCATTGCACTTCATCTGGCGGACAACCACGGAACCAAGGACGATCATCTCTTTCCCGGAAACGGACAGATTTCATGGGAGGGATTCGCCGACGCCCTGCAGGACATCGGATACAGCGGCCTTTATAATTTCGAGGTCCCCGGCGAACGCTCCTCCTTCCCCGGAATCCATGAACTGAAACTGAAATATGCTCTGGCGCTCGGGCGCCATCTTTTTGGATGAGACTCGTTTTTTTTCCGTTTTCTTCCTGTTCCGCGCGGCGGTTTCCGCGTTTTTTTTTTCAGGCATTGCCCCGTTTTTTCAGGCATTGTCCCGGAGCTTTTCCATCAGGGATTCCGCTTTTCAAGTATTCCTGTTTTCAAGTTGAAAAACAGAAGGAAAGCATGTAAAGTATCCAGCGCCGGGCGGGGAGAAGAAATCAAGCAGTGAAGATAATGACAACTGGGAAGAATCTACCCATTCCCCCATCCGGGGAGAAGTGTTCATGCCGTCTAACACACCATATGCAAGGAGGATGCTGAGAAAATGTCCGAAACCGTAATGGAAAAAATCCGCGCGAAAGCAAAAAGCCTCGGGAAAAAGATCTGCCTGACGGAAAGCGACGATCCACGCAATCTCAAAGCGGCGGAGAAACTGGTGAAAACCGGGTTCGCCATTCCCGTTCTGGTCGGTGATGAGGAGGCGATCGTCAAACTTGCCGCGGAAAACGGCGTGGATCTCACCGGAGTGGAAATAGCCGATGTGAACCGTTCTCCGAATCTCCAGAAATACATAGACACCGTCGTGGAGCTGCGCAAGGCCAAGGGAATGACTCCGGAAAAGGCCGTGGAATGGCTGAAGGACACCTGCGTGTTCGCAGCGGCGATGGTCTGTGCGGGCGATGCGCACGGATATGTCTCCGGAGGCGGAAATCCGAAGGGATACAATCACAATACGGCGGACAAGACCCGTCCCGCGCTTCAGCTCTTCAAGACCGCGCCGGGAATCAAAACCGCCTCCGCTTTTTTCATTATGCAGATGCCCGACCCGAAATGGGGATATCAGGGAGCGCTCTTCTATGCGGACTGCGGACTGAACATCAACCCCTCCGCCGATCAGCTTGCGGAAATCGCCGTCACCACGGCAAGGACCTACCGCATGTTCACGGGGGAAGAACCGAAGGTGGGCATGATCAGCTGCTCCACCAAGGGCTCCGCACATGATCCGATTATCGACAAAGTCGTGGAAGCCACGAAAAAGGCCAAGGAACTCGCCCCCGATCTTCAGATCGAAGGTGAACTCCAGTTTGATGCGGCTCTGATTCCCGAAATCGCCGCAAAAAAGGCGCCGGGATCCGCCATCGCCGGACATTGCAATGTGCTGGTCTTCCCGGATCTCAACTGCGGAAACACCATGTACAAGGCTACCGAACGGCTCGCAGGAGCCACCGCCACGGGTCCGCTGATTCAGGGACTGCGCAGACCGTTCAACGACGTCTCCAGAGGATGCTCCGTTGATGACATCGTCGATTGCGCCTGCGTCGCCGCCATCACTGAATGGGCCTGATTTCCTTACGCCGGGATGAGGATTCGGCAGGACTTCTCTTCCCTGCCGCTTTTTTCCTCCCCCAGCCTGGACTCCGCCTCCTTGGGTCCGCAGGAATGATCTCTCTTCTCCTGCAGGCAAGAGGAAAGATGTCGGGCAAAGGGAAGGGAGGAGAAGGGGAGAAAAAGGCAGAACGGGAAAATAAGGACTCGGCTTCATTTCCCGGAATCCGGTCCCGGCGTGATATCGACAGACTTCTGTTTGCATCAGTCATTGCATTTCTGAACAAGATTTCCGCTGTCTTCTCCCTTTGCTTCCGGAAGGAATTCCGGAAACTTCCCGGAGGGAATCCAGCCGGAGGAGAACTCCGGCACGGATCCGGAAAAGCCAGAAAAAGCTGAAACAAAGACAACACGTGAGGATCCGGAAGTCTTGAAGGTTTTTCCCTGAAAACGGGGAAGAAATCAACAAAGCGGAACGGGGGACCCCTTCATGCGAAAAGATTCTTTTGTCACAAACGACCTGCATCGAATCGGCAGCAAGATTGCCGAATCCGCAAAACAGGGAGAATTTCACCAGCATTCCCGGAGACAAGTCCCCGGAACCTCCCCCTCGCAACCGCATTCTTCTGCCGCTCTGTCCCCCGGAAGCGTTGTTGACGGAACCCGTCGGGGAAAGGAGGCGGACCCGCAGATGAATCCGCAGATGAATCCGCAGATGAATCCGCAGACGGATCCACAGGCGGCGGCAAAGGAAGGGAACGAAAACGAAAAGGTGAAGACGGCGGTGGAAATTTCCACTTCCGCTGTTCCGCCAGAAGCGTTCTCTTTCTCCTCCTCCACGGCGGCCAGCCCTTCTTCTCCGTCTTCCGGCGCATCGGGCGGTCTCTCCTCCAGCGCTGAGGACTCTTCCGGATACTCCGCTCTGCCGCCTTCCTTTTCAGAAACGGGCCCGGATTCCTCCCCGCCTCCTCCGGCCGCCTCCGGCCTTCCCGCCGCCTCTGACGCCGTGGAGGAGACGGGAAACGGAGCTTTCAGCCCTCATTCGGCCGCGGCGGAACCAATGATGGAAAGGGAAACAGACGGAAATGAGGAAAGCCCGGAACCCTCTGCGGAAAACAGAAAGACAGACGGATATGGAGAAGAAAGACGGAAATTTTTCTCTCCGGAACTGGAACAGGCGCTGCAGCGGAGAAGAGAAGAATATTTCCGGAGCAGACGGGATCTGACCATCCGTCTTGCCAAAGCCGGCGCGGAACTGGAAGCCGAATGCGAGGAGCTGGAAAGACGTCACGCCCGGCTCCAGAGCGCCCTTGCTTCCATCCAGACTCTTTCCGAACAGCTGAAGAAACAGCAGGAGGGGGAAAATGAAGAGGAATCGTATCCCCCTCGTTTGGAAAAGCAGTCCGTTCTTGCGGCGAAGTGCAGAATCATTGAAAATATCCGTCTGGAAATCATCTGCCTGATGTCGAAGCTGGAAAAGGAATCGGAAGGCGGAGCCGCCGCAGCCGGATCTTCCCGGGGAGGAAAAGGCGGCATCGGCGGAGGAAGCGGCGGAGACGGGAAAATGGCGGATCCCGCCTCCCAGACCATTCCCCAGCTTCTCCGGATGGGATTTTTCCTTTCCCTCCCGATGATTCTCACCGTTTTCCTGGGAACGCTGCTGCTCTGCGCCGCGCTGATCGCCGCATTCAACGGAGCCATCCGATGGTGACGAACAAACACCGCCGTCCGCAGTATGAACCCGTGGATTACCTGCGTCAGAAGAACGAGCGCAGGAAAATGGCGAATTATCTCCGGACAGGGAACTTCCGGAAAATTTCCGGGGAAAGGGATATTTCACGTTCGGGAGAACTCAAACGTTATATCCTGCACGGCATCGCTCTGATTCTGCTGCTGACGGGGCTGTTTTTCATTTTCTTCTGATGGCGTGATTCTCCTCTTCTCTCCGCGGGAATGCCTTCCTCAGCGCGTGAAACGAAAAAGAGAAAAGGAAAAAACAGACGGATCCACAGGAAAAACGAATGGAGTTTTCACGCCCTTCAAAAAAAAACACGGGAAGGACAGAAACAAAACTCCGGAAAAGGAAAACTCTCCGATGAGCAGAATTCAGGTGTTTCAGATCAGGACGGAAGGCTTTGACGATAATTTTTCATATCTGCTTGCGGCGGAAAACGGTGATGCGGCGATGGTGGATCCCTGCGGAGACCTGACCCTTGTCCGGGAACGTCTCCGGGCTCTGGGGGAATCCGTCCGTCCGCGCTATCTGCTTCTGACGCACGGGCATCACGATCATGTGGAAGGGCTTTCCGAGGCCCTGAGTTTTTTCCCGGGGGTGCCGGTCTCCTTCGGCGGGGGATACGGCGGGGCCTCCTCCTCCGCAGACTCAAGGAAAACGGATCTGGCTTCCCGGCGGCGGGCTTCGGCGGCATCCGATGCCGTCTGCGGCGATGATGGGGGAATCCGCGTGAAGGACGGGGAACGCCTTCCCTTCGGAGAGGACAGCTGGATTGAAGTGCTCCATACACCCGGACACAGCTGGGACAGCGTCTGCTACAGACTCGGAGACGATTCCGCCATCTTTACCGGAGACACTCTCTTCATCGGCTGCTGCGGCTACTGCCGTGCGGAAATCATGTTCCGGACTCTGCGGGAAAAAATTTTTCCTCTCCCGGATTCCCTGATCGTCTATTCGGGGCATGATTATGGAGACAAACCCTTCGACACTCTCGGGAATCAGAAAAAGATCAATCCCTGTCTCGCCGCAGAGGATTTCCGGAGTTTCCGCAAGGCAGTGGAGCAACTGTAAGGTGAAACGGTGAAAAGAGAAGCGGGAACATCACGGAACACTCGGACCCGGAACGCAGAGAACATGATGCCGCCCGCGGACAACGACTGGAAACACTCCTTTCCCCCGGCTTCCGGACAAGCCCCGCTTGTTCTCCTTCTCGGGTCCATGCCCGGGGAGGAATCCCTCCGTCAACGTCAATATTACGCATACAGATACAATGCATTCTGGAGAATCGCAGGGGAGATTTTCCACTTTTCCCCGGAAACCACTCCGTATCCCGAACGCATCCGGATCCTGAATGAAAACCGCATCGCACTCTGGGACGTTCTTTCCTGTTGCACAAGGGAAGGAAGCCTCGACACACGGATCCGGAATCCACGTCCGAACGACATTCCTTCCTTTCTTCTCGGACATCCCACGATACAACGCATCTTCTGCAACGGCGGAGCGGCATATCAGCTTCTGAAGCGTTTTTTCCCCGATCTCTTCCGGAAGGAAAAGAATTTTCTCTGCATTGAGCGCCTGCCCTCAACCAGTCCGGCGGCTGCCTCCATCCGCTATGAGGAAAAACTCCGGCTCTACCGGACCGCATTCACAGCTGCACTGCGGAACTGCCGGGGTGGAAAAACAGCGGGAAAAACGCCACACGGGGAATCCTTCTTGCAGCAATCTCTCCACCACGAGGTGGCGGAAAGGCCCTGCGGGGAAAGAGAAAAAACACAGTAAGGGCGGCAACGGGAAATCATCCCTGAAAAGGAGAGAGAGAAAAAAAGAGAGACTACGTACTAATTCTATGATTCAGAATCAGTTCCGCAGTATCCAAGATAGTCCTCCAGTTCCTTTTGCTCCATGGAGAGAATTCTCCGGAATTCCGGGGAGGAGTCTTCCCCGAAAGTCATGCGGGCGTATTGCAGGAAGGCGGTTTTGAGCCATCTTCCTCCGAAACCTTCCTCCCGGGAAAGGCGGTAAACGGTTTTCAGGAAAACCAGACGGTCCTCCGGAGCAGTCCGGGGGACAATACCTGAGGGATTTTCCGGATCCTCCTCTGCCTTTCCGGATGATCTGATTCTGTTGAGGAGGAACGGGTCCTGCAGCATTCCGCGTCCGACCGCCACGCCGGCGCAGCACGTTTTCTTCCTCATTAGGAAGGCATGTTCCGGAGTCAGGATGTCACCATTTCCGAACAGAGGCAGTCCCTCTGCAGAATCCACGGCGCGGGCGAGACGGGTCAGCGCCTCTGCCGCGGGAACCGGGGCATAGGCTTCACGGACGGTCCGGAAATGGCAGATCAGAAGGGAAATTCCCGTGTTCTGCAAGGCCTTGAAAAGCGTTCCGGTCTCGGAAGACGATTCCCAGCCGGTCCGGAGCTTCACGGACAAAGAGACGTCCGGAACCGCCTCCGCAACGGCCGTGCAGATTTCCGCCATCAGAACTGGGTCCTTCAGACAGGCACCTCCATTCCCTGACGACAGCACCGTCGGACTCGGACAGGCAAAATTCAGATTCACGGCCCGGACTCCAAGACCGCGCAGACAGCGCCCCGCCTCCGCCAGCGACCCCGGATCATGCCCGAGCAGCTGGACAATCACAGGATATCCCGGATTGTTCCTCAGATAAGGTGCCAGATGCTTCCGGAAAACACTTCGCGCAGGCACTCCTCCGCGGTTCACCGGCACAAAGGGCGTCATCCAGGTGCGCACCATTCCGAGTTCCATCGCCGCCCGGCAGAAAACCGGAGTCATGACCCCTTCCATGGGCGCAGGAAGAACCCGGTCCGGAAGAGTCAGAAAGGGATCCAGCTTCAATGGTTCGGAAAAGGAGAAAGAGTCCATCAGGAAAGCCCCCGATCCCGCCCCGGAGATGTGCTTCTGCCACGCCGGAGCGGGAGAAAAGAAAAGACGCATCCATGCCGGAAACCGCCCTCTGCCGGAACAGAGGGGGAAAGAAGAAAAAACGCTGTTCCCGGAGAACGGAAATCCTCAGAGGATTTTTCCCTCCTCCCTCCTTCTCCGTCGAGGAAATCAGCGCAGTTCACAATACAAATTCCGGTTGTGCATTCCTCCTCCCGGCCGCATCCCGTCCTGCTGGCGGATCCAGCGCTCCACAATCGGCTCCAGAATGAAATCCTCGAGTTCATCATTGATCTCAAAACGGTAATTGCAGAAGGGACAGCGGGCGAAGGTTTCAATATCCGCCTGTTCCAGGGATTCGCCGCAGGAGGGGCACAGGAGAAAACGTTCCGGAGACGGAAGTCTTCCGTCATCGGTCTGTTTGAAGGTATAGTGTCTGTTGTTTTCCGGCTTTTCCATGGCAGTGGTATTATACAGCTCAAACCCCGAAAAAAAAGCACTCTCCGGAAAAAACATCTTCTTTTTTGAGTTCTCTCTTCACCCTTTCACCGCCGCGTGACGAAAAGAAAACGGGGAAGGAGAAAAAGAGACGGGGAAGGAGCCGACAGACAGAAGGAAGTTTCCTTCCCCCGACCCCTTCTCTCCGGGACTCCTCCTCCTCCATCCGGAGCGGGGACGAACCTGCGCTGGAAGAAAGAAGAAACCAGGCGGCAGCGCCTGTCCCGACGGCATGTTATGGGCTGAGGACATGTTATGGGCTGACAGGGTGGCGGGAGGGAAGGGAAAGCGGAGTCGTCGACTTTCATTCAGAAATGCCGGGCTCTCCTGCACCCGGAGCGCCGGAGGCGAAACGCCTGATCTCGATGCCGATCTCCCTGGAAAAACAGGCCGCATTCGGTTTCGCGATCCGGAGGCGGATGCCCTTCAGAAGAGGATTCTCCGCAAGACATTTTGCGGCGAGATGTTCCGCAAGCGCTTCCAGCAGATGGAAGGAGGATCCTGAAACATAATCATGGATTTCACGTTCGATCTTGCTGTAATCGAAGGTCATGGAAAAATCGTCCCTTTCCCCCGCCATGCGGAAATCGCCGTACAGATCGACATTCAGGAGGAGAGTCTGTTTCTGCATCCGTTCGCCGGGAAGCGTGCCGATGACGGCCCGCACCTTCATATCCGAAATGCTGATTGTATCCATTCTGTTCAAAGCTCCTTCTTGAGTCAGAGATATTTTTCTTTCAGGTAGCCGAGGAAGGGCTCCGGATCCATCCGCTCCGATCCGAAGAGACGTTTCCGCGCCTCACGGGGACTCAGGGCGGCACCGTAACGGTGCAGATGCATCCGCAGAAACGCAAGGATTTCCGAAAAGTCTCCCGCGGACACGGCCTCATCCATTCCGGGGAGAGACGATTTGAGTTTTTCCAGGAACTGGGCGGCCATCAGATTTCCCAGCGCATAGGTCGGGAAATAACCGAAAAGACCGCATGCCCAGTGAACATCCTGCAAAATGCCGAGAGAATCGTCCGGGGGCTCAAAGCCGAAATACTCGGAACTTCCCGCATTCCAGGCATCGCGGAGATCCTTCACCGTGAGGGAGCCGTCGAAAAGCCGTCTTTCCAGATCATAGCGCAGAAGGATGTGGAGATTGTAGGTGACTTCGTCCGCCTCGGTCCGGACAGCGGACTTTTCCACACGGTTCACCTCCCGGAGGAAACGGTCCAGCTCCACCCCGGAAAGCTCCTCCGGAAAGCGCCGCTTCAGCTCGGGAAAGAAAAACTGCCAGAACGCCCGGGAACGGCCAATCTGATTCTCCCAGAGACGGGACTGCGATTCATGAAATCCCAGAGAGATCCCGTCCGCCAGAGGCGTCCGGTCCAGCGCAGGATCGATCCCCTGGTCGTACAGTGCATGCCCGCACTCGTGAATACAGCTGAAAACGCAGGAAAGCGGTCGGGAAGGAAGAATGCGGGAAGTGATCCTGACATCGCTCAGACCGAAATTTGTCGTGAACGGGTGTTCCGAGAGATCCATGCGCCCGCGGTTCCAGTCATAGCCCATCCGGCTGACGACGAAACGGCAAAAATCCCATTGTTTCGCTCCGTCAAAGACTTTCCCGTCGAAGAGGGAGGAGGAGGAGCAATCTCCCTCCTTTCCGTTCCGCTTCCGCGCCTCCTGCGCCCGGATGATCTGCGCGGCAAGCGGAGGCAGACGGCGCCGGAGGATTCCGAAAAGGGAGTCCAGTTCAGACACCGTCATTCCAGGCTCGTACTCATCCAGCAGGACATCATACAGATCCTGCTGTCCCGGACTCCGGAGCCGTTCCGCATATTCCCGTTTCAAATCCACCAGACATTCCAGACTTTCCTGAAGAGACTTGAAATCCGCATTCGCACGGGCCTGTTCCCAGAGGCTTTCCGAACGGGCGGCCGCTTCGGCGATTCTTCTGGCCAGACGCGTTGGAATGCGTCTGGATTTCCGGTAGTCGCGGGCCGTTCTGGAAAGAAACGCCGCTTCCATCGACCCGGAAGCGAAATCCAGACCCGAGCAGAGATCCAGCAGACGCCCGATCGATGGCGATGTGCTTTTCTCGTGAAGAATCCCCGAGAGAGCCGCAGACTGCAGGGAACGTCCGCCGGACGCCCCCCGGGGCATATAAACCTGCTGATCCCAGTCCTGCATCGCCACCGCCGCACGGAGATCGGAAATTTCCGCCATTTTCATGCGGAGACGCTCAAAAGCGCTCTCCCGCGCCGCTTTTTTCCTCATCATCCCGGCTCACCCTCCTTCTTCTTTTTGGAGAGTCCGATGAGGAGTCGGGAATATTCCATGGCTTTCCGTGCAAGCGCGTCGCGCTCCTCCCCCGGCGGAAGAGTGGAATACTCCTTCAGAATCCGGCGGTTCTCCTCCTGATAATAAATCTGTTTGATGACTTTGACATAGTCGGAAAATTCTTTTTCCAGCGAAGCGGCGGAGCGCTTCCTGTTCCCGTTCTCCGTCTTTTTTTCTTTTTCTCCGCTGCCGGAGTCTTCCCATCCGCGTTCCTCCACCTCCTCCCCTCCGGGAGAAGAAGAGAAAGAAGAACTTGCGGCAGCATCTGCGGCTGCAGTAGTTGTTGTTGCAGAGGAGGAGACCAAAAGCGCCGTCACTTCGGGGCAGACAATCCCTTCCTTTTCAAAACGGGCAAGGATATTGCTTCCCAGCTCGTCCCATTCTCCGTCATACTTGGTCTGCATGGCCATTTCAATGGCTTCGGAAAGCGGGGAACGGTCCAGCATTTCCGGAGGAATTTCACTTTCCGCGATTCCCGCCAGAGTTTCATCGGAAAGCATCAGACTGAAAAGTCCGCACATGGCTTTTTTGAGGCGCGGATTCCTTTCCGAAAGAGGAGGCGGCAGCTCCATCTCCGCCGCGGCAGTGGAGCTGTTCCGTTTTTTCCCCTCCCCCGGTGAAAGATCTTTTCCCATATCATGAAGCTGTTCTCGGTACAGCTGCCGGCGCGCGTGTTCTTCCTGAATTTCCCTGCGTCTCCGGAATTCGAGTCCGACGGCCTCGGCCGAAATGCCCAGCCGTTCCGAGAGCCAGGACAAATAAAGATCCTGCGCAACACTGCTGTCCAGCAGAAGGATCTGCCCGATCACAAAAGCCGCCGCCTCCGCTTTGCCGGAAGGGCTGGAAAGATCCTTCCCCACCGAAGCGCGGTCAAGCGCGAAATGAAAGAAATCCACCGCGTTTTCCACTGCGGAAAGCAGCGCTTCCGGGCCCTGGGAGCTCAGCACCTCATCGGCATCCTTCGCTCCGGAATAGCGGACCACCTTCAGTTTCATTCCCAGAGGAAGAAGAATGGAGGCATCTTTGAAAACGGCCTTTTCACCCGCGCCGTCATTATCCAGCGCCAGATACACGCTGTCCGTATAACGTTTGAGCACAGAGGCCTGATCCGCTCCGAAGGCCGTTCCCTGCGGCGCCACAGCATTGGTACAGCCGGCACGGTGCATCGCAATCACGTCAAGCTGTCCTTCGCAGAGCACGGCATAGCCTTTCTCATGGATGGCGGTCCGGGCGAAGTGAAGGGCGTAGAGAATCCGGCTCTTCTTGAAGATGAGGGTCTCCGGGCTGTTGACGTATTTGGCCCCGGCGCTTCCGGATTCGATGGTCCGGGCGCTGAAGGCAACCACGCGCCCCTGCTCGTTCCAGATCGGAAACATCAGGCGGTTCCGGAAACGGTCATAAACGCGTCCATTGCCGTTCGTCCCTTCCGAAACGAGTCCGGATTCCCTGAGCTCCTCTTTTGAAAAGCCCTCCCGCGCAGCCCAGTTCATGGCGGCGTCCCAGGAATCGGGGGAAGCCCCCAGACCGAAGCGGTTGATGAATTCCAGCGGAATCCCGCGCGTCTTCAGATACAGCGCCACCGCACTGTCCGGATACTCCCTCAGATGCTTCGCATACCATGACGCCAGCTTCTCATGCAGAAGAAACAGACGTTCCCGAAGACTGTAATTCGATTCCCGGAATGCGGTTCCCCTCCCCCCTCCGTCTGCGGCGGCGCCTCCCCGGCCTCCTCCGTACCGCGGTTCCGGTTCCGGAATCACCACATGGTATTTCCTTGCCAGAAGCTCCACCGCATTCGGAAAATCCAGCTTCTCCAGCTCCATGACAAAGGTGAAAACATTGCCCCCCTTCTGGCAGCCGAAACAGTGAAACGCCTGACGCGAAGGATTCACAATGAATGAAGGCGTCTTCTCCTGATGAAACGGACAGCATGCCTTCCACGTCGCTCCATATCTCTTCAGCTGGGGAACATAGGAGGACACCACATCGACGATATCCGCACGGCTCCGGATCTCTTCAATCACATCATCGGGAATATATCTTCCCATGGGAAGGCTCCCCCCCTCAGTTCTGAAGGCGGCGGAGTCTTTCGACCACTTCCAGACGCTTCGCCGTCAAATCCGGGCTGTTCGCTGTCAGACGCTGATACTTGTTGTAATACGTGGACGCTTCCGCCTTGTTGTTGAGATAAAAATCATTCACCACGGCAAGATTCAGCGCGACATTCGGATTCTCAGGCGCCAGTCTCCCCGCCTCTCTGTAAGCGGTCAGCGCCTTCCCGGGATCATGACGGATCAGGTACAGTGTCCCGATCTGAGACCATACCGCCGGATTCCGGCGGAAACGCGGATTCTGAGCCAGAAGTCGGTAATATCCAAGAGCGGCAGAGTTGTTCAGCCGGGCGGTTGTCTGGGCAAGCAGAATCACCGTGTTCGCATCCGAGGGCCTGAGACGCCTCGCCTTCATCAGCGGAGCCAGCGCCCTGTCATACTTCCCTTTTTCATAAAGCATTCTGCCCAGCGTATACTGCGCAATGAAGTCATCCGGAGCGATCCGCACGGCCGCGGCGGCCTGATCGAGAGCCTGGTCCGAATCAAGCGTCTTTTCCAGTGCCAGAGCATGGAAGATCAGCGCGGCAGAGTCGGAGGGATCCTGATCCGCGGCGGCTTCGGCGAGTTTCAGAGCTCCCTTCCAGTCAGCCTCCTTCGCCCGTTCCAGCGCACGCGACAGCAGCACGGCATTCTCCTCCTTCGGAGAACCGCAGCCGACACCGCAGAACAGCAACAAAGCCAGTGCAGGAACGCAAAAAACTGAACACAAAATATTCCACATATTCCACCGTTTCACTTGAACCTCTCCGGCTGAAAAAATCACAGGGACGCGGCCGTCTTGTATTTCTCATGGATATTTCTCACGGGAAGGGGGGAGGAACCGGCCGGGACCCGCATTTTCTGCCCTGCATCTTCTGCTGGACTTCATTCCTTCTTCCTTCCTTCGAGCAATGTATACCGGGAAACAATTTTTTCCAGTCTTCCCTTCTGATTCTGCGGGAATATTTTCAGATCCCCGGCCAGGAGGAGGGGTTGTATTTTCACGTTTCCGGATGTAACTTCCCGTATACGGAAAAACGACAGGACAACTTGCAGAGACAGGAAGGAGAACGCCGACATCATGCTGGAACATCTCTCTATCTTCATTGAAAACAAACCCGGGAAACTCAACCGCATCGTGGAAATTCTGGGCGGGGCCGGAATCAATATCCGCGCCTATTCGATTGCCGGAGCCGGAGCATTCGGCGTGCTGAAAATCCTCGTGGACAATCCTCAGGAGGCCGCTCAGCTGCTCTTTTCCAAAGGTCTGGCAGTGGCAAAAAGGCCCATCCTCGTGGTATCGGTGAAAGATTCTCCGGGGGAACTCTACAGGCTGCTGAATCTGCTGTCCTCCAGCGGAGTGAACGTCTCGGATTCCTACGGATTTCTTCTCCCGGACAAAACGGCCGCCATCGTCCTGGAGTGTGACGACTGCGAAACGGCGGAAAAGATCATTCTTGAAAACGGGGTCAGGCTCTTCCGAAGCACGGTGGATCTCTCGCTGTGATGTCCCTTTTCCGGCAGAAGAGCCGTCATGACGGCGGGGGGAATATTCCCCCCGGAAGAACGGCTGCGCTTCTCAACGACTCCGCGCATCTCAACGGCTCCGCGCATCATGATGGATTCTCTCCTTCCATGGAGAAGTCCTCTGCCTCTGCAGAAGACTCTTCCCAGCAGCCTCAAACCTCCCAGCCGCCACGCAAAAGGAGGCGGAAACGCTTCTCTCTTCGGCGCGGTCTGCTTCTTTTTCTGTCCGGTGCCGTGTTTTTCTTTCTGTCTGCGGATGCTTATCTGGAATGCGTCGGTGTCCCGCAGATCTTTCTGGATCGGATTTCCCGGGCGCTGGCACCCTCCTGCGGCATTCACTTTCATGCGGAAGAGATGAAGGCGGGATTTTTCGGGGGAATCCGGCTGGAAAACATCCGTGTGGAAGGGGAAAACGCGTTCAGCTATCCGGTTCTTGCGGCGGAACAGCTGCAGATCCGCTTTCTCCCGGGGAAACTGACTCAGAAAACTCTTCTTCCCTTCCGTCTTCTTATTTCAAACGGACGTTTGGACCTTCCCATCTTCCCGGAGAGTGGACGGGAAGGAGCAGCAGACATCCTCTCTCTCTCCCATCTCCATGCCGACATCAGCGGTGAACCGGGTCTTCTGAAGGTCAACCGCTTGGAGGGCAGGATCTTCGATTTCCGTTTCCGGGGAAAAGGCACATTTGACAATCTGCTCCATGCCGTCGGCGCCAGAGGCGGCGGCGCCATCCAGAGAGTTCTTTCAGGCGGATCCTCCTCCCCCGAAAACAGGGACAATGCACAGCAGAATTCCGCAGAAGATGATTCTTCTTTCCTGGCGGGCGACAAAAAGTCCCCGGGAGAAAATGCCTTCCCGGAACCAGCCATCGCCGCAACCGAGGATGGGAAGAAGGGCAAGGAAGAGGAGGAGACAATACTTCTCCACTGCGGCAGAAACCCGGTTCCCCTGATTCTCCGCCCGCTGACACGGATCCCGCTGAAAATCCGGAGACAGCTCATTTTCTTCCTCGACCGCCTGAAACACGAGCCCTTCGATCTTCCCCCTTCGGCGGATATCGACTTTTCCATTGACTTGAACCACTTCATGAAAAACAGACTGGAAGCCCGCCTCCGCCTCCCCGCATTCCAGTACGGCCATCTCCGCATCGGAGCTCTGGACGAGCAGCTTACGCTGGAAAACGGCCAAGTCCGTTTCGATCGGTTCCACCTGGATCTCGGCGAAGGCGAACAGGTGTCCGGAAGCGGGGTCTACGATCCGGCTGGCAATACGCTCAGTGCAACGGTTTCGGGCATCTGCTCGCCGGAGAAACTGCTCCTCTTCTCAGATGCCGGAACCAGGGAAAGCATCACGGAAAGAATGGATTTCGGCAAAGATTTGAAAATCGCTTTTTCCGGCTCAATCGAACACCTTTCCCTCCGGGACGGAGAACAGAGGGGAGAACTCGAACTGCAGATTCCGGAACTGACGGTCAAGTCTCTGAAAATGAAAAATCTAAAAACTCTGCTCAAAATACAGTCCGGCCGCTTCAGCGGGGAAATTCTCTCGGTCTCCCTTCCCGGGAAGGATCATCTGGAAGGAACGTATGCCTTTTACGGGGACCACTTTGAATGCAGCGTCTCCGGCCGCGGATCTCCGGAACGGCTGGGGCTTTTTCTTCCCCCCCGTGCGGAAGCACTGCTCCGGAAACACACCGCTTTCCCCTCCCCTGATCCGGAAATCGCCTTTGAAGGATCGCTCCGCTGCGACGACTGGGATGATTCCGCATTCAGCGGAGTCATGAATCTTCTTCTCCCGGAAATGCTGTTCTGCCGCGGGATGAAGGTAAAACGCAGTGCTCTGCGCCTGGATTTCTCGCCCCGTTTTCTCAAGGCGGAAGAACTGAGAGCCGAGCTGAGTTCCGGAGTCCGCGTTTCGGGAGAGGTTTCCTGCTTCCTGAAGGACAATGCCCTCACCGCTTCCCTGATCTCCAACGGCTCTCCTGCGGAAGCCATCCGCATGCTGGATCCGGAACACAGCAGCTTCCTGGAAAGCCTTACAAAGGACATCGAATGGCCCGCAGGGAAAAATCTGATCGAACTTCATACCGATCTCTTCCTGACACTTGATCCTGTCCCCGTTTACTCTCTGAGCGGTTCGATCGTCATGACCAACTTCCGATACCGCGGCATTCCCTTCCGCTACGGGGCCACACGCTTCCTCATCGATTCCGACAAAATCATGATCCTGCCGGGAGCGTCTCTGGAAACAGAAAACGGCAGGGCTGTCATTTCCGTCTGCTACGACGCTTCAGAAAACACGACATCGTCTGCGAGGGAAGAAGCCGCAACGGCGGCGGCGGAGACGGCCTCTTCTCCTGCCGGAATGGAGAAGGGGAACGGGAGAACAGCTGCGGAGACGGCCCCAACCGGAATTCTGGACTTCTCCCTGCGGAGCAGTCTCTCCGGAAACGACATTCTCCGCTGCCTTTATCCCGAATGGGAAAGCTCCGTTCTCGACTTTCCGGAAAGCATCCATGTCTACTCCCGGGGAACAATCGATTACAGACATCCGGAGAACAGCTCCTTCCGCGCAGGAATCGAAAACTCCGGCTTCCTCTGGAACGGAATCCGGGTCAATGACATGGATGTGAATCTTGACTACGGAAAACAGCGTCTTTCCTTCACACGGGGCAATGCGGAAGTCGCCGACGGGCAGATCTCCATGGACTATCTCTTCGACTTCGGGAAAAATCAGGGGCATATCGCAGCGGAACTTTCCGACTGCGATCTCCAGAGCGCCCTGGAAGAACTCGGATGCAAAAAAAGAATTTCATCCTCAGTCATCTCCTCCCCCTCCGCCGCAGAAACAGCATCCGCCTCCGCAGAAGGAGAGGAACCTGAGAAAGATGACGGCAGGGAGGAAACGGAAAAACAACGCAGAGGCTCCCTCTCCGGACGTCTCAACGCAACTCTCTCCACCGGATACAACCGGAAACTCGAACTCTCCGGACAAGGCGAAATGAGAATCACCGGCGACGATCTCTGGAGCATCCCGCTCTTCGGGGAAGCGCTCAAATACCTCGGCAGCGTCTGGGCCATGGACAACTTCGGCAGCATCACGGACATCCACTGCCTCTTTTCCCTCGAAAAAGACAAACTCGTCACCAGACAGCTTTCCAGCAACGGCGGAATCATCGCCCTCAGTGCCGAGGGCGAATATAATTTCCAGATCAATGAATTCGATCTGCGCTTCCGTGCGGAACCGCTGAAATCCATGCTCCCCTTTGAAACCTTCCCCCGCCTCTTCTATCCTCTCTCCCGCTTCTTTGAAAGACGTCTCACGGGAAAATTCAGCGACTATCGCTGGGAGTAAGCTGTGCAGGCAAAAAAACGGTCGCGGCAGATCCTCATCCGGCATCTTCATTTTTGCCGCCCCTCTCCTCCTGCAGCGGGGGGCACGACTTTTTTCCATTCTCCCCAGGCCCTGAATCTGAAAAGACGGGATGTGAATGGGAGAAAAAAGGGCGGAAGAAAAGCCGCCCGGGAATCGGGTTTCTGTCCTGCAACGCGGAGAAGATGCGGTGGGGGGCTCTCATCCTCCCCTCCCCCCCACACTACAACACACTCATGATTCCTTTTCCAGGGGAAGATTTGCCTGGAAGGAAAAGTCTTCCTTCTCCTCTTCCGGGATCCTCTTCCTGTCCGCGATCCGGAAGCTGATTCCCCAGGAGGCGCCTTTTCTCGGGGAAAAGGCGGTCAGGAATTCATGGGTGCCTCTGGGAATATGCTGATCAATGAGCTGGGCATCGGGGTCAATGGGGTTGGTGCCGTGGGGATCGGAAAAGATTTCCCTGCCGTCCAGAAAAAGCCGGACGGGCCCGTCATAGCCGAAACGGATCTGAGCATCCAGATCTTCCGGGAATTCGTACACGCTGCGGTAATAGCGGATATGCGCCTTCCCGGAGTACCGGGAGACATCTTCGGGACGAACATAGAAGACGTCGAAAACGACGGGCGAAAAATGCAGATTTTCCATCTTCTCCGGATACACCAGCGCTTCAAAGGAATCTTCCCCGAAAACAGGATCCGACACCTGCACTTTCGAAGCGAACGGCGTGACCGGGAATTCCTCCTTGCGGATCTCCAGCGGACCAAACGCCGGGAGCGAGCGGTCCGCCGAATCCGTGATGTTCACATACGGATCCCTCCCGTATCCGTAGGCCAGACTCATCATGGCCAGAATCGGCATGGGGACCATCAGATGCAGTTTGACGCAGTCTCCACAAAGCTCCGTCCGGAAAATGTGCAGACGCGGTCGCTCCCCCGCCACGCAGGCAAAGCCGAACGGACGCGCTCCGCCGCTGGAAAGATCGCCCACCACATTCCGAAAAAACACCGTCAGGACACATTCATTCAATTTGTCGTTCCACTGCGTTTCCATGCGTTCGAATTCGATCGGGGGCGGAAGAGCTCCCGGATATTGGAGCAAGGTCAGCGCCGCCCCGGCTAGACGCCGCCCCAGACGCTGCTGCGATTCCCCGCTCAAGTGGATCGGATCGTCCAGCTCCAGGTCAATCGCGGGCACCACCGCCACATTCGCAAGAGCCCCCAGACGCCGCTCCTCCTCCCGGATCCGGGACCATTGCGCGTCCGCTTCAAAGTTCTCCGATCCAGGGACAAGACGGGAAATCTGGACCATCACAAACGGCATGTTGCTGTCATGAAAATCCGAACGGACCGATTCAATCAGTTCCCGGGTTTTTTCCGCATAGGAGTTCACCCCTGCGGCATTGGCGTCCGAACACCCCTGATACCAGAGCATCCCGCGCACGGAGCCGCCGTTGCGCCGGAAACGCCGCAACATCGCTCCGTACAAACTCTCATCGCCCCTGTCTTTCAGCGCGGGCGACCACTGCTCCATAGAAGTCCCCCCGTGTGCCGATGCAATCAGCCCCTGCGGCACACCGGTCCTCTTCCGCATCTCCTTTGCAAAGGAAACGGCGGGCCCTACGCCCTTCAGCGGATTCCTCGGAGCGACGCCGTGTCCGCCGCGCAGAATCCAGTGAATTTCCGCGGCGGCCTTGTCCAGATTGTGGATGGGGTCTTCCGCCACATCCCAGCGGTCGTCCATGTAGCAGGCATGCACCAGGGGATCGGGTTCAGGTGCGCCGGAAAGATTCCCGATCCCTTCCATATTGGACTGCCCCCCCAGCATCCAGACATCTCCCACTAGAATGTCCGAAGCCGTGTATTCCTCTCCCTTGGGTTCTCCATCGGAAGTCCGCACCGAAAGAGAAATCTCATACGGCCCTCCGCAGGGAAGACCTTCCAAGCAGACGGAAAAAACATGTTCCTTTCCTTCCGTCTCACCGAGTCCGCGTTCCAGAAGTGTTTTCCCCGCTTCATCCGTGACGCGGACCCATACCGTACCCGGGATCCCGGCAAGCCCTTCAATTTTCTGCCGGGAAACATTCTTTTCCAAATCCCGCTGAAACACCATCCGGTCAAACAGACCTGTTTTCACTTCCATATTCAGACATCCTTTTTTTCTCTGACACATCGGCCGCAAGTTTCTGGAATTCCCCTTCAGGGAATACGTGAATACAGTACTCCGGCTCCGGGGCAAATCAGGGGACGGAGCAGGGTTTTTCCTTCCTGCTCCGCCGCAGTGCCGCGGCAATGATGAGCTCCCGGCTCTTTTTTTCTCCCGTGTTTTCTCCCTTGCTTCAGGGTTCCTCCGGGAGGGAGGAGGAGAAAGAGGAAAAATCGGATTCTCGGAATACAACGGCTTCAAACACAGTGAATTCGGCATTTTCCCGCCAGTCGTCCGCTTTCAGTCCGGCCTTCATCGCCAGATGCGTCAGGGTTTCTTCGAGGGTCCAGCCCTGCTCCGGCGCAACCTGCGGGAGGAAAACCGCCGAACGCCCGTATTTGGAAAGCGTCATGCCGTGTCTACCGATTTCGATCTCTTTGTAACTTTTCACCGGCCTCGGAGGAGTCAGCGCGGAAATTTCAATTTCGATTTCTGAAAGTTCTCCCGGAGAAAGCGGCGGAAAACGCGGATCGCGGAACGCCGCATCCGCCGCACGCGCCGCCACAGCCTCATACAAGGGACGGAAGGGCTCAATCTCTCCGATACAACCCCGCAGCATTCCGTTGGAACGCATCTGAAGGGTCACGAACGCCCCCATTTTTTCCCGCATGGCAGGGGAGAGCGCATCCGGGGAGGAAAGGAGTTCTTCGGGAGAGGGGCAGTCCGCACGGCGGAAGGAGAGGGAACGGACGCTTTTCAAGCTCTCCACAATCGCCCGCCGGGCGATGCGGAGAAGTTCCAGACGATCCTTCGATGTCAGGAACTCTTCCTTTTTCTTCTGTGTTTCCTTCTTCCAGTCGGCATATCCGGCGGCGCTCAGGTAACAGACAAAGCGGGAAAAGTCGCCGCTTTCATCAGAGGAAGTCGCATAATGCAGAAGTTCCATTTCCGTTCCGGGGGGAATCAGACTCAGCATCAGGGCAAGCGGATTTTTCCCGCAGATGGTGGCCCCGGTTTCCTCCATGAATTTCAGAAACGGGACCAGACTGCCGTCCCGGATCCGTTCAAACGCGCTCCTGTCCAGCTTTTCCACAGAGTTCCGGACATCCCTGCGGAAAGGACAGTATGCAAAGTCCGCTCCGAAATGCGTGAAGTCCGAACTGATCACAAGCAGAGTCTGATCATCGAGCAGCGGCCGCAGAAGCGCCGCGAACGTTTTCAGAGCCGGTCCATCCAGTTCCCCGACAATCACGGGGAGCGTTTCAAATCCTCCCCGAAGCGCATACTGCAGAAACGGATACTGTATCTGGGCCGCATGTTCCGCAAGATGAATCCGGTCGCTGACAAGAAGGGAGCATTCTCCGTTTCCTTCCCGCATTTCCGGAGCGTTTCCCAGCATGTCCATGCCCTCCCGGTCGAAGGGCAGCACCCCGAGCGGCGTGGAAGCCGCATCCCCCGCAGGAATGCAGAGACTGTTCCGCAGATACGCGTAATGCGACGGCGCCAGCACAATCACCCTCCGGAAACTCGCATCTTCCACTCTCCTTATCCCATACGCCGCGGTTTTGCCAGACCACTCATACCCCGCATGCGGAAGAATCAGGATATTCGGTATGGAAATCCTGTTCCCGCCGGAAGGCTCCTCTTCTCCCCTGCTCTCCTCCTTGTTTTCCGGCGAAGAAGAGGGCGGCGGCAAAGAAGAAGAAGAAGAAGGAGGAAGCGCCTCCAGATACGAGGCAATCAGGGAAAGAAGCGCTTCTTTCGTTCCGGGATACCAGGATCCCGCAATGGAACTTGGAAGCACCCGGACGGACGGATTTTTTTCTGTTTGTCTTGTCATGGTCTCATCTTCCTTAAGCTTCTCTCTTCCATCTGGAAAGGAGCGGAGGGACTGGGAATGCAGCTGCGCCGCCGCGACGGCTGAGTTCAAATTCCCTGCCCTGTTTTCCTCTTCCTCGGCAGAGGAAAGGAAACGGATTTCTGTCATGCAGAACGCAAAGGAAACAACGGCGGCAGAAAACCCTGCGGGGAAAAGAAACCACAGAGCTCTCCTTTTCCATGCCTTCATTCATGAATTTCCTTTCTGTCCGCGTGCCTGTTTTTCCAGGAGGTGTTTTTCACTCCCAGAAGAGCCTTGCGGCGAAAGCCTTCAGATCCACAACGCCGGCCAGAGTGCCGTCGGGAGCGGCGACGATGAGCTTCTGCAGTTTATTCATCAGGAAAAGCTTAGTCAGCTGGACGGCGGGAATGTCCTCCTCGACCGTGATGAATTCCTCCCGCATGAAATCAGCCACTTTGGTTTCATCGGCGGTCTGGAGAACTTCCGAAAACGGCTGAAAACGGTAGACGGAGGAAAGATCGTCGAGCCAGAGAAGATGTTCCGGAAGACTGAATTTCAAGAGATCGGAAAGAGAGACGACTCCGCGCAGAAAACGTTCGTCGTCAATCACCGGAATCTCATCATTCTTGGTCGTGGCGAAGACTTCGATGGCTTCGCTGAGGGTGTTGTTTTCCAGAAGGGTCACCGGAGAACGGTCCATCACGTCTCTTGCCCGCAGAAACTGGGGAATCTCGACGCTCGATGCATGAAAATAGTTCATCACGGAATGCGGATTCGCCAGCGCCGCCACTTCATCCACCACTTTCGGATTCCCGAAGTCGCGAGCCAGCGCCGCGAGCACCTGAAGGTGAAGTCCGGGATCATCCGCCGGAGTCAGCATCAGCACCACGACTTTCACCGGCGGCATCCCGGGGAATCCGAAATCAATTCCTTTTCCCGATGTCGCCATCGCCACCGTCAGGCGGTCCACGCACGCCATCCTCGCATGCGGCACCGCAAGGCCGGAGGCTATCACGGTGGGCATCAGTTTCTCGCGCAGCAGGACGTCTTCCGCTATCGCCTGCGCGTCAAAACCCGCCGTATTGTGCGCCAGAAGCCTCGACAGCTCCGCTATCACTTCCCGTGACGACGACGCCTTCGTCCCGCATATGATATTCCCTTCCGCAAGAAAATGATAAAATCGAGGGTTGACCTGTGCGTTCATGCTCTCCTCCGTCCTGTCTGTTGTGACTCTCTGCATGCGGACAATAGCTTTTATCCTCTCACGCTCTTTCTCCTTGCCGACCCCGGCCCGTTATAACAATAGGCCCCCCTCTCTCAAAACACAAGCCGTCCCCTCAAAGAAAGCGCAAGAAAAAATCCGCAAAAGCATGACTGCTGAAAAAGCATCTGCCAAAATAAATCCAAAGAAAAAATCCAAAGAGAAAATCTGAAGAAAATCTGAAGAAAATCTGAAGAAAATCTGAAAAAAATCTGAAGGGGGAAAATCCTCCCTGCTCATCCTCCGCCAGCCCCGTTCTCCCGGACAAGTCTCCCGCATGCCATGAAAAAAGGAGGAAAACTGGGGGGGGAAAAACTGAGGGAAAGACTCTGCTGAAAACAGAAAATCCCGGAGAGGAAGGAGGGGGATGAGCAAAAGCTTCTCTCCGCTTCCTCTCCGGGACTCCGTGACATCCCCCTGCGGGGAAGGGAGGAATGGGCCTTCCCTTCCGGACGGGAGATCTCAGAGACAGGACTGCTTGCCTGCGGCTGTCTCCTCAGGCCACAGACTGCTTCCCGCAGTCGCAGACGGCATTTTCCACAGCGTAGGTTTTGCGGTCCTTGAATTCCTCGCGTTTGCCTTTGTTCCAGTTTTTCACCGGGCGATGATATCCCACGACTCTGCTGTAGACTTCTGTTTCTGCTCCGCACTTTGCCATTTTCTGCTTCTCCGTTTTGATGATTTGATCTGAAAGTTTTGATGAAAGGGGGATGTTTCCGGGGAATTATAGAAACGACTCTCCGAAAACAACAACACCCGATGAATTTTATTCTGTAACAGGTGCTCCCGTCCGGTCCGCCGAAGGGGTCGGAAACAGGAAAGAGGACTGCTCGTCAGACGAGTTTGAAGTTTTTCTCCTGTGTTTCCGTTTCCTGCCCGCATTCATAAGGACAGGTGGGATGGTTGCCGGGAATGTATCCGTGAATGGGACAGATGCTGAAGGTCGGCGTGATCGTGAAATACGGGATCCTGTAATTCGTCGCGATCCTTCTGACGAGGGAGGCGACTTGAACGGGATCATTGATTTTCTCGCCGATGAAACTGTGGAAAACGGTTCCGCCCGTATATTTTGCCTGAAGGGGCTCCTGGAGATCAAGCGCCTCGAAGAGGTCATCGGTGTATCCGACCGGGAGCTGGGAGGAATTGGTATAGTACGGCTCGGTGTCTCCGGCGCAGATGATGTCCAGATATTTTTTCCGGTCGATTCTGGCGAGACGGTAGCTGGTGCCCTCTGCCGGCGTGGCTTCGAGGTTGTAGATATGACCGGTCTGGGCCTGATAGTCCTGCAGGCGTTCCCGCATGAAGTCAAGGACTTTCAGGGAGAAATTGCGCCCTTCCTCATCGCAGATGGAGCAGCCGAGGAAATTCAGGCAGCACTCGTTGAGACCGACGAGTCCGATGGTGCTGAAATGATTTTTGAGAGTCCCGAGATACGTTCTGGTATACGGCAGCAGATCTCCGTCAAGATGCTTCTGCACGACTTTTCGCTTGATTTCCAGGGAATCCTTCGCCAGGTCCATCAGGGTCCCAAGACGGAGAAAGAATTCCTTTTCGTTTTTGGCAAGGTAGCCGATCCTGGGCATGTTGATCGTGACCACGCCGATGGATCCGGTCTGTTCGCCCGCGCCGAAGAGTCCGCCGGTTTTGTTGCGCAGTTCGCGGATGTCCATCTGAAGACGGCAGCACATGCTGCGGACGTCTCCGGGGCGGAGATCGCTCTTGATGAAATTCTGGAAATAGGGAATTCCGTATTTTCCGGTGACTTCAAAGAGGAGTCTGGCGTTGTCGCTGTCCCAGTTGAAATCTTTGGTAATGTTGTAGGTGGGGATGGGGAAGGTGAAAATACGTCCGTCGCTGTCGCCGTTGCTCATGACTTCGAGGAAGGCTCTGTTGATGAGGTCCATTTCCTCCTGGTATTCGCGGTAGTAGCGACCTTCCTGGAGTTTACCGCCGATAATGACGGGACTGTCTGCAAGGTCTTCGGGCACCACCCAGTCGAAAGTCAGATTGGTGAAAGGAGTCTGCCCCCAGCGGCTCGCAATGTTCAGGCCGAAGACAAAGGACTGGATATTCTGCTTGATTTCCTTGTATCTGAGCCCGTCCTCACGGACAAAGGGTGCGAGAAACGTGTCGAAGGAGCTGAAGGCCTGTGCCCCGGCCCATTCGGTCTGGAGCGTGCAGAGAAAGTTGACGATCTGCCCGAGCGCGGTGTCAAAATGTTTGGCGGGACTGGCGCTCGCGCGCCCTTCTCTTCCCCGGAACCCTTCCATGAGCAGCTGCCGCAGACTCCATCCCGCACAGTAGCCGACAATTCCGCAGGAAAGGTCATGCAGATGGAAATCCCCGCCCGTATGCGCATCGGCAATCTCCTTCGGATACATGTTCGACAGCGAGTAGTTCGCAATGACCGTTCCGCTCACATGATTGAGAAGACTCGCATAGGAATATCCCGCGTTGGAATTTTCATTGACCCGCCAGTCCTCCCGGTCTATGTACGACGCGACGAGTTCCTGAACGTCCATCATCAAATGCTTGCCTTCGCGGATCTTCGCATGCTGTGCGCGATAGAGAATGAAGGATTTCGCCGCCTTGGAGAGCCCGCGGCGGATAAAAGACTGTTCCACAAGATCCTGGATCAGTTCGATATCCGGCGTCTCCTCCTCGCCGAGTCCCATTTCCTCCAGTTCATGCAGCACGTCCTTCATGATCGTTGCAGCGAGCTTTTCATTTGCCGTCCCCGCGGCTTTCAGCGCTTTCGACGCCGCCAGCGTGATGCGTTCCGGTTCAAACGGGACAATCCGTCCGTCTCTTTTCCTGATATTCCGGCAAGGCAGTTTGCTACCCATTGCTTCTGATTTTCCTTTATCCTTTGTCATGGTTCTGTGTTTAAGAAATTCTGGACACGGCGTCCCCGTAGGAGGACGGCTCCGGACGGATTGCTCTATCTGCTGCTCTTCACCCCCCTCTCTCTCCCTCTCTCTCTTTCTCTGCAAAGAGAAAGGGAAAAAACGTCTCCGCAACCGTTCCCATTCCGGATACAATAACACAGGATCTTGTGATAGCAAGTCATTCTTCAAACAAGATATGGTATTTTTTGATTTTTCCTTTCCGGCCAGTGAAAAAAAAACCGGATTGCGGAAAGTTCAGAAAATTTCAGAAATTTCGTCCCTGAAACTGATGGCAAAAACCCGGCGGCAGGGATATATTAAGCGTTTATCCGTTTCGGGACAGTTTCATAAAATGGCTCCAGAATCAGAGAGGACTCATGACCAGGCAAACCGCTTCTCCACTGCTGATGATGCTGATAATGACACTTGCATCGGGGATCCGGATTCTCCCTTCCTCAGCCCTGGGCGCTGAACTGGATGTTCCGGAACGGGATGCAAAAATCAAAGCGCTTTTGAAGTCCAAGGCTCCTTCGGATCTTTCCGCCGGGAACACGCCTTATCTGGTCACGCTTCCGCCTCAGAGACTGAAAGGATACTGCTGTCCTCTCTGCGGCGTACACACATTTTATCCCGCTCCGAACTGGGAAATCGACTTTCTGGAAATCCAGAGGAAACAGGTCCGTGAACTCAGGGATCTGGGAATGAACATCTCTCTGGACGAGTCGGAATACTGTGCAAAATGTTCCCAGGCGAAAGAGCTCTTCCGAACGGAAACGGAACTTTTCACCATTCTTCCGGATCCGGCTCTCCCCGTCAGAACAAAAAGGACAGACTTTCCTTCCCTGCTCTTCTCTGGGAAGAACAGGAATCCTGCCCTTCCGTCAGTCGAACCGGATCCGGAAAACCGGGACGACAATTGCCGTATTATTCCGGAAGTCCTTTGGATTCAGACTTCTTCTCTGCAATCAGCGGCTGCGGCCACTCTCATTCCGTTCCGTCTCTTTGCGGACACGGCGGCGCCTCCTGTCTGGTCCTGCCCATATGCGGAACTGGAATCCATGCAGATTCTTCCCTGTGAGGAAAAAGCGGCCGAGGGGTGGGTATGCATCCAGATGCCATTGCCTTTCCCTCCGCTCAAAATTGAGAAAACTCTTCTTCCCCTTCTCATCCTCAGGGATTGTCCCTCACGGATTCCCGGCGGGGAAAGTCCCGTACTGTACTGGAAAATCTCAATCGGGGACAAAGCCTTCCGGGTCCGGATCCAGAGTAACGACGCCCTCCTTCTGAAAGCCTTCCTGACGGGAAAGGACCGTTTCGCCATTCATACCGGAACTGAATTCTCTGTCAAGTCAAAGCTCATGCGTCTGGAAATCCTTCTCGGAATCCGGGGCCCTGAATGGGCAGACGAATCCAACCCGCCCAGGCTCCCTCAGAAGCATGGATAGATATCCTCCCTCCTTCTTCTTCTCTCTCGGAAGGAATTCCCTCGATCTCACACACACTCTCTCCTGCTCTTCTTTCTTTTCTCTCTGCAGCAGAGAAGAGCCGGAAATGCGGTCCCCTCCTCTTCTCTCTTCTCCTGTGATTTTCCCTTTCCCCTCTCGCTTGAAACCCTCCTGCGGGACCATGTAATTGAAAAAACAGAGACTGAACCGAGAAAAGTCCCCTTCCGTTTCCCATCATCCTACGAAGGGGGGAAAAAACACTATGCCCCCGTGCATGGATCTTCCCATCTTGTTATTTCCTTCCCTGGGATATCTTCCGCATCTCTTTCTTTACAGATGGGAAAAGGCGCTGGAAAAGACGACAGCATCTGCCTGTGTTTTTTTCCTTTCGCTTTTTCTCAGTACCTCAGAAAAACAGGAATAGAGAAAGCAGGAAAATCAAAACTGAAAACAAAAAAAAGATTCCGGAAATTCTTCCGGAATCTTGATTTGATTTACCGAACTGGCGGCCGGGTTGCGCCTTCTTTCCCTTTTCTCTCCCCCTCCCGCCCGGGGGAGCCCCCCCCCCCGGAGCTGGTCTGAAAGGAGAGGATACAGAACAGGAAATTACCATTTCTCCCCCCGCATCATTCCTCACCGGACTGCTCAGTTCCGGGAAGAGCCGGAGAAAGAAAGCAAAGACTCTTCTCAGTGGTCCGGGACAAAACGGACAGTCGAATCATTGATGAGGTTAATTTTGGTCAATCCCATTTCATTGCACATATCGAGCAGTACAATGAGCTTCCTGTGTTTTGCGTTCGGGCCGCAGTTGATGATCACGGTGGTGTTCTTGTCCGTGTCGCCGACGCTTCTAAGATATTCCCTGAGGTCGTTGACATGATACTTTAACCCGTTGACATGATAATAATCATCGGAATTTTCCCGGAGTTTCATCACGTCGATTTTCAGGAGGTTGGGATTCGGTGTATTGTTGGACGGTGCGGAACCGCTGGGCATGTCCACCGAAAGATAGGAATCTTCAATGACCTCCTTCTGAGTCGAGATGAAGTAGATCAGCAGAAGAAACACCACGTCGATCATGGAGGAAAGGGGGGTCTCCGGATCAGGGAGCGCCATCCTTCTTCTTTTTTTAGCCATGGGGCAGCATTCCTCCTTTTACTACTGGATCATTGCGTTGAACTTCAGTCGATAAAGCCCCGTATCCGTGACGGCGTTCATGACCTGTTCAATGTAATGATGCTGTACGTTCTTGTCGCCGCGGACGATCACGGGGATGTCGGTGGTGTTGAATTTCACCGACATTTCACGGAGGATGTTGCTGATCTGCGATACCGTCACCAGATGCAGACCGATGGTCATGGTTCCGTCTTCCCGCACATTGATTGTCACGCTTCTCGGATCTTTTTTGAGGACGGGCCGGCCGTGGGGGGCGTTGACGAGTTTGATGGCCTCATCTTCCACATCCTTGTCCACGGCGGCGGTCACAACAAAGAAAATAATCAGCAGGAACACAATGTCGATCATGGAGGAGATCGGCGTCGACGCCATGTCATCTGATATTTTTACTTTTCTTGGTCTTGCCATAGTTTTTCACCTGTCTGCGCGCTTTTCTGCGGCACATGTGTTATTCTTCGACCGCTGCTTCCTCTTCGTCTCCCACAACCTCGGCTCCTTTCAGAGTCTTGATCAGGTCATAGGTCAGCGCCTCCATGGTGAGGATGATCTTGCTCGCATTGTTCTTCACAAAGGTGTAGCCGAGAACTGCAGGGATCGCAATCACAAGACCGACTGCCGTCGTATACAGAGCCGTCGAAATGGACATGGCCAGCATCTGGGCTTTCGCGGCTCCCGTGGCGCTTCCCAGAGCGGAGAATGCGCTCACCATACCGGTCACCGTACCCTGAAGCCCGAGCATCGGGGCGATTGCTCCGCAGAGGTTCAGGTAGTTGACCCGCTGCATGAGTTTTTCCGTTTCAATATCGGCGGAGGCGGAAACCGCGTCCACAACCACATCATAGCCTTCCGAAATATTGTTGAATCCGGCCATCAGAATGTTGGAGAGAGGCCCGGGTGTGGCTTCGCACGCTTCGATCGCGGCTCCGAGATCTCCTTCGTTCAGCGCATTCTTCACCGCTTCAACGAGTTCCGGAGGCATGATCTTGTTCATCCGGATCGAAATACCGGCATCGATCAGCAACGCCACAGTCGCAAACGACGTCGCAAAAATCAGAAGCCAGATGGTCTTGTCAAGCCAGGTTCCTCCGAGAACGACTGTCAGAAAGGTCTGTTCCTGCGGCTCGGCCGCAGCGCCTTCCCCCTCCTCAGCCCCGCCTTCTCCCACGTCAACGGTTTCCGTCACCGACACATCTTCATCCTGAGCGTATGCGGATGCGGAAAAAGCGCCGAATCCGAGAACAAGTGCTCCCGCAAGAAGAATAAGGCCCAGCATTTTTGCGAATTTCATCTCTTGAAAATTCCTTTTTATTTATGATTTTTCCTCATTTAATCCCCATATCGGGAAAAAATTTAGCATAAAAATTCATTATTGCAACTGTTTTGTATAAGGATCGGAAGGATAATCCTTCTTCAGCATCTCCACAAACTTCTCCGCCCGCGCATCTTTGAGTTCTTTCAGCATCTGAGCCGATTTGAACAGCGCTTCCGGGCGCTCCTTGCTCTTCGGGAAGAGCAGCGCGGCCTGGAAATACGCCAGAACCGCATCCATTTTATCGCCTTTCTTGGCAATGGCGTCGCCCTTCTTGATAAAGGCATACGATGCAATGTCGTCATCCGACGAAGCAATCATCTTGTCCAGAACAGGGATGGCCTTCTCCGTCTCTCCCAGATCTATGTAGGTCGAAGCCAGAAGACGGTACGACTCCATCAGATCCTGTTCCATCTTCGGATTCACCAGCTTGTAATTCTCCAGCGTAGAAAGCAGCTTCACCGCATCCGACTTCCTGTCCTCCTTCACCAGAGACTCCGCCTGCTTCAGCAGACAGTAGACATCCCAGCCCACAAGCTTGTATTTCGGACGGGCGCTTTTGTATGCATCGCCAGCTTTTGCATATTCCCCCGCTTTGAACAGTTCATCTGCCGCAATGATCTCCTTCGGTTTCGGAACCCAGGCCCATACATAACGACCCCTCTTGATGATGGATTGAATCCGGGAGGACCCGCTTTCCACAAACGCAAGATCTCCATTCTGCCGGACCGTGATCTGGCTCACCTTCTTCTCTTTCCCGGAAGATTCCTTGATGATGCAGTCCTGCCCCTGGAGAACGGCTGAGGAAGCAACGAAAAGAATCGCTGTCCATGTCAGTAATTTATTCATGTCTCGCCTCTCTGTTATTGTATTTTTCTATATTGAAAACTTTTTTGCGTCAAGGGGTGTTTCCCGCTTCAGGGGCGGGAAGATTCTCTATATCCTTTTCAAAACGCCCGCCGACAAAATGCTTTTTGTATTTGTCGACCATCTTATCCCGATCCTGAGTCCGGTTCAGCAACGCCGCACAGTAGGCGGTCCGGTATATGGCATACTCGACCCATTCACGCGCAGCAAGGGCATCCGCCGCAGCCTTCTGTTTCTCCTCCTCGCTCAGAGTCGATTCCGTCTCCGGCGTTTCCTCCGCCATAAATGACGGCGCAGCAACAATGTTAAAGGCCGAAAACGCCTTCGCGTAGTTCTTTTCCTCCAGATGCGTGTCGCCCAGCAGACACTGGGACTTGTAATAGTTTGAATACTGTCCCGTGGTGTTCGCACGGAGCGCCACCTGGGCAAGATCCTGTCTCGCCTTGTCATAATTCTTCATTTTCAGCAGCGTATCCGCACGTCCGAAATACAGCTCATAAAAATACGGGGTATTCTTGTCAAGCTCTATCGCCTGCGTGAAATACGCCAGGGACTGCGGCTCGCTGTTCCCTGCGTAATATGCCGCAAGCCCAGCATCCAGAAGAACTTTCCCCTTCAGAATCAGAAGGGTCTTTTCCCGTTCCTCGGCATCGTTCTTCAGCCGGGCGGCGGTTTCGGTGCTGAGCCAGTCCGTCAGCACAGGCTGTTCCAGCTGGCCCACCAGAACTTTTGCCGCCTCCAGCGCCACCTTCGCTCCCGCAGGAATGCGATGCCCTCCGCAGTTGTAAAGATTCGAGGCAATCCAGCGTAGATTCTGCGTTGAAAGATTCGACTTCAGCTCCGGCGTATTGAAAATCTCCTGGAAAATCCCGATTGATGTGTCAAAGTTCCCGTTCCCGTACAGACTCCGCGCAAGATAGAATTTCGCATTCTTCCCTTCCGGGGTGTCCTTGAAATCGCGGGAAAGACGATCCAGAACTTCCGTGGCTTTCTGATTGTCGCCCAGTTCCGTATAGATCACGCCCATGCGCATCATCGACTGCGGAACAGTCTTGTTCTTCGGATACGCACTGATGAAGGCCTGGAAATCAGCCGCGGCCTGTGCCTTGTTCCCCGCTCCGTCCTGAAGCCACGGAAGAAGACTCAGCGCATCCTCACGGATCTTGAGCGCATGACTGCTCTGCGCCACAGAGGCATAAGTCCCTCCTGGAGAAAGCCATTTGATCAGTTCATGAATGTTTTCCGCTCCTTCCTTGTACAGTTCCACGGATTCGCGCAGCATTGCTTCCGCCTGCTGCAGTTTCCCTTCGCGGGTATTGATATCATGAACCACCACTTCTTCGCCGACAACGCTTTCTCCGCCTGCGTTATCCCCTTCTCCGGAATCGCTCCCGGATGCAGCGTCAGCCGTCGTTTCCTCTGTGGACGATTCTTTCTCCGTGTCTGCCGACCCGGCGGCATCAGCAGCAACGGCGGCATCAGCAGCAGCCGCGGCGGCTCCGGAGGAAGCTTTTTCTCCTGAGGATTCCGCTTCTTTCGCGTCGGAGGCTCCTTCAGAAGAATCCTGCCCACTTGCGGCTGCTTCCCCGGCCAACTGCTTCCCGTCTTCCTTGTTTTCCTCAGCCGTCTTCACAGGCGCGGCAGGCGCGGCGGCCTTTTCCGGAATCGCGTAGGCGGCTTCTCTCACAAGACGGGACTGTTTCTCCAATTCGACGGCGGCCTTGTACAAATTGTCCGAAATGCTGAGTTTTGCAGTCAGCATGTTCTCCGGCTTCTCAGGCTTCTCCTCGCAGTAAAGGCGATACGTCCTCGCCGCTTCCAGATAATTTTCCATGGAATTATATGCCATGGCAAGATACAGATAGGCGTTCTCCGCCAGAACCTTGTTGAAGCTGAAATTGTCGATTACGCGCTGGAACGCCTCTGCTGCCTGGGCGAAAAGGGCAAGAACGCGTTTGTTCATTTCCGCTTTTTCATCTCCGGAAGGCAGTTTGTTGGCTTCCTGCCCGAGAAGAACCGCACGGTTGTAATATTCCTGAGCCACGCGCATCGCCACGTTCGCGGCATACTGATTGGCAATATCCGTCTCCAGAAATTTTTCATAAATAATGATGGCGTCGTTCTTATTCTCTGTCGTTTTCCTGTTCCAAATGGCATTCCCTGCCAGAAGAAGAACGACGGGAGTGTATTCGGATTTCGGGAATTTGTCCGCCATGTACCCGCAAAGCGCAAGTGTTTCCAGATTCCGGTCCGGCAGCATTGCCATTGAAACGACCAGTTTTTCCAGAAGTGGAGGCAGACTGGAACTGTTCCTTTTCTCCCGCAAAATCGGCATAAGTGCCTCCACCACCTCGCTGTATTTCTTGGCTTTGTAGTCCTGTTCCACCTGCGGGGAGACCAGTTCCTCCATGACTTCTTCCTCGCCCGCGTCTCCGGACGAACCGGAAGGAATGGGAACCTTCGATTTTTCCGCTTCCACCGTATCCGCCAGCTCAGGCGCTCTCTGCGCCAGTTCGTCCGCGACCCGGACAAATTCCGAATACGCTCTGGCTCCGTCCGGATATCCCACATAATTCTTGAGCAGGCGTCCGTAATTCACAAACGCGCCCTTCAGGGCCTTCAGGCTTTCCGCCTCGTCGGTAATGGCCTGGGATTTCGCGTAATAGGCCCGGGCTTCCCAGTATTTCGCCTGCGCGCCAGGGGAGTTCTGAAGCTCTTTGCTTTCGGCAAACGATTCGTCGCAGGCTTTGAAAAGATCGCGGTTCTTGGCCAGTTCCTTCAATGCGTCGTCATACAGGTCAAGAATAATATAGGCTTTGGCAGTCGCGGTGCATGCCAGCGCCGTCGTGACATCCTGTCCGCCCCACTGAATGTTCTCCAGAGAGCTGATCGTACTGTAAACAACCGAACGCCAGTCTTTCGCATCCAGCGTGTAAAGAGTCTTCTGCTTTGTCGAATCCAGAGTATTCCGATCCACAAAAAGCGCCATCCGCTCCCAGCGGGGGCAGAGCGTACCCGTCAGATACTTGTTCAGATCGTTCTTCCCCGTATTTAAACTGGTTCTCAGCGACGCATCGCTGACTTTGGTCTGCAACGTCGCTAAACTCTTCGACAGCGGAGCCCACATCTTCTTCATCTGATTCGATGAATTCATTTTCTGCTTGTCGGTAACCTTCTGCGCATTATTGTAGATCGCCTTGATTTGCGTCCACTGATTTTTGATGGTCTTGTTCAGATTCTCATCCGAACTCTTTTCCAGACAAGGGTTCAGCACCTTTTCAAAGGCTTCGCACGCAGCATTGAACTCGGCATCCTTCCCGTTCTTCTGCTCTGCCTCCTTCAGGGATTCAGCGGAATCCAGATCTGAAAGGGCCTTGTAATAATTCCGGTCCCGCTCCGGAAGTCCTCCGTAAAGGAACTGCTGCACTTCCTCCATCTCCTTGACCATGCCCAGTTCCTTGTATGCGGCCAGAAGATAACTCGTGCAGACCTTCAGATCCTGAGGAACATCCTTGTTGAGCTTGCAGTATTCAAACACTTTCCCAAGCGGAAGAACCGATTCCTTGTATTTCCCTATCCGGATCAGATATTTCCCGAGAGCGGCCTGCGCCTCCACATAATACGGGCTCGTCGACGGAATGGAATTGATGATCTTCAGCGCATCATCCGGCTTGTTCTGCTGAATGTAGGTTTCCGCAAGCTGGACGGAGAGACGGTCCACATCCTCCGGCTTCCCCGCAATCTGCTTCTCCAGAAAGTAGGCGGAATAGTTGTAAAGTTCCATTTCGTTCAGCAGCTTCGAAAAACGGACGTCGCGTTCCGATGCCATGAGACTGCAAACAACACCCGATGACAGGGCCAGCGCGGCTGCGCCGAAAACTTTGCTGCGCATTTTCATCTAATGGTCTCCCGTAATATCTGTCTATATTCAAATATTGTAATTTTCACTGCTTCAAAAGAGCGGCACCGTTCCGGAGGGGTGCCCCGGGAAAGAGCTCGTCCCGGGAAAAAACATCTTTTTTTTTCAGAAGCCTTCCGCGCAAAAGGAACAAATGCCTTCATCAAAACCATCTTTCCTCCGGAAATATGTCAGATGAAAAAAAGCGGAATCAGGACTTGAAGAAAAAATATATAAATCCCTTGGAACAAGTCTTTTGCAAAATTATCCGGCAAATTTCTCCATATTCCCTCAGGATAAATTGTAACACAATGTATCGATTTTTCAAGTCTCTGCGGCAGATCTTTTTCAACATTCCCGGGTACGGGAACGGATCAGGAGAACGGTTTTTCTCCCCTCTTTTTTCCGGGAGAAAAATTCTTTCGGGCCTTCCTGTGATTCCCTTCCTTCCATTTCCCCAAGGGGGATTCCTACACAAAAAAGAAAGAACGGGGAGGAGAAACGGGAAAGGAGTCCAGAAAATCCAGAAAATTCCTGGATTTTCATTCCGCACACAGGGTTTTTCCTTCTTCACTGCAGGAAGCATGGGAATGAAGGTAGGAGAAAATTCAGTTTGTAAAACAATGCTTCAGAGCTTCAGAGACTCATTTTTTCCTCCGAGTACCCGGCTCCAGTCCGAAAGGGAATTGTCTCTCGCCCCCATGACCAGAACCGTGTCAGCAGCTTCAGCCCATTTTTCCGTGAAGGCTTCCGCCGCTTCGCGGGAGGGAAAGAACGGATAGCGCAGAGGGGCTCCGGAACGCTCGCGGTATTCTCCGGAGACTTCTTCCGAGGTCGGAGTGAAACTGGCGGTTCCTCCGGCATAATAGACCGGAAGGAATCCGAAAACGTCGTCCTTCCGGAGAGTCTTTTCCAAGCCGAGGAACAATTCCTCCCTCATGAATTTCAAGGGGCCGAATCCGTGGGGCTGGAACAGCGCAAGGATTCTTCCATGCGTGATTTCTCTGGCGGCGTTCAGACAGGAAAGGATCTTTTCCACATTGTGCGCATAGTCGTCATAGACCGCCGCCCCGCGGGAGGTCCTGCCCGCATAATCGAATCTGCGCCACACCCCGCGGAAGGAAGAAAGCGCCTCACATGCGGTCCTCGCGGAAAAACCCGATTCCAGAAGAGAGGCGTAGACGGCTAGAGCATTCACGGCATTGTGACGGCCCGGAAGGGGAAGACGGATTTCAGGCATTCCGTCAAAGGAACACCAGGACGCCCCGCTGGACACGCGGTAGCTGTCCAGTTTCAGAACCCTCCGCCCGCTGAGACGTTCCGGAGACGATTCATCTCCGCTGAAAAGAACAATCCTTTCTTCCTTTCCGAACTCCTCCGCTCCCCCGGAAGCCAGAAACGCCGCATCCTCCATCACGGAAAAATCCCGCGTTTTCCGCACGAATTCACGGAAAACACGCGCAAGTTCCTCTTTTGAATAATGATCCGTGCCAATATTCAGCACCAGGGATCGGTCTGCGGTATAGTTCAGGAGACTCTTGTCGCTCTCATCTGCTTCGATGACGAAAGGTCCATGGGGGCCGCCGGCGCGGAAATTCCCAGCCGTCTCCGCCGATGCAAACGCGTTCAGCAGCCCGCCGCAGAGAAATCCGGGCGAAACGCCCAGATTCTCCATGGCCTCGCCGAGCCAGGCGCTAACGGTCGTCTTCCCGCAGGTCCCGCTGACAGCAAACACCGGACGCTCTTCTCCCAGCGCCCCCATACAGAGAGAAAGCGCTTCCGAACGGTGAAGCCGCCTGATTCCTACAGGCGCGGCGCTGAGAAAATCCGGATTGTCCTCCTCAATCGCGCTGGAATAGACAAGAGCCCCGGGAATCTTTTCCCGACAGAAGGAACCGTCCTGAGGATACAGCGTCACTCCGCAGGCGCGTAGAGCACTGAAAATCGCCGCGTTTTCCGGACTCTCCAGCGCACGGTCGCTCCCGGAAACAGCACAGCCGAGAAAGCGCGCCATCTGGGCCAGACCGCTCATTCCAATGCCTCCGACACCGACAAAATGCAGAGAATCGGGAAGCGCCTGATTCCCTTCCCCTTTTCCTTTCTCTTTGCCTTCTCCCGGATTCCTGTTCATGATTCCTTGATCGTCCATTCTTTTCCCCACTTTTCCCTTTTCCATTGTGTTCTTAATTTTTCAATAATATTTTTCAATTCTTTTTCAATCCTGTTTTCCATCTTCCTTCTCTTCACCTTCCCCTCCCGCCGCGCCCGCGGCCGATTCCCGACTCGCTGTTTTCTGCTTTGTTCCGTTCCGGATGCCGCATCTCCGCATTCCGGAAGGGGGAAAAGAAGAGCCGTTTGTTCCGGGAAAAAAGGAGAGGGACGAGAAAGAGAACAAGGGAAATAAAAAAATCTTCTTCCCGTTTTTCCACATCTCCACATCTCCACTCTCTTCTCTCATCATCCCTTTCTATTCTCACTCTCCGTACGGATGCGGGCATGCGGAGCGCATTCTTGACAGGTCAAAAGCGGTTTCACGAGAAAAGAAGAGAGATGGGGAAATCACTTCACAATTCTGATTACGCTTTCCTGCACCCATGGATGAGTTTCCACCGCTTTCAGGAATCCTTCCGCGGGATCTTCCGGGAAATCCGCGAGGATCAAATTTCTCAACGGTTCGGCACGGCTGTAAAGGAGTTTGTTCACGCGCTTGAAATCGTTCAGGGGACAGGGATAGACGAGACGGACACGGTACTGCCCCCCCTCTGATACATCCGTAACACTGAGACCTTCTTCCCCATTCCAGTTTTTCAATCGTCCGAGCGGGATGTTCATGGTCTTCCCTGCACGTGAGAGTTCATAGTACTGCTCGCGGACCTCCCCGTTTTCTTTGGACAGCGACTCCAGAAGAAGAACCCGGTAATGGTTTTGAAAAGCGATTTCCATAGCAAGGGACGGATGATCGCGCATGGCCAGTAGCATTTCCCTGTCGTCACGGATATGTTCAGTGATGGTTTGGGCCTCGGCGATGCTGCGCCATCGCAGGAAATCCGTCCGGTCGAAACGGGAATTCAGGATGCCCGAAGGAATTCCGTTTGCCAGGAAAAGAGTCATTTCCCCCCGTGAGGGCGGGTCCCACTTTTCCTGTTCAGGCACCACGAGAGCCGCGTAAAAGAGAGCCTTTTCCGGGAGATTCCGCTCCACGGCCTCCATCCACTGTTTCAGACAGGCCAGAGTCTCTTCCCGGTTCAGTCCGGCAACATTCTTATCGGTGCGATCCACCTCCCCGAACCAGTCCCGCCCGTAATTCCGAAACAGCCCGAGAAATCCCGCCGCAACACAGACAAGAGCTGAGGTCAGAAGCAGAAAAACGCGCATTTTCCGCCCTTTCTTCTGCTGATCCTGATTTCGATTCTGAAGGATTTTCTCCGCCGAAGTTTTCTTCTCCACCCCCCGGAAACACTCTGTCTCTCCTCCGCTCATGCGACCTCCGAAATCATTTTCAGGGCACCGGGCAGAAAAGAAACGAGGTCGTCGGCAAGGAGCCCACGCGAACCGAAGGGCATGGCTGCTTCGGAGGCGGAAGCGTGGAGAAACACCGCCGCACGAGCCGCGTCAAAGGGCGGCAGGCCGTTTGCCAGGAGAGCTCCTGCCATCCCCGTCAGGACATCTCCGCTTCCCGCCGTCCCCAAGGCGGGGCAGCCGCTCAGATTGATTTTGAATTCCCCTGCCGGACGTGCAATAACGCTTCTCGGTCCTTTCATCACCGTTACAGCTCCGGTACGCCTGGCCAGGGCCAGCGCCTTCTCCACAGCGGGAATCGCGGGGGACAGGTCTCCGGACGATGCGCAGGCAAAAGCAAGACCCGGCTCCAACGCGCTTAGAAGACGGCGCAGTTCCCCGTCATGAGGAGTCAGGACGCAGTTCTCTCCGATCAGAGAGGAAACCTCATCGGCATACTGCGCAAAAAGATTCAGCGCATCGGCATCCATCACCGTCGGTTTCCGGACTCCAAGGATCTCTTTCAGGAACGGCAGGGTCCGTGGGGAACATCCCATCCCGGGACCGATGGAAACGGCATTCATTTTTTCCAGCAGGCTCCGGATTCCGGGGATGGAACTTTCTGTAAAGCATCCTGTCCCGTCATCCGGCAGTCTTCTCACGATCACGGACTTCGGAACACGGCAGAAGATTTCCGCCGATGCCGGCAGAAGCACGGTCACCAGGCCCGCACCGCTCCGGAGCGCCGCTTCCGCGGAAAGAAACGGCGCGGAAGGGTAGAGCGAACTGCCGCCCGCCACCAGAAGATGTCCGCGGAGATTTTTGTAGGTATCAAATGCCTCCCGGCGGAAAAAAGGACGTATCTCCGGAAGAGTCTGGACTTCCGGACAGCCGACATACCCATCCGCAAACGACTGCGGAATGCCGATGTCCAGAACGCGGACACGCCCTGTTTTCCGGATCCCCTCCCCCTGGAAAAAACCTTGTTTCGGAAAAGCCATGGTCAGAGTGACATCCGCAGTGACGGCTTCGTCCGCAACGCTTCCGTCATCTGCATTGAGACCGGAAGCGATATCAAGAGCAACGGTCGGTCTCTCCGCATGGTTCACAATCCCGATCCAGCTTTTAAAAGGCTCGCGCAGCGAACCGCGGATCCCGGTCCCGAGCAGACCGTCCACAATCAGCAGAGCGGATGCGGCATCCGCTTCCGAAAAGCTCCGGCTCATGGATTCCCTGACTTCCGGAGGCAGTTTCCGGAACATTTCCAGCGCATCTCCGGAAAGTTCCTCCTCCCCGCACACGCAGAACAGGGAAATTTCAAGTCCGAAACGCTCTCTGACGCCCGATTCATGCAGACGACGCGCCGCAACAAAGGCATCCCCCCCGTTATTTCCTTTCCCCGCAAGAATGACGATCCTTCTCCTCCTACCGGAAGCGCTCTCGGCATTCCACGCACTTCGTCCGTTTCGAAACGACGTCCCGAAGAAGCCCCCCCTCCCTTCTTCTCCTCCTCCCGGAATATTGCAGAGAACAGGCAGAAACGAAATGATTTCCTCCGCCGCAAGAGCCCCGGCTCTTTCCATCAGTTCCGTTCCGCTTGCGATTCCTTCCTGAATCGTTCTGCGGTCCAGGGCACGCATTTGTTCCGCCTTCAGCGCCTTCATTCAGAAAACCTCATTGTTTCTGTTTTTTCATTATTCTTCTTTTCCTTCTTTCCGGAGGATGTGAACCGTGGCCGGAAGGATATGGGTGGAGAAAGAAAAGCCGTTTCTCTGTTCCCGCGATGAGAGAGGGAGGAGAAAACGCAGTCAAGTCCCCTATCTCATCTCGCTTCGGCGCCTCACCTCACGGGAAGAAGCGTCCCTGCGCAGCAATAAGCGATAGGGGTAATATAAAGATGACGAAGAAAAAAACAATTCCCGCTCGGGAGATCCTTTCCGGAAAAAGTAATCACGTCCACCGCCGGGGGGGAAGGCGGAGGCGGGGAAAAGAACAGCAAATCCGGAGCAATGACCGGAAAGCGTTCCTTTCCAGAGCTTGATATCGGGATTCAATATGTCAAAGTCGGTTTGAGTTCCAGGTTCTGCAGATGGGCGCAGTCGTTCCAGGTAATCAGCTGCCAGGCTCCGGTATCGAGATTTCGGCGGAAACGACTGACGGAAGCATTGTCCGCAAGAGGCATTGCATTGTTCCCGAAGGGCCGTCCCACCACATGACGAAACACACACTGCATTGCGCCGCCATGCGTCACGATGAGCAGTTTCTCTCCCGGATGCCGTTCCGAAACCGAGTCCAGAAAATCCGAGATCCTTTTCTGGAATTCCGCGGAAGATTCCCCTCCGGGAACGGAAACATTGTCCGAATTCCGTTTCAAAGCCCCCATGATTTCCGGATATTTCGCCTGCAGTTCCGCATAAGCACGTCCCTGGAGCTCCCCGAAATTCCATTCCCGCAAGTCCGGGACCGGAATGATCTCCAGCGGCGGAAGATGATGACTCATCAGGATGGATGCGGTCTGAAGCGTTCTTCCGAGATCGCTGCTGTAGACCGCATCAAAGGATTCCCCTGCCAGACGGAGCGCCGCCGCGCATGCCTGGGCAATTCCGTTGGGATCCAGTTCACTGTTCTTCTGGCCCTGGAGGATTCCGCGGATGTTGTCAAAAGTCTGTCCGTGACGGACCGCCGTAATTTCACAGAAACTCGTCATTTCCACCTTAGAAACCTTTCTGTCCAAAAAAAAAGAGGAAGGGGGAAAAGCACAACAGCGCGGACGGCGTCTTTCCGCCGCAGTCTGGATGATTCCCGCCCTTTCCGCCGATTACGCCGCTGAAATCAGATGCGGCGCAGAGAGGGGGGGAGAGAAACACCCCCCGTCCCGGCGCCGCACTATGTTTTGTTCAGACTCTGAGTTTTCTTCTGTTTATTCTTCTCAAAAACCTAAAGAGACGCATTATGCCACGGCAGGCTTCTCTTTCCCGACGTTTTCCTCCTCTCCGGGAATCCGTTCACGGACATTGTTCACGGATTTATGCCAGTAGGCGACAATGATGCTGGCCGTGTAGATGGAGGAATACGTTCCCACAATACAGCCGATCAGCATAATCGAAATGAAGTCCCGGATCCCAGAGCCGCCGAAGAAGAACTGCGTCAGCAGAATCAAAATAACGGAGACCGAGGTCAGAATCGTTCTCGCCAGAGTCTGATTGATGCTGATGTTGATGATGTCCCAGTAGGTTTTGTCCTGAAGGAGCCGGAGATTTTCCCTCTGACGGTCAAAGGTCACAATGGTGTCGTTGACCGAATATCCGATCAGGGTCAGGACTGCTGCGACGGTCTGCAAAGTCAGTTGTCCGCCGAAAGCCATGTAGATCCCGAGCGAAATGATGACGTCGTGAATCAGTGCCACGTTCGCGGCAATCGAGTAGGACAGTTCAAAGCGGATCATCATGTAAAGCACCATTCCGAGCATTGCCAGCGCAATGGAAATCAGAGCGGAAATGGTGAAGGTTCTCCCGATCTGGGCACCGAGAACATCCTGCCGTTTTGCCACAAACTTGGCGCTGGGGAATTTCCGGTTCAGTTCGGAAGTAATCGTTTCGAGCATGTGACTGTCGCCCGCGGAAAGAGTCTCCTTCCCGGAAGCTCTCTGCGGACGAACCAGAAGTTCCAGAACCTGTTCGTTCCCGACGGCATTGGTCGTTTTGTACGCGGTTTTGGCATCATACCCCTGCTCGTTCATGAAACGGGTGATTTCCTCCGCCGGGATCATCTTTTCAAAGTCCATTTCGAGCTGCGTGCCGCCGGTGAAGTCCACTCCGAGCACGTCTTTACCCTTCACCGCCAGGACCGCAAAGGAAAAGACGATCAGCAGCAGCGAGATCGAGAGCGCAATCTTCCTCTGCCCCAGAAAATTGATGTGCGGAGACTTCAGGAAGGACATCATGCGAAGATTTGTAATGTGAAGCCACGGAATCCGGAACATGATGTCAAACAGAAGCCGTGTCAGGAACACCGCCGTGAAGAGCGTTGTGAAGATACCGATGGCAAGCGTCATGGCGAATCCCTTGATGGCGCCCGTCCCCTGCCAGAGAAGGATCAGCGCGGTAAAGAGAGTCGTCAGATTCGAGTCGAAAATGGCCGTGAAAGCGCGGCTGAATCCGATGTCGACGGCATTCAGAAGCGTTTTCCCCGCCGCAAGCTCCTCCCGGATGCGTTCATAGATCAGCACGTTCGCATCGACGGCCATGCCGATCGTCAGCACAATACCCGCGATTCCGGGCAAAGTCAGAGTCACATCGAACGCGGCAAGAGCCCCGAGGATCAGAAGTGCGTTCACCACAAGTGAAATGTTGGCAATCAGACCGGATATCCGGTAATAGATCAGCATGAACAGCATCACCAGAATCGTGCCGGCGATCCCGCTGAACAGACTGTCGCGGACCGTCTGCTTCCCGACCATCGGGTCAATGTCAGACTTCTGGACAACGCTGATCTTGAAGGGTACGCTCCCGCTGACAAGTGCGTTCGCAATGTTTTCAGCGTCTTCTTTGGAGAAACTTCCGGTGATGACGCCGCGCCCGCCGGGAATTGCGCTCTGGATATTCGGAGCCGAATACAGTTTCCCGTCGAGGATGATGGCAAGTCTGCGCCCGATATTGTTCCTGGTGACGTCACCGAAGCGGACCGTCCCGCTGGGTTTCAGCTGGAAGGCGATTTCACGCCGGCCGGCCTGGTCGATCTGGACAAACGCGTCCTGGATTTCCTCGCCGCTCATCTGAGTTTCGCGTTCCACCAGGAAGTACTGCTTCTGCATTCTTCCCAGATTGTCGAACTCGATGTTCTCCATGATGACGGTACCCTCCGGAGGCATGTAGGAATCCGGATCCTGCAGATAGCGTTCCACCTCCGCATCACTGTTCGGATGCACCAGTTTGAACTGAAGCTGCGCGGTCATGGATATGAGTTTTTCAAGATTGGCCTTTTCCTCCTTGGTTACCAGAGGCACGCGCATGGACACCAGATTCTGGCCGGAAGGGGAGATTTCCGTCTCAAAAATATTCTGGGATTCCAGACGTTTGCGGAGAGTTTCAATGGCCGTGTCGCGGAAACGGTCGAACTGCAGGCGGTCATAGGAAACATTTTTATCCTGAGGCTCCAGCAGAAGCATGAACTCGGCTCCGCCGTTCAGGTCGATCCCGAGCCGGATCGATCCCGCCGCATTTTTCCGGACCAGGGAAATCACATCGCTGTTGTTGATGAGCTTCTGCGACTTCACAATCAGAGGCTTCACATGCTGGATCAGACTGACTCCGCGTTTCTCCGCCGCCTCCTCCAGTGCCTTGGCCGCGGATTCATACATCACTTCGTCCTGCTTCTGAAGAGCACGCGCATCCGCAATCACTGCCTGCAGTTCCGGATTCTCGGGATTCTCCACAAGTCCTTCCAGAGTCTTGTAAAAGTCGCTCTGGGTCAGCGGAAACATCGAGGCGACAAAAACCACCACCACCACAAGGGCGAAAAACGATCTCAGAAGAAAGGGCTTCTTATTCATTTCTTGACAATATCCCCTGTCTCATGTTTCTCTTCCTCATCCAGAATGGAGGCCACAGCGGACTTCGCAATCTCCACACGGATGTTTCTGGCAATCTCCAGTTCAAAGGACTTCTCCGACACGGATACAATCTTGCCCATGATTCCGCCAATCGTCAGCACCTGCGTCCCGGCCTTGATGGAATCAATCATTTCCGCACGGCGTTTCTGTTCCTTCTTCTGCCCCCTGTACATCAGATAGAACATCGCCACGATGATAATGATCATCGGCAGGAGACTCATGATGCTTTCCCACCCGGATGCCTGCTGAGCGGCGGCGGGCTGAGCGGCGGCCTGTGCAGTAGCGGCGGCGGCCTGGGCGGTGGCGGCGGCGGTGTTTCCCGCTTCTCCAGCGGCGGCCTGGGCCAAAGTGATGAATCCTTCCAACATTGCTGTCTCCAATCCTTCTTATTGACTTATTCTGATTTGTTTGTTGTTTGACTGTCTTGACTCCGGACTCTCTTCTCCCGTTCATGACTCCCGCCCCCTCTCCTCTCCGGAACGGAAGACGGGGGGGGAGGCTTCCCGAAGATACAGAAACACACCCCTCATGCGGAGATGATACGGAAAAAGTAATTTACACCTCTCCAAACAATTGGCAAGCATTTTCGTGCATTTTCCCGCATTTTTTCTCAATGAAATTTTCACATTCAAATCCTTCCCCCCAAACAGACAGTGATCCGGCCCGGTCAAAAACAATTTCTTGACGGAGGCATTTGATTTTTCAAGTTCTGACTGTACCTTTCACGAATGAAAATGACACTGGAATAACGACCCGGAGGAACTCAGAGATGAATCATCACCTCGCCGACAAGGAATACGTCCGCTGCTTCGACACTTACGCTCCTTCAGACATTTTTTTCGGAGACGCCGCCCTCACTCAGCTCGGCGAATATCTGATGCTCGAAGGCGTCTCCTTCGCTTTCCTCGCCATCGGAGGAAAATCCGTGATCGCCAGCGGCGCCTATCAGAAATTCATTGAAATGGCTCTCAGTTTCGATCTCGAAGTGCCCATTTTCAGGGACATCCCTGCGGAACCGGATGCGGAAACCGTCCGCGCCATCGTCGCGGAGCTGGAAAAGAACAACCCCGGAACGATGATCGCCATGGGCGGAGGAAGCGTCATGGATGCAGCAAAGGCCGCATGGATCTCCTGGCAGACAGGAATGGATGTCACGGAACTTTTCGGCGCCGGAAAGGCTTCCGCCGCCTTCCCGAACAGAGAGTTCAAACGCGTCGTATGCATCCCGACGACTGCGGGAACGGGATCGGAAGTCACCCCCTATGCCAATATCGTCGATCGGGAAGCCGGAGTCAAGCGCCTGATTGCGGATGAGGCAATCACTCCGCATCTTGCTCTTGTCGATCCGGCCTTCACGCTTTCCATGCCGTCCAGACTCACCGCCGCCACCGCCTTCGACGCCATGGCACATGCCATCGAAAGTCTTCTCAACACCAGGGCGGAACATTCCGATCCGGAAGCGGAATCCTGGGCTGTCGAAGCCATCCGCCTGATTGTCAAGGCGCTGCCGGAAGCCCTTGAGAAACCGGACAGCCTCCTGGCGAGAGAACGTCTCTCCGCCGCCGCAACGCTCGGAGGAATGTGCATCAGAACCCGCCCGACAGGATTGCCGCATCTGTGCAGTTTTTCCTTTTACGGGAAAGTCCCGCATGGATTCGCGGTTGCCGCTCTCCTTCCCTGCTTCTGGAACTTCTATCTGGAAGAGGAGGCGGTCAGGAAGGCCACAGAAAAACTTATCGGCATCTTCCCTTCTGCCGCCCCGCAGCGCAGCCCGGCCGACGTGATCGCGGCATACGAATCGTTTTTCCGGACCTTCTCCGGAATCCGCTCGCTCAGGGAACTGCCCGGATTCGATGCGGACATGATTGCGAAAATCGCGACGGCGGCAAAGGAAAATCCCGTCAAACTGGAAACGGCTCCGCGCGCCGTTGCTCCCGGACAGGCAGAGGAAATCCTGACAGGACTGCTTGCCGATGCGCTGCAGAGGGATTCCCTCCCTCCCCGCTGAAAAACACAGAGCGTGTCCCCCCCCTCTGCAGAAATCAGCGGTTCGCGACTCAGGGGAGCGGCTGCTCACAACCCCCAGACGGGATTCATTCTCTCTGATGCACAGGACCGGAGCAGAGGAGTCAAAAAAACAGACCGGGTGAAAACTCAGAGCCCAACCGGCAGCGCACGGCAGAAGCCGGAAACAGGAAAGAGACAGGAAACCTGAGGAAAGAAAAGAGTGTGTGAAAGGAGAAGCTGGCCATGAAAATCGTTCTGGCGCCGGATAAATTCAAAGGCTGTCTTTCCAGTCCGAAAGTCTCTTCGATCATGAAGCAGGCCTTTCAGGACGTGCTCCCCGGTTCTGAAATCGTTTCCGTGCCTCTGGCCGACGGCGGGGAAGGGACGGTGGACGCCATTGTCTCAGCACTGGGCGGAGAAAAACTGAAAGTCCGTGTGACGGGGCCTCTGGGAAAATATGTCGAAGCGGAATTCGGGCTTTGCAATTCCGGGAAGTCGGCGGTGATGGAAATGGCGTCCGCCAGCGGGATGGCCCTGCTGGCGAAGGAGGAGCTCAATCCGCTTCTGGCATCGAGTTACGGGACGGGGGAGCTGATCCGGGCCGCGATGCGTGTCGGCGTGGAGGAGATCACTCTCGGGATCGGGGGAAGCGCCACTGTCGACGGCGGAGCGGGAATGGCACAGGCTCTCGGATACCGTCTGCTCGATGAAAACGGGCACGATCTTCCGCCCGGGGCGGGTGCGCTGGACAAGCTCGCAAGCATCGACGCTTCCGGAGTCGATCGGCGTCTTTTCCAGATCAGGATCCATGCCGCGTGCGATGTGACCAATCCGCTCACGGGTCCCGACGGAGCGGCGGCGGTCTACGCGCCCCAGAAAGGCGCAACGCCGGAAATGGTCGGCATCCTGGAGGCGAATCTGAAACGGCTTTCGGAGCTCTGGATCCGGAACCGGATGCTGGATCCCGTCTCCTGTCCCGGCGACGGCGCAGCGGGAGGACTCGGCGGCGGACTCCGCGCCTTCTGTTCCGCAAAACTCTGCCCGGGAGCCGCCCTGGTGATGAAGGCCGTCCGCTTCCGGGAGAAACTTTTCGACGCCGATCTGGTCGTGACGGGTGAAGGATGCACGGATGCACAGACGGAATCCGGGAAACTCTGTTCCGAAGTCGCACGCGTCGCACACGAAGAGGGTGTTCCGGTGCTTCTGCTCTCCGGTGCGCTCAGGGGCGAACTCGAACGCTTCAACGGGATCTTCGACTTCGCCTTCAGCATCGCCAGCGGACGGCCCTCCCTGGAAGAAGCCATCGCCTCCGCTCCCGAAGACATCCGCTTTACCGTTCTGAATGTGGCAAGACTCTTGAAAAAAGGATTTCATCCATGACGACAGCTGTGACTCACCCCCTCCGCAGGGGCATGACTCTGGTGCTTTCCGGGCCGAGCGGCTCCGGGAAATCCAGTATTTACCATGCGGCGCTGCCGAAGCTCGGCGGCTTTGAATTCTCCGTCTCCTGCACCACACGCCCGCCGCGCGAAGGAGAAGTGCACGGAAAGGACTATTATTTCCTTTCCAGAGATGAATTCCGAAGCAGAATCTCCGAAAACGCCTTCGCGGAATATGCCGAAGTCCACGGAAACTGCTACGGAACACTCAAATCCGAGCTGGACTCCAGAATGAAACGCGGAATGGATGTGCTGCTTGATATTGATGTCCAGGGAGCCGGACAAATCCGGAAACTCTGTGCGGAAGATCCCGTTTTCGCCGACTCCTGCGAATTTCTTTTCATTGCGCCGCCCTCTTTCGCGGAGCTGGAAAAGCGTCTGCGCGGACGGGGGACGGAAACGGAGGAAAACCTGGCACGCCGTCTTGCCAACGCCCATGGCGAGCTTGCCAGATGGCGGGAATATGATTATCTGATTGTCAACAGGAAACTCGAAGACGCGGTTTCGGAATTCATTGCGCTGGTCACGGCGCTGAGAATGTCCACGGCGCGGATGGGAAAGGAGCCGTTCGATGCATGAAGGGAAAAAATCCGTGGTGCTCGGGGTGACCGGAGGCATCGCCGTATACAAAAGTGCGGATCTCTGCAGCAAACTGACAGGACAAGGATATGATGTCTGTGTCGTCATGACCCGGAACGCGGCGAAGCTGATCTCGCCGCGCATTTTCCTGACTCTTTCCAGAAATCCCGTCCTCTGCGATCTCTTCGAGGATCCGGAATGGAAACCGCATCATGTGGAGCTGGCCGAACGCGCAGATCTTCTGCTGGTGGCTCCCGCCACCGCGAATTTCCTCGGGAAATATGCCAATGGAATCGCGGACGATGCGCTCAGCACCCTTGCCGTCGCCTACCGGGGGAAAACGCTCCTCGCTCCCGCCATGAACAGCGGAATGTGGCAGAGCCCCGCGGTACAGAACAATTGTGAAAGACTGCGTTCGTGGGGTGTGAAATTCATCGGTCCCGCCTCGGGAAGACTTGCTTGCGGGACTGCCGGGGAAGGAAGAATGTCCGAACCCGCAGAGATCCTGGAGGAAGCGGAAAAAATTCTCGGTAGGCCTGCGGCGGAGCTTTGACTTTCCCGCACGGACCTTCTCCACCCGCGCGGGCGGGAGGGAGGAGGCGGCCCCTGATTCACTTTACAAAGTACAAATACAGTTTACAAATTGCAGAGAATGAGAAACATAATAAGGAGATTGACTTTCATCATGTTTATGAAAAGAACAGTGGCAGTTCTGCTTCCGCTCTTGATACTCTCGTTCTTTTTCCAGGGATGCATCACAAACAACATCAAACTGTTCACGGACGGGACGGATCCGCTGAAGGAATTCGTGCTTCGCGGAACGGGATCGAAAAAGGTGCTGCTGGTCCCGGTGAACGGAACGATTTCGCTGGAAGCGGGAGGAAATGTTCTGCGTTCGCGCCCGGGAATGGTGCAGGAAACGGTGTCCCAGCTCTCACTTGCGGAACAGGATGACAATGTGAAGGCAATCGTGCTGATGGTGAACTCGCCCGGAGGAACGGTGACCGCATCCGACATGCTGTATGAGGAAATCCGCCGTTTCAAGGAACGTTCCGGCATCAAAGTGGTCGTGTGCATGCTGGATGTGGCGGCATCGGGGGGATACTATATTTCCCTGCCCGCGGACCTGATTTGCGCGCATCCGACAACGCTGACGGGCTCCGTCGGAGTCATCTTCCTCCGTCCGGAAATCGACGGTCTCATGAAAATGATCGGCGTGGGCGTCAATACAGGCAAATCCGGAAAATACAAGGACATGGGCTCCCCCTTCCGCGGTGCGACGGAAGAGGAGAACAGACTTTTCCAGGACATCATCAGCAGCATGGCCGCCCAGTTCACGGAAAAAGTCCAGCTCCACCGCAGACTCACCCCCGCACAGATGGAGGACGCCGCCAGCGCCAGAATCTTTACCGCGGACGACGCATTGAAAACGGGTTTGATCGACCGTATCTGCTATGTCGACGATGCCATTGAAGAAGCGATGAAACTTGCCGGAATTCCCTCTTCCTCGCGCGTCATCGTCTATCGGCGCGACCGCTTCCACAACGACAACCGCTACATCATGGACACCACCGCCTCCTCCGGAAAGCCCCTTGTCGATACCGGCATCCTCGGCCAGGCCGCCTCTCTTTCCGCAGGACTCTATTTCCTCTGGCCCGCGGCCATTCCGTGATCTTCAAGGAGAAATAGTTTTCCGTTTCTTTACATTCCGCGTTTTTTTTTGTGGTTCTTTCCTGCCGGCTGCCTGTTGCTTTTCCCTGTTCCATTGCTTTGTCACACGGAATCGCCAGGAAGCTCAGGGAATCACTCTGGCATTCTTCTAAGGAATCGTCTTTAACAAAACATCCAAGCGGGGAGGCATTCCCATTGAATCTGCTGCTTCTGACTGAAAAAGACATCCGGAAAGACGGACTCATCCAAATTGATGGGCGCCGCGCCGAACACATTCACTGCATCCTCCGCGCGGAGGAAGGAGACTCCATCCGCTGCGGCATGCTCAACGGCCGGATCGGCAGCGCAAAACTGCTGAAAACGGAACGCAGAGAGGCGCTCCTGGAATTTTCAGGTCCGCTTGCAACACCTTCTCCGGAGCCGCTCAAGCTCCGTTTCATCATTGCGCTCCCGCGGCCCCAGAGTTTCAAGAAGACGCTGCATTTCCTGGCATCCTCCGGCATTCCGGAAGTCTGGTTCATCGCCACGGAACGTGTGGAGAAAAGCTACTGGAAAAGTTCAGCCATGAATCCGGAAAACATTCAGCATGAGATTCAGCTCGGCCTGGAACAGGGGGGAGGAACCATCCCGCCGCGACTGGAGTTCAGAAGCTATTTCCGGAGTTTCGCAGAAAAGGAACTGCCTCTTTTTCAGAAGGATTCCCGTGCGCTGATCGCACACCCCGGGGAAAAGGCCGGAATCTGCCCTCACAGGATGAAAGAAAAGGTCACTGTCGCCGTCGGACCGGAGGGGGGGTTCCTCCCGGAGGAGGTGAAGGCTTTCACTGACGCGGGGTTTGAACAGGTGTCTTTCGGGCCGCACATTCTCCGGGTGGAGTTCGCAGTCGCCTTCCTTGCCGGACGGATCTCCGAATGACAGACGGCAAAGAAAAAAATCACGTCCCCCTTTCCTCTTCCTTTCCTCTTCCTACTCCATCTTCTTCCCGGACCCGGATTTCCCTGCCTTTGCCTTCTCTGCCGCCGTATGATTTCCCGGAGTCTCCGCCACTTTGCAGCGCCTCTTCTGCCGCGCCCTGGCTTTTCAGAGCGCGCCGTGGCTGCTTCCTGCGCGGTCTTTCCTGTTTTTACACAAAGATCGTGACGAACCTGAACGAGTTCTCTTCTTATTTTTCTTTCTTCTTCAAGTTCAAGAGCCTCTTCCCGGCCCCCCTGCCCGAACACGTCCATGCCCCTCCCGGGGAACTTGAAACGGAAGCGAAACGGGGATATTGTATTGTTTCGTCTCTGAAACAGGAGAAACATTTTCCCCTCTCCTTCCCTCCCGGGGAGAGGAAAAAACAGAAATGCGGAGACGAAGACCGGAACAGAAAAAAACTGGGAAAGGTTCCTTGCCGTGTCTGACAAATCCGGACTTTTTGAAAAGATAGAAAGCTGCGCCGCACTCGAACGATCCGATCTGGAAAGCATTCTCCAGCTCTCGGAAACGGAAGACCTGCAGCGCCTGTACCGCGCCGCCTACCGGGTGAAGGAGCGTTTCACCGGACGCAGAGTCTATTTCCGCGGCTTGATTGAAATCAGCAACATCTGCTCGAAGAACTGTTACTACTGCGGAATCCGGCGGGACAACAGGAAAGTGCAGCGCTACCGGATGACGGACGAGGAAATACTCCATGCCGCATGCTGGGCGGAAAGTCATGGATTCGGGTCGGTGGTTCTTCAGAGCGGAGAGCGTTCCGACCCGGCGTTCACGGACTGGATCGTCTCGCTTCTCCGGCGGATTCATGCCGCCACGGGAGGGGATGAAAACGGGAAAAGAGGCCGTCTCGGCGTAACACTCGCCCTGGGGGAACAGCCGGAGGAAACGTACAGGAAATGGTTTGAGGCCGGAGCACAGCGTTATCTGCTGCGCATTGAGGCCTCGGATCCGGAACTGTATGCGAAACTGCATCCGGCGGATCATTCCTACGGGAAGCGCCTGGACTGTCTCCGGACCCTGCAGAAAATCGGGTATCAGACAGGGACCGGAGTCATGATCGGACTGCCGCACCAGACCGTCCGCAACCTCGCAGACGACCTCCTCTTCTTCCGGGACAACGACATCGACATGATCGGCATGGGCCCCTACCTCATTCACGAGGACACCCCCCTGGCCAGGGAGTTCCCCGATTTCCAGTTCAAAAAAGCCCATCAGCTGGAAATGGGGCTGAAAATGATCGCCGCCGCCCGACTCCTCCTGAAGGACGTCAACATTGCCTCCACCACCGCGCTTCAGGCGCTCCGGCCGGACGGGCGGGAACTGGGGCTCCTCGCAGGAGCCAATGTCATCATGCCCAATATCACGGATGCACGCTACCGGGAATCCTACCGTCTCTACGAAGGAAAGCCCGGCGTGCAGGACGGCCCGGAAGACAGCCTGGGCCCTCTCCGGGAAAGCGTGGAAAAACTCGGTGAAACCATCGCCTTCGGCGAACACGGAGATCCGGAACATTATTTCAAACGAACAGGAAACATCAGGAACCACTTGTAAAATGCGCTTTCATTACCGTACCAGTCCCCTCGTGTGCAGCCGCGAAATCAGCATCGAAATCGAAGACGGAAAAATCAAAGAGGCCGTCTTCCGCGGCGGATGCCCCGGAAATCTGATTGCCGTAAACGCACTCGTAAAGGGGCTCTCTCCCCAGGAGGCCATCAGCCGACTTTCCGGAATCCGCTGCGCGGACAAAAGCACCTCCTGCCCCGATCAGCTCGCCATCGCACTGAAGCGTTTCCTGGAACTGCAGGACCGTTCCGGACAAAATGAAAAGAGGGAAGAGAAAAAACAGAAGAAACAGGAAGAAAAAGCGTAAGTTTTCCCTCCCATCGGATTCTAAGGATTCCATCTTTTCCTGCTCTTTTTCAGACTCGCGTTTTTTCTTTGTCTTCATGGCTCCTCTGCGTTTCATCATCATCCCCGCGCCTTTGCGGAAAAACGGGGAAGAAAAAGTGGGAAACGGAGAGAAAGTGAAGAGAAGTGAGGAGACTTGTGATGGAAACAGCCGCTCATCTTCCTCACCATCCCGTCGGGGATTCTCCCTCCTCCCCCCCTCTCTTCTCCGCCGGGCGCGAAGTAAGATGCCGCCGAAACACGGCGGGAGACGGTCTTTGCCTTCCCTGTCCCCATCAGGAGCGCCGGGCACGATAGGCGCCGGGGGGAAGTTTTTTCCTTTTTTTGAAAATCCGTGCGAAATAATATTCATCATCAAACCCCAGGAGGGAGGCGATCTCCTTGATCGAACAGCCGGATCCGCGCAGGAGTTCCGCCGCGGCATTGATTTTCTGATCCAGCAGAAAGGCGTAGGGCGTCACTCCGAATACGGAACGGAAAATCCGGATGGTCTGAACAGGAGAGCGGCTGATATGCCGCGCCATTTCCTCCAGGGACGGCATTTTTCTTCCCATCACCCGCTCCAGCAGAAAGGAACGCAGCTGCGCGGCCATACGTTTGAGCTCCGGCGAAACCGCCGCGGCCGAAGCAGAGACGGCGGGAAACGCCAAACCCGCGGAATCGGCGGAAGACGTTTCCTTTCTTCTGAGGACATCCGCCCTTCCGGAAAGTTCCTGCAGAATCCGGTGCAGACGCAGAGCCATCCATTCATGGGCCTTTTCCGTATCCATTCCCTTCAGGCCTGTCACGGTATCGACAATCAGAGCTCCCGTTCCGGGCGATTGTGGGAAATGCCAGAAGCCGGAGAGCCCGTAGAGGGAAACAAGCTCCTCCACCAGAGGCCCGCTGATGTTGAACCAGTGTTTCTTCCAGGGATCCACGGCGGAAGAACGGTATTCATGATGCTTCCAGCCCGGCGCGACATAGATGTCCGAAGCACGGGGATGAAAGAAACAACCGTCCACTTCCAGGACCCCGCTGCCGGATTCCACGTATTCAAAGACAAAAACAGGATTGTCGCGGTTTCTCTTGATCCAGTATGTTCCGTCACACCACGAAATGCCGGCAATGTGCAGACGCAGAGGATGCGGAAACGCGGGACGGGCAAAATATTGAATCTCTTCCTTCATAATGATCTTATTATCCATCAAAGTGATCATTTCAGCCATTTTTCTTCTTCCTGAGTGAGAATATAATACAGTCCGGACAGAGTTTCAATTCCCAATAAACCCCAATGAGGAAAAGGAGATTTTTTCATGATGTCAAATGCAAGAGTTCCCCGTCCGGAACATCCCCGGCCGCAGATGTTCCGGAAGGAATGGATCAATCTGAATGGAGAATGGACCTGTGAATTCGATCCGGGAAAATCCGGGATGGAAAGGGGACTGAATCAGAGCAAAGGGTTCTCCCGGAAAATTCAGGTGCCGTTCTGTCCGGAAAGCAGACTTTCGGGAATCGGGAACACCGACTTCATCGAAGCGATGTTCTACCATCGGAAAATTCAGGTGCCGCGGGAATGGAAGGGGAAACTCATCCTGCTGCATTTCGGAGCGGTGGATTATGAATGCTCGGTGTACATTGACGGGAAGTTCGCGGGAAGCCATGTCGGCGGAAGCGTTTCCTTTGAATTCGATGTAACCGGCTTTGTGGATGACGGGGAGGAACATGACCTGGTCGTGACGGTAAAAGATGAGGGGCGTTCGGGCGTTCAGGCGGTCGGGAAACAGAGTCAGACCTTCCGCTCCCGGGGGTGTTCCTATACGCGCGTGACGGGCATCTGGCAGACCGTCTGGATGGAATGCGTCGGACGCGGAGGCCTGAAGAGCTGCAGGATCGTGCCGGATCTGGACAATTCCGCCTTTGAATTCATTCCCGAATTCTTTGAAGACGGAGGCGGAAAGAGCTTTTCCATCACGATTCTCCGCGACGGCAATGTGCTCTGCGGAAGCGTCCGCGGCACTGCGAATACGGGAATTCCCATGACCGCCGTCCTCGACAACGCCCGCGCCTGGAGTCCGGAAGATCCCTTCCTCTACGACATTGTCTTTGAAGTCTTCTCCGCGGACGGAACCCTCATCGACCGAGTCGAATCCTATGCCGGACTCCGGAAAATCCATATTGAAGGCCAGCGCATCTTCCTGAACAACAGGGAACTCTTCCTCCGCATGGTGCTCGACCAGGGTTTCTATCCTGACGGAATCTGGACCGCCCCCAGCGATGAGGCTCTGAAACGGGATATCGAACTTTCCATGGCGGCCGGATTCAACGGAGCACGTCTGCATCAGAAGGTCTTTGAAGAGCGTTTTCACTACTGGGCGGACCGGCTCGGCTATCTGACCTGGGGTGAAAGCCCCTCCTGGGGCCTGCTCTGCTTCTGCCAGTCCTTCCGGGACAGAACCGCCTTCTGGGAAAGCGCCTGGAACTTCCTCTCCGAATGGAAGAAAATCCTGCTGCGCGACCGGAATCACCCCTCCATCATCGCATGGACCCCCGCCAACGAGACCTGGTCCTGCACCCAGGACACGGCCCTCTACCGCCGCTTGATTTCCGAAATCAGCGATACCACCAGGATGCTCGATCCCACCCGGCCCGTCAACGACTGCAGCGGATATTATCATGTCAAAACCGATCTCTGGACCGTCCACATCTACCGCAAATCCCCCGAAGAGCTGAAATCCGCTCTCGAACAGAAAGAATCCAGCGAAAAAACGCGTGAAAATCATGCCGGACTCGGCATCTCCTATCAGGGCCAGCCCTTCCTCAACGACGAATTCGGCGGATTCCTCTTCATCCCCCCGGACCGCAGAAAATTCGCCGACAATTCCTGGGGATATTACGGAATCGAAATCAAGAACGGGGACGAACTCTGCCGGAGAATCGCCGAACAGGTGGATGTCATGCTTGAGATGCCGGAACTCTCCGGATACTGTTACACTCAGCTCACGGATGTCGAACAGGAGCAGAACGGTCTCTACAATTACGACAGAACCGAAAAGGTCGATCCGGCAAAACTCGCCGCCATCTTCGGAAAAGTCCCGGAACGGCTTCAGGGGAAATAATCAGCAGCTTTTTCCCCTTCCCCTGACTTCATCCCCCTCCTTTTCCTTCCGTCTTCCCGCCGCCATTCCGGCACTCTCCCCGTTGCTGCCGGGCGGCGGCCGGGAGGAGGGAGGAAAAGGAAAAACGCAAATAAAGTAAAGAAGAAAATATTATTTTGCGGACAGGGGTGTTCCCCGAGCCGGGGAAGAAGCACCTTCCCCGGCCTCAGGCGTCGTTGTCTTCTTCTGCTGCTGTTTTTCCTTTCTTCCCTTCTTTTCCCTTACTTTCTCTTCCACTCTCTCGACGGCAAGCGGGCTTTGTTTTCCGAGGCGGAATTTTCCGGGTGTGGTCAGGAATCTTTTCCGGAAGACCTGATAAAAATACTCCGTGCTGGAAAAGCAGCATTGCTCCGCGATTTCGCCAGGAGTCAGATCCGTTTCGAGAAGGAGGCGGCAGGCGTTGTCAAGACGTTTCCGGAGTTTGTATTCGGCGGGGGAAATGCTGAAATACTTTTTCCATTCCCGGTAGAAAGTCCGTTCGCTGTACCCGAAACGCTTGAGGAGGAGATGCAGCGCTTCGGACGTTTCCGGCAAAACGGCGGCGACAGAATGAAGTTTCAGCAGATCATCCCTTCCGGATTCCCTTCCGGCTCCGGAAATTCGTCTTCCGCAGAGGATCTCCGTGAAAAGACGGATGGCCAGCTGATCCAGACGGTCGGCGGTTCCGGGAACATCCAGATTTCCCAGTTCCCTCCTGATTTCCGCAATGGTCTCTTCCGGAAGACGTGGGAAAAAGAATCCGGGATCTGCCAGAAATTCCGCTCCCAGGAAATCCTTCATCGCCTGAACGCATTCCGGGGGATAATGAAAAAACAGCTCGTCATGATACGATGCCCGGAGCGAATTCATCACGGTGCCGGGGGGGAGAAAACTGAAATGCGGGATGCGGCTCGGCTCGGTTTTCCGCACCTTGCCGTTCACCAGAGTCTCCGAAAGCCCCTCCGCATTGCCGGAAATGCAGATGAAACACCCCTGAATGACCGTGTTCCTGTGTTCGTAGATATGATGGGGCATCCACCCGATCGAAGTCAGGCGGTAGGGATAACGGAATAATCTGCGCCGTTCTGAAAGGTTGTAGATCCGCGGGTTTTCCATGATTCCCCTTCCCATCTGTTCTTCTGGCAGAAAAACGAAATCAAATGGCAGAATCTGCCATTGCCGCCGTCCTCTCTTCTGGTATAATATATGCCTGACAGAGCCCGGGACAAGGCTCTCCGCAGAAGAAAGCAGAAAAGAATGCCTCTCTGGCAGAACTCTGAAACAAAAAATGAAGGTAGACAGCACCATGCAGGAAAACCTGGCCTCTCTGGTCGATTTCAGCAGAATCACGGGGAAACTCAATCCGAAACAGCACGGATGCAACATGGCTCCGGTTCTTTCCAACCGCGGAAACCTGAATTTCGATGAGGAAATCAGAGCTCTTCATTTTCACTCCTCCAGAACCCATGACTGGGCTCTCTGGAATCCGGGGCAGAGAATGATCGACACTCATTTCGTCTTTCCTCTCATGAAGGAGGATCCTTCCGATCCCACCAACTATTATTTCAAGGCCTCCGACGCCATGATCCGGAACTGCATGGGCACCGGGATGAAGGTCTTCTACCGCCTCGGCACCAGCATCGAACACTCCGGCGGAGAGAATGAGGACGAACATTACAACACCCTGATGCCCGAAGATTTTGAAAAATACGCCGAAGTCCTTGCCGGGATCATCCGCCACTACACCCGGGGCTGGGCCAACGGATATCATTACGACATGGAATACTGGGAAATCTGGAACGAACCCGATCTCGGATTCCGGATGTGGGGAGGAAGCAGGGAGGATTTCATCCGCTTCTTCGTCATCGTGCTGAAACGCTTGAAATCGGAGTTTCCGGATCTGAAAATCGGTGGGCCTGGGCTCTGCAGTCTGAATGAGGATTTCTTCCGGAAAATGCTGGGGGCATGCAAGGAAGCGGGCGTTGCGCCTGATTTTATTTCCTGGCACTGCTACACTCTGAATGTCGAGCAGCTGGTCTCTCTGCCTTCTCTCGGGCGCAAAATGCTCGACTCCCTCGGCTTCGAAAAGACGGAAACGTGCATCAACGAATGGCATTACGGACCGATTTCCTGGGAAGGCGCGCAGCGGGCCTCTTCCACGGAATTCTTTCATGCCACGGTCATGGGGCCGGTCGGCATGCACGGCGTCGACTCCGGGGTATTCAACCTTGCCGTCCTCTCCGCATGGCAGGACACTCCGCTTGACAGCGGCTTCTATTACGGCGCCGGCATCGACAGCAACTGGGGATTCCGGGATCCGCTCCGCGCATGGACCAAAAATTACTACTCCATGAAAATGTTCGGAGAAATCATTTCCGAATATTCGGACAAGGTCTGCTCGGAAAGCTATTCCAAGACGGTCCGGACTCTGGGTGTTCTTTCCGAGGACGGTTCGCGCGGCGCTCTCCTCCTCTCAGACTACCGGGGAAACAGCCCGGTCCTGAACGTCAGGATCAACGGCATGGACGATGCCAGAATCATCAGCGCAAGAATCCTGGACGACACTCATGACGGCACCCCGGTTCCCGTGATCATGAACAACGGCATCCTTTCCCTGGCGAAAAACAAGCCCTCTTCCGCGGCATTTCTCGTCTGCTTCCAGCGCTGAGAAAAGGCGTCACTGGAAAAAGAAGTGTAAAAACGGAGAAAGTGACGGAACGTGCTTTTCGGAATTACGGCTCTTCTGGTGGTAGGCGCCAGCTGGTGCCTGGTGGGAATTGTCCTCGGGCGTGCGCCCAGGGATGGACTCGACACAGGGATCATTCAACTGCTCGGCGCCTGCGTCTCCATCGCCGCCAGCATAACGATTGCAACGTGTTTTCTTCCGCCGGGCGCATGCCCGGCGGAAGTCTTGTTCCGGACCTGCGGAATCTATTTTGCCGCTGGGATTTTCAATTATTTCGGGCTTCAGGCCATGGCGGAAGGCATGAGAAGGGGACCGAATGGAAGTGTCTGGGGCATCATGCAGTCGGCAATGGTCTTTCCGTTTCTGGCGGGGATTCTGTTTTTCGGCGTTGCGCTGACGTTGCCGCGCACACTGGGAATTCTTGCTCTGCTCGGGGCGATTCCGCTTTTCAGCATGGCCAAAAACAGCAAAAATCAGAAAGAGGGGGAAGAAAAAAATGATTCCGCCCATGAAGAGAATGGAAAATGGCGTTTCTGGGCATTTCTGTCTCTTGCTCTGATTGCCATTCAGCAGAATCTCGCCACCGCACCCTCTTACGATCCTGAAGCCAGAGAAGTTTCTCCGATTCTCCGTGCCGCATCGACTGCCTCGGGGACTCTTGCGGCCTTCTTTCTTCAGACTGTCTTCCAGAAAATCAGGGGGGGAGAGTCCTTCCTTGTCTTTCTGGGAAAAATCAAAGGAAGCATTTCCCGTCCGCGCCTCTGGGTATATGTTTTATCCATGCAGTTCTTCAGTTTGATTTTTGCCTACACGCTCCTGTATCCCGGGCTGGATGCCATGGGAAAAGCCGGAGCCGGGGCGGTGAGTTATCCGCTCATGGTTGGAAGCTGCATTGTCTCATTCACTTTGTATTCCGCTCTGGTGCTGAGGGAAAAACTTTCCTGGACACAGATGGCTGCGCTTGTCTTCTGCCTGGGGGGACTGGCGGGACTTTGTTTCCCCTCACCGTAAATAAGAATGCTTGAAATCCAATAACATAAATTACGGAAAAATGCGATCCGCATTTTTCTCGCGGTCAAGGTCCGTGACCTTGTCGCACTCCAGCGGCGAGACGCTGGTCGTGCGGAGCACGAAATTTAAAAAAAACAAAAAAGCATGAGGGCTCCTCGCCCTCATACTCCTCGGCAGGATTGCATCTCCTGCACCCGGCAGGCAGAGCCTGCCGTATTTTTTTATTTTCTCTTTATTTTATTTTTTTCAAAAAAGCATGAGGGCTCCTCGCCCTCATACTCCTCGGCAGGATTGCATCTCCTGCACCCGGCAGGCAGAGCCTGCCGTATTTTTTTATTTTCATGACAAAAAAATGAGTGAAGGCCTTCCCACCCGCTAAAGCCTTTTCCACCCCCTCTTTTTTCAGTCAATTTTTGTAACTGAGACCGACATCAGGCAGATGGAGAGGAACTCCGCGTTTTCTGAGCGTCTTCTGGACCTCCTGGCAGGGAAGCGTCTCCAAAGGAATCCTTCTGCATGCGGCAAGAGCCGCCGCAGTTCCGGCCGCTTCCCCTGTGACCACAGCAGAGGGAATCACACGGGTGATTTCCCACCCTTCCCCCTCGGCAGAAGAACTTCTCCCTGCGGCAAGGACATTTTTCAGGGATTCCGGAATCAGAGAGGAATACGGGATTTCCCAGGGGGGCAGAGCTCCGTTTCCACGCCAGTCCGCGGCAATCCCGATGGAATCTTCAAAACGGGTGGCACCCGCTCCGTCTGAAAGACGGGTCTTCCCCTCGATACAGGAAATCACCCTGTACTGCGGCATGGTGGGAATAAGAACAGGATAAAGCGAATCAGGCGTGGCATTTCCCTTGGCATACTGCTCCTGATAGAACTCTCGGAGCATGGTCCGGCCTTTGAGAAGGAAACGGCTGACTTCAGCACCGCTGACACCATGAGTGTCACATTCCTTTTCCGTGAAATAAGCCATCGGGAAGTGTTTTTCAAAATTCTCCGGGGAAACGGAATGATCGTGATGAAGAACCCAGATGCAAGTATAGTTCATGCCGTCGCGGGTTCTTCCGCCAGCGCGCCGGACAAGATCGGCGTCACCAGTGGCATCGACGAAGACAGAGGCAGCGATTCTGCCCCGTCCGCTTTTATTCTCCACCTGAAGAGCCGTGACACGCTGATCGGAATCGGTCTCGACTGCACAGAGGAGAGTGTCGAGCCAGCAGTCCACATTCCGTTCCAGCAGGAGTTCATCGAGAGCGATGGCGAAGGAGGAAGGGGAAAAAACCGTCTGATAACGTCCAGCCTCCGGTTTCCACGGGGTCACACCCCAGTCTTTCTTTTTGAGAGTGTTCGGTCCGTAGCGGTAGCTGGCATGCAGAAGTTTTTCGGCCAGGGAGAAGGACACCTGAGTTCCTTTTCCGTCGCAGATCGGCAGATAGGCGTTGATCAGTCCGCTGGTGGCCAGTCCGCCGAAGATGGCGGCTTTTTCAATGACGGCGACTCTGGCGCCTTCCTCTGCGGCGGCGAGAGCCGCGGCCACCCCCGCCATGCCTCCGCCTGCCACAACCACATCATAGTTTTTTTCAAAATTCATTGTTTTCATTCCCAAAGTCTGTCCCTCCGGCATTCTCTCCGCCGGAGGGGAAAAACAACTCATTGTTCCAGACAATTCCGAAGAGTTTCTTCAAGAATCTTCCGATTCTTTTCGGACATTTCACAAAGCGGAAGGCGGTATTCTTCACGGATCATGCCAAGCATGGCCATGGCGGCTTTCACAGGAATCGGATTCGATTCGATGAAGAGATGCTTGAAGAGTCTGTAACAGCGGTTGTGAATTTTCAGAGCCGTGGCGAAGTCGCCGGTTCGGCAGGATTCAACCATGGTTTTGATCAGCTTCGGAATAAAGTTGGAGGCCACACTGATGACGCCTTTGGCTCCCAGGGACATCATGGGAAGCGTGAGACTGTCATCTCCGGACATGATGTTGATATTGCACAAGGAAAGGATTTCCGAAACTCTCTCCGCATTTCCACCTGCTTCCTTGACTCCGATGACATTCGCATTCCCAGCCAGACGCGCAATCGTCTCCGGAGCAATGCTGATGCCGGTTCTTCCCGGCACATTGTACAGCACGATCGGAAGACCGCATTCATCCGCAATGGTGGAAAAGTGGCGGTACAGACCTTCCTGAGTCGGTTTATTGTAATACGGGGCAACCTGCAGGGAGCAGTCGGCGCCCGCGAACTTCGCATAATTGGTCAGTTCAATTGCTTCGACGGTGGAGTTCGCTCCGCTCCCTGCCATGACCTTGCAGCGCTTTTTTGCAACTTTCACCGCCGTTTCAATGACCTTCATATGCTCTTCGACCGAAAGAGTCGGAGATTCCCCTGTGGTTCCCACGGGAACAATCCCGTCCACACCGCCTTCGATTTGCATTTCGACGAGTTCCGCGAATTTCCCGTAGTCGACCGCTCCTTCGGAAAAAGGGGTCACGATCGCCGTGTAAACGCCTTGCAGTTCCATAGCTGTTTTTTTCCTGTCGAGATTCAGTTGTCTCATGGCTGCTGCCGCACTGCCTGCTCACGGAAGGGACTGCGGGGGAGTCGTCGAAGGGGGGTTGCCGCCTTCTTCCTCATCATCCCCGCACTCTCCTGTGAACGCGACTGCGGCAGGACCTGTTAAATGTATTTTGTTTACAATACTTCCGTTTGCGGTGATTTCAACCTGTATCAGATCACCTGAACGGCAAAGAAACGTCTGTTTTCCCGGTGACCCGCGAAACTTCCAAAGTGCGCAGGCCGCCGAAGCGATTCCCGTTCCGCAGGCAAGGGTTTCTCCTTCGACTCCGCGTTCATAGGTGCGGATGGGGAGCGGACTTCCTTCCGGCAATCCGGCGGGATCCTGAACAAAATCCACATTCACTCCTCCAGGCGCAAAAAGACGATGGAAACGGATGCTACGCCCGAGAGCGGGCAGGTCGATATCTGAAACATCCGGCAGCGGCAGCACGAAATGGGGGACTCCCACAACACCACGGTATCCCTTCATCCTGATGCCGGCTCCTTCATCGGAGGGGAGGGAAGGGTATTCCTGAAAATCCTCGGTCAAAGGCAGTTCAATGCGGACCTGATTGTTTCCCAGCAGTTCGGCACAGAGAATTCCGCTGTCTGTGACGAAGCGGATGAAGGGACCTTCCGCGAGTCCGTATTTCCCTGCGAATGCGGCGGCACAGCGAAGTCCGTTGCCGCAGAGACTTGCGCGGGAACCGTCGCAGTTGAAAAAACTCATTCGGACTGCGGAAGAATCTGGAAGAGCCTGGAGGGAGATCAAACCGTCTGCGCCGATTCCGGTGCGCCGCCGACAGAGTTTCCGGATTTGTTCCGGTGAATAGGTCCGGCGGGCAGGAGTGTCATCGACGACGATGAAATCGTTGCCCGCTCCGTGCATTTTGGCAAATTGAAGCTTCATACCGTTTCCTCATGCTCCCGAATGGATGATGGACAGAAAGGGGGTGATCGCCGGACGCAGTCTGTAAAGCGGAGCCGCCGGGAGGTATTGTATCCTGTTTTCCGGGGATTGCCAGTCCGTCCGCTGTCAATCGGGAGATTTTTTTCGGGGCGGGGATTGATTTTTCGGAGACTCGCTTTACATTAAGGTGTTGTGTTCCGTTTTTTCAGGAGTCCCGGTAGCTCAGAGGATAGAGCAACTGCCTTCTAAGCAGTGGGTCGGGGGTTCGATCCCCTCCCGGGACGCCATTTCAACTCCCTGATTACAAGCAAGAAGCAACACAAAACCAACTTCTCTGCCTCATCCTGAATCAAGCTGATTTTTATTGCTTTTAGAACACGAATTAGAACATTTTTAGAACATCATTTTGGTTCTTATTCCATTTGTAACATGCTCTTTTTCAAAGCAGGCCTGCACCAGCCGCAGAATGTCGGAAAGAAAAACCCAAACAATTCCACTGTTTCTCTCTGTTCTCTCCTTTGAAAGAACATCCCCCTCCCCTGCCAATGATGCAAATTCAAAGTTCAACTTGGAATTTGCATAAACCATCCTTGAACCCAGACCAGCACAACCCGATAAAAACTTA
>CAKUDG010000006.1 GCA_934644965.1 uncultured Victivallales bacterium | reverse complement strand
GACAAGCTGGATATTATCTTCTCGGGATTTATTTTATTTGCCATGATTATAGATGCAATAGTGTGAACAGATTCTAATTTAGCACATCTTTCAATGGGGGCAATATAAAAGCGGACAGAATTTCCTGAATAGAGAAGGGCCTGATCCCGGAATTTGAAAGCAGAATCGGAATGTTTTTTCCTCTCCCGCCTCATATTACTTGTGTATCCTCCGGCAAGGGAGAACGTTATCTCTGCTCTCGGAGATTTTCCTGTTAAAAGAAAAGCGCTTTTATCTTTTTCGCGATTGGTAAACAGGCTCCCTGAAAAAGGAAACTGAAGCCGTTTCAACTGAAGACTCACACTGAATGAAGCCGGATTCTGATCTTTCCCCCGGAAGAAAAACGGTAAAAACAGTGTTGATTCCCAGGTCTGGGAGAACGAACGCCATGAGGCATGACGGCAAAAAGAAACGGCTCCCTGCATTTGCGGGGAGCCGTCCTGAAAGAGGGAGCTTTGAATTCTTCTTCCCGGTCCTTTCTCTCCTTCCGCTGCCACCTCCGGTCCTTTGACGATGCCGGATATGAGCAGATGGAAAGATGTGAAAGGAGGGGAAAGAGAATTTTCCTTCCCCCGGAAAAAGAGAAGACCGTCAGCCTTTCCGTTCAAAGAGGGAGCGAATCTTCTTTCCGGTGATTTCGACCTGGTGTTCGCCCAGTTCCTTCCGCTTCTGAAGCAGACAGGGATAGCCGTTTTCAAATTCTTCGATGAACTTTTTAGCGAATTCACCGCTTTCGATCCGCTTGAGGGAGGCTCTCATATTTTCCTTCACCTCTGGCGTAATGATCTGGGGACCGTTGTAATATTCACCGAATTCAGCGGTGTTGGAGATGACTTTGTTCATCTGCTGAATGCCGCCTTCGATGATGATGTCGACAATCAGTTTGACTTCATGGACGACTTCAAAGTATGCCATTTCCGGAGGATACCCCGCTTCTGTCAGCACTTCAAAACCGTATTTCATGAGATCGACGAGACCGCCGCAGAGCACGTTCTGCTCCCCGAAGAGATCCTCGTACGTTTCCTGTTCAAAGGTGCATTCGAGCACCCCTGCGCGGGTGAAGCCCATGGCCTTTGCCATGGCAAGCGCGGTCTGAAGAGCCTTCCCGGAGGGATTCTGCTTGACTGCGACAAGTCCGGGAACTCCGAATCCGGAAAGATACGCTTTGCGTTCTTCCGTCGCCGGACTCTTCGGCGCCACCATGATGACATCCACATCCGCGGGAGGGACAATGCGCTTGTAGACAATATTGAATCCATGCGAACAGCTCAGCGTTTTGCCCGCTTTCATGTGGGGTGCAATAGCATCCGCATAGGTCTGTGCATGGAGTTCGTCCGGCAGAAGAAGGTGAATGATATCCGCTTTTTCTGCGGCCTCAGACGGACTCATAACCTGGAACCCGTCCGCAACGGCGCGGTCAAAGGAAGGCCCTTTTCTGGAGCCGATAATGACATTCACGCCGGAATCCCTCATGCAGTTCGCCTGGGCTGTGCCCTGGCTTCCATACCCGATTACCGCGACTGTTTTCCCGTTCAGAAATGCCATGTCGGCATCACTGTCATGCAGAATTTTCACCATTTTTACAACTCCTTCGCATGTATCCCATGCGTTTTAGTGGTTTTCATGCAATTCTTTAATCTACCACCGCGGTGTGTCATTTGCAAATCGAATCGTTCAATCCTTATTGAAATTTCAAATGCTCCAGGAATCTTTCCTGTTCGGGGGAGACTTTCGCCGGAAACACGTACGCGGGCATCCCCCCCAGAAGGCGTCCCAGCAGTTTCACGTTCAGACGGGACAAATACACATGTCCGTCCTTTTTCTCATAAACGGAAAAGGTGCAGGGCAGAAGCGCTGAAATTTTCCTGTCTTCTTCTCTTCCAATCAGTTCTGAAGCGTAATCCTTCTGACAGAGCTGGAAGCTCTGCATCCGGCACCCGTCCCCCGAGGGCGGGAGCGGGCATCCTGCATTCCGGATTTCCCATCCGGGCGCTTTCCCCGTACCTGAATGCAGATCTGAAATGACGGAATCAAAATCCCGTTCTGTGCGGCGTTCCTCCAGCAGATTATGACGGAGAAACAGAACTCCTCCGATGAACATCAGCGCGCTCCCCCACAGCATCCCGATCAGAAAAATCCAGATCTGTTTCACAGAATTCCGTTTCGCTTGCGCCGCATGTTCCGCGCAGCACGGATGTGTCTGTTCCATCAGAGTCTGTCCCATCTGATCCAGTTCCATCTGTGTCCGTTCCATCTGATCCTGTCCCATAACTGTTTCGTTTCCTTTCCAGTTTGCTGTTTCCGTTTCCCGATCTTGTTTTCTGTTTCGTCTGTCACCCCCGGATGTTTTTTTCTTCGTCTCCAGCCGGCCTCCGGGGGAGGAGAAAGCGAGAAAAAAGACTTTTGCTAGGGAAATCGAATCCGGGGAAAAGAGGTCCCCGTTGTTTTCCCGACGTATTTTTTTTCTCTGTGTTCCCCTCAGGGAAGCTGCCGCCTCGCTTTCTTGTTGAATGATCTTGAGATGTTTTGAACTGTCTTGAAATGTCTTGAGTTGCTTGGGATGCCTTGCACCCGGCCCGCCGCCGTTCGTTTCTTCGTGTCATGAGGAGGAGAGGAGGGGGGAGGGGGTGCGCCGGAAGAAGTCTGGGAATCTCATGGAGAGGTTCGGGAGGGAGTCTCCGGCGAATCGTCTCTCAGAAGAGCTCGGAGGTCTCGGAAGTATTCATCGGCCTTTTCCTGTTCTTCCCTTGTCAGGCGTGGTTTGATTTTCTCATATTTTTTCAATTCTTCGTTAAAGAGGTTCTCCGGGAAAATCTCTCCGGGGAAATTGTCCATGGAACGGAGTTCAAAATCCCCGATTCGGATGACGTCCCGGGAGCTTTCCCGGGCGGATCCCATGGCGCCTTCTCCGTCTTCGGAAGGTTCTTTTTTCCTTTGTTTCCGAGTGGAGAAGGGGGCGGCGGAAGGATTGACGCCTGAAATGGAATCCCGCGGGGGGGGCTGCTGCTCCTTCCGACTGCCTGGAAAACTTTCCTTGATCCCGCCTGTGAAGTGCAGTTCCTGCGAAAATGCGGCTCCGTCCGCTTTGTCTCCGGCAGCGTCTTTTTCCTCTTTCCGGAGACCGGGGCCGCCGACAGGACTGAGACCGCTTTGAAATGCGTCCCCTGATTCGGAAGAAACGGAGGCTGCTGCGGAAGATTCTCCGTCCGGTGAAGAGGATGGAGAAGAGGTAGAAGGGGGAGAAGAAGATGAGGAAGCCTCTTTCCCGCTTCCTTCCCCGTTTTTCTCCGCAGGCGACGGAGAAGTGCTGGCACTGTTTTGAGAATTTTCTCCCTGAGAAGAATTTTCTCCCGCGGAATGTACTTCTGAAGAATTCCTTCCTCCCTGGGGCTTTTTTACTGCGGCGGATGGATTCTCCTGTTTCTCCGGGGAGAAAGAGTCTTCCTCATCCTCATTGTTTCCCCTGACTTCTTCTCCGTTTTTCAGCGGATCCTGCCGCTGTGCCCCGGATGCGCCGGAAGACGATGCCTCGGAAGGGGATTCGGAGGCTGATGAGGAGCCTTCGCCGGAAGCCTGTGCCGTTCCGCTCCTTTGCCGGGATCCGGCTCTTCCGTCTTCCCCGCGGTCACGAGAATTTGATTCTTCTCTGGAGGAAGAGGATGTGGGATCGGAAGCGGAAGGAGTCTCTCCTTCTCCCTCCGCGGCGGCGGGGCTGTTGCTCTTCTTCATTTCTGCAGGACTCCCGTCATTTCCCGAAGATGCGGGAGCGGCTGGGGTTTCTCCCTGCTCTCCGGAATCTTTCCCTTTCCCCTCCTGCTGAGACGGGGAGGAGGATTTTTCACTTTCCCCCGGAGCCGATCCGGCAGACGCAGACGCGGACGCAGACGCATCTCCGCTTTCTCCTTCCGGGGCGGGAGCACTGCTTCCGCCGCCGCCCTTGCTGCCCTGCGGGTTGCTGCAGGAACCCTGACACTCTGATGGGGAGTTGCAATCCCCGGAACATTCACTTTGATTCTTTTTCTTCTTCTTTTCCTTTTCATCATTCTTTTCGGGAGTTCCGGTTTTTTCCCTGGAGTCTCCGGGACGATCCGTTGTTTCCGTTTGATTTTCCCCCTGCGGCTCCGGGGCTTTCCCTTCCGGAGAAGAGGATTCACGTTCCGCCGTCGCGGCGGCGGATCTGGATTCTGAATCCGCTCCCGGAGGACTGGATTCGGGTTCGGATCCGGGAGTGGTAGTGGTGGCGCCGGATTGGGGAGAGCTGCCGTTCTCATTCTGTTCCTCTGCGGAAGAGGAGGCATTTTCAGCGGATTCGGCATCGGATTGCGGAGACGTGCTGTCTTCCTGCGGAGACGGCTTCTGCGCCTCCTTCTCCTTTTGCTCCTTCTGTTTTTTCACTTCTTTCTGCGGAGACTTTTTCCTTCGGGGAGAAGAGGCAGAGTCCTTTGCATTCTTCTTCTCCTCCTCCTTCTCCTGCGTGAGGCCTTTTTTCATTTTTTCATTCATGGAGGAATTGAGACGGTTTTTGAGCCAGGCTTCAAAAAGGGCGGAAAGCGGAGGCGAATTCAGGAGTTCCGCTTCGGAAATTTTGACGACCGGATGGAATTGAAGTGGGGAGAAGGCGTTTTTCTGCATTTTTGAATGATCCTTTGCCTCGGCGACCATTGCGATGACGGTTCCCGTAATCCGGTTGGAAACGCTTTGCGGGAAGCGGATCCGGCCCTTCAGAGGAGGCTTCTGTTTTCCGGGGGGGACGGCGAGGCGGAAGAGTTCCTCCCCTTTTCCATTCAGGTCATTGACATGCAGGATCATCTCGGCGATTCCCGAATCGTCGTCTGCGCTGAGGATGATTCCCTGACCGGAAAGGCGGATGGGGTCCAGATCTTGAGCGGGGTCCAGGATGGCGGCATCCGGAGCGTGGTTTGATTGAATGTTGACCGGGAAGATGTCGGAAACCGATTTGGTTCCGTCAATTTCGGTCCATTGGAAGGAGAATACGCCCGTCTCCCAGACGGTGAAACGGATTTTCCAGAGTCCCGTTGCCGGATCACAGCTGAAATCCCCTGCCAGACCGCCGGATCCTTCCAGATGGATGGATTCGGGTTTTCTCTCTGTCCTGAGGCAGATTTCCAGATCCGCGCCTTCCGGGACGGTCCACGGGAATGCGGCTGTGTCCAGTCTTTTGGCTTTTGCAGCATCGGCAAAGACGAAGGCGGAATCCATGACCGGTGTCTCCGACTGGACTGTCTTTACCGTGAATTTCTGAGAAAAGCGGTTTTCCGCCCTGATCACATAAGAGGCTTCCTCGTCTTTCAAGGGAGGCATGATGGCCTGGTATACCCCCGGGGCGATTTTTTCCAGCGGGACGGCAAGTTCAGCTCCCAGGAGTACCTCTTTCGGCAGTTTCTGCTGCAGATCCCGGTTGAAACCGACTCTGACAATCCATGGAGTGTCTCTTTTCAGGAGCTTGTCTCCCGGATAAATTCCGGTGATTTCCAGATTCTGAGAGGTCAGTTGGTCTGTGCCGAACACGATGTTTCTGCAGAGTTCCATTTTCCCGGATGGCAGGCATCCTCTCCCCCCGGGCACGGGAAGAAACAGAATGAAAACTCCCGTCCCCAGCATGAAGAGGAAGCCCCATGTGTTTTTCAAGCACGCGCCCGCCAGAAGCTCCGCAGTGGCGTATTCCCGGATTTTCCAAGAGAGCAGATTCAGGACCGTTTCCGCATCCGCCGCGTGCATCGCACGAGTCAGAAACGGGGAGGCCAGGTCAAAGGCTTTTTGGGACGCCAGTGAAGTCAGGCTCAGCAGTCCGTGCAGAAGCCGCTCCCCGGAAAGAAGAATCGACAGAAACATGCACAGGAAAAATACCGGAATCCCCAGGGCCAGTAGAAAAAGCAGTCCGTGGCGGCAAAAATCCGGCATCCTTCCGAGCGGTTCTGAAAACAGCGCCGTCCCGTACAGAAGCACGCTGAACACCAGGAAGGCCGCCCCTGTGGCAAACAGGAAACGGCGGCAGAAGAAAAACAGAAGCACCTGCCGGAATCCGGGCGGAATCCGTTCCGGAGAAAAGTTTCTACGCATTTTCTTTCATATCCTCCTGTCTGCGGACAAGCCATTCCAGTGTGAGCAGAAGCAGGGCGGAAAGGAAGAGAAGTGTTTCCTTCTCTCTGTCACCGGAAGGAAGCGGATTTCTTCGGTACATGCTGTGCTCCTTGATCGGGAAGGGCAGTCCTTTTTCCTCCAGGCTGCGGAGAGAAAGCGTTTCTCCGCCGCTGCGCCGTGCGATTTCACGGAGAACCCGTTCCCCGTCCGTGGCCCGCGTCGTTTCGAGACGTTCGTCCTTCACGATGAAGGGAACCTTCCCGCTGAAGAGACGTTTCCTCACGCTTCTGCCGTCCTTTTCCACGAGCACGTCCGCCGCTGCCCGGAACCAGTGGATTCCCGGAGTGACGACCCGGAATCTGGTCCGGTATGTCCCATCTTTCTGCGGCAGAAACTTCTGAAGGGAGCGGGCGTTTTCCGGACTGCCCGTCTCCCCGAGCAGTTCCAGTTCCGCGGAGAGCAGGGAGGAAGTCTCTCCCTTGCCGGGGCTGTAAGAGAGAACGGCGCTGCAGAGATTCTGCAGCACGGAGTCGCGCTTTTCCGGTTCCAGAACGAGGTGCAGAGCCTCTTTCCCGAAACGGTCTGTCCTGTCCAGCAGATCTTCCCAGTAGGCGGAGTGGATCTGCTGAACTGCCCGTTCGGGATGCTGTTTCCATCTCCAGGACCCCGTGAAAGCGGCAATGACGCATTTCCCGCTGGAAATCAGGAGAGGGAATGTTTCTTCCGTCTGAGGCGTCTTTCTGCTTCCCGGTTCCATGCCGCCGGCCCTGGCGCTCCGGAGCACCGCGGCGCCGCCGGACGGCTTGAGCGGGAAGTGCCAGAGATTGTGGAAGGGGAGGCGGAGTCTGGGGGTTCCCTCCTCTCCGGAAGGAGAAAATTCCGCGGACAGGGGGGATTTGAAACTCTGCGCGCTTCCTTTTCCCGTCACGGGAAGAAGCTCTCCGAATCCGGGTTCTCCGAGCCAGGAGCCCACGGTTTGGGGATGCAGAAAAATCAGAGTCATCTCGTCTTTTTCGAGTTTTCCCCGGAGGAGTTTCAGTGCGTGCGCGCCGAAAAGATCCGGAGGACAGCCGGGCCCGAGCAGCAGCAGGACCGCGTTCCGGACCAGTTCCGTTTTCCGCGCAGGGGATTCTTTTGCGAAGCTGCTGGCGTAGGAGAAGAACGCGGAAGGATAACGACGGCGGAACACTTCACGCAAAGCGTTCAGTTCCGGTGAGTTCCTGTCCCACAGAATCAGGACTCCCGTGCCGGAGTGAGACTGCAGGACTCCTTTTGCCGTATTGTCGGAAAGGCGGCGTTCCCCTTTTAGGGGAGAAAGACTGACTTCATATTCGTGCCAGCCCGGTTCCAGGTCTTCCGGATCGGGAATCCGCCGGGTCAGCGGGGCGGATCCGGCTGTGAGGGAAAGGGTGAGGGATTCCTCGTGAAGAAGTTTTCCATCTATTCGGATCGAAAGAGTTGTGACTTCGGAAAGATTGTCATCGCCATCAGGATCCTGTTGAAGGGCGGAGGGGGAATCCAGATTTTCAAGACGGGGGTCGATGAAGTAAAGCCGTCCGTCCGCATCGACGTCGTCCGCCCTTTCCTGAGTCCTGACCGAGAGGTTGAGGGCCCGGCGGCGCTCCCCTTTCTCTCCACTTCCCCCGCTGCCCAGGAGCGGATGGACGGCATTCCCGGAACAGCGCAGCAGATCCGAGGCGTAGAAAGGGGAGATCCCGGCATTGGAAATTCCGTCGGAAAGCAGAAGAATGTTGGAGCTCGGATACAGCTGCGCGATTTCCAGAAGAGCATCTCCGAGCGCCGTGGCATATTCCGCATCGGGGGAGGGGGCTGCGGCATTTCCTTTTTCGCCCGGGAAATTTCTTTTTCCCGCCGTTCCCAGATCTTCTCCTTCATAGAGTCTGTCGGAAAAACGGAAGTGCAGGAGCGGGAAGTGGGCTCCGGATGAGGAGAAGGATGAGGAGAAGGCCGTGGCGGCATGGCGGGCAGGCCGGCGCTGTTCCCGGAGGAGTGCTTCCAAAAGTTTTTTCTTTTCTTCTTCGCTCCAGAGTCCCCCCTGTTTCATGCTTGCGGAAACGTCTTCCAGGAGCAGGAGCGGAGGCATTTGCTTTTTTTCGGTCCATTCCGAATCAATCCTGTCCGCCAGCAGAGCGCCCATGCAGAAAAGCGCTCCTGCCCTGAGAGTGCCGGACAGAAGTTTCTTCCACAGGCTTCTTTCCTTCCGTAGAAAAAATTCCAGCCCCAGCGCCAGAAGGAAAAGCGGAGCACATCCCGCCCAGAAAAGGAGGGGAATCATTTCGGGGGAGAGATTCATCATCATGCTGTCCACTCCTCCTTTCTTCTTTTCCGTCCGCCGCTGCTTCCCGCCATGGATGCAAAAAGCATTTCCGCCCCCAGCACTGCGGCAAGAAGCAGGGCTGAAAAGCCGACAGGGAAGTACATTTCCCCGTCCTTTCCATCCTTTCCGTGACTCGTCTCTTCCCCTTCTCCTGCCGGCACCGTGGGGGGCCTTCCCGCTTCTTCCGGCGTTTGAGCTTGAGCCCCGGCTCCGGGAAGCGGCGCGCTCCGGAGTGTCCGGTACGATGGAATCCATTCGTTTTCAGAAGGAAGTCCCAGGATCCGGGCGATTTCCTCCCTGCCGGCACCGTTGGAGGGGAGACGTCGGCAATTGACCGCAATAATCCGTTCCTCCACACCCGTCTTTGTCTCCAGTGCTCCCCTTTTCCCTTTTCCTGAATTTTTTCCCGGGGAAGAGGCGCTGTTTTTTTCGGAGGCGGAGGAAAATTCATAGAAACCGGGCTGTGAAAGATCAAAGGAAGGGATTTCGACGCTGTCGGGAAGAGCGCGGATTTTCTCGCTTTTTCCTCCTGGCAGATGCAGAGTCAGAAATCCTCCGTTTTTTCCGAGCGGGAGAAAATCTGCGGGGGAAAGCAGGTCCGTACAATGGAACTGGCCGTCAGGGAGAGTCTGCCCCGCGGGAAGGAGCTTTTCCAGCAGGGCGGGGAAAAGCGGATTCATGACAAGCGTCAGAGGCGGATTCCGGAAGGGCACAGCCCACAGAATCAGTTCGGCTCCGTTCGGCAGAGGGCGTCTGGAAAGCAGAGCTTTGTTGCCTGCGCGGAAGAGGATGCTGTCGTTTTTCTCCTCTGCGAAGGGGATAAGCTCTTCCACCGAGGCGAGGGAGAATCCCTTGCTGAAGAGTGGGAAAAACTCCCTCCGGATTTCCGGAGTCTGTACCAGCTCCACCTTTCGCGGAGCCCCGAAACGGAGCGGTTCCAGGGATCGGATCTGTAATTCCTCCTCGACACCCGGCACGCGGAATCCGGGAAGTCCCGGCTGCGGAAAGAGCATGAGGGTTTTCCCGTCCGAGACGGCTTTCTCCAGAAGGCGTTCCAGCAGCTCATTGCTGCTGCGGACAGGCGGGAGAATGATCTGGTCCGGAGAATCCGTCTGCATCCTGGAAAGTGCGGAGCTGTAGTTGAAGGTTTCCAGAAGGCGCTGTCCTTCTCCGAGTCCATCTTCGCCTTCCCCGGCACTTTTTCCCCCGATGCTGGAAGTTGCGACAGTTTCAGCGTTTTTCAATGCGGCGTGGAGAAGGAGCACGGCGGAACGGGATTCCGGGGAACCGTCATGCAGGATCAGCGTGTGAGTTTTTTTCTTTCCGCCGTCATCCGGCGCGAGGAAATATTCCGCAAGGGGAGAAATGAGCGCATGACGGTCCCCCGAAGCGCCTTCTTTCCCGGAAGAAGAGGAAATTCCGAGAACCAGAGGCGCGCGGAGATCAACGGAAAGACGGGATTCCGGGATTTCCGTCTTTCCGTCCGGAATCTGTTCCGGAGGGATGCTGAATCGGTCGTTTCTTTCTTTCCCTCCGTGTTCGCTGACGGTCAGGACGGCGTTGGCCAGGCGGGTGTGGTCCCCCGAGAAAAACACCCGGATCCCCGGATTTCTCTCATCGCGGATCCGTTCCGCGGAAATCAGATAGGGATCCGGCAGGCTGTCCGTCCGGGGCAGGAGAGCGTTCCATGCGTTTTGAGAGAGTCCCTGTTCCTCCGCCCCCGCAGCCAGATTCCGGATGCTTTCCCGGAGAGGCGGACAGGCGAAAAGCAGAGCAAACGTTCTGAACGCGTCCGCATTCTTTTCCAGGATTTCCCGGATTTTCTGAAGCGCGCCCGGGTAATCGGGCAGAACGGGGAAAAAACTTTCCATGGATTCGAGCAGACTCAGCGTATTCCGCGGGCTCATGAGCGCTGACGGCGTTGAACCGGGGACCGTGCCGCAGAGAATGAGTTTTGCATCGGGGGGGAGAGTACGGAGAAATTCGGAGAGGCGCTCTTTCATGCTGTCGAACTGTCTTTGCCCGTCGAACGTTTCTGCGGAGGCGACGGAATTGTCGAACAGAATGACCAGAATTGAATCCTCCGGACGGAAGGACGGGGATTCCCCCCTGACGCGGAAGACCGGACGCGCCAGCAGCAGCACCAGACAGACAATCAGCAGACAGCGCAGAATCATGAGAATCACGTTTTCAATTTCCCTTTTCCTGCTCGGTTTCCGGAAATTCGTGAAAAGCAGCAACGACGGCACCTCAAATTCCCTCTTCCTCAGCCGGATCAGATGAATGGCCAGAGGAATCGCGATTGCCGTCAGTCCGGCCAGAGCCCATGGATTCAGGAAAACCGGCATCAGAAATGCTCCTTTCTTACCTGATTCATGCGGAGAATGACATCCACGGGGGACATGGCCGTATCCGCCGGAATATAGTCGGCATTCACCGCTTCCGCGGCGGACTTGACGGCCGCACGGAAGGATTCGACCCGCTGTCTCATCGTTTCCCGGAGCGTCTTGATCCGGACGGGCATGAGCTGCCCGGTTTCCGAATCGCGGAAATGAGTCGCTTCCTCAAAGGGCAATGTGATTTCGGCGATGTCCAGAAGATGGAAGACCACCAGTTCATTGCCTTTTCCTTTCAGAAGGGAAAAGCTTTCTTGGATTTCCTCTTCCGGCATTTCAAAATCGCTGGCGAGAAGAATCAGCCCGCGGTGCTGGAGAATGGAGGAAATCCCGCGCGCGGTCTGGAGAAGAGAGGACACCTTTCCCTTTTCGGATCTGCGTACCTCTCCTGCTGCTGCATTCGCGCCCCCTCTTGCTGTCGCCGCCCGCAGAGGGGAACCGGAGGGCAGCATCATGGAAATCAGAAGTTCCGCCTGTTTAGAGGAGGCGCGGGGAGGAATGTGTCTTTCCGGATGCGTTCCGAAACTGTGCAGCCCCACCAGATCCCGCTGCCGGGTGAAAAGCAGCGCCAGCGCCGCCAGAAGGCAGGCGGCGTAATCGGATTTGGAGACCGTGTCCTTCCAGCGCCAGCGCATGGAGGGGGAGAAATCGGCCAGGATCATGCATTCCAGACTGGTTTCGGCTTCAAAGCGTTTGATGTAGTATTTCCCGGTTTTTGCAAAAAGGCGCCAGTCGATTCTGGAGGCATCGTCGCCGGGCTGATAATTTTTGTAGTCGAAGAATTCGGAGCTGAAGCCGCGGCGGATGGAGCGGTGAAGCCCCTGCTGAACTCCGTCAAGGATTTCTCTTGCGATGAAGTCCAGCCTGCCGATTGCCGCCAGAGCCTCGGGCGACCATTTGTCCCGGAAGGATTTCTCCTGAAAAGCGTTCATTTTTCGCTCCTTTCGGCATTCAGTTCAAAGAGGGCGAAAAGGATGTTGGTGAAGAGGCGTATGGCCGATTCGCCCTTCAGGGCCGGGATGTCTTCTTCCAGATCGCCTTCCAGAGCGCAGGTGATGTCGTAGGGCAGATATATCATGTCCCAGGAGTTTCCGACGCCGCGGATTCCGTAGAGAGGCTGGATCTTGTCTGATCCGTATTGTTTTTTCCAGGCTGCCGTCGTCGTGCTGCCGGGGGACTTGCCTGCAACTGTAAGGGAATAGGGAAGACGGTAGACGGGATCCCCTTCCGGGATCGGAGTCAGGGGCCTTCCGGGGAAGAGATGTCTGGAGAGTTCCCGGAAAGAATTGTCGAAAACCGTGTCTCCGCAGCAGGCCTCGACGAGAAGTTTGCCTCCGGAACGGAGGTATTTCTGAAGATTCGCAACGGCCTGTGGGGAAAGGCGCGGCACCCCGTGTCCGCTGAGAAGAAGCAGGCGGCATGCGTAAATATCGTCGGATTCGGGATCGACCGGGATTTGAGCGTCGAAGAGCGGGACTTCCGGAGGGAGATCCCGGTTTTCCGCAAGATTCCGGATGAAATTCGGGTCCGAATCCCACTCTCCGTCGAAACGGATGCGCCCGAGAGGGTTTTCATAGGCGTAGACGGCTCCGCTTCCCCGGACGGCTTTGCTGTTCAGTTCCTCCTCCACGGAAAGTTCACGGAAGCGGACCTCTTCAAACTTGCCGTGCGCCTTGCGTTTGTTCAGAGCGTAGGAAAGAAGATTGATGGCGGTTTCCCAGGCATCTTTCCGGACGCCTTTTCTGGGATCGTCGCCGTTCAGCGTGCAGGAGATGTCGTCTTCGAGGAGGAAGATCTGTTTCCGGGAGCATCCCTTCCGCAGATTGTAGATGACAACGTCCCTTTCATCCAGAAGAAAAGGCGAATTCATGAGCGGATGTTCGCTTGCGATTTTCCGGAAGCGGAAGTCCTTCCCCGGTTCCAGCTGTTTTTCCATGACGTTGCGGAAAGTCCGCAGAAAGGTCCTGTCCCCGCAGCAGGGTTCGGCAACCACGACTCCGCCGGCATCGAGAAATTTCCGCAGATTGTCCAGCTCCAGGCGTGACGCCTTGAACGCTCCGTGTCCCGAAAGATAGATCATGCTGGATCTGCCTGCCCGTACAAGGGCTTCATCGGAATCGAGGCGCGAAGTCTGCCAGTCCAGCGGCCGTTTCAGTATCTTTGCGGCCCGTTCCGTCCAGTTTCTGATGTCGAATCTGTCTGGATTCCAGTCTCCGTCCCACTCCCACTTGCAGATGGCGTAGGGGGCGGCGTTGCGGGCGATGAACAGAAGGACAAAGGCCATGTCCGTCACTTTCAGGGACCATCTCTGCTTCTCCAGAACGTTGAGACAACCAGCCGCATACCAGTCCGTATCGCCGAATTCCCTGATCCCGTTCAGAATCCCGACCCTTTCCATGCCGTAAAGCGCATAATACCCATATCCGTTCGGATAGCGTTCCACTTTGCTGAGAAAATTTTTTGAATGTGCGCCCAGCCATTGAAGACCTTTGCGCATTTCCAGACTCCCGCGGTATGTGCCGCAGCGTTCCGGGACGGGAATGTCCGGTTTTTCCCCGAGAAGGGTGAGACTCGCCAGTCCGGCACAGGTCATGGAAAGCGTCCCTTCCGTCCCGACGTATCCCCAGGACCCGTTTGAATGCTGTTGTTTCAGATAATATTTTTTTGCGTCCTCCAGAACTTTTCCCGGAATGTCGAGTCCCGCTTCCGCCGCGGCGGAGAGTCCCAGCACGGCGTACTGCGAGCAGGATTCGTCTGAACGCGTGATCGGCATCCCGTATCCCCATCCGCCGTCCTTCCCCTGCCAGGAAATCAGGTTTCGGAGAGCGATCTGCATCCGTTTTCCGTATTTCCCGGGATTGATCTTCCCCAGTGCGCAGAGAACCAGTCCCTCCTCATAGGTGGATGTGCTGACTGCTTTGTCCAGGAAATCCGCTCCTTTCCGGATGACCGGATCGTCTTCCGGAAGGCCGGAAGACGAAAGCGCGTACAGCACCAGCGCACTGGCTCCGACAAGATACTGATTGCTCCCCGGAATATAGCAAAAGGACCCGTTCTCATTCTGCATCTTTTTCAGTGCCAGTGTGATCAGTTCCGAAAGAAGATTGATCTTCTGCTGAGACGGGACCTCCTGGGCATACAAATGCGCCGGGAGTGCCCCCATATGGAAAAACAGAAGCAGGACAAAAAGGAGACGTCTGCCTCTGATCCAAATAATCCGTTTCATCTCTGAACAGGTCAAGGGAATGATCCTTTCCGTTCCCGCGTTTTGGTTTTGGGAATTTATTTCTGCAGATTCATCTTTTCCAGGATGATGCGGATGATGTCATCCTCATTCATTCCTTCGGAACGGGCCCGGTAACTGCAGGAGATGCGGTGGCGGAGGACAGGAAGAAGAAGCCTGCCGATGTCGTTTCTGGAGATGGCGGGCCTTCCGTCCATGGCGGCGAAGACCTTGGCCCCGCGGATGAGTGCCTGGCCGGCGCGGGGACCTGCGCCCCAGTCGATGAGTCCGGCGAGCCCGAGCCGTTCCGCTTCCGGAGTCCGCGGACGCGTCGCGCGGACGACATTCACGGCCAGTTCCAGCTGTTCGTCCGGCACACCCACATTTTTGACAATCTGCTGAAATCGGATGATTTCATTCTGTTCGATCACTCCGCGGCATTCGGGCTGAACTGTTCCTGAAGTTGTGCGCACCATAATTTCCAGTTCCTCCTTTATTGCGGGATAGTCCAGGTGCAGACAGAACATGAAGCGGTCCTGCTGGGCTTCCGGCAGAGGGTAGGTCCCTTCCTGTTCAATGGGGTTCTGGGTTGCAATGACGCAGAAGGGAAGGGGCAGCTGGTAGGATTTCATGGAAACGGTCACCTGACGTTCCTGCATGGCTTCCAGCAGCGCCGCCTGCGTTTTCGGCGGAGTCCGGTTGATTTCGTCCGCAAGCAGAAGCTGGGTGAAGATCGGCCCTTGGACGAATTGAAGTTCCGGAACGGAATCGTTTTCCTTTTTCTTGAGCATTTCACTTCCGATGATGTCGGAAGGCATCAGGTCCGGAGTGAACTGAATGCGCTGCGTCGCCAGCCCGAGCACCTTGGCAAAAGTGCAGACCATTACCGTCTTTGCAAGTCCGGGAACTCCCACAAGAAGGCAGTGCCCCTGGCAGAGAAGCGAGGCAAGAATCCCTTCGACGATGTCCTGCTGGCCCACAATGACTTTCGCCACTTCATCCCGGATGGTCCGGCATTTTTCGGCCAGATCCGTCAGGTCCCTGTCCAGGTGCGCCACCGCGTCGGAGTGTTCGACGGCTTTGTATTTCTGGGCCTTCTTTTCGTTTTCCTCCTCCTGCAGCGGGGGCAGGTGGAAGGAGAATTTCATCATGCCCAGCTGGATGCTGTCTCCGTCCCCGAGATCCGCTTCCGTGACGATCTTGCTGTTGACCATCATCCCCACGGTGCTGTTCAGGTCCCTGATGGACGCCTTGCGCCCGTCCACAGTCAGACGGGCATGATGGCGCGAGACGTTCGCTGCTCCTTCACACTGAATGTCGCAGTCGTCTCCCCGTCCGATAGTGTAAGTTCCGTCCTCCAGGGGCAGGGAGCTGAGCAGAGTCCCCGATTTCGAGTACACGTTGAGCACTGCCATCCTGCGCCCTTCCGAGGCATTCAGCGCCTCCTCCTGCGGGGCGGGGATCCGATTCTCCTCCCGGTCATTCATTTTCCTTGAGCTCCTTGAGATCCAGTTCCCGGATCAGGTCTTTCTGTTTCATGTGCACATTGAGATGGATGTAACGCGGATCCTCTCCGCGGTTGAGCATGACCAGCGCCAGAAGGAGGCGTCTCCGGTTTTCAAGACTCTCATTCTTGACGGATGATACCGGAAAGCTTGTCGTGACCGCATGGTAAAATGCGGCGTTCTCCGAAACTTTCCCCTCCGGTTCCTGCAACAGCATGGAGGAATGTTTCCACAGCTTCTCATGAACCAGTTCCTTCCAGAGCTTCCTCTCCATTTCCAGAGGACGCGAAAACATTTCCCGGATCTCCGCGGAAGGCGCTTCCCCGAAAATCAGATTCCAGCTCCTGAGAAAACACGTTTCCGCTTCCGTATAGTCCAGTTTGTGCAGCGCTTTCAGAACACCCGGCAGAGAGCGGAATGCCGAAAGAAGAAATCCGTCCGTCCTGGCGTTTGCCCGAAGTACCTGAATCCATTCCAGACCCTGTAAATGGGATCGGAACGATTTGCCCAGAAGATCCCGACTCATGGCGGAGGGGCCGGAGAACGCCCTGAGCGCAATCAGGCGTCTCATGGAGACGGGGAGCGAAAGATATTCCTTCAGCTCCAGATCCCGATCCCCGGAACGAATCACTTTCCTGAGCGTCCTTGCCTGTTCCTTTCCCGCGGGAAGGGAAAGAATCCACTTTTTGTCCGGTCCGTCCTCCGGGGCGCGGGCAAGCGCGTTCAGGATCAGCTCAAAGCGTGAATTCATGTATTCCCGCGGGAAAAACGGATCGTTCCGGAAGCGCTGAAGAAAAAATTCCTCTGACTCTTTTCCCCCGTAGGCGACCGGCAGGGCGGGCGGATTCTCCTGAAGCTGCGCCAGGGCGAAATGCCGCAGAAACGTATCCGAGGGGGAATTCAGAAACGCCCGCATCAGAATGGACACGATTTCCCCGGAAATCCGTCCGTTCAGCAGTTCAAGGCGGATGTTTTCCAGAAAAGCCGCCGCATCCGGCAGGGAGAGTCTGTCAAAATCGAAGCTTGGGGAGGACGTCTCCTTTTTCCAGCGCTCTGTTTCTTTCCGGAAGGCGTCCCCGAAGACTTTCCCGTAATATCCGGAGACCAGATCCAGCTGATCCTGTGTGAAGTGTTCCGGATTCAGGCGCGTGGAAAGAAACAGAGCCGCCTCCCATTTCCCGGCTTTGCTGAAACGGTGAAGGGCTTCTTCCATGAGAGTGTCGTCCGGACTCCAGGAATAGGTTTTACTCCCTGCGTCCTGCGGCGGTCTGTCGCCGATAGAGGGCAGAGGCGCTGAGCTTTTGTCAGAATTCCTGTTTTGCTGCGGACCGCGGGAAGCTCCTTCAGGATTTGTCTGATCGGAAAGGGGAATTTCCTTCTCAAGAAGTTCTTTCTGGCGGCTGAGTTCCCGCTTCCAGCCGAGCACTTGCAGGGGAAAGCGGAGACAGAAGCACAGCGCGATGCACGCTGCCGCCAATGCCGGAAACAGCCTGAAATAATTGCTTTGAACGATTCGTTTCAGAATGGATGCTCTGCTTTCCATATTGTTTTCAGCCTGTTTTCAGCTTGATTTCCGCCTGATTCCGCCGTTCGGGGAGGAAGAAAAGCCCTCCGCCGCGGGAAGGAAGGAAGAAAGATGGCGGGAAAAAGGGCGCTTGCGGTAGCGCGGCCGCGTGTCCTGCGCGGAGGGGGAAAAAGAATGGAGTCTCCGGCTTTTTCTGATTTCCTTTCCCTCCTTGTTTCCCTCTTCCTCAGAGAAAAATCCCTGAGGATTGAAAAATATTGCGCCCGTTTCCATCTCTTCCTTCCACGAGGAAGCTCTTCCCGTTGATTTGCCCCCCGTAGAGGACGGATTCGTTTCTTTTCAGATCGGCGTTGAAATTGATTTGTATTTCCTGTATTCGGATGAGAGAATTGAGTCTGGAGGCGATCCAGTCTTCCGTCATGGACGCATAAAAACTGTTGTTCAGATGCTGGTTGACGTCCATCTGAGAAGGCCTGACCGTCAGTTCGAGCGGATATTCAGGCTCCGTGACCGGGATTTTCTCAAGTTCCGGAAAGAAGCGCGCTTCCTTTTCGTTAAGCGGCAGACTGTTTCCGTGGACGACAGCGGGATTCTGCGGCCGGAATGTGGCGGCGTTCAAAGTCAGCCAGAAACTGGAAGCCATGGCGAGTTGTTCTCCGCCCGGAGTGGTCAGTTCGAACTGACGGGTGGCGAAAAGACGCTGGAATCCGCTGGGATAGGTTTTGATCCGGACCGTTTCCCCCAGTCCGGGACTGCGCAGAATCTTCAGGCGGATTCGGGAGAGCACCCAGAGCATGTTCTTTTCATGGAGAAGGAAAATTCCCACCCCCAGGTGATCCGCATGGTTGCCTGCCGCCAGTTGCATGTAGTCAAAAAAAGACTTCACGGAAAGCAGCCCGTCCGGACCTATTTCCGTGTGCCTTACCTGCAGTTCTTCATACCAGACGGGTTGAAGACAAGTCATTTGTCCTGCTTTTTAATGGTCTTGGATCCTTTTGCATCAATCAGGCAGAGAATGGTTTCGGGAGATCCCGCTTTGCTGAGCTTGATTCCCACCTGCTGCACCGACCCCTGAGTCGCTCCGGGAAGAGTGACAATCTTGATGCCGCTCAATTGAAATCCTTCAAGCTGAGCCACTTCAGATGGAGTAAAAAACACATCCAGTTCTCCCAGCTCGAATTCCAGCTTCTGGATGACTCCCTGCGGGGTCGTTTCCGCACTGACTTCAAACTTGACCGGAATCGGCATTTTGACTGTGGATTCAATTTCCACCTGATTCCACGGCAGTTCGTCCAGAGCCTGAGCCGCGATCCCCAGGTGTGCCAGAGTGAACGCCGCCGCGAGAAGCAAGACGCTTTTTTTCATGTGTTTTTTCCCCGTTGAGTTGATCTGTTAAATGGTGATTTTCTCTTTCGGACCGACGGTATCCGTCTGCATGCCGACCCGACCGTTTTACTTATTCTTGCTGTTAGTATAACGCATGGATATGATTTTTCAAGTTTTTCTTTATCTTTTGCCTATTGACAGGGAAATTTTTTTAATTTATAATATATGTACAACAAAAATACAACAAAGTCCGTTTTAATGTTCATCACGAGCCATGAAAAAAAGGAGATTTTTCCATGCTCAAAATCTTTGCGCCGGAAAGCAAACCGGTATTTGAACTGGCTGCCAGGGAATTCGCCTCCTTCTGGAAAAAGGTGACGGGGGAGATCCTGCCGATTGTGACGGAGCCAGACAGCGAATCCTCCATGATTGTGTTCGGCACCGATGCCAGCAACGCATTCATTCACCGGATGATGATCGAAAAAGTCATTCCGAATTTCCGGATCCGTTACGGAACGGACGATTACCAGCTCCTTTCCGCGCATGAAAACGGGAGGAATCTGCTGTTTCTTGCCGCGGGGTCGACCCGGGCGAATTTCTATGCTGTTTACGATTTTTTTGAACGTTGTGCCGGCTGCCATTATTTCTGGGATGGAGACATCATTCCTCAAAAGAAGGAGCTTTCCATTGAAGATCTCAATGTTGTGGAATCTCCGCGTTTCGAATATCGCGGTTTGCGCTACTTCGCCCATCGCAGCCTGACGCGCTTCCAGGCGGAACACTGGGATATCGACGATTGGAAAAAGGAGTTTGACTGGGTCCTGAAAAAACGTCTGAACCTTGCCATGCTCCGCATCGGCGTGGACGATCTTTTCCAGCGCGCTTTCCCGGACATCGTCCCGTATCCCGATCCCGAAAAACGTTTCCCCGAAGCCATGGACCGCTCTTTCAACGACCGCACAAGCGCCTGGAATCTGAAATACCGAGGCGAACTCCGCAAACAGATTCTCGCCTACGGACGGGAACGCGGACTCCTTCAGCCCGAGGACTGCGGTACCATGACCCACTGGTACAGCCGGACTCCTCAGGCATTCCTGGATCATTATAATCCCGAATTCCTTCCCCAGAGCAATGAAAACTATAATGAGCAGACGGGCCTGGTCTGGGATATCCGCCAGGAACGCTATCTGGATCTGTACGCACATCTGACGGACACGCTTGTAAAGGAATACGGCTCTCCGGAAATCTTCCACACCATCGGCCTCGGCGAACGCAGATGCTACCGTGACCGGGATGCCAATCTTCAGATGAAGCTGTACACCTACCGCAGAATTCAGAACAAACTCCGTTCCAAATATCCCCAGGCTCCTCTTCTGATTGCCTCCTGGGATTTCATTTCCACCTGGACCTATGAGGAAGTGCAGGCCCTGATTGCGGAACTCGATCCCGCTCATACGATCATTCTGGATTATACTTCCGACATTTATGAGGATGTGAACAATTTCCAGAACTGGGGCGTTCTGGGCAAGTTCCCCTGGATTTACGGAATCTTCCACGCCTTTGAAGCCAGCAGCGAGATCCGCGGAAATTACGACAATATCGAACGCCGTTTCCCGAAGGCTGTGGCCGATCCCATGTGCAAGGGAATGATTTTCTGGCCTGAGAACTCGCATCAGGACACACTCATGCTGGATTTCTTTTCCTCCAATGCCTGGGATCCCTCGCAGTACCGGATTCAGGAGTTCCTGCCGGGATTCTGCAAGAGACGCTATCCCGCGGAATATTCGGACAAGATGCTCAAAATCTGGCTGAAAATGCTTCCTCTGATCAAATTCAGCCTCTGGGGCGCATACAAGGGCCCGGAACTGCGGGAGATTTATCCGGACTTGTATTTCTGCCTCCTGCGCTACAGCTGGATTTTTACCAAACAGAATCCGATCTATCAGGAATACATGCTTTATCTCTACGGCGGACTGGACATTCACCTGCGTGCGGCTTCGGAAGTCTTCGAGGAACTTGCACAGATGGATCACGCATCACTGAATCCTTTCATGAAACGCGATTTGACGGACCTTGCCAGAACGGCATTCGCCCGGCTCATGAACTTTGCCCTTGCCGATTTCACCATCTCCATTGATCAGTGGCGCGGCAGCATGGGCGCCATTCAGCCTGCGGAGAAAGTAAGCTCGGAGGCAATCCGTTCACTTCTGGATCACATGGAAACATTCACCATTGCTTTCAGCGATCTTCTGGAAGCGCATGAAGATTATTCGCTTTATCTTTCCTTCCGGAGACTTGGCGAACTGCATCCGGTCAATCCTGCCTTTGAGCAAACCTTGAAAGGAAATGCGGAAAACTATTATTGCCGTTCTTTCATTTACGAGCTTGCCAGGGAGTGTTATGAAAAAGAGTTCCGCTGGCTCAAGGATTTTGCTCTGGACAGACTTGAAAAGAAGAACCGTGATCCCTGGACGGGGTTGTCCGATGTCTTCCGCCAAGGGTATCAGAAAATCGCCGATGATTTCTATGCAAAGCCGCTGGCACAGATGGCGCCTGATGTGGACGGTGCTTTCCGGCGTCTTCCGGATACGCTGCATACTTTGGCGAAAACGGCGGAGTTTTTTGCGGAGCGCGCGGGGAAATAATATTGGAACAATGGAAAGAAGAATAAAAAAACAATAAAATCTGCCTTCTTTTTTTTGGCACGACCAGGAAAAGTCCAGTTTTTCTCCTGTTTCGGGATCAGTCTTCTGAGAGATTGGGGCGGAGTCCGTGGAATTCACTCAGCCATGGGCTCCGCCTTTTCTTTTCCTGTTTTTTCCTGTTCCCTGCGGGGTGTGGGGGTGGGATTTTCCTATCCCTTCCCGCATTCCGGAGACTTGCCCTGCATTGCTTGAATCATGTGAAGCGGTGGGGGTATGATTGAACAGCGCGGAAGAAAAATAAAAGATGATTTGATTCGGGAACGATGACGCCTCTTCTAGAGAAGAAGGAGAGCGGAGAGAAGAGAATAAGGAGAGCGGGAAGGGAGGATGGGGAAAGAAAAAAACTCTTTTTTCTCCCCCCTGGCTTGTGCCCGGGAATTTTGCCGGAACATTTTTCTTTTTCCACACCGGTGAATTCCCATAACGGTGAACGGAGAAGCGCTGTCTTCCCCTGAAATTGCAACTCTTCCGAAAAAACGGATTGAAAACGTTTGCTTTCTGATTTTCAAACGAATATATTAAACTGGAGCAATAAAAAAAACAAAGATGCAAAATAATAATTTCTGATGGAGCTGTCTGCAGATATGCCGTTGGAAATATATGGGATAAAGGAACGCCTGAAATAAAATTCCGAGGAGTCGCCAGCATGCAGAAGAAAGAAAATTTGAATATCAAAGCGAGGGATGACCGTTTTTTCCGTGCTGCAGTGTCGGTATTGATGAAGTATCAGATGATCCGGCGTAAAAAACTGGAGGAGGGGTTTGTTGTTTTTGACGTCAAGGGCGGATCGCAGGATTATGTGGTCAAAGTTCATCCTGAGTGGCTTGAGCGTCCCAGCTGTTCCTGTCCCGATGCCGCGCAGCGGGCGAAGGAGTACACGCGGGGGTACTGCAAACATGTGATCGGAGTGCTGCTCAGCAATGAGGAATTCCGATGTCAGCTTCTGGAGGTGTTTTTATGATTACGGGACTGTATCCCTGTTCCCATTCCTCAGGGGGCCGGGCGTCGATGCCGGCAGATGAAAAGAACTGCATTGCGGGAAGCAACCGGATAAACGAATGCCGGAGGGGGAAGTATGCCTGATCAGCAGAAGAATTCCATTCTGGGGAAATTGTCCTCCGGATATACGTATGATCAATTGTTTCCGCTGATCCGTTCCACGCTGGATGCTGGGATTTCCGTTCTGCTGCTTGGTCCTCCAGGCATCGGCAAATCCACGATTGCCATGGATCTGGCCCGGATTATGAGGAAGCCCATGATTGATATCCGCCTTGCACAGAAAGATCCGGCGGAACTGGGAGGAGTCTATTTCCCGGACAGGGAGACGCAGACGCTCGAACTCTTTCCTCCCGGCTGGGTCAAACGAGCCTGTTCCGAAGCATGTTTCGTGTTTCTAGATGAATTCAATGCGGCGGTTACAAAGCTTCATCAGGCGGCCGCATATCAGATTGTGCTGGAAAGGCGGATCGGTGACTTCCGCTTTCACCCGGGGACGGTAGTCATGGCAGCGGGAAACAGAGAGGAGGACAATGCGATCGTTTCTCCTCTTTCCAATGCGCTCTGCAACCGTTTTGCCCATTTTGAAATGCGTCCGGATGTTTCTGCATGGATCCGATGGGCCTCCGCCAACGGAATCCAGGAAGACATCATGGCATTCATCCAGACTTACGGAGAAAAAGTTCTCTTCGCACCTTCGGACGGACATGCCTTTCCGACTCCCCGCAGCTGGGCAATGGCCAGCCGAGTGATGTCATGCATTCGGGATCCGGATTTGATCAGTCCTGCCGTCGCCTCCTGCATCGGGCAGGCTATGGCGCTTCGCTTCAGCCAGTATCGGGCTGTGTACAGAAAGATCAATGCATCCGGAATCATTGAGGGGAAGGTGAAACCCGACTTTGCCGGAGCGGAACCCTCTTTTGTCTATGCGGCGATTTTCTCCGTGTCCGGATATCTTGCGATGACAGAGGTTACTGAAAAGAAACTGAAGAACATTGTCCGTTTTCTTGCTTCCCCCGGAATCGGGCCTGAATATCAGCTTCTGTTCTTAAGGCAGCTCTGCAGCCGGAAAGCGGAGTTGTTTGAACGCCTGAAGGCTCTGGCGGAATTCCGGGATCTGGCGGGAAAAATTGTCAATTTGAGAGCGGCGATGTATCTGTCATGAAGGGACCCCATTTTCAGGAGCAAATCATCCATGGCGAGTTGGAACGCTTGGCGTCTTTGCGGATGCAGATGCTGGAAATGCATCCCTTCTGGGGGTATCTGCTGCTGCAGATGAGGATTGTCCCGGCACCCGGATTGCCCGTTTTTTCCGCGACAGACTGCATTCGTCACATCTGGTTCAATCCATTTCTGACCCGGAAACTGGAAATGAAGGAGCTTGGATTTGTTCTTGCCCATGAAGTCTGCCACCAGATCTTTGCCACTCAGGAAAGACGCGGAGAACGGGAGATATTCAAATGGAACATGGCCACTGATTATGCCATCAACGCCATGGTCTCAGACATCACAATTCCCGGAAGCAGCAGCACTTGGATCCCTGACAGGGACAAACTCTATCAGATGCCGGAGGGATGTTTGCTCAATCCGAAATATCAGAACTGGATTGCTGAAGTCATTTATGAGGATTTGTGCCGGACAAAAAATCAAGGAACACCCCTGATCCGTGAAATTTCCCTGCCGTTTGAAAACGAAATGAACCTTCCGCTTCCGGCAATATCCGACCACCGAGGGGGGATTGATATCCATCTTCCGGTGGATCTGAATGAAAATGAAAAGGGAATTCTTCAAAAACGAGTTCTGGAGGCGATTGATGTGTATGAGGCAAGTTCCTCCCGTGGGGATTTCCCCGAGGGGATGCTCATGCAGCTTGGACTGCTTTCCCCCCCGGAAATCCCGTGGCAGAGAGTGCTGCATCATTATGTGGATACGCTGTTCCGCGGGGATGATTATTCCCTAGCCCGCCCGAACAAGCGTTATCTGCTTCAGGATCTGCTTGTTCCGGGGCATTACAGCGAGACCATCAGCAGAATGGTGGTGGCGCTGGACCGGTCCGGGAGCATGTCGAAGGAAAAGATTCAGGATGTCGTCAAGGAAATCAGGGGTATGGTCCCTCACGCGGAGGATGTTACGCTGATTGTTGCAGATTGCGTCATCCAGCAGGTGATTGCTTCGGACGAACTGGAGACTTTCTTGGAATCCGCCTCTCTTTCCGGAGGCGGAGGCACCGATCATCACTGCGTGTTTGAATACATTGAAACGCATCACCTCCAGCCGCGAGTCTTTATTGGTCTCACGGATTTACACACTCTTTTCCCGGAGAAAAAGCCTTCGTACCCGGTGTTATGGCTTGTCCCGGAGGCGCATGGGGAGGCTCCATGGGGAAAGGTGATCGAAGTCTGAGTGAAGTCTGAGAGAAGTTTGAGAGAAGTCCGGGTAAGATCTGATGGATGATATTGCATCCGGTTCCAGATCCTGAAGAGAGAATTTCCGGGGACTTCTCCTCCAAACTTCAGGAAATTGCCGGGATCAGAAAATTCCCGGAGAGGAAAGACATCAGGAATAAGAATATATCCCTAAATAATATCTAATTTTCTAAAAATGATAATACTGGCTGCCAGTTGAAGCAGTGATTCATATGCCCGATTTGTCTTTTCATATCTGACAAGCAATTTCCGGAATCGATTGAACCAGGAGTGGACAACCTCCACAATCCAGCGACGTGCTTTGAATCCGTTCTGAACAGCAATCTTTTCTTCTCCTCGTGGACGTATATGAGGCACATAGCGATAGTCTTGCATTATTTCCTCTGATTTTTTTCCAGAGTATCCTGCATCTGCACAAAGATTCTGTTTCGTCCGACCACGAGGCTTCCGAATTCTATTCTTCAATACGGCTTCTATTTGAGTGACATCATGTCGATTTGCTCCTGTTACGACGATTGACAACGGGACTCCACGTTCGTCGACAAGAATATGACGTTTTGTTCCATTTTTTCCCCCGATCAGTGGGATTGGCTCCTACCGATTCCTGTGCTGTGGGGGCTTTTATTATGCTGGCGTCAATACTTTGCCATTTCCATGCTATTCCTTCCAAATCATCATATTGTGCAAGACCTTTTTTCCAGAGTTTTTGGAAAAATCCTTCTGCAGACCATTTCTGAAAATAGCGATGAATGCTGCTGGAACTGCCGTATTCTCTGGGGAGTGCCTTCCATTGAATTCCCGTTCGCAGGACATAAACTATGGCTTCAAAAATTTTTCTGGAATCCATTGGTTTTCTGCCTCCTCCTTTCCGGCGCTGATATGCTTTGGTTTTATCACGTTTCACTTTCGGAATGAGTGGTTCTACTTGTTCCCAGAACTTGTCGGACACGCTCCATGATTTTTCTGCCATACATACTCTCCTTGATTGAATAGAGATAATATAGCACAATTTTTCAATATTTCAATATATTATTTAGGGATATATTCTTAGACTTTCTCTGGAAATTTGAAGCAACGGTGAATGATGAAAAGAGAAAAGACCTTTTTAATAATAAAAACATTGATAGAACTGCTTGTGCCTTCCATCTTTGTTCTGCTGTTGCTGTATCGCCCTTATTCTCCGTGGTTTACTAGAATGTTCGGACTCAATTCCACTTTTTCCAGAATCGGCGGAATTACTATTGAAAACAATAGCACAAAATATCCGATCATCATTTATGCCGAAAAAAATAATCCTGAGAAAAAGCGCCTTTTAGCAGGCCCATTCCGGGAATTTCCTCAGTGCAGCTACCTGATTTTAACTCTGGAGGCGCTGTACTGGTTTGATGATTCAAAGGAGAACTGCAGCTTTTCTCAGGATAAAATCTCGATCAAGAATAATGCACTTCTGGGGAGAGCAGAAGTCACAGAGTCTTTCAAAAGTCTGTGTTCTGATTGCAGGATGGAAAGAAACAACGGTCTGCTTACCTATACGCTGCTGGATAAAAACGGGTCTGTGATCCTGACTTTTTCAATCCCTGAAAACTGGCTTTCTTTTCAGGATGACACAAGAACTGTTTCTGCCTCTATAGCTCCCACTTCCTGATAATGAGGTAAAAGAAGTTGCCGGCAAACTGACTTTCCGTTATCTCAATCCTGTTTATGAGCAGATTGTCTGGAAAATCTTATATCTTTGCCTGCAGGAGATGGAATAAAAACAAAACACTTGTGAGAATTTTGCGCGGACACGTCTCTGAGAAGCAGCCTGATCGAGCTCACGATCAAGCATAATCAATCAAGTACTTTCAGAAGGTTCAGGATGAGCGCCTATCTCAGGGGGAAATAAATCGTATCACTACCGCATTCTTTTCAAAGGCTAAGACTATTCCGGCGTATGTTCCGGGTGTTCGACGGAAGGGCGCGCAATAGAATATGAGCGTTCCATCCGGGAGAAAATACGCCGGGAGGCCGAAACGTTGTCTGCCGAGGAGGAAAAATTCCGGCAGAACAAAACAATCCGCGCGCTCGTGGATAACTACTCCTATGTGCGCTGACAGGCGGTAAGCCCATTACACTTGTGGAGGCATATCCGTTTGCACTGCAAAAGTCGAGCCGCCGCGAACCGTCGGAACATATCGCCAGACAGAAACTTCGCTACTGGAACGACTTTCTCTCATTTATGGGCAGCAAAGTTCCCGGATTTCCGGAAACTTGCGGAAGTACGGGGAAAAAAATCATCCTGGGTTCTTCTTTATCACCTTCAATATAAAAATCATAACCAGAAAAGACAAAGCTAAAAATATAAACCCGTAAATCTTCAAATACGTCAGATCATCGGTAACATAGGTAAGCTTCGGATAGGGCAATAAATGCCTTTTATTCTGCAGCAAAACATCTGATATCTTTTGCTGCACAGACTGCAGAGACGATTTATCTATTTCCTGCTGAAGATAGAGCTCATAAAGTGCTCGATAACAATCATAAGATCTTACATAATATCTGCCCCAGTTTTTCTTGATTCCTATCAAGATAAACTTATTTGGCATTTCAGATGACAAAGTGGATATCCAATTCCCCAGCTTTGTTTCATTGGTCCTTGAAAAAAGAGGGTGATCCCCAAAAGCATATATCGTTATCTCCTTCCCTTCTCTTAAAGAGAAAAATCGATATATTGTTAAATTCCATGCAAATGTAAACATGACTAGAAAAACGGAAAAGAAAAATCCTCCGTACACAAAGTGTTTCATACTGTATTTCATTCTAAACATCACGTCGCTCCCCCTACAGCTTGAACAACTTTTTACGGAAAGACTGCTTGTAAAGCCCCTTCTTCTACTATATCCAGCAGTTTGATTATTGCAAGCTGGAAGGAAAAAAAATCTTCATTTGAGGAAGTTTATGAAAAAACAATGAAAGAATTAGGGAAAAAGAAAAAACTCTTTTTCTATTTCTAAATCAAAAACCATAATGAAAATGCTCGTTTTTTCCGTCAAGATTCTGCTTTTGCTGTATCGGAGTTGTCCTCCGAGGCTCAGCTCCTTTGCAAAATCTGCGCTTCCTCCAGAAACAGAGTGAGTGAAAGAAAGGGAAAAATAATCTGTCTCCCTACACTTTGGGGGATGAAATACACTTTGATGAATGAAAACGGGGCTGTCATCCGGAGTTTTTTCAAGCAAAGAAAGCAAACTGCCCTTTTTCTGGAAAGCAAAAGTACAAATTCCAGGTAAAGGCACCTACCAACTCATAACAGAAGGTCCGCAGAGAAAGGAAAGAATCCCCCCGGCGCCGTCTCTCTCTCTGCCCCGACAGAACTGGAGACGAGGACTGCCATTCAAAACGGCTCTCAACTCCCCTGAAAGGGGAAGAAAAGTCAAACTCTCAGCGGGAGCAGCAGAAGAAATTGGACACTCTCAAAATTCCGAACGGGACCTTACCTTGTAAGACATCACAAGAAGCCGCGGCGGCAATCATGATTCACAGGGAAAAGAAGCGGCATCATTGTATCACTCAGGAAAATGTCAATTGATGGCGTCTCCTCTGTGCCCCTTCCCCAGGAAAAGACTCCTGCTCTCCGGACAAAAATCAGACGGATTCTTTCTTTGCCGCATTTCTTCTGCGCTTTTCCAGATGCGCCTTCATGTTGTAAAAAGTCTCTCCAGCAGGAGCGGCATAGGGGGGAAAGCGTTTGATCAAAGCCTCATCCGCACCCCGAGGAATATATTGGAAACGTTTATACATCCAGAGATACTGCTCCGGATATGCACGAATGAATTCTTCTGCAATGGACATCAGATCCTGAGTCATTTCCTCATCCGATTCGTATTCGGAAGTCGGTTTCGGCAGAGTCTTGAACAGGGTTTTGAATTTTCTGCCATCCCGCACAACCGCGCCCGTGGCGACAAAGTAGCCGTGACGGCGCGCCATCCCCGCAGGAGCACGGCTGACCGGAACGGGCATACCGAAAAAATTCACAAACACCCCTCCGTCACGGACTCTCGTATTCTGATCAATCAGAGTCCCTATCGTATACCCGTCATCCAGTGCATGCTTCATCCCCAGCACGGCTCCGCGGGAATGAATGATCCGGACCCCTTCCACCATCCGTCCGGAACTGATCAGTTTATCGAGATACGGATTCCGCGGAGTCCTCACCACCGTGCCGACTTTGAAATGGTAGATCAACGCCAATGTCATTCCGGCAAATTCCCAGTTCCCATGATGCGGAGAAACAAAAATCACCCCTTCTTTTTCATGCGCATGTGCCGCCGCCGCAGTGGCATCCGCTTCAGGAGTCGAAACCACCAGTTCCTGGACAATCCCCTTTTTCCCCTTCGTCCAGAAAAATTCACAAAGCGTCAGAAAAAGGTTCTCAATGCTTTTCAAGGCAATACGTCGATGTTCCTCCGGCTTTTTCTCCGGAAAGGCCGCCGCCACGTTCATCAGGGAAACGGAACCGAACTGCGGCACATGCCACAGAAGACGGGAAACACCCGGCGCAAGGAAAAAGAAGAGCCCGCGCGGACAGCATGCGATCACTTTGATCGTCACAATGGCCGCAAGATATTCCAGATAATGACGTGCGTCTTTCAGTCTCATGATCTCAGAGGACGCCGCCTCTTCGGCGGAACATGAAATTGAGGGATCCCTTCCGGAGAAAGAGATACCCCGCGTGAAAACAAAGTGTCGGACGAAGCCGCCTGCGCAGTCTTCAGCGCCAGATTCAAGCGGTTCTCCGGCAGACTCTCAAAAACGGTCGCCTCACGAAGCTGCCGGATCGAAAAATCCGCACAGGCAAGAACCACTCCCCAGCCCGGAGGATATTCCCCCTCATCCTCCATGGCCCGGTCTTCCGGCACAATCAGATAATAGGCATTCGCAAGGCCTTCTGCTATCATCCGATCAAAACGGCTTTCATGAAGAAGGGAAAAATGGGTCTTTTCCATCTTTTTCAGAAGATTCCGATAGCGTCTGTTCGCCGAGGCCGAATAGTCCCATTCCGATTCCTCTTCAAACAGGGAATCGTTGCGCAGACAGGGTTCCTTTTCACGGATTTCCGCTTCCAGGACAAGCTTTTCCTCCTGCAGAGACTGCAGGGCACGGCGCAACTCTTCTCTTCTCCGGGCATCGCCATGAAATCTGGCAGAGTCCGAGCAGACAAGCGCCACGGCTGTCCGTTCAATCCCGCTGCAGAGACGCTGCTTGGGCAGAAGCCAGAACGCCGCCGCGTCTGCCGTGCATCCTGTCCCGAGAGAAACTTTCAACGCAGCTGCAGAAGGCTTCAACGATGCAAGAAAACCCAGCGCAGCCTGACGTAGAAAAGACGGAGTGAAAATCTCTCCCTTCCGTTTCGGAAGACAGGATCCAACCGACGAAGGCTCCTGTTGTGTCATAGCTTCATCAGAATCGGAGGAGTTCCAAGTCTCCTGCCCATCCTGAAATGGTCCTCCTCCGTCCTCAGAGGCCACTTGAGAAAACGATGAAGACAATGGAGAATCAGATCCGCCAGAAACACCCGTGCAGGAAACGCTCCCGCTTGAAAGAGTCTCACATTCACATGAGGAGGAGGATGAAAAAGACGAAGCATCCTGTTCCGCATAAGTGGAAGACTGCTGTTCCTGTTCCAAAGCGGCTTCTTCCAGTTCGGCTTCCAGTTCCTCTTCTTTCCATTCCTCCGCAGAGTGCCTGTCCTGATCCACTTCCTCCTCCGTTTTCTCATCGGAAGCGGAAGGAGAGATCAATGCGGAAAGCGCGTCATCCTCGGTTTCATAGTCGAACAAGTCCTTTTCCTTTTCCGGTTCCGAGTCCGCATGGACACGTTCATCCGGAGTAAAATCAAACAGCCATTGCTCTTCCTTTTCGCCGGGCATGATTACAGCACCTTCCTTTCTGCGGATAAAAGAAAAATCCCCCCGGCCGCCTGACTTCCGCCGCCGGGGGGAGAGAAAAGCGATTACTTGTTTCCTTTGAGAACGTCGAGTTCATCAAGGGAATCGCCGATGAGCGCACCCATGTCACCGAGAGCTTCGCCCGGTTTGAGAGCGGCGGCGACTTCTTCGCCGGCAGCCTTCAGATCATCGTCAGAGAAATCCTCCTCGAGAGCCTTGATGCTCAGACCGATTCGGCGTTCGTCCTTGTCGATCTTGATGACTCTGGCTTCAATTTCCTGGCCGAGTGAAAGTTTGTCCTTGACCTTTTCCACGCGATCTTTGCTGATCTGCGAAATATGGACCAGCCCGTCGATCTTGTGGGAAAGTTCGATGAAGGCACCGAAAGTGGTGATCTTCGTGACTTTGCCTTTCACAACATCGCCGATCTTGTAGATATCTTCGATGTTCGCCCAGGGATCAACTTCCGTCTGCTTGAGACCGAGAGAAATTCTCTGCTGCTGAGGATCAATGTCCAGAATCACCGCGTCGACTTCCTCGCCGACTTTCAACACTTCATTCGGATTGTTGATCTTGCGCGTCCAGGACATGTCGGAGACATGGATCATGCCGTCAATGTCGTTTTCAATCTCGACAAACGCCCCGTAGCTGGTCATGTTCCGGACCTTGCCCTTGATGCGGCTTCCGGCAGGATATTTTTCCGCAAGAACTTCCCACGGATTGCGCGTCTTCTGACGGAGTCCGAGAGAAATCTTCTTGCCGTCCTTGTCAATGTCAAGAACCACCGCTTCGACTTCTTCACCGACGCTCACCACATCTCCGGCCTTCGTCACACGCTTCGTCCACGACATTTCCGAAACGTGGATCAGACCTTCCACGCCCTCTTCAATCTCAACAAATGCACCATAGGGCATGATGTTCACAATCCGCCCCTTGACCGTGCTGCCGACGGCGTATTTGTTTTCCACATCGTCCCACGGATTCCGGCTCTTCTGCTTGAGACCGAGGGAAACGCGTTCCTTCTCGTAATCAATGTCCAGAATCATCACTTCGACATCCTGGCCAATTTCAAGCATTTCGGACGGATGCGCAATCCGCCCCCAGGACATGTCGGTAATATGCAGCAACCCGTCCACACCGCCGAGATCGATGAAAGCACCGAAGTCCGTGATGTTCTTGACCACACCCTTGCGGATCTGTCCGATTTCCATTTCCTTAAGCAGCTGCGCTCTCCGATCCTTCCGCGATTCCTCCAGAAGCTCACGCCGGGACACCACGATATTCCGACGATCCTGATTGATTTTCAAAATCTTGAAATCATATTCCTTCCCGAGGAAATCATCCATGTTCTTCACAGGCCCGATATCAATCTGAGAGCCGGGAAGGAAGGCTTCCACACCGCAAAGATCAATAATGATCCCGCCTTTCACACGGTGTTTCATCAATCCGCGAATGACACTGCCTTCTCCGTATTCAGAAGTAATCCGGTTCCAGGACTTGATGAAGTTCGCCTTCTGAAGGCTCAGGCCGGGCATGTTGCTCTCGTTTTCAATCTCTTCGAGAAACACATCCACTTCGTCCCCGACTTTCACATCTTCCCAGTTCCTGAATTCCACGGAGGGAATGAAGCCTTCCGCTTTGTAGCCGATGTCCACCAACGCCCCGTCCTGACGTTTCTCCACAATCGAACCGTGGACGATGGATCCTTCCTGAAAATCGTTCTTCGTCTGATTGTTGAGGAGTTCCTCCATGGAGAAGTCCCCGGAGAGATCCACGTAGCTCTTGGCGGGCGCATCCGCCGCATTTTCCTGTGCTGTTGTCATTTGTTTCTTTTTGTTTCTTTGGTTGATACTGGTTGATTCGTTTAATAAGGCCGTTCCGTTTCGGCGGAAAACTGTTTCCGCTTCCGCGCGTATTATTTTCATAATCTAATCCGGCAGAGCGAAATTACAAGCTTTCTTTTTCCTGAAAACGCAATATCTTCCTGCAAAAAAAAAACGGAAACGGAGCCTTTCCCTTGCCTTCGAGACTTTCATGGATTATGTTACAGCCCCTTTCTCCTGATTTTCTGTCCGGAGAAGCCGCTTTCCGCACCTGGAACCATTCACAGAAACAGCCTGCGGAATCAAATCAACTCAGGAACATCGAAACGGAACAACAAGGAAGGGAGAAAAAAAACAATTCCCCTTCCACCCGGTAAACGGAACAAAAAAAGGATATCCCGTTCATGCCGAAGAATCAGCCCGCAGCACAGAAAGGGCAGACGCCCCGCACAGTCACCTATGCGGCCTGTGAATCCTATGCACAGGAGACGCTCAGAATTTCGCTCGAAAAAATTCTTGAACCCCAGTTGCGGGAGGCAGGTGGGGTCTCCGGAAAAAAGATCGTCCTGAAGCCAAATCTCCTCGCATGGCGGAGAAAGGACGACATTGCCTGCGTTCATCCCGCTCTTATCCTCGAAACGGCAAGACTTTTCCGGGAGGCGGGCGCTTCGGAAGTGGCCATCATGGAAAATCCTGCCGTCCAGACCGCGCCGGCCATCATCAGAGCCATGGGCATCGAGGAGGAACTCAATAAGATCGGGGTCCGGGTTTTCAACTTCAAGCAGTATGCTCCCATCACGAATCCGCCCGATGGAGCCGAACTGCGTTTCCGTCATATCGAAGTGGCTCAGGAACATCTGCAATATGATGCTATCGTCGATATCGCCAAGGCAAAAACTCATGCCATGATGACTCTCACGCTCTGTGTGAAGAACCTGTTCGGACTCGTCAACGGGTCGGAACGCATGGGATGGCATCTGGCCGTCGGGAAAGACTTCGCCATGTTCGCGGACATGCTGCTGGATATTTATCTGATGATCAGACCGCAATTCAATATCCTCGACGCAATCGTCTGCATGGAGGGCAATGGCCCGGGCAGCGGAACTCCGGCGCACAGGGGATTCCTCGCAGGAGCCTCCGATTCCCTCGCTCTCGACGCCTCCGCCGCCCCCATTCTGGGGGTCCCGGATCTCCTGCTCCTCAGAAGAGCGGCGGAACGCGGACTCCTCCCGCTTTTTGAAAACAGCGGATCCATCCCGGACTGCCCCGCGCTGGAACTGCCCGCACCGCCGGGGATCCTCTCTGAATGGGGAATGCCGCTGCCGCCTTTCCTGAAGGAATGGATGAGAAGTGTCATGGTCTCAAAACCGCTCCTGAATGAAGAAAAATGCATCGGATGCGGACTCTGTGCAAGAATGTGTCCGCCAAAATCATTGAAGATCGGGTCAAAAGGCAGACCGGTATTCGATCTCGGGAACTGCATCCGCTGTTACTGCTGCCAGGAACACTGTCCGGAAGGGGCGATCACTCCGTACAAGACTCTGCCCATGAAGGCAGTCACGTTTCTCGAAAAATCCATCCGCGGATGTTTCGGGTTCGGCTGTTCCGGAAAGGGATAGGAGAAACACGCCTCCGGAGAGAAGGAGTGTCAGGCCTCCCGCGAAGCCGGAACGGGAAAATCAAACGCCTCGCCCAGGATGAAACCGGTCATCGTGCAGCGGACCAGAAGTTTGCCTTCCGTGTTGAAGGCATCCACATTGCAGACGACCGTTTTCTTCCCGCGGCTGATCTCCGTCGCCACCGCCCGCACAAGCGGTGCAGTCCCGGGGCGGATGTAGGAAACGCTCGCATTCATCCCGATCGCCTTCACTCCGCGGGAATTCGCCGCACCCGCAAATGCCAGGTCGCAAAGCGTATAGACCGCTCCGCCCTGTACCACATTCAAACCGTTCAGATGTTTTTCCTCCACATCCAGAACGGCTTCGGCATACCCTTCGCGAATCTCCCTCAGACGGATGCCGTTGCATTTGCAGAAGCGGTCCTGCTCGTTCAGATACGTTTTCAGCAACTCCAGATCAAAGGCCATAATAACAGACACCTCCTTATTGCTCTTGTCTCAAATTCATTCCAGTCATCTTTCCCATCCTTCTCTCGGGAAGAAGAAAGAAGGAAGGACGAAAAAAAGCTCGGGGAAAGTTTCCCCTTCTCATTCCTGAGGTCTTTTCAGGGATTCCTTCCGGTTTTCCAGCTCCTCCCAGCGCGCATACAGGCGCTCCAGCTCCGCCCGGGCCGCAGCCAGAGCGGCTTGAACGGCCGGCACTTCCTTCGGACGCGATGAAAACAAAGAAGGATCTGAAAACGCCGCTTCGCAGTCGGAAACCTTCTGTTCCGCGGCGGCGATCAGGCCTCCCTCCAGTTCGTTCAGCTCGCGTTCCTCCAGGTAGGAGAGTTTCGTTTTCTTTTTCTTCCCGTCCGGCATTGTGCCGATGCGCCGGGTGGAGCCTGCGGGACAGCCCTCCCCCTCGCCCTCCTCCTTCTGAAGATCCGGCAGCTTCCCACCGGACTCCTTCGCAGCCGCGGGAGAAGGAAACGATGAAGAAAAGGAAGAAGACCTGAACAATTTTGTTCCTCCGGGAACGGAAGCACCCGGAGAAGAAGAGCGGCGGCGGTTTTTCTTTTCCAGATACGTATCGTAATCGCCGAGAGAAATGCTCAAGGTTTCCGATTCGGCTTCAAAGGCAATGATGCAGTTGCAGACCCGGTTCAGAAAGTAACGGTCGTGACTGACCACAACCAGGGCGGAAGGATAAGTTCTCAGCGATTCCTCCAGCACTCGGAGGGTGGACAAATCCAGATCATTGGTCGGTTCGTCCAGGATCAGGAAATTGCCTCCGTCCTTCAGGATTTTCGCCAGAGCGAGGCGGGCCTTCTCGCCTCCGGAAAGAGTTTTCACGCGAACATTCATGCGTTCCTCTTCAAAGAGGAAACGCCGCAGATAGGAGCGGATGGAAACCCGTTCCTCACCCACCCGCACAAAATCCAGTCCTCCGCCGGCTTCCCCGCAGAGCGTGTTTTCCGGATTCAGCGTCGTCCGGGACTGATCCACATAGTTGAACTGCACGGTATCGGCCACGGCCACTGTCCCCTCATCCGGGAAAAGCTCTCGCGTGATCAGCTTCAGAAGACTGCTCTTCCCGCTCCCGTTTGCACCGACAATCCCCACTTTCAGATCCGCGGTGAATTCAAAACTGAAGTCCGAAAACAATCGCCTCCCTCCGAGCGACAAAGACACATTCTTCAAATCCACCACCCGGTTCCCGAGACGCGGCGGCGGCGGCAGAATCAGTTCCATCTCCCCCGGTCTCTCCGGAGCCGAACGAGCCTCGATCTCACGATAGCGGCGGATACGGCCGAGATTCCGGCGGAGACGGGCCTTCGGAGAACGCCGGACCCAGTCCAGCTCACGCCTCAGAAAAGCGCGGCGCTTCTCCTCCAGACGGTCTTCCGAATGATGCCGTTCCGCCTCTTCCTCCAGAAAGTCCGCGTAGGAGCCGATGACGGAATACAATCCCCCTGCCCCGTCTATGCCGACAATCCGCGTCGCGATTCTGTCCAGAAAGCAGCGGTCGTGCGTGACAAAAAAGCAGGCGCCACGGTATTCGGAAAGAAACTCTTCGATCCACTGCGCCGTATAGATGTCCAGATGATTTGTCGGCTCATCCAGAAGCAGCAGGTCCGGCTCCGCAATCACGGCGCGGGCCAGGAGCGTCCGCCGGAGTTCGCCGCCGGAAAGGGAGGAGGGAGCGCGGTCGGCGGGAAGTCCCAGTCTGTCCAGAATGACATCCAGCTTGTTTCCCGGATTCCATGCATCATGATGAGTCAGAAGATGTTCGAGTGCTTCATGTTCCGGAGAGGCCGCAGGCAGACTCTCATAACGTTGCAGAAGACCTTCAAAAAATGACAGACCTTCCCGCACCAGTTCCCGGACCGTTCCCTTCTCCGTCAGAAGAAGCGGTTCCTGATTCTCCTGCGGCATGAACGCAATCCGAAGTCCGCGGGCACGGCTGACCGTTCCGGACGATGGCTCCTCCAGTCCCGCCAGGACACGCATCAAAGTGGATTTTCCGCAGCCGTTGCGGCCTACCAGGGCAACGCGTTCCCCTTCCCCGATGCTCAAAGAGGCGTCCCGGAAAAGAATCCGGTCTCCCATACGCAGATTCAGGTGTTCGACCGACCAGAGAACTTTTTCCGCCATGATGAAACGCCAGAGCTCCTTATCCCATCTGTGTTATCAGGGGCATCCCAGAGAAAAAAACGGAGGGTGAGGAATATACTCCGGAATTTCTCTGTTTGCAAGTCTTCTCTCCTCCCCGTCAGGCGGGATTCTGAGGATGAGTCTCCGGGGAAAGAGAGTCAAAGAAGGCCGAGCTTCCCAGCAAATTCCTTCAATGCGATTTCTTCGCCGACGATCATATTCGGGAAACGCGTTGTCAGCACCTTTGCAAAGATTCCGCTTCCGTTTTCCCTGATGCAGCGGCCGGAGGGAGCAAAGAGCTTCGCGCTCCCGCAGCCGCAGCTCGGAGACTTCGATTTGAACAGGAATGCGGCGATATCACGCCGGTCGAGCTGTTCAAGTTTTTCTTCGGCCCAGGCGAGAAGCTCGTCTGTATGATCCGCCCCGCTTTCACACTCGCGCAGGCGCGTCCCTTTCGGAGAAAGAACCAGACGCATCGGAGGACGGGGAATGGACAGGCCGCATTCCCATTCCGGACAGACCGGAATGAAATCCACTTTGTCCCCGAGCAGACGGATCAGTTCGGCATCCATCCGGGAACTTCCGTCATAACGGTATTTCAATCCAATCAGGCAGGCGCTGACACCGATTTTCAGTTTTTTCATTTTTGCGGATCCTCTCATCTGTCTTCAGCCAAGGTACGCCGTGTTCCCCTCCCGGGCATTACGAACGGGAACGGAGAGCGGCGGGATCGCTCATCCCGAGTTCACGGAATGCATTGCTTCTGAGGCGGCAGCTGTCACATATTCCGCAGGGGGTTCCCTCCGGAGAGGGATTGTAACAGCTGTGTGTCATGGAGTAATCGACTCCGAGTTCGAGTCCGCGGCGGATGATTTCCGTCTTGCGCAGGTTCTGAAGCGGAGCGTGGATCCGGAATTTCCAGTCCTCATCCGCGGCGCGAGTCCCGAGATTCGCGCATTGCTCAAAGGCGCGGATGAACGCGGGGCGGCAGTCCGGATAGCCGGAATAATCCAGGGAATTCACTCCGATGAAAATATCCCTTGCCTCCAGAGTCTCGGCCAGAGACGCGGCAAAGGAAAGAAAGATCGTGTTCCTTGCGGGAACGTATGTTACGGGGATGACGCCGCTTTCCTCAAAGTCTTTCTCTGCGGCGGGGACCTCCAGATCATCGGAAGTCAGTGCGGATCCTCCCCACTGGCGCAGATCGAATTTGATCTCATAGAGTTTTTTCACACCGAGCGACTTTGCAATGTTCCGGGCGCAGAGAAGCTCCACGCGGTGACGCTGCCCGTAATCGAAAGTCAGAGCATGGAGTTCAAAGCCCTCGCTTCGGGCGATGGCAAGACATGTCGCAGAATCCAGTCCACCGCTCAGAAGAATGACGGCTTTCCTTTTCATTTCCCCGGTCTCGGAGACACTTTTTTCCGTTTCCTCGTTCATCTATCAAAAAATCCTTCCATTTCAATATATTTATTATCAAACAGCACAAAACAGGCACAGCGCGGGACATCCAGGAAAGGTCGGTGGAAAAGCTCCGGTGGAAGCAATATCATCAGACACCTTCCCTCTCCGGCCCCCAGACGATCTTGTGCAGCTGGAGATTCAGCCTCGCCGGCACTCGGTCCGCAATCATCCGTTCCGCAAGAAACGGGAGGGAAATGGTACCGTATACGGGACTGAAGAGGAGGTTTTCCGTCTGCTCCGCCATGCGGAACTCACGGATTTTTTCCACGGAAAAATGGTAGTCCGCCTCGTCTCCGATGACAAATTTGACTTCATCGCTTTTTCTCAGTTTCCGGTAGTTCGGGAGATACATCCGCCCGGACTCTTCGCTCGAAGGTGTCTTGAAATCAAGGATCCGGATGACCCCTTCCGGGAGCACGGAACAGTCAAACGCCCCATTGGTTTCGACCAGCACACGGAAGCCCGCGGCAAGAAGTGCAGCACAGAGTTCGGGGGTCTCCTTCTGAGCCAGCGGCTCTCCTCCGGTCACTTCGACCAGTCCGGAGCCGCTTCCGCAGGCAAACTCCAGGAGTTCATCCACGCTCCGTTCCACTCCTGCGGCGGGATCCTGCGCCTTCCGCGTATCGCAGTAGGAACAGCGCAACGGACAGCCGGCAAGACGAATGAAGAAACAAAGTTTCCCCGCATGTGTCGATTCCCCCTGAAGACTCGTAAAACATTCATAAATTTTCAAACTCATGGAAGGGGCATCCGCCTTTCTTTCCGCAGTTCAGCGTTCCTGGCCGGGAAGGCGCTGAAAGATGAAGTCTCTCTGGATCAGGAAGTTGGCCAGATACAGAAGCACTTCCGCCGCAAGCTTTGCAAAATACGCGTTCATTCCTGAGCCGATCTCAATGGAATTCATGATGATGTAGGATGCACAGCCGGAGCAGAGCACCAGAAACGCATATTTCGGGAGCGTACTCGAAATTCCTTCCTTCGATGAAAAAACAACTCTCCGGACCAGCGTATACTGTACAGCCGCACCCGCAACACGGCCCACGGCCACCGCCAGAACCTCACTCCCGAAAAAGTACAGCACAGGGACAAAGACGATGTAGTCCACCACCGCCGTCACAATCGAAACCAGGATGTAACGGAAGAGCACGATGTAGATTTTAAATGAATCCAGAAGGGGATTGAAATGCGACGATGCATTGTTGTCGATATACACCGTCCGGATCGGCAGCTCCGTGATTGCACGCTTCATGCGTTTGGCACAGAGAAGCATTTCCAGTTCAAATTCATATCGGTTGTACGGAATCGGAAGCAGTTCCGGGATGAAGGAGCGCGGGATTGCGCGCAGTCCGGTCTGGGTGTCCGTGATCCGGATTCCGAGGAGAAAACGCATCAGGAACGCCGTCAGACGGTTCCCGAAACGGCTTCGGAAGGGAACGTCTCCTTCAAAGGCGCGCGCCCCGAGAATCAGCGATTCCGGAGCCTTTTCAGCGGCATCGGAAAGACGCTGGATATCTTCCGGCGTGTGCTGTCCGTCCGAATCCGCAGTGATGACATGTTTCACATCGGGCAGATTCGCGTAGATGTAATTCAGCCCCGTCTTCAGCGCCGCGCCCTTGCCCATGTTCACCGAATGACGCAGGAGCATGACGTTCCTGAAGGAGGCAGCTTCCCGGAAGAGTCCGGCATAATCAGGTCCGCTTCCGTCATCCACAAGAACGATGGCGCGGAAATCCATTGTTTCGAGGGATTGAAGAAGTGCAGTCAGCTTCCCGTCCGGGTGATACGCGGGAATCAGGATGACGGAATGAGAATTCATGGGTTGTCTCCATCATATTTCAAAATTTCAATAAATGTATAAATATCTTCCTGGAAGAGAATCCTCAGGGAACCGCTGCGCTCTCTTGCCGCCACATCCTCCTGAATCTGCCCCATGGTATAGGAAGGCATCAGCAGGAAGCCCACTTCCGGATTGTGGAAAAGCGAGCAGTAGCTTTCCCATTCCAGATCGTTCCGCGTGGAAAATTCTTCATAATGAAGAAGCCCTTTCATCCCTGGAATCAGGTTGAAATATTCATAATCGGTGGCGATTTTCTTCATTTCCGGATGTTTCTCATGATAGGTGATGAGCTTCTTGTTCAAAGCCGGCACGCCGATTTCCAGCTCCTTGGAAAAATGCAGTTTTCTCCTGTGATGATCGTAGATGTTTTCAGGATGCAGAAGATAAAGGAGAAGAAGCGCGAAAAGAAGCAGTCCCCAGAGCGGAATCCGGCAAATCCTTCCTGCCCTTGCGGAAGACTCTTCCTTCCCGAGGATTCCGGCAGCTCCGCCGCCCGCGGCAAGCGCGAGAAACGGAATGGCAAGGGAGAGATTCCTCAGGTCATAACAGTAAAAGACGCTCCAGATGAGAAAATAAGGGATCCCGATGAAAAGCAGCGCAATCCTCTGCACGGGATTTTTCATGGCATAAAAAAGCAACCAGGCGGTCAGACAGAGCAGCAGCAGCCCCAGAGGCAGATGGTGACTATACAACTCCGCCAGAGCCCTGGGATACCCTTTTTCCTTGTGAAATTCTGCCCAGCGGGCGCTTTCGATTCCTTTCACGCCGGCTTCCATCTTCAGGAGAAAGAGACGGCCGCTGATGAGAAAACGGTCGAAATGAGTCCGTTCCCCGTAAATGCGTTCCGTAACGAAACGGATGTTGGAACGGCTCCTCCCGTCTCTGATTCTCTGCTGGACCAGAAGGTAATACGGCGATACAATCACCAGTGCTAACAGGAGATGAATCAGAAGAATTTTCCAGCGGAAGAAGCCGCTGCATCCCAGACGGCGGAAGGCCTCCGGAAGCAGAAACGCCCCCGCCAGAGGCATCACAGCTACGAGATACAAACCCGCCTGCTTGGTCACGGCAGAAGCACAGAGCAGGAAGGATGCCGTCAGAAGACGGCGGACCATTTCAGCGCGCGTCCCCGACTCGCACGCATATAAAATGCAGAAAAACGACGCTGCGGAATAAAATGCAATCAGCAGATCCAGATCCGCCCCAAAACGCTCATATTCCACATTCCGGAAAAAGAAAGCGAGGATCCCGACTGCCGCCAGCATCGAAAGATCCCTTTTTGCCAGACCTCTCTGCAAAAACAGCAGAAGCGTCAGGAGCGGGAAAAGCGAAATCGCGAATTTAGGCACGAACTGCAGTTTTTCCCCGATGAGCATATAGGCCATGGCCCAGTTCATCGGAATCATCTGCGGATATTCAAAACTCCGGGTGGGGAAAATGTTTTCGGCCCATTCTCCTGCCCAGCGGTTCCAGGAGAGTGCGGCATCCCAGAGCATGAAGATATTGTCCACGGCGTCCAGAAGCCAGCGGAGATACCAGCAGAGCCCGAGAACAGCGCCTGCCAGGGATGCGGCGAGGAGAAGGCGTCCACCAGGGGACAGGGAGCCACTCCATTCGCAGAGATCCCGGAAAAGATTCCTTCCTCCTTCGGAAAAGCGTTCCAGAGGACGGGTCTGGAGTGAGGCGGAGAGCTCCTTCCGCCATACCCAGAGCAGCAGCAGGATCGTCAGGCAGAAATAAATCCAGGAGGCGGTCCCGTTGAAAAATCCCCCCGCCAGCATCAGGGACACCGCCGCATAGTTCACCACAAGACTCAGCCCCGGCACCAGCAGCGCCGCCCTCCCCGCTCCCAGATCCGGGCGCAGAAGCCCGTAAAGCAGAAGCCCGGGGAAAACGGTCAATTGAAACAATGAAACGAGTTCTCTGACAAATACCATGATCTGTTCTTCGGCTCCTTTTTCTCCATCACTTCCCTGGATCGGGAACGCGTCTCTGTTTTCCTCAATGCTTCAGTCGGCTTCTACTGCCTTTTTTCCCTCAAGGCTGTATTTTCTCCCGGATGTTCCGGCGCACTCTGCTCGGGGCTGGAACGGAACAGAAGGAAAAAACAAACTGTGGACAAGATGCCTCCGTAAAGAGTCCAGGACAGATAACGGAAATCCGCCACAAATGCAAAAATCCAGTAAGTGGAAAGATACGAGAGCGCTGAAAGAGCCAGTAAAAACACCGTCAGAAGCTCTCTGATCTCCCAAGGACCGCCGCGGCGGCGGCGCCCTTGTCTTCCCAGCCACGAAATATCTGTTCCTTCGCCGCGGCGGCAGGGCTTTTTTCCCCTTCCTCCGGTCAGAATCATCAAAGCCGAAAAGAGCAGAGCGATGAGGGCACCCCAGAAAACATGCCAGGGATTCAGGAGAGAAACCGGCCTTTTGTATGTACGCATCGTCCGGTAAAAAGAATCCCATTTCTGCTCCAGATATTCCGCGGGGTGCTCTTTGACTTTTCTCAACCAGAATTTTTTGAGTTCATGATAATGTTCGGCGGGGAGTTCGACGAGGCGGAGAGTCCCGTGAAGGAGAAAATCCGTATTCCCGTTATGTTTATGATACTGATAGCGGCGGTCGAAATCGTCGCGGAAACGTTTTTCGAGGAATGCGGGCCATTCCCGGTCGCCGCTGAGCTGACGGATGGCGAGAATTTCCTTGAACATGGGATAACTCAGCGGAGTCTGCCGGACCGTCTTGAGAATCGGATAATGGAAGACATACAGGAAAGAGACTGTCAGGGAAAAAAGCAGCGCACCGCAGAGAAGAGTTTTCCCGATCCCCTTCCAGGTCTCCACATCGAAAAACGGCAGGAAAAAGAGGCACGCAAGCGGAAGCGCCGCAAGGACAGCGTTGGAGCGGACTCCGGTCCCGATCACGAAAAACAACAGAGCAGTCAGAAGAAGACAGATTTTTTCCGGAGTCAGATCTCTGCGCCGGAAAAGCGTTCCCAGATTCAAGACCAGTCCCAGAGCAAAAACATAGCAGGACACCAGAAGACAATCCTTCCACGCATACGAAAAGATGAACTGATATTCCCGGAAGAAAAAAGGCGCATATGCCGGAAGCATCATCAGAAGGACGCCTGCGAATCCTCCGCCCCGCTTCACCGCATAGCGTGCCATCAGGAAGAAGCCGATCCAGTAGGGAATGCGCATGAACAAACAGAACGGCTCCGCTGGAGAAAAATACCCTGTGAGCCATTCCGTGAAACGGGTCAGATGGATCCAGAGAAACGCCATGATCGGGGGATGCCATTCCTGATACACTCCGCGCAGCCCCTGACGAAACTGACCGACAGGATCATTGGAATATCCCAGCTCAAACTGATGCCATGTCAAACAAAAACCCGCAATGGCAAGAAGAAAGGCCGCATGCACCGGCAGCCGGCGCGGCGCATAGAGTGTGAGAAACGCCAGTTTCCTGATATAAACCGCACAGAACAAGCCGGCAAGAAGGATTCCCGGCAGAGCAATCCAGTCCGCCGCCTGGAAACGCTTCTGAGGAGAAAGTGTCTGATCCGAAACGGGCAGAGCAATCGCGGCATAATCACTTCTTTGTGGCACCGTCACCACGTAAGGAGCTTCCCCTGCGCATTCGATCTTCAGGGGCAGACGCCGGGTGCTTTTCACATACACGCCGCTTTCCAGTTTGTGACGGGAAACTGAAAAAAACATTTTTTCAAAATGAGGCGTCCCCAGAAAAAGATTCCTGAGATCCCGCTCTCTGTCATGCTCTTCATCCGGATCAAATGGCTCAAAGGAATGAATGCCGAGCAAAGGCATGGATTTTTCCGCCCGAGGATAAACCCCTCCCAGGCGGATCTGATTTTTGTTTTCCGGAACGGCCGGGGAAACGGCGAAACGCGTTTCCACGTAAGTATAGGGATCCGCATAAATCCAGATGCACCATGCGGCACCCGCGCTCAGAGCAAGAGTCAGAAACGCGTCCTGAGGGGTCTTGAAAAAGCGGACGAAGCAGCGTTTCAGGCGATACATCGCAATACAGCATAAGATTCCGCAGACAATACTCCCGAAAAAAAGCAGTCTTTCATAATTCCCGTGATGAAAATCCGGCAACCCGAAGGATTCGGTCATTGCCGCGGCCAGGGGAAGTCCGAAAAGAAGAACCGGAAGAAAACGTTCAGCTGCTTTTACTATAAATGTTTTCAAGAATTTATTATATGGACTGTTCCACATCGTCTTCCTTTTCGATCCTGTTTTTCCGCAAGGGGACAGCGGTTTCATACTATACAGCCCGTATGACGCTTAGGAAAGCAAAGTTCAGAAAGTTCTTCGATTTTTTCTGAGTGATGCGTCAGGTCCCGGAAAGGCATCACGGGATCAGGGCCGGGTCGCTGTAAGGTCATAGAACGTTACTGGCAAGGAAAAAACGGCTCGGATTCCCTTCTCCGCACAGCGGACCGTCACCGGTGGGTGGAAGAAGACAAATAAAAAAAGCCGTGCCTCCACCTTGTCAGGAAGGACACGGCCCTGTCTAAACTCGAACTCAGAACAATGACCGCCGGAAATGAATTCAATCAAATCCCGGGGCAGCACACTGCTGCCACAACATTCATTACCCTTTGCGGCTGCGGAGACGGCCCCGTTTGAGGAAACCGTCATAATTTCTCATGGTGAGATGCGATTCCATCTGGCTGAGGGTGTCAATCGTCACGCCGACAATAATCAGCAGACTGGTTCCTCCGAAGAAGGAAGCCACACCATAAGGAATTTTGAGCCACTTGGTCAGCAGCATGGGAAAGATCGCAAGAGCGGTCAGGAAAACTGCACCTGCGAAAGTCACTCTGGTCATTGTGGTATCCAGGAACTCGGCTGTAGGCTTGCCAGGCCGGATGCCGGGGATATAGGCACCCTCCTTTTTCAGATTGTCGGAAATCTGTACAGGATTGAACATGTTCGCGACCCAGAAATAAGAGAATGCCAGAATCAGGAGTCCGTAAATCAGCATATAGGAATAAGTGTCATGAGCAAAGTAAACCGTCAGAGCCCGGATGCTGTCGACAGGGATGGCCTGCAGCAGCAGCGGCGGGAAGATCAGAATGGCTCCCGCAAAAATGATAGGCATGACGCCGGGGAAATTCACCTTCAAAGGCATGTAAGTGCTTCCTCCGGTCATTTTATTGCCGATGGTCTTTCTGGCCATCTGGATCGGAACACGGCGCTGGCCCTGAGTCAGGAGGACCGTAGCCGCGGTCACAGTGGCGAAAATGATCAGAAGGATCAGAAGATGAACCGGACGGAATCTTCCGCCGCCGGAGGTGGATCCGCTCATCGTGATTTCATACAGCTGAACAAGAGACTGGGGCAGACGTTCGATGATATTGATCGTGATAATGATCGAAACACCGTTTCCAATCCCTTTCTCCGTGATTCTTTCTCCAAGCCAGACCAGCACCATGGTTCCCGAGGTCAGAATAATCAGAGACATGATGACAAAAAGCGGCCCCGGATTCGTGACCAGGGGGAATCCCGGTTCAGGTGCCGGAAGCCCCAGACGATGCGGATTCATCATGGCAATGGAAGCCATCGCGCCCTGAATGATGCAGATCACAATGGTCAGATAACGGGTATACTGGTTGATTCTGGCTCTGCCGACCTCACCCTCTCGCTGAAGTTTTTCCAGAGAGGGAAGCACGGGGACCAGCAGCTGCATAATGATGGAGGCGGAAATGTAGGGCATGATCCCCAGAGCTCCAATGGCGAACTGCTGAAGTGCGCCGCCGCTGAAGATCTCCAACATTCCCAGAACTCCGGCCGTCGCCGACTCCGAGCTGAGGGTCTTGAAATAATGTGCCAAGTTCGCGGTGTCAACACCAGGACACGGAATGTTCGCCGCAATTCTGCAAAGGACAATCACCCCCGCAGTGAAAAATATGCGGTTTCTCAGTTCCTTTATTTTAAAGGAATTAATAAATGCTGAAAACATCTGTCCTCATTTCCTGGCGCGCAGAGCGCCCTTTGATGATACTGGAAGCTTTTTCCCGCTCTGCTCACTCCGGTTTTTCCGGAATGAGAAAAGAGCGGCAAAATGGGGGAAAAAATCACTCAAGCACTTCGCAAGTGCCGCCAGCGGCCTCGATTTTCGACTTCGCGGCATCGGAGAATTTTTCGGCTTTGAACTTGAAAGCCTTGGTGATCTCGCCGTTGCCCAGAATCTTCAAAGGTGCGACAGCTTTGCCGATCAGGCCCTTACTGCGGAGAACGTCCGAATCAATATCGCAGGCCGTTTCAAAACAGGCGTCGACATCTCCGACGTTCACAACATTGAATTCAATCTTGTGTCCGCTGTTGAAGCCTTTTTTCGGAATGCGTCTGAAGGTCGGGGTCTGACCGCCTTCAAAATGATGCCGGATTGCGGCTCCGCTGCGGGATTTCTGTCCCTTATGACCACGTCCTGCGGTGCCGCCCCAGTTCGAACCGTCGCCACGGCCGACTCTTCTGCGGCGCTTCTTGGAACCGTCAGTGGGTTTCAAATCACTCAAATTCATTTTATCCACCTTGTTGAATTTTAAATCTTGCCGCGCGTTCTGAGGACTTCCTCTTTGGAACGCATCATGGATATGGCCTTGAAGGTCGCCTTCACAACATTGGACGGATTGCTCGATCCAAGTGATTTTGCAAGCACGTCCACCACGCCCGCAAGACTCAGGACCGCACGCATGCTTCCGCCCGCAATCAGACCCGTTCCTTCAGAGGCAGGACGAATCAGAACCTTCGAGCCGCGGAACTTTGCAAGAACCGTATGAGGAATGGTCGTCCCGTGAATCGGAAGACGAATCATGTTCTTCCGGGCAGCTTCGCCCGCTTTCCGGATGGCGTCCGAAACTTCATTCGCCTTCCCGTAACCGTAACCGACTTTGCCGGCCCTGTCGCCAACCACCACAAGAGCTCCAAAACTGAAGTTCTTGCCGCCTTTGACCACTTTCGCGCAGCGGTTAATGCTCAGAACGATTTCGTCGTTCTCTCCGGAAGCCGCTTTCTGGAACCCCGTGAAAGCCTGTTCCGCAACGGTCGCGGCTGCTTCGTTATTCTGTTTTTCTGAATTCATTCTGGACGCTCCCTTAGAACTTTAATCCGGATTCACGCGCAGCATCGGCAAGCGCCTTGATTTTTCCGTGATATTTGAATCCGCCGCGGTCGAATACCACTTCGCCGATTCCGGCGGCAATTGCCTTTTCCGCGGCAATTTTCCCAAGAGCCTGGGCGGCGGCAACATTGCGTTTCAGACCCAGTGTCTTGAATTCCGGAGAAAGGGTCGATGCCGCGGCAAGCGTATTGCCGGCTTCATCATCTATGAACTGAACATACATGTTGTTCGCGGTGATGCTCACGCAGAGACGCGGACGCACCGCCGTCCCGACGACTTTCTTCCGAAGTCTGAGGTGTCTCAGCACCCTTCTCTGATTTGAATTCCTTTGCATTTCACAAAACCTTTCCGCGCATCATCATGCGTTTGTCTTACCGGGCTTGATCACCACGTGTTCATCCGCAAAACGGACCCCTTTGCCCTTGTAGGGTTCCGGTTTCTTGAATCTCCTGATACGGGCAGCGACTTCGCCCACAAGACGCTTGTCGAACCCTTCCACCAGAATCTTCACTCCGTCCGTAATCGTGATCTTGATCCCTTCCGGAACAAGGTAATCAATCGCATGCGAATAACCGAGATTCAAGGTCAGCTTGTTCCCGGCAAGAGAGGCTTTGTAGCCGACTCCAACCACAAGAAGCTCTTTCTTGTAGCCTTCCGCAACACCGATGACGGCATTGTTTACAAGACTTCTCGTAAGTCCGTGCATCGCCTTCGCTTCGCTTTCGTCAGAATCCCTCTTCAGCACAACCTGGGACCCCTCAACCGATGCGGATACATGCTTCTGAACCGGAATTGAAAGCTTTCCAAGCTTCCCTTCCACCACCACGGTCCCGTCGGCAACGGAAACTTTCACTCCGGCGGGGATGGCAACGGGTTTATTACCAATACGTGACATGTCAATTACCTCGCCTGATTACCACACGTAGCAGAGAATTTCTCCGCCGACGTTCTGTTTCACCGCATCCTTGCCGCTCAGAATTCCCTTCGGTGTCGAGAGAATCGCGATCCCCATCCCGTCTTTCACGCGCGGGATCTCCTTGCTGCCGCAGTACAGCCTGCACGACGGCTTGCTCACTCTTTCCAGATCCTCTATCACCGAACGGCGATGATCATATTTCATCCGGATCTTAAGCGTCTTCTTCGTTTCGCCTTCCACGACAACGTCACTGACATAACCTTCCTCAAGAAGGACTCTCGCTATCGCCTCCTTCATCTTCGAAGACGGCATCGTCACTTCCTTCTGCATGGACATGGCCCCGTTGCGAAGGCGGGTCAACATATCCGATATTGGATCCTGCATACTCATGTTTCAGACCACCTTCCTTACCAGCTTGCCTTCACAACCCCGGGAATCTGACCCGACGAGGCCATTTCCCGGAAGCAGATACGGCAAAGTTTGAATTTGCGGATAAACGCCCGCGGCCTTCCGCAGGCCTGACAGCGGTTGTACGTCCGCACCGCGAACTTCGAACCGCGTTTCTGCTTGGCAATAAGACTTTTCTTAGCCATATTCTATTTCTCCTTTAGTGCGCAAACGGAACTTCCAGCATGGAAAGAAGTTCCTTCGCTTCCGCGTCGGTCTTCGCGCTGGTGACCATGGTGATGTTGATGCCAAGCGGATATTTGATCTTGTCAAGATCTATCTCGGTGAAAATCGAAACATCCGGCATCCCGATATTGTAATTCCCTACGTGGTCGAATCCGCGTTTCGGAACCCCGCGGAAGTCTCTCACACGCGGAAGGGCATTGTGCACAAAACGATCCAGAAATTCGTACATCCGGTCCCCACGGAGCGTCACCATCAGGCCCACAGGCTGTCCAACACGGAGCTTGAAGTTCGCAACGTTCTTTTTCGCCTTCGTCACAACTGGCATCTGCCCGGCAAGGGCTGTCAGATGCGTCTTCGCCTCGGCAAACGCGTCCTTCTCCATTTTCGAGCCGATCCCGGTGCTGATCACTATCTTCTTCAGCTTCGGAATCTGCATCACGTTCTTGTAGCCAAGCTTGCTCATCAGCGCAGGCCTGACTTCCTCATTGTATTTCTTCTTCATATCTGGCATAATCGTATCTCCGTAAGGACGCTCAGTCCTTCTTCCTGACGTTGGAAACGTGGACGGAGACAGACCTGTCAACAAGTCCACCTTTCGGGTTGGCCGGATTCTTCTTCAGGGTCTTCTTCCCCACAAGATCCTCCATCTTCTTCGCAGAAACTCCCTGCATCTCGAGAACCACCCGGTCCTTCTTCTTCAGGATCGCCACGACCTTGCCGCTTTCCTTCTTCCAGTCGCCGCTGATCACTTCGACCACATCGCCTTTCTTGACGTGATAAATCTTGCTGCACTTATCCTGGACTGTCATCAGAGCACCTCCGGCGCAAGCGATATGATTTTCATGAAATTCTTCTCGCGAAGTTCGCGGGCGACAGGTCCGAAGATTCGGGTCCCTTTCGGGTTCTTCTGATCGTCGATCACAACAGCCGCGTTGCTGTCAAACTTCAAATACGAACCATCCTCGCGGCGGATCTTCGACGCGGTCCGGACTATCACGGCCTTCACCACATCGCCTTTCTTCACCGCGCCTCCGGGAATCGCTTCATTCACAGCCGCTGTCACAATGTCGCCGACACGCGCTATGCGTTTCCGCTGCCCGAGTACGGTAATCACCGTAATTCTCTTGGCGCCGGAATTGTCGGCAACCTCCATATTGGTCTGCATCTGTACCATGTTTCAGTTCCTCCAGACCGCTGCCGTCAGACGGCGCGGCTTATTATCTCAATCAGACGCCAGCGCTTCATCTTGCTCAGCGGACGCGTCTCCCCGATCCGGACCATGTCCCCGACTTTGGCCTCGTTGCCTTCGTCATGCGCGGCATAGCGCGCTCTCGACTTCACAACCTTCTTGTAACGTTTGTGCGGCGAACGGCGGAGTACTTCCACTATGATGGTCTTGTCCTGAACATCGCTGACCACCTTGCCGACCCTGCTCTTGCGGTTGCCGCGGACGGCCTTCGTCGTCATCTCCGCCGCAGCTGTGCTTTTAGTCTCGTCCATGGCTCGGTTTCCCGTTTCTTATTTGATCTTTTCTCATCTTCTTCTGAATGTCGTGCTCAGGCGTTCACTCTGAGCTTCTGTTCCGTAAGAATTCTGGCAACATCGCGGCGAAGCTGTCTGAGTTTCGCCGAATTCTCAAGCTGCCCGGTCTTCGCCTGATTGCGAAGATTGAATTTCTCCTTCCGCATCTCTTCCAGCTGCGCCAGAAGCTCCGCATCGGACATTCCCTTGATTTCTTTCATCTTCATCGTCAACAGACCTTTCCCTTACGCCGCACCGTGACGCACTATAAAACGGCATTTCACAGGCAGTTTCGAAGCCGCAAGTCCCATCGCTTCCTTCGCAACGCTCTCCGTGCAGCCGCTCACTTCAAACAGCATCCGCCCAGGCTTGATCGGCGCAACCCAGTATTCCACGTTGCCCTTCCCTTTTCCCATTCGAACTTCCAGCGGCTTCTTCGTGTAAGGCTTGTACGGAAATACCCGGATCCACACCTTACCATGTCTCTTCATATGACGCGTAATCGCGACTCGCGCGGCTTCAATCTGGTTCGCTGTCAGATACGCCCTGTCGAGGGTCTGCAGCCCGAACTCGCCGAAGTCCAGCTCATTGCATCTGCGTGAAAGACCAGCGTTGTTACCGCGCTGCACCTTTCTGTGCTTTACTCTTTTTGGCATTAACGGCATTTTGCATTTCCTCCGTGGGTTCTTTATGGCATATCCAGACCTTCACTCCAATTTTCCCTGCGGTCGTGTCGGCCTCTGTAAATCCGTAATCAATATACGCTTTCAGTGTGTGAAGCGGCGTACGCCCTTCCTTGTACTGTTCCGTGCGCGCAAGCTCAGCGGCTCCAAGTCGGCCGGAACACTGGATCTTGATCCCTTCCGCTCCCAGATCCATCGCCGTCTGAATCGCTTTCTTCATCGCACGACGGAATCCAATGCGTTTCTCCAGCTGCGCGGCCACATTCTCGGCCACAAGCTGCGCACTCGTTTCCGGCTGTCTCACTTCCACAACATCCAGAATGAGCTCATGCCCCTTCGCAAGAAGTTTGGAAATGTTTTCTTTCAATGTTTCAAGTTCCGTCCCCTTGCGCCCGACCAGAATCGCGGGGCGCGCCGTGTAAATCGTCGCACGCACACGGTTCACATAACGTTCAATCAGAATCTTCGATATGGCCGCATGTCCGAAATTCTTCTTGATGTAAGAACGAATCTTCACATCCTCATGAAGCCAGTCTCCGAAATTTTCCTTCTTGGCGAACCAACGGGAACTCCAGTTCTTGTTCAGGGCTAACCTCAGCCCGACAGGATTGACCTTCTGACCCACAATAGCACCCTTTCTTATTCGTCTGTGAGTATCACAGTAAAGTGACTCATGCGCTTGCGGATACGACCCGCCATGCCGCGCGCCTTGGGACGAAACCTCTTCAGCATCGGCCCCGGATTCGCAACTGCCTGCTTGACTTTCAGCGCACCCTTGTTCAACTCATAATTCTTTTCCGCCGCCTGATACTCGGCATTCGCCAGCGCACTCTTCAGCGTGCGGGCAAAAAGCCGCGCAGCTTTCCTCGGACTCAGCTCGGCAATCGCCATCGCCTCCGCCACAGGTTTGCCCTGAATCACGCGGGAGAAATCGGATGCCTTGGAGGGAGATATGCGCACATATCTTGTAACCGCCCTAACTTCCATCTTGCTCTTCTCGCTCTTCTTTTGTTTTTATGTTTTCAATCTCGTTTGACAGATTTCTGCCCATTCGCTTCCGGATCCATCGACGCCTTCACCGGCATCCCCGGAAACAATCCCTTCCATTCGCCCCCGCTCCCGAGAAGCGCCCCGGACACATACGGCCGGACCGCAACCACTCTCAGAAGCTGACTCGAACTGCCTTCCCCGGCTCTCAGACTCATCCCAACCCGGATCCCGTTCCGATATCCCGCCGAAACCACAACCAGTTTCAGCTCGTCGTTCAGTTCCAGAATCCTGCATCCCTCAAAACTTTCCGGGCCCGCAGGCTGAACCGTCAATGCGGCAAAACGATCCGAAATCTTTTTCTGTTCGTCAAGCGCAAGACGCAGTCTCGCGGTTCCAACTGGATCCAGTTTCAGTGCAGAAAAGTTCTCAAGAATCATGCCGCGAATCTCAAGACTCTTCGTCAGCAGCTTCTTTCCGGTCTCAAGTGTCAGATGCAGGGATGCCAGCAGTTCAGCATCCCTGGCGCCCGCATAAATGGGCTGGAGGGTGTCCAGAATCCCGGCGGCACTCAATTCCATCTCTTTCAGCTCTTCGCCCTGTTTGGAATATTCTTCGAGTGTTTCAAGCAGCTCCATGCGCAATACCGAGTTTTCTTCTCTCACAAGCTTCAACTCGTTTTCAAGCCTGAGCCGCTCTTCTTCCAGCCGGTTCATTTCAGATTTCACCTGAACGTTTTCAGCCCGCAGCCGAACGTTTTCAGACTCTAATTTCGCAAGTTTTTCCCTGTTTTCAGCCAGCCGCCCTTCGGTCTCGGGATCGGACAGGCTCACTTTCGCCGTCACCTTCTCAGTCTTTTCCTTGGCTGACAATGTGTACAACGGTGAAAACAGAGCTGTTAATATAACGCAGACGCAAAGAAATATCCAACTCTTTTCCCACTTTTTTTGATTTTTTTTCACATCTGCGGACATGTTCGCATCCTTTTTCACAAGATTTCATGTCGGCCTCCGCTTCCCAGTCCCATGGTTCATGGAAAACGGAAACGCAAAAAGGGAGGTGGAATATATCACCTAAAAATGTCCCTTTCAAGAATTCAGTTCCCACGGAAAAAAGAATATGGATCGCCCGCTCTCCTTCCGCAGGGAAAGGAATCATCTGATGACACCGCCCCTCTGAGACAGCGATTCCAGCAGATCCGACGCCGCCGGATCCCCTCCAGACGCCGCCCGCTCCAGCCACTCCCGCCCAAGACGGAAATTCCGTTCCACTCCCCGTCCTTCCAGATAGCAAAGCCCCAGACGGCGCTGCGCCATGACATCCCCGTTCTTTGCCGCTTCCCGGAACCAGTATACCGCCGCGGATTCATCCTTTCCCAGCGGCCCGTCCTCTTCCAGATACAGAACCGCCACATTATACTGCGCGCGGGCATATCCCATCTTCGCCGCCTGGAAGAAAAATTCCGCAGCTCGTTCCGGGGATTTCCTCATTCCGATCCCCTCCCCCGCAAACACGCCCAGCTTGAAAAAAGCCTGCGGGCAACCGTTCAGTGCGGACTTCCGATACCACTCAAGAGCATCCTTCAGTCCCTTGCCTTCTTCCTTCCCTTCCGCAACCATATCCCCGTATTTCAGCTGAGCCATGGGGAATCCCGCAAGCGCGGCCTCCCGGTAGAGTTTCAGAGCACGCGCCGGATCCGCCGCCACATGAAGCCCGTATTCATGAAAATGCGCAAGCTTCGCCTTCGCCTCGGGATCCTGAAGAGTGGAGGCTTTTTCCAGATAAAAAACGGTCTTCGCCGGATCCGGGTCCGTGCCGAATCCCCCGTAGTAACAATCCGCAAGAAGACGGAATACCCGTGCCGAAGCCTCCGGAGACGCAGCCAGACGGCTCAGAATGTCAAAGGCCCGTTTCCGGTTTCTCTCCGAAGACGAACGGTCAGCCAGGATCAGCACGCAAAGCTCCTCTTCCGCCGGCGCGAAGGAGGATGCGGAAAGATATTCCAGAATCTCCAGGGCCTTGTGCGGATCGGGCTTCAGCGCATCCGCTCCACCGAAAGATTTCCCATCGGCGGAAGGAATTCCGCGGAGGAGCATCAGGGCACAGTTCAACAAAGCGGGTTTGAAATCGGCTTTCGCTGCCTTTTCATACCAGAAATATGCCAGAAGCGGATTCCGCTCGACACCCAGTCCGCGGTCCAGACAGAGCCCGTAATTGAATTCCCCTTCCGGCACACCCGCATCTGCCACCTTGCGGTACCAGTAGGCGGCAAGGGTATAATTGATTCTGCGTTCCGGGGTCCCGTAAAAATATTCGTTTGCGAGTTTGAACTGAGAGGAAAGATCCCCTTTTTCCGCGGCGGCACGCAGAGAATCGCCTTCCGCCGCCTCTTCCGCGGGAACGGCCGGAGAAAGAGTGAAAAGCCCTGCGGACAGAAGCAGAAACAGAATTGAAAGAGGCTGGATACGACGCATGGAAACACCCTTTCCGTACGGAAGATCCCTTCTGAAAAATCTTTTATGAAGCTTGGGAATATACTCCTCAAAAAGGTGTTTGAAAAGAAAAAAAACGCAAAAAAAACGTTTTCGGTGGAAAACAGGTGAAAAAACGCTTGCATTTGCGGAAAGCAGGGATACAAATGTACTCAGGAACAATATCTGAGGGAAAAAACATTCCCCCAGAACAGCATGAGGAGGAATCTGCCATGAAAAAAACCTTCGTTCTTGACACCAATGTGCTGCTTCACAGTGCCCAGTCCATCGAATCCTTCGACGATAACGAAGTGGTCATTCCCATGGCGGTCATCGAAGAACTCGATAAATTCAAGAAAAATCAGGATGAACTCGGACGCAACGCCAGACACGTCATCCGCAAACTCGACACCCTCCGGAGCCGGGGAAAACTTTCCGAAGGCGTGAAACTGGACAACAACCCGGATCCGGAAAAATGCGGCACCCTAAAAATCGTTTCCAGCGACGGAGACATGCTGCTCAAGGACTTCAGCATGTCCGCCGCAGACAACCGAATCCTGAGCGTGGCTCTGAAGCTGATGAAGGAGGCGAACGGGAAAGACGATAAAGTCGTCTTCATCACCAAGGATATCAATCTGCGCATCAAAGCTGATGCGCTGAACATCCCCGTGGAGGACTTTGAACGGGAAAAAGTCAATTTTGACGAACTGTATTCCGGATTTCAGGAAATTTCCGTCGACACGGACATTCTCCAGAATCTCTATCAGACAAGAGTTCTCACGCCGCCGGCGGACTTCCCCGAACTCTCTCCGAACGAATTTCTCCTTCTCAAGGACAGCGCCAATGTCAAGCATTCCGCGCTTGTCTGGTTCCGGAACGGAAAAATTGAGCTTCTTCCGCCCGACGGCGTCGCGGACAAGGTCTGGAACATCACGCCCCGCAGCAAAGAGCAGAAAATGGCGCTTCAGCTTCTGATGGATCCCGCCATCCAGGTGGTGACTCTGGTGGGACAGGCGGGTTCCGGAAAGACTCTTCTGGCTCTGGCGGCGGCGCTGGAACAGGTTATGCAGTCCACGGAGTATGACAAAATTCTGGTCACAAGGCCCATCATCCCTCTCGGAAACGATCTCGGCTATCTTCCCGGGGACAAGGATGAAAAGCTCGACGCATGGATGCAGCCCATCTATGACAATCTCGACTATCTCATGCATACCGAAAAAAAGGACACGCAATACGCACGGCGGCAGATTGAGGAGCTCAAGCGCAGTCACAAACTTGAACTTGAGGCAATCACCTACATCCGGGGAAGAAGCATTCCCCGCCAGTTCGTGATCGTCGACGAAGCCCAGAATCTCACTCCCCACGAGGTCAAGACCATTGTCAGCCGCGCAGGCGAAGGCACAAAAATGGTCCTGACCGGCGATCCCTGCCAGATCGACAGCCCTTATCTCGACGCCTCCAGCAACGGACTCACCTACATCGCCGAACGCTTCAAACAGCTCCCCATTCACGGGCATATCACGCTCCGGAAAAGCGAGCGGAGTCCTCTTGCCGCTGCCGCTGCCGAGTATCTCTGAGTCGTCCCCCGGAAAATTCCGCAGATGCGGAGACTGATGCATAGACGGGGGAAAGGAGAAAATGGGAATTTCTTCTTTCCCCCTTTCCTCCGTATTCTTTTTCCCGGTCTTTCCATCCGCTCCGCATGAAATATGGAATAAATTTCAAAATACGGCTTTTCTGTTTTCTCATTCCGGGTATATAGTATCTTATTCTATAATGTATTGTATCGCCGGAGTCATGAAAAGTAAAAACAAAAAACATGCAGATAAAAAACACACAGGATGCGGAAAAGATGAAATCGGATATGATCCATCAGTTTGAAAAACGTTTCGGACGGAAACCCGCGGTATGCGCAAGCGCTCCAGGCAGACTGGAAGTGCTCGGGAACCATACGGACTACAATGAAGGCTTTGTCCTCAGTGCGGCGGTCGGACAGAAAGCCGTCACGGCCATGGAAAGGACGGAGGGAAGAATCTGCACCGTTCATGAACGCGGAAAGGATTATTTCATTGACCTCGACAACATGGAGAAAGCCGTCAAAGGGGACTGGACGAATTATATCAAAGGGCTTCTCATTGCGCTGCGTGAACGCGGCGTTTCCTGCGGGGCCTTCAATGCGGTATATTACAGTGATGTACCGCTTTCGGCGGGAATGAGCAGTTCCGCCGCGCTGGAGATGTCGGTCGGATTTGCGCTTAGGGAACTCTTTCATATTGATCTTCCTCTGGCGGACTGGGCGAGAGTGGGGCAATCTGTCGAAAACAGATATCTGGGGTTGAATTCCGGGCTTCTGGATCAGTTCAGTTCCATTTACGGGAAGAAAGACGCGCTGATTCTCTGCGATTTCCGAACGGTGGAGGTTCTCAAGACGGTTCCGATGCCGGGCGGCTGGAGCATGGTTGTCGCCAACACGATGGTCAAGCACAATCTGGTGGAATCCGATTACAATCTGCGGAGGAAAAGCTGTGAAAATGCTCTGGCGGCCATCGCTTCGGAACGGAAGGACATCAAAGCGCTCCGCGATGTGGATTATGCCACGCTCGAACAGTTCAAGAACAAGATGGATCATATTGATTACCTGCGTGCAAAACATGTGGTCGGGGAAAACGAACGGGTCATGCAGGGGGTGAAATGCCTGGAGAAGGGGAACATGCAGTCTTTCGGAAAACTTCTTTTTGAAAGTCATGTCAGTTCCAGGGATTTCTTTGAAAACAGCTGTCCTGAACTGGACACGCTTGTGGAAATTGCGCATTCTCTTCCTGGATGCGCGGGTGCAAGACTCAGCGGCGGAGGATTTGGGGGGATCAGCATCCATCTGGTGAGAGAAGAACTTGCCGATGAATATTGCGAACGCCTGAAAACGGCTTATCGTTCTCTCACGGGCAAAGAGACAGAAACCATTGTCTGCTCCATTGGTGACGGAGCCAGAGGCGAGACTCTTTCCGCTGAATGAGTGTAGGAAAATTGTTCTGAAGAAAGAGAAGATCCCCAAAAAATACGGCAGGCAACGCCTGCCGGGTGCAGGGAATGCAGCGAGAGCCGGGGAGTATGAGGGCGAGCAGCCCTCATATTTTTTTTATTTTTATTATTTTGCCTCCGGCGGCCAGCGTCTCGCCGCTGGACTGCGACAAGGTCACGGACCTTGACCTCGAGAAAAATGCTCTCCGCATTTTTCCGTATTTTTGCTTCGCAATAGTATTCCCTTGTTGCTTCGCAAGTTTTTTTATTTTTATTATTTTGCCTCCGGCGGCCAGCGTCTCGCCGCTGGACCGCGACAAGGTCACGGACCTTTTTTCTTCCTCACTGTTTCCCGAGGGACAGATTCTTCTCAGCAAAAGCAATAAACTGTTTCCAGTCATAGGCAGTCACATCATGTCCCCCCGTCCTGACATGATACCCCACACCTCTTCCCCCCACAGGATGCAGTACTTCCGGCATTCCCTCATTCTCCGGAATTCCCTCCAGACCAAATAAACGATACACAACGGATGCCTGCCGGGCCGCAAGAAATTCCGAAGGCGGATCCGCCCATAAATCCTCCACACCGCTCGCCACATACACCGGACGCGGCGCAGACAACGCAATCAGTTCATGCTGATCCACAGGCAGTTTGATGGGATCCTCCCCGTACTGCTTATAATTCCCGCAGAACCAGTGCGGAAATCTCCGGTTGATCTCCGCAATGCTTTCCCCCTGTTTGAAACGGGTCAGAGCCGCACCCGTACAGCCCGAATCATTGGAAATTGCCATCGCAAAACGCGGATCGGAAGCCGATGCCCACAAAGCCGTCTTCCCCAGACGCGAATGCCCCCAGACAATCACCCTGGATGCATCCACCTCCGGAATCCCCTCCAGCGCATCCAGAACCCGGGAAAGCCCCCATGCCCAGGCACCGATCGTCCCCCATTCCTGCAGTCCCGGCTCAGCCCCTCGCGAATACGCCCCGCGCGGAGAACCTCCCCAGCTCCCGGGCCGGTCCGCTTCCACATCGTGATTCCAGAGCGTAACCAGTCCGAACCCGGAATCCATCAGATCTTCAAGAGAATAACGCCGGGATGCACAGCCGCGTTCATGAAGCAGAATCCCGTCCGGAGACCGCCCGTTCGGAGAAATCAAGATTCCGGGATCCTCCGAAATCGCATGATTCCCTTTGAAATTCAACCCGAGAAATACCGGGACAGGTCCCCCTCCCCCCTCCCCCGCAAAACGGGGCAGATACATCAGAACAGGAAAAGGACGAATCCCTTCCGGCACCCCGCGGCAGAGAACATTCCCCTGAATCCGGATCGCTTTCCCGGAAAGCGCCCCATCCAAACGCTCCGTCTCTTCAAAGACAGCCTTCTCCGAAGGACCCTCCGGAGTACGCCCGTAGACATGATCCTGAAAAAGACGGAACAATTCCGCCCTCCTGTGATTCATCCATGCGTCCGCAGTCTTCACCGGACGCCCTTCCAGATCCGTCAACGGATCCGGAAGAGCAAAAATTCTAGTCTGCAAATCCATCCCGTCCATACTCGCAACGGCACTCCTTGTCCATGCTTACTTTAGATGATTATGCTGTCTGGCCCGCCGCTCCCAGTCCTGCCAAGACAAAAATCAGCAGGAAGGAAAGAAGTAATTTCAACAGTCCGGAAACGATCACTGTCAGGACCGCATCCGGCCAGACCCTCATATCCGCCAACTTCGTCAGAAGATAAAAAAGCATGATCAGCCCCATCAGATTCCCGATCCCCGGAATCATGGATACAATCGCTGTCCCGAGGGCAATGAAAAACATCACTTTGAATTCCGTCGGATTCCCCGTAATCCGTGCGGCCACATACAGCAGCGCCGACTGAAACATCAGAAACAGAAAAAACAACGCGATCCATACCAGCACAGACATAATCCCTTTTGTCTCCTTTTTTCTTATTTCGATCCCGTTCTTTTTTCCACGTCCTGACTTTTTCCCTGTGTTCCCGGATGGAAGAAAAAAAGGAAAATCATCAAGAGGCAAATAAAAGAGCCTTTCAAACAGGCAGGAATCACTCTTTCATAACTGTATCCTCAAAAATTCAGTGGTCAAACTCAAGAGGGCTAAAAAACTCTTTTTTTCGCTTCTTCTTGTCCTTGAAAAAACAATGCTTCCGGATCATATTTCATCCATGCTCCCGGGAAAAATTCCGTTCTTCTCCGCATCTCAGGATTCCGGAGGGCATGTGCATTTCAATCTCCAGTCTCAGAGAAAAAAATCAGCCCATGAAACAGATGCAGAACAACTTCCGGACAGCAGACCGTCCGGAGAAAAATATTTCTCCCCGCCAGTCCGCGATAAAGCAATTCCCTTTTTTCCCTGTGAAGAAGGAAACACTCTTCCTCTTCCGTCTGGGACTGCTCCTCCTGGCTCTGTTCATCCTCATTTTCAGCGTATTTCTGATGTATGTGAATGAGATGGTGGCAGACTGCGGAGCACTTGTCTACCATACACCGGACGAAGTGCCGGAACGGAGAGTGGGGCTCCTTCTCGGGACAGGAAAACACCTCTCCGGCACCCGGATTCCCAACAGTTATTTCGTGTACCGGATTCAGGCGGCGGCGGAATTGTATCACTGCGGGAAAATATCCAAGATCCTTGTTTCAGGAGACAACGGGAGGAAGGAATACAATGAGCCGGAGGATATGATGAAGGATCTTGTCGCCGCGGGTGTCCCCAGGGAGGATATCGTCTGCGACTACGCAGGATTCCGGACTCTCGACTCCATCCTGCGGGCAAAAAAAGTCTTCGGTCAGGATCATCTGACGGTCATCTCCCAGCAGTTCCACTGTGAACGCGCTATCTACATTGCCCGCTGTCAGGGGATGGACGTCATCGGCTATGCCGCACGCGAAACCGCAAGCAGGAAAGCTCTCCTCCGACGCACCGCGCGCGAAACCCTCTCCCGCATGGCGGCCTGGCTCGATCTCCATATTCTGAAGACCTCCCCCCGTTTTTATGGAGAAACACTCTTCTTCTGATTGTTCCCCGCAGGAAATATTCTTTTCGGGGAAAGCAGTCCCGGGAACAGGATGCTCAGAAGCATCACTCCTCCGAGAATGCAGGGATAGTACAGATGGCGGAGCACCTCCAGCGCGGAAGTCCCCGCCCCCGCCAGCCCCACCGCCACAAGAACCTGGGCTCCGTAGGGCAGAATGCCCTGGATAATACACGAAGACGTGTCCAGCAGGCTGGCCGAACGATCCGGAGGCACACCGTAACGGGCGGAAACATCTTTGGCCAGAGGCCCCGCAATCACAATCGCAACCGTATTGTTCGCGGTAAACACATTCACCGCCATCACTAAAAGGGAGATGCCCAGTTCCGCCCCGCGTTTCCCATGAATATGCCGTTCAATCAGTTTCAGAAGATACTCGATCCCTCCGTTGCTGCGGATCACTTTCAGGAGACCACCGGCCAGCAGTGCCACAATCAGTGTTTCAGACATGTTCAGCGCTCCCTGTCCCGCCGCGTTCAGAAATCCCCAGAAGTCAAATCCCCCGTTCAGAATCCCCACCACTCCCGCAAAGAGAATTCCCATCATCAGAAGCGCCATCACATTCACGCCACACAATGCCAGCAGAAGCACCGAAAGATACGGAAGAAGATTGAAGACCGATCCCCATCCGCTTGTGACATGCCCGGAGGAAAATGCACCGCCCACGCCGATTCCGCCAACTCCTTCTCCCGGACCGTTCCCGCTTGCTCCGCCCAGAAAAAGGTACAGCAGCACACAGAGAAACGCGGCAGGAAGACTGATCTTCAAATTCGCATGAAATTTCTGTTTCATCCCGACATTCTGGGTCCGGGTGGCGGCAATGGTCGTATCCGAAATCATCGAAAGATTGTCTCCGAACATCGCTCCTCCGACCACCGTCCCCAGGCACAAGCCCGAAGAAATCCCAAGAGAATCGGTCAAGCCCAGCGCAATCGGAGTCAATGCCACGATCGTTCCCACCGAGGTCCCGATCGATAGAGAAATAAAGCACGAAACCAGAAACAAGCCGGACAAAAGCAGACTGGACGGCACAAACGCTAGAGCCAGTTGCACTGTCGAATCCACAGCACCCATTTCTTTCGCCGTCCCGGCAAACGCTCCCGCCAGAATGAAGATCAGGCACATCGTCATGATGTCCACATGTCCCATCCCGTGTGCAAACAGATCAATCTTGCTCCGCAGCGGCGCACGGCGGTTCAGAAACAGCGCCGATGCCGATGCCACCAGAAACGCAACAGGCATCGGAACCTTCGAAAAATCTCCGCACCACACAGAAAGCCCCAGATAAAACAGCAGAAATACTGCAAATGGGAGCAGCGCTTTCGCCCGCGGTTCACGATTCAAGACAAGATCTTCTGTTTCCATTCTGATCCGGAATTCCGTTTTCTCTTTTTCACAGTAAAGTAAAAGCCCTCTCGCAGAAGTTGTGTACTGTACCATTCCTCCCCCGAAAGTGCAAGGCCGGAGAATGCACGCCGGAAAATCAGAATGCGTCTGGAAATCCAAAAGCCGAAAGCCAGAAATGGAAAGCCAGACTGCCGGAAGCCAGAAACAGCACCTGACGCCATGCCGCCGTCACTCCGATCAAGCTCAGTCCTTGCAGCGGAGAGCACCAGTTCCTCCGCTGCAAGGAAAAAGATGCCGTCCCGGGAAGAAAGGAAGAAATGCCCGAATTTCAGAGGGAAAAGAAAGTCGGGGAAAAATGGGAAAAATGGGAAAAATGGGGGAAATGGGGGAAATGGGGGAAATAAGGGAAAGGGAATGTAGTCCAATCTTTTCCTCTTTTTTTCCCCTTTCCATTCCCTCCTCACGGATTTTTTCAGAGGAAGAGAGTCCAGCGCAGATAACGGCGGTCTTCCTCAAGCTCATTGAGAAATTCGAGACGCCGCGCCCCGGAACCATCCGCATTTTCCGAAAGATCCGCATAAATGAAAGAATAGAACGGTTTCCCGTAATGCAGGCTCCGGACTCCCAGATGATGTTCGCCGGACGGGAAAATTTCATGCAGCGGAATCCACGGGCTCTCCTCCGACGGCCAGACATACTCCTCCGGAGTCGGAAGCTCGTGGACAAGTCCTTTCTTCGTGATCCAGCCGACTCTCCGGACAACTCCGTCCGCCTTGAATTCCACCAGCTCCATCGAATTCAGATAAAGGTCGTAGATCAAAGAAAATTCATACGGCAGTTCCGAGGGCGGGACGGATATGCGCAGATACGCCTTTTTCCCCATTCCATCCCTCCCCTCCTCCTTCTCCGCCGCCGCACGGGGTGCAAAAGAACGCATCTCTCGCTGACGGGCGACACGCTCCAGCCACAGGCGGTTCGCTTCAGAAAGATCCGGATAGGGCTTCTCAAAATCCGCAATCTCCAGTTCCGCCGCCTTCTTCTCTCGCTCCTCCGCAGATGCGCCGCCGGAATCTTCTCCGGGAAAACCATCACCGCTGCTGGAAGAGGAACACAGAAGGAACACGCCGCAGACGTCATACGCTCCCAGCATGAAACGGAATGGCTCTGTCAGAGAAGAACAGAGCTCAGCCTTTCCCGGTGAGGATTCCGTCGGCTGAAGTTTCCAGGCACAGGACATCTCATGGACGAGAAAGGAGGTTTTCTCCCAGTTCACCGTGCAGCTGATTTCATTTTCCGCGTTTTCAAAATTGCAGAGGATCAGGAGAGCTCGTCTGGAATCCTCCGAAATCATCAGATAATGGCCGACACCCCGGGAGGAACTGAAGATACCGGCGGAATTGTAGTCGTTGAAAATCCGGATGTTTCTCTCATTGCGGAAGAAACGCCAGAGTTTCCAGAGCGGCTTGAACGCCGTGTCATTCAATCCCGGATCGGAAGGATGTGAAAGTGAGGAACTCGGGAATTGAATCCCCAGAGGATTGTGCGGATATTGCCCCGTCGCCGCGAGGAAGGGACGCATCCGGGAAGTGGAATACGCGGGGAAGGCCCCGGTCCACATGGTGCCGGGACAGACCGGCGCCATGCTGAAGTATTCATGTTCACGCCTCCCGTCCACCATGACTCCGGATTCGCCCTCGCCGGAAACGTAGCCATCCACCACCTCCCCCGCAAAACCGATGGCCGAAAACGACGATCCCGTATGCGCAAGAAAGAGACCGTCTTCCCCGACACGATCCCTCAATGCCTTCATCTGCAGAAAATAATCCCGGAACTGAATGCGGCCGCCGGGATAGGATTCATCCGTGAGGGGGGCATGGAAGGGACCGCCGTAATCCATGTACAGACCATCGTAATTCTTCCTGAGGAAGAGATCGAACCACTGACAGGCGGATTCCGTCGCGGAAGATTCGTTCCCGCGCATGTAGAGAAGAATGCGGATTCCGTGCCTGTGCGCCTCTTCGACCACACGGACCAGTTCCGCCGTATCATACGGAAATCCCCCGTTCTGGAGATCGTAACGCCAGCATTCGTGAATCGCAAGCACATCCGTCCCAGCGGCGGCCATGGCTTCGATGCTTTCCGTGGAGGGATAATGCTTTTCATTGTCAAAGTAATGATACATGTGGAACGGCGGTTTCCTGCGGGTCGCATCCGCACGTTTCAGCACCCAGCCCCAGCGGTTGCGCCACTGGAAGACGTGCAGGAATCGGCAGCGGGCGGGTCTTTCCAGAATAAAACCCCATTCCCCTGAAAAATCACCGTCTTTTGTCCATTTCAGATCGGTGAAATTGTTGTCGGCGCTTTCGTCCGGAGAGTTCTGTCCCTCCACCAGAATCTCGAAATAAGCCGAAGGCGCAGTCGCAGATGGATGACGCGCATTGAAGTTGACCGCCGGCACAATCAGATGTTCCGCACGGATCTCCTTGCCCCTCTCCAGATAACGACCCGCTCCGAATGACTGGATCAGGGATCCGTCCACAGTCCGCGGACGCGGCAGACACGCCCAGTTCAACTCCGGAAAAGAGGAAAGCGCCAGATGGAATTTCAGAGAAAATTCATCCAGCGCCGGCGCGTTCAGACCGCCCCCCCAGAAAAAGGCGTCGACAAATCCTCGCCCGCCTTCCCAGAATTCGTAACGCAGCGAAAGACGGAAATCAGGAATGACAGCCCCCTCCGCATCTTTCCAGAGAATCGAATCAAATAAAACCAGATCCGCCGTCTGAAACCGGCCGCGCCGCGGAGGGCTGGATTCCGGAACAAAGGGCGTCAGCACCCTCCCGTCGGAAAGAGTGATGTGAAGTCGTCCGAACTCCCCTCCCGTCAGTTCCAGTCTTCCCTCCCCTTCCGCTCCGGCTCCCTGCAAATGGATTGAACAGAGAAAACCGTCTCCCGAAAATTCATATTCGAGATCCCCGGAACTCACTCGGATCACGGATTCCTGCTCTGTCATCGGATTCACCTTCTTTTGAATTTCGTTTTGATTCGTTTGTAATTCGTTTGTAACTCGTTTACGTTCTTCTTCCTCATCATCACACAGGCGTGTCATCTTCAGAAACGCCCTGCCTCCGCCGGAACGGTCTTTTTTTCCCCCTGCTGTGCAGCGGGCCTCACAACATCTCCCTTCTTGCGGTCAGACGGTCAGAACTGCAATGCTATATATGGAATATAATCCCATCCGGAGCTCTTTTCCTCTCCGGAATGATAAATTTTCAAGACAATCCTCAAAAAAAATTTCCCCGGTCCCTCTTTGCCAGACGGACAACGGTGGAAAAAGTGTTCGGCTTCCCTTTCTTCCGGAGAGCAGAAAAAACGCTCTTGAGAAATCCGACAGCCGCCGACACGGCGCAGAACCAGGCAGACTCAGAAAAAAACGAATGCGGAATCAAGGGCCGGAATCAGAGATCGGGATCAGAGGCCGGAATCAGAGGCCGATATCAGAGACGGCATCATCAGGTGGAGGGAGCGCCGCCGTGCTGGCCGGAGGGAACGGGGGAAACGGGAAGTCCCCCCGTTGCGGGAGAGGGCTCCGGAGAAGAAGTTTCTTTCTCCCGTTTCGCTTTTTCCCGCTCAAGACGTTCCGTTTCCATTTTGCGCTGGTATTTCTTTTTAATGTACAGATCTTCATCGCTGATGTTCAGGAGGGCGAAAATGGCGGGTCTTTTCCCGGTAATGAGCGTGACGGCGGTACGGGAACCGATCCGGATGTCGCAGCCGTCCGGGTCCAGGCGCATCTTGACGGGATACGCCGTCATTCCCCCGGTGCTCGCTGAGGGAAGCGGAATATAGCCGATCTTCACCACCTCCGCGGAAAAACTGCCGTACTGAAGTCGGTTGAACACTTCGCTGGAGACACGGGCTTTCTGACCAAGGCGGATTTTCCGGATGAAACGTTCATCCACTTCCGCGATCACCATCAGGTCCCCGCCTCCGGCGAGAGTGACGGCGGTTTTGCCCTGTTCCACATACATGGTGTCGCGACACTGGATTTCCACAATTCTTCCATCGGCGGGAGCGCGCAGTTTGCAGTCTGCAATCAGTTTCCGGTAATGGGCCAGGGCGGCGGATCTGCCGTCCAGTTTCGCCTGGACGAGGGCAAGTTCGTTCCGCGCCTTTTTCACATAACTGTCCGCCAGTCCGTCCTGAACGCGGCGGCGGTTGGCTTCGGCACGGACCACTTCCGCCTGAAGCTGAATGTATTCGAGTTCCGCTGTGTCAAATTCGATCTTTGAAATCGCGTTGGATTCGATCAGAGTGCGGTAGCGTTCAAGTTTCTCCTTCGCCTTGTCGGCACGCTGAACGGCTTCTTTGTAATTGATTTCCGAATGCCAGAGCAGCTGGGGAAGAGGTTCCTTTTCCAGAAGCTGAAGTTCTGATTTCTTCAGTTCGTATTCGGCTTTCAGTTCGGCAATGGCGGCCTGGGCTTCAAGTGCATCGTTCTCATAGGTCAGGGAATCAAGTTCGGCAATCACATCGCCCTGTTTCACTTCGTCCCCCGTTCGGAAATTGAGTTTCGTGACCCGGGCGTTGAGGTGGGAAACCACTTCATAATACTCATCCGGCACCACCACTCCGTTGCAATAAACCGCATCCTCGATTTCCACCACAAAAAGCATCACCACCACCAGCGGAATGAAGAGCAGCGCCAGAAGCAGAAGCAGTATAAAAATGCGGAATCGCGCACGCAGCCCCGCATGCGGACTGGAATGTATGTTGTTCATCTGAAAAACACCTCAAACCTGTGTTCTGATTCTCTCTTTTCCGTTTTTTCCCTTCCCCGTTCTTTCTCTGTACAGGTAAGGGAAAAAGGAATGTCTTCCCTGCGCGGTCCCGAGGAAGATTCCTTCAGCACGGCACACAGAATCTGTCAGCCCGGAAGGGAAACGCTCTTGGAAGTCTCCGGATCCTCGACCGCAAACAGCTCGCCTTTCCCGCTCTTCTCCTTCAGCTGAAGCGCATACAGCTCACGGTAAATGCCGTCTTCCAGAAGCAGCTGAGAATGGGGGCCTTTCTGCACCACAACTCCATCCTTCAGAACCACAATCAGATCGGAATTGCGGACCGTTGAAAGACGATGGGCGATAATGATGCTCGTCCGGTTTTCCATCAATCTGTCAAGCGCATCCTGAACGGCGGCTTCGGAAACGGTGTCCAGAGCGGAAGTCGCCTCGTCAAGCACCAGGACGGAGGGATTTTTCAGAATGGCCCTGGCAATCGCAATCCGCTGTTTCTGACCGCCTGAAAGCATTACACCGTTTTCTCCCGCGGGGGAATGATATCCTTTTGGAAGCTCCATGATGAACTCGTGGGCATTCGCCATTTTCGCCGCCTCGATGACCTCTTCGCGCGTCGCTTCCGGACGGCCGTAACGGATATTTTCCTCTATCGTGCCGCTGAAAAGAAAAGACTCCTGAAGAACGATCCCGACATTTTTGCGAAGAGATTCCATGGAAATATCCCGGATATCTATGCCGTCGATTTTGATGCATCCGTCGGTCACGTCGAAGAAACGCATCAGCAGGCTGGCGATGGTGGATTTCCCGGAACCGGACGGACCAACCAGAGCCACTTTCAAGCCCGGCTTCACTTCCAGGGTGAAGTTTTTCAGCACAGGCTTCTTTTCCGTGTATGCAAAAAAGACGGAATCAAAACTCAGATGCCCCTTTGCATTCTCCAGTTCCCTCGGTTCCTCGGCCTCCTTGATTTCAGGAACCGCCGCCAGAAGGTTCGATATGCGTTCGACGCTTGTCATTCCATCCGTAATGGCGGTGGTCAGCCCGCTCAGCGCGTTGAGCGGACTGGTCAGCATGGACAGGTACGTGTAATACGCCACCAATCCTCCCACGGACATCTCTCCACGCGCCACCATATATCCCCCCCAGCCCAGAGCCGTGACAATGCTCAGAATGTTCACCGCCTCCGCGATCATCCACGTGTACGCGCTCTTCATGTTCATCGACATCGAAAGATCAAACGCCGGACGCAGTTTCCCCACAAATTCCCGGTTCTCCGTCCGCTCCTTCCCGAAGGACTTCACCACCTTGATCCCGTTGATCGTCTCCGCAAGGCTTGCCGACACTTCCGACATCCTCTCCCTCAGTTCCTTGGAATCCCTCTGCATCCCTCTCTTGAAATACATGAAATTCAGAATCTGCATCGGGATCAGAAAGAGGCAGACCAGAGAAAGTTTCGGACTCATGCAGATCAGCGCCAGAAGAATGCAAGTAATCGTGAACAGATGGATCACCAGATTCACCAGCACCGCGCTGATCATTCCGTTCAGCATCGCCACATCCGTCAGAATATTGGAGATCAGCTTCCCGGTCCGGTATTCCTGATAAAAGCGCAGCGACAGGCTCTGCAGATGTTTGAACAGCTTCACCCTCACCCCGAACAGAATCCGCTGCCCCGTGTAATAAAACAGATAGTGGCTGACATAAAAAAAGATTTCCCGCAGCGCATATGTCAGCAGAATCCCGAACAGCATCAATGCCAGAAATCCGTAATTCCCTTCCAGGCAATGATCGATAATCACCTTCAGAAACCACGGCAGCGGAATGCCTAGCCCGGTGAAGATCAGAAGCGACAACGCCGAAACAATGCAGAGCCCACGGTACGGTTTGATAAACGCGTAGAGTTTTGAAAAGCCCATTTTTCCAATCTGACGATTTTATTCAGGGGGTCCGGTAGGATTGGGAACTAATTATACTCACTTCCCTGAAAAAGGCAATATGTTTTCCTCAAAAACAGAAAACTTTTCCCGAAAAAAAATACAGCAACATCCTTTTCATGCAAGCGGGCTCGATCCGGCGCCTTTCTCAATACACATCGGAACAAAAACATTACATCTGTCCTCATCCCCGAGACAATCTCTCCCCGCCTCCCGAACCGTTTTCTCCTTCCCTTTTCCATCCCGCTTCCATCCCGGGAAAGGAGATACGGAAAAAAGAGATAGCCGGCCGTTGAAACAAGCCGTTAAAACAAGGCGTTTTCCCGCATTTTCTTTCCCGCCGCGCCGCACGGAAAACCCGTCCGGGAGGGAACGGAACCCGGCGGAATTTTCCTCCCGTCGGGAAAAAATGGCAGAATCACGGAAATGGCGGAAAAGCAATCCGGAAAAGCAATCCGGAATCAGAGATTCAAGACCTTCCGGATGAATTCATCCTCCTGCATGAAGCCGAGAGATCCGTTCAAAGCCTCCCGTTCCGAATAAGTTTTGACGGAATCCGCGGAGATGTACGGCCCGCAGAGCGCTACCGGGACAGGAGTCCGTGTGTGTTTGCGGAGTTTCACCGGCACCGGATGATCCGGCAGCACGGCGAAGGTGACGCCCCTGCCCTCCAGAGCCTGCATGACCGGTTTGACAATCCGGTTTTCAAAATCGGAAATGGCACGCATTTTGAGTTCCAGACTTCCCTCGTGAGAGCATTCGTCAATGGCCTCCACGTGGATATAGACGAAATCATACTGTTCAATCGCCCGGATGGCGGCGGCGGCCTTCCCTTCGTAATTGGTGTCGATATACCCTGTGGCTCCCGGGACGGGAATGACCTCCATTCCGGCACATTTTGCAATTCCTGCGATCACGTCGACGGCGGTAATGACAGCTCCGCGTTTTCCCTCGTATTTCTCGCAGAATGGGAGAAAATCCGGTCGTCTTCCCGGACTCCATGGCCAGATCCGGTTCGCCGGCACTTTCCGATTCCGGTTCAGCGGATGAGCGGAAAGAAAAGCGGCGGTCTTTCCCGAAAGATCCTCTAGAAATGCCACGGTATGAGCCGCTTCTGGCGAATTGTCCAGTGCCTTCAGTCGAAGGGCGGAGACGGGCTCGTCCTGAGAGGAATCGGGCTTGAAATAGGCCACCTGATCGGAAAACTCGCGTCCGTGCAGGATCAGGAGATTGCGGTAGCTCACTCCGGAGTGGAAGGTCACCTTCTCCGATCCGAATTCTTTCTGGAGGTCCTGCATGAGCACCAGAGCATCTTCTCCGGAGATGTGTCCGGCGGAATAATCGCGCAGAATGCCGTCCTCGACATTCACAAGATTGCATCTCCATGCCACATCCTCATCCTCCAGGCGGATATCCCTGCTCACAGATTCGATCGGTCCCCTGCCCGGATAATATTTCGCCAGGCTGTATCCCAGAACCGACATATTCGCAGCATCGGAAGATGTCGGGAACCCTTCCGGCAGCGTCAGGAAGGTCCCGGAGGCTCCTTTTGCGGCGATGGAATCCATCCACGGCGTCTCCACAGCCTCAAGGGGAGTCCTTCCCCCGAGTTCCTCGAGCGGAAGATCGGCCATGCCGTCGGCGAGGAAGACCACGGCCTTCCCTTTCAAATCCTGTACAGAATCATTTTCAAAATGATTTTCATTTTTATTTGCGGAACCGCTGTTCATCTTTGCATCCATCAGTTTTTTGTCAACGTTATGAGCGGCCAGGCGGAGCAGCCTCCCGGCTGACGCCCGCGCGGCTTTTTTTCAATTTTACAAAACAGATTCTCTGAGTCTGGAATATAGCCTGTGAATGCGGTATTTTCAAAATTTTTTCCACTTCTCTTTGATTCTTTGGAGCTTTTACTCCATATTATCAGAATAAGGCTGTTTTTTTTCACGGTTGCGGAAATGGCAGATTTAAAGAAAGGTCTGAAAGATAAAATGCCCGGAAATCTCCATGTCGGAATCATCGGTTGCGGAGTCATCGCGCCTGAACATATCAGCGCCTATCAGAATATTCCCGGAGTAACGGTCTCGGCTTTGTGCGACACAGTCCGGGAAAAGGCTCAAACGCTCGCGGAACGCTTCCGGGTCGGGAAGGTCTGCACGGATATGAAGGAGCTTCTGAACTGGCGGGAACTGGATGCGGTTTCCATCTGCACGGATCACGAATCCCATGCCGATGCGGCAGTCGCCGCGCTGGAGGCGGGGAAACACGTCCTCTGCGAAAAGCCCCTTTCCTCCAGCAGGAAAAACATGGACCGGATGATTCAGGCGGGAGAACGTCATCCGGAACTTGTTTTTGCGGGAGTCTTCCAGCACAGGTTCGATCATTCCGTGCTGTATGCGAAAGAACTTCTGGATTCCGGATGCTTCGGGAAAATGCTCTGCGCCTCCCTCGTCATGCCCTGCCTGCGGACGGACGCATACTATTTCCAGGACGCCTGGCGCGGCACATGGAAGCAGGAAGGCGGATCGCTTCTGATGAATCAGGCGATTCATTTCATCGATCTTCTTCAGTGGCTCATGGGCGGAGTCGAGGATCTGCGCGGCTTCCATGCCAACAGGAATCATGAAAAGTCCATCGAAACGGAAGACTGCGCCTCCGCGGCGCTCCGCTTCCGGAACGGAGCCCTGGGAAGCATTCTCGCCACAAGCGCGAGCCACCTGGCCTGGGAGCCGCTCCTCTCCTTCTACGGAACGGAATGCACGCTGGAGCTCCGGAACAACCGCCTCCTTCGCTTCGTCTCCAGGGATAAGGAACTGGAAAAAAAGGTGACGGAGCATTTCGGCTCGATGGAAAACGACGTCGATTCCCAGAAGGAGAAATATTACTACGGACTCGGCCACCCCGCCCAGATCCGCGATTTCATTGCCGCCATCCGGGAAAAGAGAGCTCCGCGTGTGACGGCACAGGAAGCAAGAGTCGCCGTGGACCTGGTCCAGCGCCTCTACGCCAGAGACTGATTTCAGACTCCTCCCCTTCCCCTGCGGAACTCTCCCGGAGTCATTCCTGCCGCACGCCGGATCAGCCGCGAAAAAGATCCGGAATCCGTAAAACCGCTTTTCTCCGCCACCACCCGGATCGGCCATTCCGTTCCGCGCAGGAGCGATAGAGCATGCTGCACACGCAGCTGAGTCAGGTATTTCCCCGGAGACATCGAAAGCTTCGCGCTCACGGCACGGGAAAGTGTGGACCGGTGAACCCCAAGCGTATCCGCAATGGAATTCACATCCAGTTCTCCGCGCGCATGGTGTTCGCGGACGAAACTCAGGAAACGCCGCAGGAGCCGGGCATCCGGAGAGAGATCCGTCTCTTCCTCCCCCCCGCCGGAAGAACCGGCAAGAGCCAGAATCTCGGAAACGACCGAAATCAGACGCCGCATCGAAGACAGGGTGTTTTCCTTCAACCCCGCTTCAAATTCGTCAAAGAGTCCTTCCGGACAGCTTCCCGCCCCCCGGATGTGCCGGGGATAGCAATAGGAACGGAGAAAAGTCTCCGCCCCCTTTCCGTCAAACACAATCCAGCGGACTTTCCACATTTCGCAGAAAGACTCATTGCGTCTTTTCTCCCCGGGCAGGGAATAAAAGAAGTCCCCCGGTTCCACCAGGGACTCCTCCCCTCCGCAGCAGATCGAACCGCTTCCGGAAACACACCAGTTCAGCTGGACAAAAGGCGCTCCCGGATGTTCCTCGCTCTCGAATCCGGATTCCGTTGTCCCTGCTGAGCGCGGGAAAAAGGGGAGAGGCCAAGGTGGAAGCACACAGGGTTCCGGTCGGCACACCACACGGCAGTGAAAAAAATGTCCCATGAAATCTTTTTCCTTCCTCCCGGGGTCTTTTTTTCCCCGTATCCGCGTCTCCCGAAGCGTTTTCCGTCCTTCTTTCCATGGGAAAATACCACCCGCTCCGAAAAAATGCAATCCCGGGAATGATTCCCGGGAATTTTTTCATCCGCATGTGGAACATTTCTCTTTTTCCGCTGTCTAAGGATAAGGTGTTTCATCACGGCTTTTCAGGAAGCATCAGGCGCGCCGGAAGCCGCTTTCCCGGGAAAATCTGGGAAACAGGTCAGAGAACACCCCCCCAAAAAAACAAATTTCAGGAAAGGGAGTCAGAAATGGACATGAAAAAGATCGGTCTGCTTTGTTTCGGCATTCTTTTTGCAGTCACGGCAATCGGAGCGGAAAGCACGCGCAGTCTGCCGCCACCGGATCAGAAAGGAGGAAAACCTCTGATGCAGGTCCTGACCGAGCGGAAAAGCGCCAGAGCGTACGATGAAAATAAAAAAATGGACATGCAGACCCTTTCCAATCTGCTCTATGCGGCTTACGGAGTCAACCGTCCGGACGGACGTCATACCGCACCCACCGCCAGAAATCTCCAGGACATGTATCTCTATGTGGCGCTTCCAGACGGAACGTATCTGTATGAACCGGCCACGCATTCTCTGAAACTTGTCAGCGAAAAGGATCTGAGAGGCGAATTCGGGAAGCAGTCCGGAATGTTCCGCTCGGCCTCCGCGGCCATCGCCTATGTTTCCGACACCTCCAAATTCTCCAGCGACCGCGACAAAATCTTCTATCCGGCCAACCATGCCGGTTACATCAGTCAGAACGTATACCTTTTCTGCGCCTCCGAAGGTCTTTCCACAGTGGTCTGCGCCATGGTGGACCGCGACGCTCTGGCAAAGGCCCTGGGGCTCCCCGCCCAGATGCAGATTCAGCTCTGCCAGCCGGTAGGATATCCGAAGAAATAAAACTTCCCCCATCTGGAAAAGCGGACTGAAAAAAACGCGAAGGCTCGGAACTCCCATCGAAAGACGGAGACGAGCCTTCCCTTTTTTTATCCGGACATGTCATTATAATGACATTGCAAAAAGGAATCGGGTGTGATATATTTTACACTGGACGTGAAATCGGGCAGGTGAAAACAAACACTTTTTTACCCCCCCAAGGGAAAAGACTGTTTTTCCGCACCTGATTCCTGATTTCTGCACTTTCCGCGGGAAAAAAGGGAAAACCGGAAAAACATGAGCAGAATCCTGAAATACAACGAGGCAAAACTCAAAATCGTCCGTCTGATCGGGGAACGGAATCTGAAACCAGGAGACCGCATCCCCTCGGAACGGGAACTCGCCGCGCTTCTCGGAGTAAGCATCATTTCCATCCGGCGGGCGGTTCAGGAACTTCAGGATGCGGGAATCATCCAGAGAAAACAGGGTGTCGGCTCCTTCTTCACCGGAAATGTGGTGAGGAACGAATACCGCTCCATCCTCGGAGTGGTCAGCATCAGCGACCCGCGATTCCCGAGCGGAGAGGATATGTATGCGCTCAGGAGGGGACTTCAGCGTCACCATGCGGACTATCGTCTGTTCAATGTCAATGAAGATGTGGACATGAGCATTGCGCAGGGAATCGCCGAATGCGACCGCTTCATCGTTTCCGGATTCGTCAACAAGCCCTGGCTCGACTATCTTTTCAGTCAGGGGAAGCCGCTTGTGCAGATCGGGGTGTCCGAACACGGACGGGAGGTCTGCCAGGTTAAGTTCGACTGGGAGACGGCCATCCGGGAAACCATCGCACGGCTCAAATCCCGGGGTGCGGCTGAAATCGGACTTCTCCTCATCAACCCGAATTCTGCGAGCTGTTCCTATGAGCGGGCCAGAATCTTTGAGAAAGTCCTCCGGGAAAATGGACTCCCGTTTTACGACAGCCGTGTCTGTTTCGTTGTTCCGGAGCGGGCTCTGGCGCATCTGCGGGACTACATGTGTTCACAGGGGCCGGCTCTGGACACTATACTTGTGGATTACCATGTTTTCAATCTGCTGACCTTCTCCCGGATTCAGTACGGTTTCCCCATGGAGCAGAATCTCGTGGTGCTTCAGACGGTCCGGGAACTCCGGGATGAAGTGAATCAGCTCGATAAAATCGGAGTCGTCTATTTTCCGGACACCATTCTGGATTCCGCTCTCGAAGTCCTGTACAAATATCCTTATTCCTTCATTGAAAGGAAGGAAACGTTCCTTATTGCGCCCTGTCTCGCGGGGAAGGTGCTTGAGTCTCCGCATCAGGCATGACTGATGGCAGAAATGAATTCCCTCCGGGAAAAACGTCTCCAGAGTGGATGAGCGTATCCGCCCCGTTTCACTCCTCCGCCGAATCCAGAAGAGAATTCTTTCAGTCCGCAGAGGAGGAGACAGCGGGAAAGCGTCGAAAAATCTCAGGAAGTTCCGGTTGAGGAAAAAGAAAAGAAGGACAGAACGACGGCTTTCAGGCCTTCTTCTTCAGCGGGAGGAAGGAGAAACGCCCTCTTTTTTCTCAGCGTTTTCCTGCTCGGAGGAGACGGAAGAGACGGAAGAGGTGAATCCGGAAGATGTGAACGAGGAAGAGGTGGATCCGGAGGCAATGCAGTGCGGGACTCCTCCGGGACCAGGGACGACAGAGCATTCAATATCGAAAATTTCCTTCAGATTTCCGGGAGTCATCACCTCCTTCGGGGAGCCGGCACAATGAATGCGGTGCTGCTTCATCAGGATGAGTTCGTCCGAACAGAGAGCTGCGAGATTCAGGTTGTGAAGGACCATGACGACGGTCAGATTCTTTTTCCTGTTCAGGGTCCGGATCAGTTCCAGGAGTTCAAACTGCCGTCCGATATCCAGGAACGCAGTGGGTTCATCAAGGAGGAGGAGTTCGGGTTCCTGTGCGAGAGCCATAGCGATCCAGGCGCGCTGACATTCCCCGCCGGAAAGAGTTTCGAGTCTCCGTTTTCTCAGGTCTTCCAGGCGGGTCATCCGGATGGATTCCTCGACCATGTCCCTGTCCCGTCCGAGGGAAGCGTACCGGGTTCTTCCATGCGGGAAACGACCGCAGGCGACCAGTTCCTCGACCGTCATTTCAGAGGGGCTCTGCCTCAGTTGCGGCAGGAGCGCAAGTTTCCGAGCCAGAATGCGGGTGTTGAACTCATGAATCTCCCTCCCGTCCAGAAGCACACTGCCCGATTCCGGACGGAGAATCCGCCCGATGATTTTGAGAAGAGTCGACTTCCCGCATCCGTTCGGGCCGAGGAGACTGACCACGGAACCTTCCCGTACGGAAAACTCCACTCCGTCCAGCACGATTTTTTTCCCGTACCCCCCGCGAATGTCCCTGAGTTCAAGTTTCATGGAAATTTCTCCTGAGCAGCCAGAGGAAAAAGGGGGGCCCCAGCAGAGCCATCATCATCCCCGCCGGAAGTTCGGATGCGCCGCCGGGGGAAAAAAGCCTTCCCGCGGTGTCGCAAGCGGTCAGCAGCAAAGCGCCGAAAAGCGCGGAGCCGGGCAGGAGGAAACGGTTGTCCGAGCCGATGATCAGACGGACCACATGCGGCGCAACCAGTCCGACAAATCCGAGAAGCCCCCCCACACTCACCGCGGATGCCGCCAGCAGAGCGGCAATCGCAAGCAGAAAGAAGCGGGTCCGTTCCACCTTCAGCCCCAGAGCCGCTGCACTTTCATCCCCGAGCGCCAGGATGTTGAGCGCCGGCCCCAGCAGTACCGCCCCTGCAAAGCCCGTTCCCATATAAATCCAGCATGTCTTCAGATGCTCCCAGCTGCGCGCGGAAAAGGACCCGAGCGTAAAATCAAGTATGTTCCCCGCCTTGTCCGCATGGAAGAGCAGGAGCGCCGAAGAAAGTGCCCCGAGCATGGAGGAAACCGCCACCCCGGCAAGAATCAGGCGCATCGGACTGGCTCCGCGCTTCCAGGCCAGAAGATATACCAGAAACGCCGTTGCAAGCGCTCCGGAAAACGCCGCCGGAAGAAGCAGATGCGTATATGCGGGGAACATCAGCATCACCAGAATCCCGGCAAATCCGCCGCCAGAAGAAATGCCGATGATGTCAGGAGACGCCAGTGGATTGCGCATGACTCCCTGCAGAATCGTCCCGGAAACCGCCAGACTCGCTCCCGAAAGCGCAGCCAGCAGAATCCGGGGAAGACGAATCTGGAAAAGAATGCGGTATTCCATTTCGGGATTCCCGTTCCAGAGCGTGCTCAGGACCTCTCCTGCCGGAAGGTTCAGCACTCCGCAGCAGAGGCTTCCCAACATCGCCGCCAGAAGAAGCAGAAGGAGGAAAAGGCAGAAGGCCCATCGTCCCTGCACGGATCGCAGGAAATTCCCTGAAATCTTCGTCACGCGCCTTTTCTCCTCCGTTTTTCGGCAAATTCACTGCTCAGCAGATTCACAAGAGATTTCTCTCTGCCGATACTATACAGCGAAAGAAGGAAGATGTCCAGTTCCCGCCCGTTCCCGGAGTCCGGATGGCAAAAACCTGTTTTTTTTTGTCAAAAACGACTTGCTTTTTTTAAAATAGGAATTATTTGTATTTATCAATGGATGGCAATAACTCTTCCCGGACAGAGCTTGACAGGTACGGACATGAGCGAAACTTTTGAAAGTCTTTGCATGAGATGCGGCTGGAAACGGACGGTTCAACGCGCCAGTATTTATGAATATCTGGCGGGGAACAGCAGTCATCCGGCAGCGGAAGAGGTCTGGAATGCAGTGCGGAGGAAACTGCCGGCATTGTCGCTGGAAAGCGTATACCGGATTCTAAACGATTTTGCCGCGGCCGGGGTAGTGAAGCGTCTGGAAAGCTATGACGCGGTGCATTTTGATCCGGACGTCCGGCGGCACGATCATTTTTACTGCCGGAGCTGCGGAAGGATCCTGGATCTGCCCATGACTCAGGAACATGTCTTCCCCGAGCTTGCGGAGGAATACGGGACTGTGGAGGATATGGAAATCCGTCTGAGCGGGACCTGCCGGGACTGCCTCCGCGGCGGGGAGAAGACTGCCTCCGCGGGGAAAAAACGGAAAGAAGCGAAAGCCGTCCGTGAAAGAAGCCGTCCATGAAAACACCGATTCCATGCCTGGAGAAGGCATGTTGGAGGAATACGGACAAAATCAAAAAAACTGGAGGATGAAACCATGACTCTCGCACCCGACTCGAAAACCGCAAAAAATCTCGCCTACGCCTTCGCCGGGGAATCCCAGGCAAGAAACAAATACACCTATTTTGCCAGCGTTGCGCGGAAGGAAGGATTTGAACAGATTGCCGCAATCTTTGAAATGACCGCCAACAATGAAAAGGAACATGCGAAACTCTGGTTCAAGGCTCTGAACGGCATCGGGGACACCGCAGCCAATCTGAAGGCCGCCGCGGCCGGTGAACATGAGGAATGGACCGAAATGTATAAAAACTTCGCCGAAGAAGCCAAGGCGGAGGGATATGATGAGATCGCACGTCTCTTTGAACGCGTCGCCGCAATCGAAAAACGTCATGAGGAGCGCTATCAGAAGCTTCTGAGCAACGTGGAAAAAGGCGAAGTCTGGGTCAAGACCGGTCCGAACCGCTGGGAATGCCGCAACTGCGGACATGTCTATATCGGAGAAAAGGCTCCGGAAGTCTGCCCCGTCTGCAAACATCCGAAGGCCTTCTTTGAAATCGAAGCGCAGAATTACTGAGAGTTTTCCCATTCCAGTCGATCCCGCGGCTCTCCACGGAAGGAAAGGTCATCTCCTCCCTGTGTGGGGGGGGGGTCCGGGATCAAAACTCCCGCTGTGCGGCGGAAAAGATTCCGCCGCACAGTTTTTTTAGCTTTCTCCCGTCCTCTCCTCCGCGGTTCCGGGATAGGTTCCGGATAGATTCCGGCAAAGGCAAGATGATGCCGGGAAAGGCGTCAATGGACATCATACACATATTCGCCCTTCGGGAAGACCGCAGGGACAACGACAAGGAAAATTGCGGCGAATACAATCAGGACCGAATACACCAGGAAAAGCGTCTGATAATGACAGATACTCATGGATCCGATCCTCCACTGCGGAGCCAGCATGCCGGATCCGAGCACGAGAGAGGAAATCAGGCGGGACAATCCCGAACCGGTATAATAAAACGTTCCGCAGAACGCCATGGCCATCGCCTTGTTTCCGGGGGTGGCGAGCGCCATCATTTCGGAAGTTGATGCAATTGAAGCGGCGGCAAAAGTGAAACTGTACGCCATCATCAGGAGAGCAGTCAGAATTCCGGTGAGGCAGTTCCATTCTCCGATGAAAAACAAAGCGGAATTCACCAGAGCAAATGTGATGTGAATTCCCAGCAGAGTGTTTTTGATTCCCCAGCGGGTGATGATTCTGCCGCTCCCGATGGAGCCGAGAAGCATCCCGATCATGCTCAGACCTGAAATCAGAACGATGAGATTATCCGGAGCATGAAGATGTTTTTTCAGATAAATCGTCGCCAGGGGAAGCGTTCCGTATGCGGCGAGGTTCAGAATGAAAAGGTAGACCGAATACCCCGCAAGAGGTTTGTTTGCCAGAGCGATGCACAGACCGTCGTGGAATCCGTAAAGGCCCGTTTTTTCCGCTTTGATCCGTGGAATCCGGGCGATGAAGAAGATTCTTCCCAGGAAGAGCGTCGCCGCAATCAGAAGCACCAGCTGAAGGCGCTGGAGAGAAGGGTTCTCTCCAACAAAAATCCCTGCCGCACAGAGGAAAACGGCCGACGACAGCTGCCAGGAAAAACGCATGGAACTTAAATAGAAACTCCGTCTTTCCGGAAGCAGAAAGGTGTCCAGCATCGGATACCACCCCGCCAGATAGCCCGTATTGCAGAAGGCAAAAAGCACAAGCATCAGAATCATGACGCTCACGGAAAATTTCCCTCCCCCGAAAAAGGGCGATGCCACCACCATGTAATAGGCAAAGGCCGCCAGCATCGTGATCCGGAGAATCAGTTTCTGATAGCCGGTTTTCTCCGCTACAAAGGCCATCGGAATGATGCAGAGGCCGTTGAAAAGGGGGAGAAGGGAGGTGGTCAGCATGGAATACATGTCGCCGGCGCCGAGCATTTGGGCAAAGAGAATGATGATGGCGCTGTCGGAAAGCGTCACATCACCCATGGCGCCGAAGCAGGTGGAAAGCGTGGCGTTCCTTTCACAGAAAAGACGCTGTTCCAGTGTCGGCAAAAGAGAAAATGAAGAATCAGCGGATGTCTTCCTGTCAAACATCTTATCTCCCCCGTATGTTCCATTTCCTTCATTTTTTTCTGCTTACACGGGCCTCAGTCTTCCGCTCCCGGATTCCGCGGCAGGTCGTCCGGAGTCCGCGAAAAGCGCCCGGATATGGATTCGTTTCCCCGTCTGCGGATGAAATCAGCCGCAGGCGGTGCCGGAAGAAAAGGAGGAAGCGTGAAAATTCAGGCAAGAAGACACACTGTCATGTCGAGGAGCAGGGTGTTTTCCAGCCCACGGAGCATCTCTCGACGATGCGCCCGGGAAGAAGTTTCACTCGACGCGGAGCCTCCGGATCGGCAATCCGTTCGAGGATGGATTCGACCAGAATCCTTGCGAGCGGTTTTTCCTCGTCGTCAAACGCCACACTGGTCAGCGGGGGCGACATGAAGTCACAAAGCGCGATGTTGTCCGACCCGATCACGGCGAAATCCTCCGGGATGCGGATTCCCCTGCGGAAGGCTTCGGTCATCAGGGCCATGGCGGCGTTGTCGTTCGGCATGACCACGGCATCGGGTCTGTTTTTCCCGCAGAAGAGTCTGTCGGCGATTTTCGGGGAGGATACGGCAAGGGAATCATAAAAAAGAGCTTTTCCATGGAATCCGTCAAACATCCATTCGGGAGAAAGAGCGTGGCGGAGAAGTTCCTCGCGGAAGATCCGGGTCGTCTCTCCGAAAAGCGGCGACTCCTCCAGGGGAGAATCCGGTTTCGCAATCCGACGGTACCCGCGGCTGTAAAGGTAATCAATGATGGTCCGGAAAGTGGCGGCGCGGTCGATGCCGACATAGTCGAAACGCCTGTCTTCGGCAAGAAAGGAGATCACGGGAATCCGACAGGAATCAGGGAGAATTTCAGGAGCAACGGTAATGATGCCGTCGACCTGACGCTGAAGGACGGCCCGTGTCGCCAGACGAATGTCCTCCAAACTGTTCCAGAAGGAATAGATCCCGAAATAGCCATGTTCAAACAAATGAGACTGGAACTGGTTCAGGAGCGTGTCAAAAAGGTTGTTGGTCGGCGCGGGAATCAGAATTCCGATGAAGTTGGATTTCCCGGTGCGCAGACTTCGGGCAGTCATATTCGGAGAGTATTTCATCGAGCGGGCGAGTGTACGGATTTTTTCCGCCGTTTCCTTCCCGATCCTCGCCTGCTTCTCGCGTCCGTTGAGAACGGCGGACACGGCAGTGTGACTGACACCGGCCGCACGGGCTATATCTTTCACCGTCACCATCTGGATGCGTTCCCCATTTTCTTCCATCATGTTCCGGGTGTTTTTTTATCCTGCCGGAAAGGCTTTGATCCTCTGCGCGGCATCCCCCCGCCGGCGGAGAGGCCGGAAGAGGGGAAGCGTGGGAAGAACGAAGTCCCGTCCTTCATCCGTATCCGAGGGGGAGTCCACCCTCCCCCTCCGCGCAGGGACAACGTTGTGGACGGGATTCACCCCCGGATCAGCGCCAGGAGAGAATCCCGCTTTTCCTCCATGGTTTCCCGGTCCTTGGCTTCGACAATGAGGCGCAGAAGCGGCTCCGTGTTCGATGCGCGGACATTGAACCACCAGTTGGAATATTCCACGGAAATTCCGTCCAGTTCAAACATGTGCCCGTCCGAATATTTCTCGCGGATTTTCTTGAGGATGCCCGGCACGTCGGCGACCTTGGAATTGATTTCCCCGCTCTGGAAATACTTGCGGAGCGGCGCCACCAGCTCGCTGACGCGGCATTTTCTCTTGCAGACCAGATTGGCGAGTTTGAGGAAAGCCAGGCCCTGGGATTCAGCCACATAATTTTCCTGGAAATAATAATGTCCGGAAAGCTCTCCGGCAAAAACCGCCCCGAGCTCCCGCATCTGCGCCTTGATGAAGGCGTGACCGACGCGGGACATCACGGGACGCCCGCCGTTTTCCTGAATGCATTCCCGGACCGCCCAGCTGCTGCGCAGATCATAAAGAATCGTCACGGTACCCCTTGCCTTTTCGGAAAGGATGTCCTGCGCAATCAGGGCGGTGAAGAGATCCATGGGAATGATTTCGCCCTTGTCGTCAACGAATCCGCAGCGGTCGGCATCGCCGTCGAAGCCTGCGCCGAAATCGGCTCCGGTTTCGAGGACCTTGGCCCGGAGAGCATCGAGAGTGGACGTATGAAGGGGATTGGCCTCGTGATTCGGGAAAGTGCCGTCCAGATCCTTGTAAAGCGGGATGATGTCGAAGAGGTCTTCCACACCGGCGATTTCGTAGGAGCCCATGGCGTTGGCATAGTCGACGACGACTTTGAGTTTGCGGTCCATTTTCGCATGGGAACGGAGGAATTTACCATATTCCTCGGCAATATTGAATTGGGAAATATTTCCTCTGCGTTCCACCTTCGTCCAGGTGTTGTTTTCCACAAGCGCCTCGATATCGGCGATGCCGGTTGAGCCGCTGATGGGGACGGCCTGAGCGCGGCAGAGTTTGAACCCGTTCCATTCCGCGGTGTTGTGGGAGGCGGTGATCATGATGCTCCCGTCGGCACCGAGCTTTCCGTTGGCGTGGTAGGACATCGGAGTCGAACAGAGTCCGAGGTCGATGACATCGGCGCCCTGCCCGGTGATTCCTTTTGCGAGAGCATGGAAGAGCGGCTCGGAATGCGGCCGCATGTCACGCCCGATGACGACTTTTTTCGCTCCGGTGAATTCGACAAATGCACGGCCGATCTTCTCCGCGATTTCCTCATTCAGCTGTTCCGGATAAACTCCGCGGATGTCGTATGCTTTGAAAATCCCTGACATAAGACGGGCCTCCTTCTTCTTCTGTTATATATCCTAGACTATGTTCTCTGATTTATGTTCTCTGTTTCAATCCCTGACAACACATCTTCATGACATCTTCATGCGAAAGGAAACAATCATTCCCCCATGGCTGAATCTGCTTTCCGATTAATATACATCCACCTTCGGCGGACTTCAAATCCAGCTTTTGAAGCGGAAATTGCGGCGCGGTCCGTCCTCTTCCGTGGAGTCCTTTTCCGGGGAAGTGTTCCCGCGTCTCCCCGGGAAAGGCTCCGGGGGGGGAAATTTCCCTAAAAACGTTTGACTTTGGATCAGGGAAGAGCTATGGTATAGGATGAAACAGTTTATTGAATCATTCATGAAAGCCGCATCTTTCCGGAACATAATATAACCCGCAAGGAGGAAATCGAATGCCGGGAAAAATGATAACCGTTGACGGCAATTACGCCGCAGCACACGTCGCTTACGCCTTAAGCGAAGTCGCCGCCATTTATCCGATCACGCCGTCGTCCACGATGGGCGAATGGGTGGATGAATGGGCCAGCCAGGGCAAGAAAAACATCTGGGGCAAAGAAGTTTCCGTTGCGGAAATGCAGTCGGAAGCCGGCGCCGCAGGTGCGGTTCACGGATCCCTTGCGGCCGGAGCGCTGACTTCCACATACACCGCCTCGCAGGGACTCCTTCTGATGATCCCGAACATGTACAAAATCGCCGGAGAACTGATCCCGACCGTGTTCCATGTGACGGCCCGTTCCGTTGCCTGCCAGTCACTTGCCATTTTCGGGGACCATTCAGACGTCATGGCCTGCCGGAACACGGGATTTGCCCTCATGTCGGCCGCCTCCGTGCAGGAGGAAATGGACATTGCACTTGTCTCGCATCTTTCAACTCTTAAGGCGAAAGTCCCCTTCCTGAGCTTTTTCGACGGATTCCGGACCTCTCATGAACTGCACAAGATCGAGGAGATCTCCTACGAGACCATCGCCAGTCTTGTGGAAGACAAATACATTCAGGAATTCCGTGACCGGGCTCTCCGTCCGGAAAAACCGATCTGCAAAGTCGGCGCCCAGAATCCGGACGTGTATTTCCAGGGCCGTGAAACGGTCAACAAATTCTACCAGGCGGTTCCCGGCATTGTCCAGGAATATATGGACAAAGTGGCGAAAGTCACTGGCCGTCAGTATCATCTGTTCGATTATGTCGGAGCGCCGGACGCGACCGACGTGATCGTCGCGATGGGCTCCTCCTGCGAGACAATCGAGGAAACCATCGACTACCTCAATGAAAAACGCGGCATGAAGCTCGGTCTTGTGAAGGTCAGGCTGTTCAGGCCCTTTGCGATGGAAAAATTTGCGGAGGCCCTTCCCGCGACGGTCAAGCGGATTGCCGTTCTCGACCGCACGAAAGAGCCGGGCGCTCCCGGGGAACCGCTTTACATGGATGTCAAAGTCGCACTGGAAGGCAGAGACGTCACGATCATCGGCGGCCGCTACGGGCTTTCCTCGAAGGAATTCACGCCCTCGATGGTTCTTGCGGTCTACAAACACCTTGCGGCGGGCGGATTCCATGACTTCACGGTCGGAATCGACGACGATGTGACCCATCGCTCGCTCAAAGTCGAAGAGGAAATCACCACCGAACCGGAAGGCACCACGAACTGCATGTTCTGGGGTCTCGGCGGCGACGGCACCGTCGGAGCCAACAAGAACTCCATCAAGATCATCGGAGACAACACCGACAAGTATGCGCAGGCGTATTTCTCCTATGACTCCAAGAAGTCCTACGGCGTCACCGTCTCTCATCTTCGTTTCGGGGACAAGCCCATCAAGAGCACCTATCTGATCACCAGCCCGGACTTCGTCTCCTGCTCCAGCGCGGCGTATATCGGACGCTATGATCTTCTCAAGGGCATCAAGGAAGGCGGCACCTTCCTTCTGAACAGCCATTATTCCAATGACGAGGTTTTCGGACATCTGACACGTGAGATGCAGGAAACCATCATCAGCAAGAAGATCAAATTCTACAACATCAATGCGGAAGCGATCATCAAGCAGCAGCCCGGTCTCCGGGGCAAAGGCGCGAACACGGTCATGATGGTCGCCTACTTCAAGGTCTCCGGGATCGTGCCCTTCGACAAGGCCTATGAAGGCATGAAGGCCATGACGGTCAAAACCTTCAAGAAGAAGGGCGATGACGTCGTCAACATGAATCTGGCGCTGATCGACGCCGCTGTCGACGCCTGCCGTCCGGTGGAGATCCCGAGTTCCCTGGAAGGCGTTCCGCACTATACGCCGCCCCAGCTGATTCCCGATGACGCCATTCCGTTTGCGAAGAGTATCATCGAGCCTCTGATGCATCTCAAGGGCGAAACGGTTCCGGTTTCCGCGATGTCTGTGGACGGCACGCTGCCGACGGGGACGAGCTGTCTGGAAAAACGCGGCATCGCGCCTCGCGTTCCGCACTGGAATCCGGACAACTGCATTCAGTGCAACAAATGCGGTTTTGCCTGTCCGCACGCCGCCATCCGCGGCAAGCTGATCGAACCTGCGAATCTGGCGGGTGCGCCGGAAAGCTTCAAGGCGGTCGATTCCAAGCCGAAGAAGGACCCGGCCTACAGCTTCCGGATTCAGGTGTATGTGGAAGACTGCACCGGCTGCGGCGTCTGTCTGGACGTCTGCCCGACCAAGCCGGAGAAACGCGCGCTCACCTGGTCCACCCTTGAAGCGGAACGAGCCGAAGGACAGAATGCCAATGAGAAATTCTTTGAAGAACTTCCGGACAACGTTCTGGGATCCTTCTCTCCGAATTCCGTCAAAGGCGCGATGCTCCGCAAGCCGCTCTTTGAATTCTCCGGCGCCTGCGCAGGCTGCGGAGAAACGCCGTATGTGAAACTCATGAGCCAGCTCTTCGGCGAGAACATGGTCATTGCCAACGCCACCGGCTGCTCCTCCATCTACGGCGGGACCTTCCCGACCATTCCGTACACCAAGTCGAAACAGGGAAGAGGTCCGGCATGGGCGAACTCCCTCTTTGAGGACAATGCGGAATTCGGCATGGGCATGCGCCTGGCCATCGATCAGAACCGCGCGATTCTGAAGCTGAATGTGGAAAAAGTCCTTGCCTGCGACAGCGCGTGCGACACGCTGAAGAATGTTCTCGGAAAGGCCATGAGCCTCTGGGAGGAAAAGACTCCGGAGGCGTATGCCGCTCAGGACGCTGTCAAAGCGGTTCTGCCCGAATACATTGAGAAAGCCTGTGAGAACGGGAAGCCGATTCTCCGGAAAATCCAGGAACTCCAGGACTACTTCGTCGACAAGAGCGTCTGGATCCTCGGCGGCGACGGCTGGGCGTATGACATCGGATACGGCGGACTGGATCATGTCGTGGCTTCCGGCAAGAATGTCAACATCCTGGTCCTGGACACCGAAGTGTATTCCAACACCGGCGGACAGGCATCCAAATCCACACCGATCGGCGCGGTCGCTAAATTTGCGACGGGCGGAAAGAAGCTCTGCAAGAAGAATCTCGGATTCATGTGCATGAGCTACGGATACGTCTATGTCGCCTCCATCGCCATGGGTGCGGACAACAATCAGGCTCTCAAAGCCTTCCAGGAAGCCGAAGCCTACAATGGTCCTTCAATCATCATGGCCTATGCGCCCTGTATCGCCCACGGAATCGACATGAGCAAGACTCAGTCCGAAGAAAAGCGCGCGGTCGACTGCGGTTACTGGCCGCTCTACCGCTTCAATCCCGCCGCGGAAAACAAGTTCTCCTGGGATGCCAAGGCTCCCACCGGGGACTTCCAGGAATTCATCCGCAGTGAAGGCCGTTACAAATCCCTCTACAAGACGGCTCCGGAAGAGGTCGAAAATCTCTTCAAGAAGGCGCAGGAGGATGCGGCGCGCCGCATGGCGTTCTATCAGCAGGTGGGTGAATTCATGAAGTAATTCATGGAATGATTCATGAATCCGTATTCCCTTTCCGGGGGAACGGCATGGAACAGGTCCGGGAGAAGATTTCCCGGGCCTGTTTTTTTTCTTCCCGGATCCGGATCCGGAAGCCCTTCAAATCCGGAAAGAACTTTTCACAAAAAAGGATCTTTTTTTCTTTTTTCAACTTGTATTTCCCAGTTCAGGGGATATCTTATTGGCACTGTCAAGGGAATGGCATTCCCTCGCGTACTGCCCAATGGTGTAACGGTAGCACAACTGATTCTGGTTCAGTTTGTCGAGGTTCGAATCCTTGTTGGGCAGCCATTTTTCCCGATTTCATCTCCGTTCCGGACAGAGTTTTCCGGAACGGATTTTTTTATTTTGCAGATTTCCCCTCTCCTCAAAATTTCCTGTAATACGCCGGGATCAAAACGGGAGCCGGGTCTGAAAACGAAATGAGACGAAATGAGACGAAATGAGACACGGCATGAAATGAGATATGCAATGGAAAACTGCTCAGAGCTCCGTTCCCCGGGCACTTCAGTTATTCCCGGGTTATTTCTCTGGAATTTTCATTCGCCCGCTGGGACTCTCATTCAAGGGATCCGGAATCCCCTCCTCTGCTCCATCCTCCCGGGGAAACACTGTTTCAGTGCTTTTTCCAGAATCCGAACTTGACAAATCCCTTCTGGAAAGATATAATAGAATCGGGCTGTAACGTAAAAGCAGAAAAAATTGTCTTGTTTTACACGAAGGGAGCAAGGGAAATGTTTTCTCATGATGAACGGGCGGGGAAGTCACCAGCCGGCGATGTTGCAGCAGGAGCGGAGAGGAACGCCCTGGAAATGAGGCGCTTCCAGATGCTGCATGAGCAATGTTTCACATTGATTGAACTTCTGGTGGTCATTGCGATCATAGCGATTCTGAGTGCGCTGCTTCTTCCCTCGCTGGGAAAGGCGCGGGAGGTGGGGAGGAATGCGCTCTGCTTCAGCAATCTCAAGCAGATCGGGATCGGATATCTGAACTACGTGTATGACAACAACGATCATCTTCCTTTCATGGAAGGAAAAAACGACAACACCAACCGTCTGATTGTGGAATATGTGACAGGAAAACAGCCGGAAGGATATTCTTCCGCGACTTCTCTTCCGGTCTATGAAAAGGTCTGGTACTGCCCCACGGGATCTTCCAGAGTCCGCGGGACTCTGGGAAATGACCATATCTACGGAGCGAATTTTTATCTCCATTTCTATTCCAACCGCAGCAGCAATGCCCAGTTTTATTCCAGGATCAAGCTTCCTTCGATGCAGATGATTTTCGGTGACAGCGCCATGGATATCAGCACCAAACCGGAAGCTGGGCCGTATACCAAATACTGGTCCTTGAACTATGTGGCTAACTGGCACAACGGATACGGAGGACATCTGATGGCGGACGGACATACGGAAAATCTCTCCGGAGTCCTCCTCTGGAATCATGGCTCACTATACAGCAAGCCATTCGACATCAGCGGTGTCAGCAGCAGCGTCACATCCGGATGGAGATAAGCGCCACCTCTCCCCGGAACCGGGGAGGATCAAGGAGGCATCCGGAAAACAGGATAAAACTCAGAGCTCAAGGGAAATGCCGGGGAAAAACGATGCCTGAAAAGGAAAATGTTTCTCATGCAAAGATCAAATACTATCAAGAGAAGAGTCCCCTGCTGCCCTTCTTCTCTCCTCACCTCCATTCCTTTTCTCTTCCTCTTCCCCGGGAATACGAGAAAAAGAGATGAAAAAACAGCTCAAAAAAAACGGAAAGGATCCTACATGAACTCCCTTGCAATGATCATCGTTATCTTCTTCCTTGTCTTTGCCGCATCGGGTGCGGAGAAGAACACGGTACTGGAGGAAAATTTTGACGGGACGGAACAAATGCCATCCACACTGGAAGGAATCTCCCGCGGAGCCTCTCTGTCAAAGGTTCCCGGCGGGAAAGAAGGCGAACGCCTTCTGGTACTTGAACCGAATTCTTCCGCCATCTTCAAAGCCGTGCAGCTGGATCCCGGGACAAAATACCGCCTGAGCTTCCGGGCGCGCTCCGAGGGACCCGATTCCCTGGAGGAAAATCCTCAGCTCGAAGAGGCCTTTTATGATGCGAACCGGGGCAGCAAGGGGCTGAAACTGCCCGGCTGGGCATTGAATTTCTCCTCTGCGGACAGGAGCTACTGCAACACCCATATTCTTTTCCCGTATCACAAAGTCGTTCTTTCAGAAAATTTCAGGACCTACAGCGATGTTTTCTACCCCGCTCCGGGATCGACGCAGATGAAAATCCGTTTTGAAAATCCCTCTCCCGAAAACACGCTCTTCATTGACGATCTGAAAGTGGAGCCCTTTACGGAAAGCGCCCTCAACATCAATCCGGAATTCAAGCTTGGGAAATACAATCATTCCGGATTCGGACAGGCCGGTTACGGAATCGACGTCCGTATGACGGAGCGTCCGGACGGAAAAGGATGTTTTCTGAATGTCAACAGCTGGGCCAGCTGTGACCCCGTGCCGGTGAAGGGGGGAAAGAATTATGTCTTTGAAGCGCGTCTGGCTCCGAATCCCCCGCGGGGCGCTCGGATCCAGATCACTTTCTTCGACAGGGAAATGAAAGAAATACGCAATGCGGGCGGCTCGGTCCCAGTCAAAAAGGCGGAGGGATCCGGAAAAGGCAATTTCATTGCACCCGACAATGCAGCCTTCGCAAGAATGCTCATCTACGGAGGAAAAGACTGCGCCTTTGAATACATCCGCATGATTCAGCAGGATATGGAGATGGATCAATGAAAAAAAGCCTTTCTGAAGTACATTTATCCCTCACACTCTGTCGTCCCGTCACAGACGCTCGACTGGAGGGCGGGATTTCCCGTTTCCGTCCTGTCGTCAGGCACGGCGTGTCTTTCAACGCTTCCGCCGCAGCAGGAACAGAAGGGAACATGCCTCTTCTCCAGCCGCTTTCCCGGTCGCTTTTCCAGCCGCTTTCCCGCTCGCTTTTCCAGCCGCTTTCCCGGTCGCTTCTTCTGCTGTTCATCATGATTCTTCCGATTTCTCTGAGAGCTTCAGGAGCCATGGTGAACAGTGAAGGAGAGGGGACAAAGCAGAAGCAGGAAAACACCTTTCAGGCGGCTCAGGCGACTCAAGGGACTCAGGGGACTCAGGCGGCTCAGGCGACATCGTCTTTCTCCTCATCTTCTCTGTTGCCGGTTGCAGGAGGATCAGAAGAAGTATCCGCTTCGGATCCTCCCAGAGGAAAGGAATTTTCTGAATTCTCGGCGGATGTTCTCCCGAATACCCGATACCGGATCTCCTTCCGCTCCGCGGTCCCGACCGACTGGCAAATCCGTTTCCACGATGCGGAAGACGAGCTCCCTCTGGGCGGAATTCTGAACGCGCAGGGAGGGAAATACCTCGGAGGGGAAAAGAAGAAGGGGGAAAACGCGTATTATCTCCAGGAATTCTATACTCCGGCTTTTGCCAGGAAGGCGCTCATCAGGATAAAACACAAAGCGGAAGATTTCCGATTTGAAATCGCTCCGGAATCGGAATATCGGAATATCAATCCGGAATTTGAACTTGGAGCGGAGAATCTTTCAGGGTATGCCCGTTCCTTCCAGTCGTGCATCAGGAAGAGGGCGGAAGGGGGGAATTATCTGGAGATTTCCAATTCCCGTTACGCCATGGTGATGACCGATCCGCTTCCTGTGACAGCCGGGCGGAGCTACCGCATTTCCCTCCGCAGGGAAGATCCGGCGGAGAAGAGCGGCAATGAGGCGGCGGCAAAGGAAAATATCAGTGTCTACATCCGTTTTCTGGACAAAACGGGCCGTATTCTCGGAAATCAGCGGGATTACTGGAAGCAGGTATTTCTGTTTTATGCAAACTGGAAAAGCGATTTCCCGGCGTCAAAAGACTTCACAGCTCCGGAAGGCGCCGCATTTCTGGAATGCCTGATCACGAACGGGAAAATCGCAGGATTCTATATCACGGAAAAGAGACCATGAGGAGCGCACCGGATTCATGATGAAAAAATTTCTGACATTTCTGTTTTTTCTGGCAGGCGGGACATTGAGCTTTCTGAACGCCGCATTTCAGGTTGCGGAAGGGGGAAAAAGCGTTTCTGAAATCATTGTCCCGGAGGATCCCTCGGAAGAACTGCTTTTCGCCGCCCGGGAGCTGCAGATGTGGATCGGACGCATTTCCGGCGGAGAAGGTCCCGGAATCTATCATGCGCCGACACGGGAAAATAATTCCAAAATCTTCCTCGGGAAAGAATTCTACGCACCGGAAGAGGATTTCCGCTTCATCGGGGATTCCGACGGATGGGTCGTGCGGGAAGAGGGGAGGAATCTGTATCTTTCCGGACTGAAGGACACAGGAGTCATCAACGGGGTTTTCCGACTTCTGGATCTGAATACGGATCTAGTGTTTCCCCGTCCGGACCTGAAAGAGGAGGCGCTGTTCACTCCGGATCCGGATCTGACGTTCCGGAAAACGGACTTCCGGGGAAGGCCCTCCTGGAAATTCCGGGAATTTTCGCTGGTGAATGTGCACTTCGATCCCCAGACGAGTCTCTGGGCACGGCGCAACTATTCCAATTCACGCGGCATGTTCTACAACAAATACCACATCCGTTCGACTCTGGATCTCTTCTTCACCGGTTCACTGACCTATGAACTCGGAAGTTTCCTCCCGAACGCGAAATACTTTGCGGAACACCCCACTTATTATGCCTGGCAGGAAGGGAAAAGAAAACCCTACGAGCATTACGGCCCCCAGCTCTGCTATACCAATCCGGAAGGACGCGAGGCACTGATCCGGGAAATGCTCGCCAGACTGGAACAGGATCTGACCCCGCAAATCAGGAAAGTGCATTTCGGATTCGGAGATACCTGGAGTCTCTGCAGCTGCACCGAATGCCGTAAAGCCATCCCGCTCCCGGACGGAACCAGCCTCCCCCCTGATGACGACGCCTTCCGTTCCACCCAGTATTTTCTGTATCTGAACGCCATCGTCGAGGCCATGGTGAAAAAATATCCGCAGCTGGAGGCGGAAACGCTCGGCTATCTCTATGCCGCCGTTCCTCCCCGAGTGAAGCCTCATCCAAAACTCACGGTCATCTATTGCCCCTATCCGAAAAACGACAAACTCCCCGTCGATGGAAAAGGCAATGAAAAATGGGGCGCGCGCAGCCGCAAATGGGCAGAATCCGGGGCAAGGATCGGAATTTATGAATACTGGGGGGATGCCAGCGACTTTCCCCGGCCCGTCGCCGACGCGGCAGCGGAAAACCTGAAGCTCTGGAACAGCCTGGGGTTTCACCATCACCTCATGACGGAAACTTATCCGGACGTCCGCCAGACCCCCGCCGAAAAGGATTCGCTTGCAGGAGCCTGGGATGTTTCCGCAATGGAATACTGGGTCCTGAGCCGTCTGATGCTGGATTCCTCTCAGGATCCCGATACGCTGCGCAGGGAATATCTGGAACGCGTCTACGGCTCTGCCGCCGCTGCCGTCCTGCAGGAATACTATGGCGCCATCCGGAAGGCATGGCATGCGGATAAAAGCATTTCCATGTACAATGACAACGCCGTCTGGTGCACGGAACTCTATATCCGGCGGACCGGACTGGAACAGCAGCTCCGGGAAAAACTCGCCGCAGCGGAAAAACTCGCCGCCGGGGAAACAGCCCGGGAACTCGTCCGGAAGCAGCGCAGACGTTTTGATTTCCTCGTGGACAGCGCCAGAAAAATCCGTCCCGACCTCTTTGAAATCCCGCTCCTGCCCGATGCTGAGAAACAAGGCATCCCGGATTTCGACTCCCCTCTCTGGAATTCCGCCGCCCGGATCGAAGAGCTGAAAATCCCCGGGAAAGAAAGCGGAAACAGGGAGGAGCGAAGAAGCATCGCGGAAGACACCCGCGTCCTTCTCCTTCACAACCGCAGGAATCTCTATGTGAAATTCATCTGCCGGGAACCGGACATGAAACGTCTCGATTCTCAGAAAGATCCCTCTCCAGGGCGTTTCCCTTCCGGAGACTGCGTCGAACTCTTTCTGAAGCCCGAAGATTCCAAAACCTATTATCATTTCGCCGCCACCCCTTCCGGTGCCAGATACGACGCCGAAGGCTATAATCACCGATGGAATCTCCCCTCATGGGATTTCCTTTCCAGACGAAACAGCGAAAGCTGGGAAGGAATCCTCCGGATCCCGCTCGATGAGCTCGGATTCAGAATCACAGTGAACAACAAATGCCGGATCCTTCCCGCCCGCATCCGTGCCGGAGCCTCCGCTCCCGGAGAAAAAATGAAAAAGGGAAATGCATCCTTTGCCGGAGCCAGGAGGCATATGCCTGACACCTTTCCCGCAATGCTTCTGAAGGAATAAGGAAAAGGAAAAAAGGCACTCCCCCCTCCCCTCCCCGCGCCATCTCAATAACAGGAACGGGATGAGGATCTGGGAATGACAATGGAAGAAAATGAAAACAGGTGGGGGGGAAAAATGAAATAAGAGGTTTTCTTCTTATTTCATTCTCCCCGCCTCTTTACCTCAGAAATTCGTTTTCAGGATATAGCTGTTCAAATCTTTTTCCAATTTGCGGAGCTCGGAAATTTTCTCTTCCTTGAGCTGAGTGGTTTCAAATATTTTTTTATCGATGGCGGCCAGCTGGGCGGTCAGGGTATTGCGGTATTCCGTCGTGGAAACGACCCGGAGTGCATCGCGGGTGCGGGAATGGGCCTGAGAGGAATTGTTGATCTCGTTTTCAAGGTCGGAGATTTCCTGACGGAGTTCCTCAATGGAGCTGTTCATTGCGGCGGCTTTGGAGAAGAAGGCCTCGGCTTCTTTGGAGAGTTCCATCCCCCTGGACACGAACTGCCTGGAAAGAAGATTCCGGTTGTTTGCGATGTTGAAGGTCTGGACGACAGACTGCTTTTCCTCCACGGTGATGGAGGCGGAATCCCCGGCAGGGACTTCCGTTTCAAAACGATAGAGATCCTGAGTGCTTTCCGTGGGCTTCGTTTCGGAGACCAGTTCCGCACCGGGGATCTTCGGATGTTCCAGAATGATCTTCTTCGATTTGTCCGACTTGTTTCTGAAGGTGTATTTCCATGTGCAGATGCGGGCTTCGTCAAGAGAAAGGACTCCGTTCCGGAGGGAGACTTTCGAGGTAATTCCCTCGCTCCAGGAAGGGGAAGAGCGTTCCGGCTCGACTTCCAGATCAATACCGTAACTCAGGATCTGCTTCTGTCCGGAGGGGAGGTCTGAGAGACTGGCGTCGCCCCCATAGGAATCATCCGCAAAGACCGTCACAGGTCCCTGGGGGAGAAGAAGTTTTGTGGTGTTCTTCAATTCGACTGCGTTCAGGAGGCAGCGGGCATTGAGCCGGGGATTGTATATACTTTTCTTTTCCGTCTCGACATTCTCCCCAATCAGTTCCAGCATCGCGGATTCGCGGCTGCCGAGCGTGACGGGTTTGACAATGTCATAACGGTAAAGCTCTCCCGCCGCGCCGGACTGGACCGAGGAATCCGCCGAAGAAACACGGGAAAAATTTTCTTTCCTCTCTAAAGAAGACGTTCCGTCGCTTTGAGTTTCTTCCATCATGACGACCGCATCGGCGGAGACGCTCTCCATTATGGCATTGCTTTGCATCGCCGCTCTCGCCCTTTTCATTTTCCCGGCAGGGACTACTCCGCCGGCTGTCCCTTCTTCTTCCCTGGAGAAAGAAAGCGCCGAGGGAGCATGGCGGACCGGCGCAAGCGCCATGTAATTCTCCCGGTTCACCGTGGGCCGGGAAAGATAAATACTCGAATACAGATCCTGTATGAAACTGGAAGGACGCCCGGAAATCAGGGAAAGACGGACGGCGTTCCATGGAGAATCCGTGGGGTTCTCCACCAGCGCCCAGCCCTGGAGGAAGCCTTCTTTTTTCTCAGGATCATCGGAAAGCTGCAGACGGTAGGAAGTCTTCCAGACCGGACTTTCTATGACATACGCGCTGCGGAGTTTCTGTCTGCCTTCGCTGGTCAGGCGGATCCGGATGTCGCGTGCACTTTTCTGTGAATTCTCCGCAAGGACGGCAAGGGATTTCTGAAGGTCCTCCAGAATACGTTTGTCCTTCGGAACGATGCTGGAAAGATCGGAAAGACGGATTCTCCTCAGTCCGCCGTCTGAAACAAACGAAGCATATTCCTCCATCACTGCGGATCCGGGACCGCGGTCTGAAACGGGAGTGAGTCTGCTTTCCGTGCCTGTCAGGCGGCCCGTGAATTCGCTCCCGTCGCCGAGGCGGCAGGTGAACTCGCATCCGCGGAGCTGACCGAGAACCTCCGCCAGCGTGGCAGGAGCCTGCACATTCACACGCGCATTTTTCAGAAGCTCTGAAAGCGGAAGTTTGGATGGATAATTGATCGAATCTATCGACACCTTCCCGGACGACGTCACAAAAAGACTTTTCAAAAGATCATTGAGCTGTTTTTCATCGAAGCGGAAACGGATATCCGTTTTCCCGTCCGCCACTTCCCCCTCATGGACAAAGGCCCCCACTCCGGAGGAATAAAGCACCACGTTCTTGAGCGGAAGCACGCTTTCCGCCACAGCAGATTCCGGCTTCTTCGCAACAGCGTCATCCTTCTTTCTTCCCTCTTCCGCCGCTTCTCCGCGGTTCATCAATGCGGAACACAGAAGCAGAGAGCATGCAAGTGCGCCCGGAAGATAAAATCTTGTCCCTTTCATTTTCTTTCCATCCTTTCCCAGTTTGCGGTTCGCTTTCTTTGAGACATTCATCCAGTCATGTCCTTCCGTGGGAAAAGACGATCAGGAAAGACTTTTCTTAAAGCGGGATCCCATTTTTTACAAGAAAAAAAGATAAAGATCCTTGCGAAAGAATCCCCCTCCCCTCCTTCAGACGGGGAGGAAAAGAGGCCCCCCATTCTGTCTTTTTCACTCTTTTTTTCGTCTCAGTTTTCTCCCGGTTTTCTCCCACATTCCACGTTTCTCCGCCTCCGCAGGCGGGAGAAGGCGCTCCCAGCCCCACGTTTTTTCCCGCATTTTTTCCTGCGTCCCTTCTGCGGAATGGAGCGGCTTTTCCTATTTCCCTGCTTCTCCCGGGACAGGCTCCGAGTTGAGGACTTCCGCATGGACTTCAATCGTCTCCGCAGTTTCCTGCTCTCCGTGCGGAGGCGGGAAGACATTGAAATCATCATTCATTTCAGCACAGAAATACAGAATGAAATACTGGCTGAACACCAGAACCGGCAGATACAGAACCGCCCACAGATACGGAATTCCCGAAAGGATCAGCGGAATCCCGCAGAGACAGCAGCAGCCCAGAATCAGGAACACGCTGACCCCAAGCATAATCAGGACGTTCAGAATGCACATGAACAGGAAAAAGCGCACACAAGCTCCCGGCTGTTCGCGGACAAGATGGATAATCCGGAGAAATGTTTTCCATGCTCCCTCCCCCGTGCGGTACATGTAAAGCGGCGCAATGACTGTCAGAATGGAAGTGAAGAAGGAAAACAGCAGCAGGATCAGGAAAAAGACAAGGAACAGAATCCCGCCTACAAGCAGCATTTCCATCCCCTGAGCGCCGCCAGCTCCCCCCGGATTCCCGTGGAAAAGGGCGAAAAACAAAGCGCACAGGACGAAAAGCAGAGCCAGTATCAGGAAAAAGACAGCACAGCATGTGCAGAAAAACAGTTTGAAATAAGCGATGCCGGATTTCCGGGAAAGAGCCCAGCTTTCCTTCAGCGGCATAGCGTCGTCCCAGACAGCCAGTGCGTCAATGAACATGAAAATCCCCCGTGCACGCAGATAGCAGATGAGAAGGGATATCACCAGTGCCAGCAGAAGAGTGAATACTATGATTGCGCTGAGAATACCCCAGAATGCTCCTTTTTCTTTCAATGACTGGAAGGAGGAAAAAATCTTCCGAAGTGTTTCCGAAAGAGAAGAGACGGAGAAACTGTCTGAGGAATCGCAGACGAATTCTCCGTCCTCCTCCGGATCAAAATCTTCCTCCGGATCGAAGTCTTCCTCCGGATCAAAGTCTCCGTCAGTCACCACAGCATTTTCGTCTGCACCGGCGGCCGGCGCGGGCGGCTCCTCTCCAGTGACGGCGCCGGAAACGGCGGAAGAATCCGTGTCGGAGGGAAGCGGAGGAGTCATGGAGCTTTCAGCAAGAACGGGAACCGGGAGAGCGGAGGAGCCGGGGTCCTGCTCTGCAGAAATCGGGAAAGAGTCCGTCCCGCCTTCGTCTTCACTGCAGGAAAACTCTTCCGAAGAAAAGACATCGGACCGCTGAGACGGGGCATCTTTGAAAAAGGAATCCAGCGGCGGATTGCATCCACCGAATCCGCCGCCCAGATTCGCCAGCCACGCGATAAAGCCGAGTTTCAGCCAGAGAGTCAGGGAAAACGGTTTGAAAAGCCTCTGCACCGTGGTTTCCCAGGCACGGCTGCAGTTACGGAAGAAAGACGGCGAATTTTTCATGGAGGACCTACCCTTGTTTTTTTCAGAATGAATCAAAGCCTTTTCCCGGGATCCACAGGATCCACGGCACACACAATAAAAGAAGAAAAACCCTTCGTCAATCTCTTTTCCAGAAAAAACTTGAAAAAAACAAAAAGAAACGCAATAATTTTCAGAAAGGAAGCGTTATATTGCAGTGTGTTGTCGTTTTTTCTTTTTGAAGACGGTTTTTCCCGACTTTCAGAAGCCGGGCATAAAGCTTTTTCTTCCTCACACGCCGACGCAAGAAGTCACTCAGGCGGGAACGACGGACTTCCCGGAGACCGATCGGAAGATAAAAAAAGGAAAATATCCGTAAAAGAAGGCATGGCACAGTGCCGCGGGAAAACGCTCTTCTGTCCATCAGGAGTGACAGCGCTCCCGGCACGGGAACAGTATATGAAAAGCCCCGGAAAAGAAAAAGACGCAGAAACAGTTCAGAAACACGAAAAAAGAAACTGCGGAAGCAGAAGAGAATGACAATAAGACAAAAAGTCATAAAACAGATGACGGAGGAAACATGTCTGTAAGGAAATGGATGGCCAGATTCGGAGAACTGATTGCGGGGCTGGCCATTTTAGGGGCTTCGATTTACGTATATCTTTATATGTCAAGCGGTCGTGCAGGTTTGTCCGGAGCCCGCCAGAGGGCGGTTCCGGTGATCATGATCGACATACTGCAGGAAGAGAATCTGGAAACGGAAGTGGAAGCGCTCGGCTCCGGTCAGGCAAGGGAATCGGTGGATCTGAGCGCTAACGCGCAGGAGAAAGTCATCCGGGTCAATTTTGAAGACGGGATGTATGTGGAGAAGGGACGCATACTCGTGGAACTGGAAAATGACGAGGAGCTTGCAGCGCTGAGCCAGGCGAAAGTCAATCTGGAGGAACAGGAGCGCGAACTGGCGCGGATCAAGCCGCTTTATGAGGCACGTGTCAGCTCCGAAAAGGATTACGACGAACGCAGAACCGAATATGAACGGGCGAAAACGCTTCTGGCGATGTCCAACGCCGCGCTGAGGGATCGGGTTGTGAGCGCACCGTTTTCAGGACAGCTCGGGAAACGTCTTGTTTCAGTGGGGGACCTGGTTTCGCCGGGTACGCTCATCACCACGCTGGACGACATTTCCGAAATCAAAGTGGATTTCTACGTACCGGAAAAATATTTTTCACAGATCCATGACGGACAGGCGCTCAAGGTTTCCAGTGTCGCCTATCCCGGAATGGAGTTCCCGGGAAAAATCAGCATGATATCGGTGCGTCTGAACAATGTGACGAAAAGTGTGGACGTCCGGGGAATCGTGCCGAACGTGAAAGACGCCCAGGGCAAGTGGATGCTCCGCCCCGGCATGCTCTTCATTGTGACGCTGGAGCTGGGGAATCAGTCCGCGCTGATGGTTCCGGAAAAAGCGGTGACCAGTCTCGGAGAAATGCAGTTTCTCTTTTTTTACGATACGGAGAACGGCACGGTCCGCCGTCGGGAAGTCACTCTGGGCCAGCGCAAGGGGGGAAAAGTCGAAATTCTTGACGGCGCCGAGCCCGGTGAAAAGTACGTGATCGAAGGCGTGAGCAAACTTTCCGACAATATGATTGTGAAACTCGCCGAAAACGGGGAATCCGGCTCTTCAGCGGAAAAATCCGCCCCGTCCGCCGGACCGGAGAAGGAAGGAACTGCCGTTCCGCCGGACAATCCCGCAGCTTCCGGAGATCGAAAAGGAAATGAAGAATCCCCCGCCGTCGGCGGAAGCGGCTCCGCCGAAGGAAAGGAATCGTTATGACGATCTGCAAATTTTCGGTGATCCGTCCCGTCGTGACGATTGTCATGATGTTTCTGCTGATCGTTTTCGGACTGCTTTCCCTGAGCAGGCTTGCCGTACGCGAATACCCGGATATCGATGTGCCGACCGTTTCGGTTTCGACGACTTATACCGGAGCTTCCGCCAGCGTCGTGGAAACCAAAATCACGCAGATCATCGAAGACGCCGTCGCAGGAATCGAAGGGCTCGACACCATTTCCTCCAACAGTTCGGACGGGCGTTCCCGAGTGACTCTGGAATTCCTCACCTCCCGCAACATTGACGAAGCCGCCAACGACGTTCGCGACAAAGTTAGCCGCGTTCTCCGCGACATTCCCGACGAAGCCGACTCCCCCATCATCGCCAAATACGATTCCGGCGGCATGCCCGTTCTGATCATCGCCCTCACCAGCAGCAAGCGCACCCCCATGGAGCTGACCGATTATGCGGACCGTTATCTCCTCGACCGCTTCTCCGTCATCGACGGCGTAGCCGAAGCACAGATTCTGGGCGCACAGGAGCAGTCCATGCGCATCTGGCTGGACCGGAAAAACATGGCCGCACGCGGAATCACCGTGGCCGATATCGAGGATGTGCTCCAGCGGGAAAATGTGGAAAATCCGGGCGGCAGGATTGAATCTGCGGACCGTGAATTCGTGGTCCGCGTGAACCGCCAGTACTATACGCCGAAGGACTTCAGCAGCATGGTCATCAAGCGGAATGCCGAAGGGGATTTCGTGCGGCTCGGGGACGTGGCGAAAGTGACTCTCGCCCCCCGCCAGCAGCGCCAGACCTTCAAGTCAAACCGCGAACCGATGATCAGCATCGGAGTTTACAAGCAGTCCACCGCCAACACGTTGACCGTCTCCGAAGGAGCCAAGCGCCTGACCGAGGAAATCCGGAAGGACCTCCCCGAAGACATGACCATGAACATCCTGCGCGACGATTCGCTCTTCATTGAAGCCTCCATCCTCGAAGTTCAGGATTCCCTCATCATCGCGGCGATTCTGGTGCTTCTGATCATCTTCATCTTCCTCGGCAGTGTGAAAGCCTCCCTGATTCCGGCCTTCACGGTGCCGATTTCCCTGGTGGCGTCCTTCATCGTGCTGTATCTGCTGGACTACAGCGTGAATCTGATGACGCTTCTGGCACTGGTTCTCGCCATCGGAATGGTGGTGGACGACACCATCGTGATGCTGGAAAACATCCACCGCCGGATCGAAGATGGAGAACATCCGATGCTGGCGGCAACCCGCGGCGCGGATCAGGTGATCTTCGCCGTGATTGCCACTACGGTGGTGCTGGTGGCGGTGTTCATGCCGATCTGTCTGTGGGCGGGGAAGACGGGAAGGATGTTTACGGAATTCGCGGTGGCGATTACGTCGGCGGTCTGTTTTTCCAGTTTCGTCGCGCTGACTCTGACTCCGATGCTCTGTTCCAAGATGCTTTCCAGAAAAGCGCAGGATTCCGTGCTGAGCAAAGCGGTCGACTTTTTCATCGGGAAAATGGAAAACCTGTACGACTACACGCTGCGCAAGGTGGCTTCCTGCAAAATTCTGGCCGTTCTCGCCTTTACCGGAATCTGCGTCCTGATGGTCTGGGGATGGAAACAGATTCCCTCGGAGTACGAGCCCGATGAGGACCGCGCGGTCATCATGATGCAGATGCAGGCGCCCGAAGGAACCAATTTCTATGCCATGACCGATTACGAATCCCAGGTGACGGATGCAATTTATCCGGTGATGGATTCCGGTCTCGGAAAAAACCTGATGGTCGTGGTCCCCACATTCGGAGACGCGGACGGAGCGGTGAACCGCGGCTTCTGCATTCTGGAACTTGTCGAATGGAATCAGCGGGAGAAAAGCGTTTTTGAAATCATGCCGGGACTGAGGGCGGAACTCTCAAAGATCCCCGGGGTGAACGTCCAGCCGTTTCTGCCTCCCGGAATCGGTTCCCGCGGCAGTCCGGTCCAGTTCGTGATCGGCGGGCCGGATTATGAGGAACTGGTTCAGTGGCGTGACAAAATTCTGGAAAAGTGCAATGATTATCCCGGTTTCGTCGACATCCAGTACGACTACAAGGAAACCACTCCCCAGCTCCATGTCGACATCGACCGCGAACGGGCAAACGAACTCGGCATTCCCGCCAATGTCATCGGTTCCACTCTCGAAACCATGCTCGGATCCAAACAGGTCACGACCTTCGTCGACCGCGGGCAGGAATACGATGTGATCCTCCAGGCGGACCGTTTCAGCCGCGCCACACCAACCAACCTGAGCAACATCTATGTGCGGTCTCAGAATTCCGGAGAACTGATCCCGCTGGACAATCTCGTCAAAATCAGGGAAGTCGGCGATGCAGGGAGGCTCAGCCGTTACAACCGCGTCCGCGCCATCACGATCAGCGGAAACGTCGCCCCGGGATACGCCCTGAGCGATGTGCTGGATTTCCTCGACAAAACCGCTCGCGCAGAACTCCCGGAATACCGTCAGATCTTCTACAAGGGCCAATCCAAGGATCTCCGGGAGAGTGCCAGCTCCATGGTGCTGGTCTTCGGACTGGCGCTGATGGTTTCCTATCTGGCGCTCGCGGCCCAGTTTGAGTCGTTTGTCTGTCCGTTCATTGTGATGCTGACCGTGCCGCTCGGCATGATCGGCGCAGTCGCCGCCCTGAACTGGATGGGCCTGACCATGAATATTTATACCCAGATCGGAATCATCATGCTCATCGGACTGGCCGCTAAAAACGGCATTCTGATCGTGGAATTCGCCAATCAGCTCAGGGATGCGGGAAGACCGTTTGAGGAAGCGCTTTTCGAGGCATCCAAATTAAGACTGCGCCCGATTCTGATGACAGGAATTTCCACCGTGGCAGGCGCAATTCCTCTGCTTCTCGCTTCCGGCGCGGGGGCGGCAAGCAGGGAATGCCTCGGCGCAGTCGTCGTCTATGGAGGACTCAGCGCCTGTATTTTGACTCTGTACGTGGTTCCCATCGCCTATCTCCTGCTCGCACGCTGGGAGCGTTCTCCGCAGGCGCTCCAGAAAGAGCTTGAAAAACTGGAACGGGAGCACCCGGAGGCAAGCATCTGAAGCCGGAAAACCGAACGGGCGAAGCAAGGAAGATGGGAAAAGAAAACAGGGGGGAGAAAGGATCTTTGTCTATTCCCGGGGATCTCCTGACTGATTCCCCGGAAACATGGAAACAGGACAGGGAGAAAATCATGGAACGCTTTCCCTCGGGTCCTTGTCCAAAGATGGTGTTTCCTGAAACGAGACGGAATCAAACAGCATTTCTGCCTTCTGTGGGGAAGTTTCCCCTCTTTTTCTTCCCCCGGGCAGAAATGCTCCTTTTTTTCTCCTGCCTTCTTTTTTCTCCCCCCCGGCATAAAGACAGATTTCATGGGAAAAGAGTTCCGGGAAAAAACAGGAATGCCTTCCCCGACAGAATGCCGTTTTCCTCACCCGTTCTGAGCAAGACAGACTTCTCTATTCCTCTTCATCCGCCACTGCGTCTTCTTCATCCGTCTCTGCGTCTGAAGCGGGGAAGGCCTCATCCATCTGGAGAAGAGCATCCTTTCCGGGAAGAGCGCCGAAGAGAAGAATCGACTCCGTTTCCTCCGGAGGCAGATCTTTACGGACAAACAGAGCCTTCTGCTTTGAGGTTGCGAGCCCGGATCCCTGCTCCACTTTGCTGTGACGGTACAGAAAGGCTCCGTCCCCCCCGGTGAACTCAGCCAGATATTCCAGATAGGAAAAGCGCCCTTCACCGCGGCGAATGCTTTCATAGTCCAGCTTTTCCGGGATTCCGAGCTCCTCTGTAAGGCGGCGGTGGAAGTTTTCCCCGGCGGTTCCGCCGGGGGCAAGAATCCGTTCAGGAATGGAAAAGGAAATCAGGACTGCCTGGATTCTGCCGTCCGGAGCGGCCAGAAGGCGGATGACATCGCCGAACATGGAACTCCGGTTCCCGGGATCCTTATTTTCGACATGGCTATAAAGCTTCAGATCCTGAAACGGAGCATCGGCCAGTTCCGCCTCCGCATCTTCAAAAGCCATGAAATTGAAAGTCAGATCCGGATTCATTCTGCCGAGCGGCGCACTGGATGAGACACCGATCTTCGAGGCGGTGACGCTGCAGTAGATGAAGACACCCAGCAGAACGAGCAGGAGAAGCAGCCCCGCCTTGAAGAGCAATGGCGCGTTTGCACGGAAAAAAGACAAGGCCCCCCTCTCCTCCTCCTCCGAACCGGAAGAGGAAGACTTCCCCTCTCCGGGAAAACGACCCGTAAGAAAGTGAAACGAACAGTCCGGACAGACCAGAGCGTCCTTCTCGCAAAGGCGGACGCAGTTCACGCAGATCCGGAAATCCCCGGACGGCGGCGCAGGAGGCAGTTCATACACCGCCCCGCAGTCGCATGCGACCCGATGTCCTGCGGCTTCGTTTTCCAGTTCCATCTCCCCCTTGCATGCCGGGCACTTGACTTTCAGCATACATCTCTCCTCTTTTTATTACGGTTCTTTTCTTCCGTTGTCTGCCCCCGCCTTCGTTCATGAGAGCAGACGCCCCAGAATCCCCATTGCCAGCATGATTGCCGCCACGGGGAAAAAAGTCAGGAACAGAAAACAGTTCCAGCTTTTCCCCTGTATGTACTCAAAGGCGTTTTTCAAAGTGCAGAGCTCATCCGCGCAGAGGAACGCCACACCGTGCATGTACACCAGAACCCCGATCCCCAGAATAACCACCCCCGTGATGTACACTCCCAGAAGAAGAAAAAAAAGCGAGAGAAACGCCACAGCGAGCGATATCAGACAGCAGAAGAAAAACGCCAGCACCCGGGAAAAATGAAACACTCCCGGACAGGCTTCCGAAAGATACAGCAGAAACTTCAGCAGCAGTCCTGGATCTGCCTGTTCCGCCTCCTCCCCCGTCAGGGTCCGCATCCGTTCGCAGGTCTCGAAATTGTATCCGCAGTTCACGCAGATCTTTTTCTTCTCGAAGGAGCGTCTGCCGCAGCAGGGACAGCGCTCAAGGGATTTGATTTTGAAGAAATCGGCACACGCCGGACAGCGTCTGGTCCTGCCGGCATCCTCTTCCGTCACGGAAAGAGGCTTCCCGCAGTGCGGGCATTTGACTGTGATGGTTTCCATTTCCGCTCCCTGCCCTGTTTTTTCCCCTGTGAGCAATATACCTGCCGCCATCATTGCTGTCAATTTTCCCGAGAGATTTTTTCCCCCCCCCCCGATGAAGATCCTTTCCCCGGGAAAGAAAAATCCGGGGAAGAAAAAGAGCAGAAGGAAGGAATCGCCCCCCAGGCAGACGCATGACCGTACACGGCCCGTTCTGAATTCAGAGTTTATTTCAGAGCGAGAGCGGCGGCAGCACGCCTTGCTTCTTCAATGATCTCTTCCTCTCCGGGGATTCTGCCGGAACGCATGAGGATGCGGCCCTGGCAGAGGACGGTGTCCACACAGGAACTGTCCGCGGAATAGACGAGATTGGAAATGGAATGATGATCGGGGACCATGCGGACATTGTCCCGCCGGACGAGCATGCAGTCTGCTTCCAATCCTGCTTCGATTTTTCCTGCGGGGATGGCAAAGGCGTCTGCTCCGGCGGCGGTCGCCATGTGAAAGACGGCGTCGGCGGGAAGGACTTCCGGAGATGAGGCGCCGTGTTTCGCCAGGAGAGCGGCGAATTTCATTTCTTCGAGCATGGAAAGATTGTTGTTGGAAGAAACGCCGTCGGTGCCGAGCGCAAGACGGCAGCCCGCCTTGCGCGCCCGCTCGTACGGGAAGGCGCCGGAGCCGAGTTTCATGTTGGAGACCGGCATGTGGACAAGAACCGAAGCCCGGGAAGCGATCCGATCCAGATCGGAATCCGTCATCCAGACGGCATGGGCGCAGAGGGTGCGCTCCGTCAGGAGGCCGAGGGAATCCAGATATTCCGTCGGGGTCATTCCGTGTTCCTTCCTGGAATCGCTGAACTCCTTTTCCGTTTCGGCAAGGTGGATATGGATCCAGGCGTTGTTTTCCCGCGCGAGTTCCGCCGTGCGGCGGAGAACTGCGCCAGAAACGGTATAGATGGCATGAGGCGCGTACGCGAGCTGGATCCGGGAGGGAAGCTGTGCGCGTCTTTCCCAGAGCCATTCATTGTCCAGCTTTCCGCGCATGGCTGGATCGGGATTGGAAAGCTGGAGCATCCCGATGCAGGCGCGCACACCCATCTCTTCCGCGGCGCGGAGAGCGGCGCGCTGGTGCCAGTACATGTCATTGAAAAACACGGTCCCGCTGTGGATCATTTCCAGAATCGCCAGACGCGTCCCGTGATAGACGGCTTCCTCTGTCATGCGGGCTTCGGCGGGCCAGATGTATTCGGAAAGCCAGCGGAAGAGTTCAAAATCGTCGGCATAGCCTCTCAGAAGGGTCATGGCCGCATGGGTGTGGGCGTTGTAGAACGGGGGGTGAATGGAAAGGGCGCCCCCGGCGTCTATCACTTCGGCGGCAGGAAGGGAAATGCAATCGGCGATTTCGCGGAAAAAACCGTCCGCCACAAAAACATCTTTTCTGGAGCCGTCCAGAATCACATTTTTCAGCAGGAGAGAACTCACAGCAGGGCAATCCTTTCGATTTCCTTCTCAATCACGCCGGCCCGGCAGACGGCAGAGAGAATTTCCCGTTCAAGCGACTCCTCCGGTTCAAAGGGACCGGACCGGAGAAACGGAGCTTTCTCCAGAAGAACTTTTGCCCCTTCATTGTCCAAAGCCATCGTCGGATCAATATATTTCATGTGAGTCGGTTCCTCCAGGATAAAATTCAGCGGTTTCTTCCGGTTCAGGACACGTTCCGGGGGAACGGAGGGGCCGAATTCATCATCCACACCCATGTTCACAAGAATCGCGCCGGAGGAGTTCAGGAGAGAGGCAAAGGGGGTAAGAGCTCCCGGAACCGCCGTCGCACTCACCACAAGCCGGGCTCCCGAGATGGCCGCGCGGATTTCCGCGCCGGAACGGGAATCAATGCATTTCAGTCCGGAAGATGGCGCAGAGGGACAACGTTCCAGTGCATCAACCACCGTGACAAGAGCTCCTGCATCCGCTAGATACATGGCGATTCCGCGGCCCACTTTCCCGTAACCGAAAAGCAGCGCATCGACCCCTTTCAGCTCCCCGTACCCCAGCGCGCGAAGGGCACGCAGACAGCTCTCCCCGGTCCCGAGAGAGGTCTCAATCCGCTTGATCCGGCTGCTGTCCGCGACGAACACAGGCTTTTCCGAAGTCCGGTAACGCTCCACTCCGGATCGTGTCAGCTCCACATAGCCCAGACTCACACGCTTTTTCCTGTGCACTCCGGCACAGTCCAGCACCACGTCCGTCTCCCCTTCCAGATCATTTTCCGCCGTCTGGATTCCCGCGGAATCGAGGAATGCGAGAGTGTTTTCATCGTGCGGGATGAAGTCGGAATACCCCACGGTCAGCTCCGCGCCTCCACGGAGGAGCGCCATGTATTTGCCCAATGTGTTGCGGAAGACCGGAGTTGCGTCGAAAACCCGGACCCCTGCCAGAGGCCGGGTTTTCCGCCATTCCTCCGCCTGGGCGAGAAGGGCGGGAAATTCCTCCCTCCGGTAATGGCGGAGCAGTTCCTGTTCCAGAAGGTCGGCAGTCCGGGCGTTCTTCTTCTCCTCCGCGGAAGACGGCAGACGGGGAGAAGGAAGCTTCTTCTCGTCGCTCTCGGGAGGAATGATCTGCATGGGACTCATGAAAAAGGACTCGCAAAAATCGGGGAGAAGAGTTTTCAGATTCTGGTGAGTTTCGGTCCGTCCGGAGTATCTTCCAGGATCCAGCCGGCGTTTTTGAGTTCATCCCGGATGGCATCGGCGGTTTTGAAATCGCGTGCTTTTCTGGCGGCGGCGCGTTTTTCGGCAAGCGCGGCAATTTCTGAAGGGACGGTTTCCGATTTCAGAGACTCATCCACATCAAATACCGCAAGGACCCGGTCGAAATCCCGGAACTGCTCCAGCAGCACTCCGGCGGCCTTCGAGGCGAAACTGCCGGAGGACATCGCCACATTCGCGGCCTTTTCCAGAGAAAAAACGGCAGCAAGGGCTTCGGCGATATTAAGATCGTCCGCAAGGGCGGAAGCGAAACGCGTTTTCGCCTCCGCAGCCAGTTCCTGAGCCTTTTCCAGCCCCGCATCCCCCTCCGGGAGTCCGGCAAGACGTGTGAAAAAGGCGCGGAACTTGTGCAGCGCCGCACGGGACTGATGCAGAGAATCCAGACTGAAATTCAGTTTGGATCGGTAATGCGTCCCGATCAGAGTAAAACGGATCTCCGGCCCCGTGTACCCTTTGGCGATCAGTTCGCGCAGGGTATGGAAGTTCCCGAGAGATTTGGACATTTTCTGCCCGTCCACCAGCAGATGCTCGCAATGAAGCCAGTAATGGACGAAACAACATCCGTTGGCGCCTTCGCTCTGGGCGATTTCATCCTCGTGATGAGGGAACATGTTGTCGATGCCGCCGGTATGAATGTCGAAAGTCTTTCCGAGATACTTCTGACTCATGGCGCTGCATTCGAGGTGCCAGCCGGGGCGGCCGGGGCCCCAGGGGCTGTCCCAGCGGACATCGCCGTCCTTTTCGTCCCAGGCCTTCCAGAGGGCGAAATCCGCGACGGAATCCTTCGCGTATTCATCGCTCCGGACACGGTCCCCGACGCGCTGCGAACTCATGTCGACCTTCGCAAGCTGTCCATAGTTCTTGAATTTTGCAATGGAAAAATAGACCGATCCATCTTCCGAACGATAGGCATATCCTTTTTCAAAGAGGACGCGGATCATTTCAATCATTTCCGGGATATGGGCCGTGGCTTCGGGATACACGGCGGCGGGTTCGATCCGGAGTGTCCGGATGTCTTCAAAGAAAGCGTCCTTGTAACGGCGCGTGAAGTCCTGGAGCTTCATTCCGGCGGCGCGGGAATCGCGGATGGTCTTGTCGTCGACATCCGTCAGATTCATGATCTGCGTCACGCGATAGCCGTGGTATTCCAGGGCGCGGCGGAGAAGATCCTCAAACAGATAGGCCCGGAAATTCCCGATGTGGGCATAATTGTAGACGGTCGGCCCGCAGGTGTACATTCCGACGGAATCCGGATTCATGGGCCGGAATTCTTCCATCCGGCGTCCGAGGGTATTGTAAAATTTCATAATGTCGGCCATTCTCTTCTTCCTTACTCAGACTTGATGTTGCAGATCTTTTTCTCCGTCTGTAATCTACATCCGCAGGAATCCGATTTCCAGATAAGAACGTTTTTTTACGGGAAAACTTCTTGAAGAATCCGCGCTTCTGAGCTATACTGCAACATCGCGCCGACGGTCGGATCCACCCCTCTGGAGAACTGTAAACATGAAAAAATACTCCCGAATACTTCTGATGAGTGTGATGAGTGTGATGAGTGTGATGAGTGTGATGTCATCGACGCTCCTCTTCCTCTTTCTCTTTCTTTCCCCTCCCCTCATCCGGGCGGATGACAGCAACAGCGGCGGCAGCGCCTCCACCACCCCTGAAAAACCCTTCCGGAATTCGGAAATCGGCTATCTCCATGCGACGAAAAAACTCCAGATTCAGCCGGACCGGGAATCGGTCTTTCTCCCTGCACAGTCCTCTCTTTATCTGACAGCGGAGAGCAGTTCCTCCTGGATTTTCGCCCTTTTCTACAAAAACAACACCCTCCTCGCTGATTTTCCGAAAAACGGCAAATACAGGGGAAGTTTCTTTTTCACGGAAAAGGGCTGGGCGAGAACACGTTCCGCCATCCAGGCGGACACCGTCCCCTTCCCTCTGCCGGCGGGAGCGGAACTGCCGGTTTCTGCAAATGGGAAAAACGCCTGGACAGCGCTCTGGGAAATCGGTTCGGAAACCGCCGTCCTCGAAATCCCGAAAGACACGGAAGGAATCGTCTTTTCCGCAAAATCAAAATTTGAACTTTTTTCCGAAGAACAGCAGAAGAAAGGACTCACACTCTACCGCGGGAAATGGATCGGGAAGGAACAGGCCGAACTCATGCGCAAGGCCGATCAGGAAAAGAAAAATACTCTTGAGAACCGGATGGAAGTCCTCCGCACCATGGCGGAGGCCGGCTGTCTCTTCCTCGCCGACGGACGGATCATCACAGGAAAATACCGCGGCGGCGACGGCACGGGCATCTTCTTCGAACAGGAAAACGGCTCCACCGATTTCTTCCGCCCTGGCGACATCGCAAACCTTTCCCCCGACGAAGCCCTCGCCAAGGCCCGGATCAAAATCATGCGCGACCTGTATTCCAAAGCCCGGATGCTGTTCCGTTCCCGGCGCTACGGAGATGCCGCAAAAGAAATCGCCTCTTTGCTCGGCCAGCTCAAACAGCTCCCTCCCAACACCGCGGCGGACGGAGACTCCATCGCAATCATCCAGGCCGACACCCAAAAACTCGCCTCCGATCTCTCCGCCTCTCTTGAGGAAAGCGGACTGGCTCTCTATCAATACAAAACCTTCCCGAAGGAAGCGCTCCAGAATCATCTGTCCTCCGGGCACATTCTGTTCCGGGAGAAGATCTGGCTGAATCCCGGACAAGTCTGCACTCGCTGTTCGGGGAAAGGGAATGTCTCCTGCGAGATCTGCGGCGGGGCAGGCAGTGTCCGGAAAGACTGCGCCTACTGCGAAGGGAAAGGCGTCCTCTCCTGTTCCATCTGCACCGGAACAGGGAAACGCCAGTGCCGGACCTGTTCCGGAAAGGGAAGCGTAGGAGAACGCTGTTCCCGCTGCAAGGGGAAAGGAGTTGTCCGAAAAGCGATTCCCGTCTCCATCGGGGGGGGAAGAACAGTCAATGTCGGCGGCAGGAAGGTGTATCTGCCGGGCGGCAACGTCTGGCCCGGATACGCTCCCGTGGAATACGTCAACGAAACCTGTTCTCGATGCGGAGGCACCGGTGAAGAAGAGGAAAAATGTTCCGCATGCAAAGGCGCGGGATGGTTCCCATGCCCTGCAAAACAGGACTGCGGAAGATGTTCCGGAAAAGGATATAAGATGGAAATCTGCGAAAAATGTGCGGGGAAACGTCTTGTCAGCTGTCCGGGATGTCAGGGGAAGGGGTATACGGGAGAAGCACAGAAGGATGTCGACTCATCCGCCGCTCCAGGCGATCCCGGAAATGCTGAAACGTCCGCTGCGGAATCCGGAGAGGAAAAGAAAAGGAAGATGGAGACGGAGATGAAGACGGAGAACCGCAGTTCTGCGCCTCCTCCCAAATCCCCTGATACAGATCATAAAACGGAAAAGAGAGAAGAAAAGGGCAAAGGAGAAAAAGCAGGGAAAATTGAACTTCTGCCTTCCATCACCCTTCATCCCTGATCTCATTTTCTGACCTTCGCTTTTCTCTCATTCCCTCCTTTTTTCCTCGGGTGCTTTTCCACGTCCGCATTGACGTCATCGTCATCCTCAGAAGAAGGGAAAGTCAGAAACACTTGCAGGGAGGAGCGTTTTTCCCTCTCCCGCGGATCCCCTCCGATGAGGGGGAAGAGAGAAGATGACGGGAACACTATTTTTTTTCCAGGAATGGACAGCTCCGGAAAATTGAAAAACTCTTTCCTGAGATTACATTACAGTTTGCAGCTTCGGATTTTCTTCGATTCCGGATTCCGGAAAACCCGTACCCTGAATAAACGCGGGATTTGAGTTTGTGAATCGTAAGCGGCGGGACGGCAGGGATGGGAAAAGACTCTGATTTTGAAACAGAAATTCATTTTGACGCAGGGACACTTCTCCTGGACACGGATGCGGAAACGGCCTCCATTCTCGGAAAATATCTGCGCTTTGACGAACGGGTGGGCAAATATCGTGCGGAAGCCTCCGATTATTCCCTTCTGGTGCGGATGCTGCATGCCTGCGGGCTCTCTTTCCGGGATCATGTCCGGGCATACCGGGAGCTGCCGGATCTGACGCTTTACACGCGGAACCGTCCGATGAAGCATCAGCAGGAAGCATACGAGGCCTGGAAACGGGCGAAATGCCGAGGTCTTGTGGTGCTTCCGACCGGGGCGGGGAAGACGTTCTTCTCCTTTCTGGCAATGGCCGGAGTCAAACGTTCGACCCTGGTGGTGGTGCCGACGATTGATCTTCTTCAGCAATGGGCCACCCAGCTGGAAAAGGCTTTCCGGCGCAAAGTCGGAATGCTGGGAGGGGGCAGCAGGCGGATTGAGGACATTACAGTCAGCACATACGATTCGGCCGTACTCCAGATGGAATTCATCGGGAACCGTTTCGGGCTCGTCGTTTTTGACGAATGCCATCATCTGCCCGGGCCGGTGAACCGTTTTGCAGCCTCCATGTGCTGCGCGCCGTACCGTCTGGGGCTGACCGCCACGCCGGAGTGCGGGGAGGAAGGCGATGAAGTGCTGCGCCGTCTGATCGGGGAAACCGTCTGCCGGGTGCATATCGACGAACTGGAAGGGAGCATTCTCTCCCCGTACGTCACCCGGCGTCTGGAGGTGAAACTCTCGGAGGAGGAGGCTCTCCAGTACCGCGAAGCCCGGAAAAAGTACACCGGCTTCCTCCATACCCACGGCATCCGCTTTTCCGAACCCGGCGCCTGGGGCCGCTTCCTGGCCCTCTGCGCAAGAAGGAGCGAAGGACGCGATGTCCTGAACGCCTATTTCCGCCAACGCGCCATTGCCCGCTGCAGCCATGCGAAAATCGAAGTCCTCTGGGACATCATCCGGGACAATCCCGATGCCAGGATTCTGGTCTTCACTGCGGACAACGACACGGCGTACGCCATCGGCGAACAACTCTGCCTGCCGGTCCTCACCCACAAGACCCGGGCCGCGGAAAGAAAGGATTTCCTCGAATCCTTCCGGAACGGAGACTATCCCGTGCTGGTGACCAGCAAAGTGCTGAACGAGGGAGTGGATGTGCCGGAGGCGAATATCGGGATCGTGGTTTCCGGGAGTGCGAGCATCCGGGAGCATGTCCAGCGTCTCGGACGCATTCTCCGGGCAAAAGAAGGGAAGCAGGCCCGTCTCTATGAACTGGTCAGCGGGGGGACTTCCGAAATGAGCGTCAGCGACCGCCGCCGCCGGAACCGGGCCTACCGGAACTCCGCCGCCGGACCAATCAGGAGCACATGACCCATGCTCAGTTCCGAACTTCTCCGTTTCAAACAGAACGGCGACTATCTGAAACCCTCTTTCATCGATCCTTCGGATCCCCGTCTGCTGCATTTTGCCTCGGCGCTTCTGCAGCTCTACGAAAACGGCACGGGATCCACACGCGGGACTCTCGACGAACTCACATCCGGCCTTCTTCTCCGCCAGAAGGATCTGAAACTGGCAAGAGGCATTCTGAAAACCCTTTCCGACCGGGCTGAATTCTCCTCCGCCGGCGGCAGTTCCGAATTTCCGGATCTGCGCAGAGCTCTTTTTCTGAAAAGCGCATCCATGCTCCGGGAAGGCCGTCTGCCGCCTCATCCGGAAGACGTGAGGGAATGCGTCTTCCGGGACTTCCGCGATGAGGATGCCGGAAATTCCCCGCCGTTCCGGAACGGGATCTATGCCGATCTCCCCGAACAGGAAACGCTTGAACGGATCCGGAAAACCTTCCCGAAGGAACTGCTGGAACGATATAATGTTTCTCTGGTGCAGAGTCTGATTCTGCATGCCTCGGGGCTGACGCTGGAAATCGCGGATAGCGATCCGGCAAAACTGCGGCGTCTCTTCCGCTATCTGAAGTTTTTCCGTCTGCTTGCGGATGTCCGGCTCAGAAAGCCTCCGGATGAAAGCAGAATACGTCTGACCGTGGACGGACCGGCCAGCATTTTTGAAAACAGCACGAAATACGGACTTCAGCTCGCCTCCTTTTTTCCTGCAGTCTGTCAGATGGAGCAATGGAAACTTTCCTGTGAAATCCGGCTCCGACAGAAGAAAAAGCGTCTTGTTCTGGATTCCTCCTGCGGACTCCGGAGTCATTATGCAAACTTTTCCGCCTATATTCCGGAAGAAATCCGCCTCTTTGCGGAACATTTCCGCAGCACCGTTCCGGAATGGGAAATCGACAGTGCTCCGGACTACTGGAAAGAAACCCCTCAAAAACTGGTTTTCCCCGACTTCCTTTTCCGGGAAAAACATCACCCCGGAGGAAAAGAATTCCCCATGGAACTCTTCCACCGCTGGCATGCAGCCCAGCTCCTGGAAAGGCTCTCCTTCCTGGAACAGCAGAGGCAGACGGAAGAGGGAACAAAGCTGAAAAAAGGGGAAAAACACAATGAAGTGCCGCTTCTTCTGATCGGAGTCGACCGTTCCCTTCTGAAAAAGGACGGTCTCCTCAAAGCCCGTCTGGAAGAGAGCCCGTATTTCCAGAAGCACGGATTCCTTTTCCGGGATTTCCCCGGTGTGGAAAATGTTCTGAAAGTGCTGAAGCGCCAGAGCTGAACGACAGCCCGGCCGGCACGGTACAGACAATCCTTCTGTTATCCTATTTTACTTTTTCTGAAAAGCATGAGGGCTCCTCGCCCTCATACTCCCCGGCAGGGCTGCATTCCCTGCACCTCGGCAGGCAAGCCTGCCGTATTTTTTTTTATTTTTATATTTTATTTTTCTATTTTTTCCTGAAAAGCATGAGGGCTCCTCGCCCTCATACTCCCCGGCAGGGCTGCATTCCCTGCACCTCGGCAGGCAAGCCTGCCGTATTTTTTTATATACTCTTAAAAGATGCGGGAAAACGGACTTTTTTTCACAGGAAAGGGGCTTTTGCAGCGCATTTCCCCGCTTCCGATTTGAAGAGAAAACATTCGGGTTTATATTAATCATAATGTGACTTTGCGATTCCATCACAATGCACACACACAGATGTGCTCCATCGCGACGATGAAGAAAAGCCGCAGACTCCCGGCTGAAACAGGGAAATCATGAAAAAAACAGTTTGCAAGGAGATCATCCATGGACTTTCATAAACATTACGAAGTGGCAGTAGTCGGAGGGGGAATTGCCGGAATAGCGGCGGCGGTGCAGGCGGCGCGCTCGGGAAGAAAAACCGTCCTGCTAGAAAAAACCGTTCTTCCCGGAGGGCTTGCAACCACGGGTCTGGTCTACATCTATCTTCCGCTCTGCGACGGGAACGGGAATCAGGTTACCTTCGGACTCTGTGAGGAACTCATCCGCCGGAGCATCGTCTACGGTCCGGGAGAAATTCCGGACAACTGGAAGGAAAAGAAAAACGCACCCGAAGTCGAACGCTTCCGCTGCATTTTCTCCCCGGCGGCCTACATGCTCGCGCTGGATGAGATCCTGGAGGAAAACGGAGTGGATTTCTGGCTCGACACGCTCGTCTGCGGAGCGGAAATTGAAAACGGACGCGTTTCCGCCGCAATCGTGGAAAACGCCAGCGGCCGGGGAAAAATTTCCGCGGAACGCTTCGTGGACGCCAGCGGAGACTGCGTTCTGGCCCGCAGAGCAGGCATTCCCTGCCTCGCGGGAGAAAATTATCTGACCGTCTGGGCACTGGAATATGACCGAAAGGCGGAAAACAGCAATTTCGTCTCTCCGATCAACATGATTTCAGACGGGCCCTACTGGCTCGGAATGACAGGAAGAGCAGATCAGCTTTCCCCGGATCAGATTTACCGCGCGCCGGATGGAGAAGCCGTCTCGCGCTTCATGCTGGACGGTCGCCGCCTCCTCCGCAAACGCTATCAGAAACTCCATGCCGACGGCGAACACGACCGGAATTCCCTCTTCGCCCTCAAAGTTCCCGCCATGCCCCAGTTCCGCAAGACCTTCTGCATCGATGCCGAATACGTTCTGGACAGCGGGGAAAACAACCTCTTCTTCCCCGATTCCATCGGAATGCTCGGAGACTGGCGGAAATCCGGTCCGGTGTGGGAAGTCCCCTACCGGACGCTCTGTCCGAAATCCGGCCCGGGCGGACTGCTCGCGGCAGGGCGCTGCACCGGAGCCAGAAACGATGCCTGGGAAATCACAAGAGTCATTCCCAGTGCGGCCATGACGGGGCAGGTCGCCGGACTCGCCGCGGCTCTTTCCCTCGATTTTGGAACGGATCCGCGTCAGCTGGACGTTTCACGCCTTCAGGACGAACTCGTCAAACTCGGATTCAAACTCCATCTGAGCGACATCGGACTCGAATACCAGGAGAAAGACAGCACCCTCTCCTGAAAAAAATCAGGGAAAAAAACTTGCTTTTTCTCCGGAGAGCTTTATATTAAGCGATTCAGCAGAAACTTTAATCTGATTCAAAAAATCTGAACATACAACCAAGTGGAGCAAAGCATGTCAAAACATCCGAGCCTGAAATCGGCTTCCAAGATCAGGAAGCAGCGGAATGTTCTCAAACGTTTCGAGCGCATCAACATTCTCACTGCCGAAGGACGCTGGAAATCCGGGCAGAAGGTTCTGAGCGGTCTTCCCAAGACAAAGCATGAAGACTGAGCCTGCCGGACCGGCAGATTGATTTCCTTTGCGGGGCGCCCGGAATGAAAAGCCGGCCGTCCCGTTTTTTTTATTTTCAGATCTTTTTTCCTCCGCCCTGCCCCGCCGGGACAGAGGAAACAGAAAAAAACGGAGCAGATGAAAAATGGCAAGAAACACCGTTACGCAGAAAATACTTGAAAAACACATGACTTCCGGGGAAGCCGTTCCGGGAAGCCCCGTCGCAATCCGCATCGACCAGACTCTGACTCAGGACGCCACCGGCACAATGGCTTATCTGGAACTCGAAGCCATGGAAACGGACAGGGTCAAGACGGAACTTTCCGTCTCCTATGTCGACCACAACATGATGCAGAACGGACCGGAAAACAGAAACGATCATCTGTATCTTCAGAGTGTGGCGGCATCCAAAGGCATTGTGTTTTCGCGTCCAGGGAACGGAATCTGCCATCAGGTGCATCTGGAACGCTTCGGCGTGCCGGGAAAAACGCTGCTCGGTTCGGACTCGCATACCCCGACGGGGGGAGGAATCGGGATGATGGCGATCGGAGCGGGAGGGATGGATGTCGCTCTCGCGATGGCAGGGCAGTCCTTCCGCATGGCCTATCCCAGGATCACGGGAATCAGACTCACGGGGAAACTCTCCCCCTGGGTTTCCGCCAAGGATATCATTCTGAAAGTGCTGAGCATTCTCACGACCAAAGGCAACGTGGGAAGCGTGGTGGAATATTTCGGAGAAGGAGTCAAAACGCTCACGGTTCCCCAGAGAGCGACTGTGACCAACATGGGCACGGAACTGGGCGTCACCTGCTCCATCTTCCCCTCCGACGAAATGACAAAGGCGTTCCTGGAGGCACAGGGACGCGGAGACTCCTGGACCGAACTCAAAGCGGACGAGGACGCCGAATATGACCGGATCATCGAAATCAATCTTTCCGAAATCGAACCCCTTGCCGCCTGTCCCTCCAGTCCGGACAACATCAGAAGCATTGCCGAACTTTCCGGCATGAAGGTCGGACAGGTCATCATCGGCTCCTGCACCAACAGTTCCTACCGGGATCTTTCCATTGTGGCCGCCATGCTCAAGGGGAGAAAAGTCCATGAAAATGTGACTCTCGCCATCGCTCCCGGAAGCAGACAGGTCTTTGAAATGCTCGCGCGGGACGGGTCTCTTGCGGACATCATCTCCTCTGGAGCACGTATTCTCGAAGTCGGCTGCGGCCCCTGCATCGGACAGGGCCAGAGCCCTGCGAACGATACGGTCACGGTCCGCACCTTCAACCGGAACTTCCCCGGCAGGACCGGCACCAAAGGCGACCAGTCTTATCTTGTGAGCCCCGAAGTCGCCGCGACGGCGGCCCTCTGCGGGGAATTCCGCCTCCCCTCCACGCTCGGCATCCCCTACCCCGAATTCCGGGAACCCGATTCCTTCCTCACCGACGATTCCATGATGATCCTGCCCCCGCCCTGCGGAGGAAACAGCATCGAAATCATCCGGAAGCCCACCATCGGACAGCCTCCGACCAACACTCCCCTGCCGGAAGAACTTGACGGTGTCGTCCTCATCAAAACCGCCGACAAAACCTCCACCGACGACATCATGCCCGCCGGGATCCATCTCAAACACCGCAGCAACATCCCCGAATACGCCAAAGTCGTCTTCGAGCGTTTCAACGAACCCGGGAAACCGACCTTCGCTCAGCAGGCCGCCGCGGTCCGCGATTCCGGAAAACACGGCGTGATCGTCGGACGCGACAGTTACGGACAGGGATCCTCCCGCGAACATGCCGCCATCTGCCCGATGTATCTCGGAGTCAAGGCCGTCATCGCCATGGCCATCGAGCGTATTCATGCGGCAAATCTCGTCAATTTCGGAATCGTCCCCCTGACTTTTGCCGACAAGTCCGACTACGACAAAATCGAAGCCGGAGATTCCATCCGGATCCCTGCACTCCGGGATGCCATCAAGAATCTTCCCGCCCCCGTCGAAGCCCTCCTTGTCAAACGCAACGGAGAGCGCTTCCCTCTGATCCTCAACGCCAACCTTTCCAGTGAAGACCGGAAAATCATTCTCGCAGGAGGAAGACTGAATTTAAAATAATGCTCCCCTTTCTCTCCGCAAGCCGCCTTCCTCTCCATCGGCAGACAAAAAAAAACAGAAAAAAAGGGGGGGGCCGGGGAAAAGGAATCAGACTCCTCTTCTCTGAAAAAGCAAAGCCCCGGAAGAAAAACATTCCGAGGCTTTTTTATTGCTTTTCACTTTTTTCCTTATTGCTGTTCACCTAGCGGTATTCTCTCGGCAGATACAGCGGATCCAGAAGATTACAGCTCAGATCGAACGGGAGCTCCGGATCTTTCGCTTCCGGGTCATTTGCCGTCAGATACAGTTCCGGTTTAACTTCCGTTTCCTGCAGTTTTTCCATGAACAGTTTTGGCGCGATTCCCCACCCGTCCCCGCTTATGATCAACGGATTCAGAAGATCCAGATACGATTCGTCTGTCAGACTGATTCGTTCCCATGCGCCCGCTTCTTCCAGACTGCTGTTCATGCTCCGTTCCAGATCGTCCAGGACTTCCGGCTCTGTCTTCAAGACCTCGATAATCCGTTCCCAGAGCGTCTGGATTCCCTGCAGAACTTCCTCTGGCGTTTTCGGTACTGCGTCCTTGTCCACCAGTACCAGATACGGAGTGTGCATCAATACTTCATTCTGATTCAGAAATTCCATACTCCTATTTTCCTTTCCGGCGTTCATGAAGAGTTGTCTGAGCTATATAAGTTTTAATATCTTCCGGAATCGGTACGGGGATTTCGCAATAAAAGGGGGGAGACGATACACCAGGCGATGGAGATACCTTCATGCTGGATAAAAGACACCCCTTCTGCTGTCGGTAAAGATCCCGGGAAACGGCAAAGCGTTTCTGAAATCGACTTCATTATTATAGAGGACATTCATGAAAACGGAGTCCGAACAATGGGTCCGTCCTTCGCCATCTCTGTTTTCCGAATTTGCTTCCCCTTCCGTCTTCCATGCCGTCCGCACGGGAACGCGCCCCCCTCCCCTGAAGGCGATCTGGGAAAAGAACTTCCCGGGAATTTCACACCGTTCTCCATTCCTCCGGACACACTGGAAAAAAACACCGGAGGAGAATTCCCAAATTTCACGCGAAAATCTGCCGAATGTATGGCGCAACCTTCAGAATTTCCGTGTCTTGGGCTGAGCAGAGGACACGTGAAGATCCGCCGTCCCTCCGGCGTCTGCCAGAAAAAAATATCCCGGGGAAAAAGCGGCGGAAGACAAAAACAGAGGAAAAAAGATTTTACTTGCCGCCTTTCGGAGCTGCCGGAGAAGAAGAGTTCTGAAGCTGGCCGGAAGACATGGCATTGCTCAATTCGCTCTGAAGCTCCGCCATGTGTTCAAACATGACTCTCTGCCCGAGTTCGGCGGAACGGACTGCAATTTCGGGAGTCACTTCCGTGAAACGCTGTCCTGTCGGTGTCTTGTAGAAACGGATGAGTTCACGCATCTGCTCGGGAGTAAACAGGCTCAGATAAATGTCGGCATAATTCTTTTTCAGATTTTCATACGTCAGGTATTTTTTGAAGAAATTCCTGAAAATATTGCGGTACGGAGTCATCTGGGGAGCGTTTTTGAGCTGGATATCGAGCATGCCGTCAATGGAATTTTCAAGCACAGCGGGAACCTTCGCCGCCTCCAGAAGTTCATAGGCAAGCTGATAATCGGCCTCGGAATACGTTTGCTGAGCCTTTTCCTGCGGGGCTGTCTGACTGCTCTTCCTGAGCTTTTGCGATGCAGCATCCTTCCCCTGCTGTTGTTGTTGCGCAGACGCGGTCCAGGCACAAGCCACAGCCAATGCACTTATCAGACAAACTTTCAACATACCGGACTGTGTGCGTTTCATGGAGTCCATCCTTTCTTCTTCTGTTTTTTGATTTCAAAATATCAAAGGCGAAAATCCATCCCTGCCGCGGGGGAAATCACTTTTTCTTTTCCTCCTCCTCGCCCCCTCCGACAGAGGAGACGGAAGAAGAGAAGTCCTCAAAAAAGGTCTTGAGTTTGGCAATGCTGAGCGGCTTGAATATTCTGGCATCAAACACCTCGCTCCGGTTCACGGTATCGGCGGTGACTGCCACCACGGGAAGACTCGCAGATCCGGGCAGAGACTTGATCTTTCCCGCAAGTTCCTCACCGCTGACCCCAGGCATCCAGATATCGGTGAACACAATGTCGAAACGACGGGTGCGCATGAGGCTGATCGCCTCTTCCGCGGAAAGGGCGGAGGCATACTGGATCCCGAGCTTTTTGAGCATCGCCCCGAAGACTCTCAGATTCATGTCAATGTCATCGACGATCAGAACCGTTCCCGAGAACAGGGCCTTTTCCTTTTTCTGCGCCGGGGAAGCAGCTGTCACAAGCGGCATTCTGCATCCCGCCACAGGAATGGTGAAGGTGAAGGCACTGCCCTTGCCCACTTCGCTTTTCACCTGAATGGAACCGTTGACACGGGCAAGCAGACGCTTCGTCATCAGAAGAGCCATGCCGGTATTTTTTTGCTCCTTGTCTTGAGAAGACGTCTGAACGGAGATGGAGGAAGGCTTGAAAAGGTTGCGGAGCTTCTCCTCGGGGATCCCGACTCCCGTATCCCGGACGACAACACGGAGACAGCCCACCGTCGTATTCACATCTTCCCGTTCAAAAGCAGCCTCGATTTCAATTCCGCCTTTTTCCGTGAATTTCACGGCATTGCTCAGCAGATTGGAAAGCACCTGTTTCATGCAGTCCGCATCCAGTTCAAGGAGAGGCAGGTTCTCCGGAACCTTCAGAAGACATTCCAAATGCTTGCGTGTGATTTCCTCTTTAAAATGCTCCAGAAGGGACTGCAGGAAGTTTCTCACATCAATCATCTTCAAATGATCCTGCGGCGCGGACACGCCCGATTTTCTGTCGGGCCTGGCAATCGCTTCCAGATTTCTGAAAAGACCCATCAGCTGGGAAGCGGAATTGTGAATCTTCTCCAGATTTTTCCGGAAGGACTCGTCCAGATGCGCCCCGCTCTTCCGTAAAGCAGCAACGGACTCTTCCAGCTGTTTCGCAGGCTGACCGGCTGTCCGGCCCACGCCGTCGAGAAAGACCTGCGACATTTCACGGGCAGAAAGCGACGTCTCCATCGCATTCTTCAGATTCCGCTGGTATTCCACCTCCGGCGTGATATCCGAAGCGCTTTCCAGAATTCCCGAAAGCGCGCCCGAAGCATCGAAAAACGGCGACGCCGTCACCTTGTATTCCTTTCCGTGGGCCCGGATGAGCGCCGAAGCGGGAGAGAGAGTTCTGCGGCACTCGTCCGCCGGGCAGCAGTCCGGACGCGCCGGGAAGGAGCAGAAACAGAAATTGCACGCACTGGACAGCACTTCGGATTCCGGTTTCCCCGCAATCGAACAGGCGGCGGGATTCGCACGGACAATGCGCCCTTCCCGGTCAAGCAGAAGAAGCGGCAGAGACACGCTGTCGAAAATCTGCCGTGATTCCAGACGGGCTTCATTGAAAGCCCGTTCACGGTCCGCCTTCTCGGTCTGGTCGCGGCAGATTTCCAGAAGATAGCGGTGCCCGTCGTCCGCGATATGCACGGTCCGGATCACCTGGAAAACACGGATCGATGAATTGTATTCGGAAAAATCGTCGACATATTCCTTGGGCTCGTCCGGCTCCGAAACCGCCATCAGATCCCGCTCCCTCATCTTTCTGGCAAGAGCGGGAGGAAAGAGATCGAAATCGCTTTTCCCCTCGGGCGTCTGGGCGGAGGGAACCGGGAAATACCTGCCGAATTCCCTGTTCACCAACAGATAACGGTAATCATCCTCCACATCCTTGACGGCCGCGCCCAGGGGAATGTTGTTCAAGGTAAACTGCAAAAGTTTCCTGGCATTTTCCAGAGCCTGGTTCTGTTCCTGTTCGCGGGCAAGATTCCGGAAGATGAGAACCGCTCCGTCCGTCCGCCCCGCGGGATTGCGGAGCGGGAAGGCGCGCACGGAAATAAAATAGCGCGAACCGTCCGCCGAAAGAAGCTCCATCTGTTTTGCCGAATCCAGCGCCAGACCGGACTTCAGCACTCGCCGGACGGGCGAATCCAGGGCCAGACCGTCCACACTGTTGATGACATGGAAGATCTCCATCAGCGGTTTTCCTTCGGCATTGCCATCGGTATACCCTGTCAGGAACCCCGCCGCGCTGTTCATGATCCGGATTTTTTCTTCCAGATCCACGGCGATCACGGCTTCATTCACGGAAGCGAGAATCACCTTCATGCGTTCCGCTTCATAGCGCCTCCACATTTTTCCCCGGCGCCAGAACCAGTACAGCAGAAACGCTCCCCCAAGCAGAAGCAGCAGAAAGAGCAGCAGCAAAAAGAGCAGAACCGGCTTCTGATCGGATGCGTGGGAAAACATTGTCCGGGCGACTTCGGGTCCGGTGCCTGTGTCTCCGCTCTCCGCCGTACGGGGAAGGACAGCTCCGGAACTGCTGTCTGCCGCTGCCGCTCCCGCGGCGGCGCCTCCTGCCGTGTTTTTTTCCACCCCTTCCTCAGCGGCATTGCCGCTGCCGCCCGCTGCAGCAAACGCAAAAAAGAAAAAGATAAGAAGTAAGACCATGCCATACCGCGCACTTCCCGCCGCAACGGGAAAGAACGGATGGATTCTTCTGTTTTTCATCATGGGAAAAAACACCCTGCTCCCCTCCATTGTTTCCGGCGGAAGGGGAGTGTTCCGATCCTTTCCCTGTCCGGGTGCGGACTTCTCCGACTGTCCGGGGGGACCTTCCGCCAGTCTGTTCTGCATTAGTTTAACTCAAATTCGGCAATATGCAAAATCAGGGAACAAAGATTCACGGAAAAAAAAACGTCCTGCGCCCGACGGGGAATCAAATTCCGCCGGCGGCGGAGAGAAAACGGGCATAGAGTTTCTGGGCTGCGTCGCGGGAAGAGCCGAGCTGGGTGGCGGGCGGAGCCATTTTCTCCGCGCGAAACATTCCATTTCTTGCACAAGCGCATCCGTCATAGACATTCAGCGCACACATGCCCAGCATCGCCGCGCCGAGCAGAGACGCCTCCGAATTCAGCGGCAGAAGTTTCCTCTCCTGACGGAAGAGAGCCGACGCCGTCTCCCGGACCGCCTTTTCCCTGCACGCAAGCGCCTGAAGCACCAGACTCCCCCTCCTCCGTCCGGAAAGCGATTCCATCAGATCCGCACACTGGCGCAGAGGGCAGAGCGTCCCGAAAACCGCTCCGCGATACAAATCCGCCTCCGTATGAAGCGCCTTCAGCCCCAGCCAGGCTCCTGCGGGGCGGTAGTCCATGTACGGAGCTCCCCTCCCCAGCAGATAGGGAAGAAAAAGCGGCAGATCCTCCGTAAGACGCGCGTCTTCCGAAGCCATCCGGAAAAAATCCGTCATACTTCTGTTATGACGCGCGCTCAGCCATTCCAGGGAAAAACCTCCTCCCGGAACAGATCCCAGATAAAGTTCCCTTCCCTTTTCAGCATGGGCGAAAAGAAAAATTTTCCCGATGAGTTTCCCGCCCGTTCCCGCGGGACCATCGGCAAGGAGCTGCCCGGCGGTACCGAGAGTCAGGGAAAAAGTATCCTCGTCCACGCCGCTTCCGAGTGCGGCGGTGGCGAGATCGCCGGCTCCGATCACCACTTTCACTCCGGAGGGGAGACCGGTTGCCGCGGCGGCTTTGGGGGTCACGTGGCCGCAGAAGGAAGAGGAGGATGGCAGGATCTCCGGGAGTTTCCCGGGATCCAGAGAGAGTTCCGAAAGAAAAGCGCTCTCCCAGGAATGACGGGAAAGAGACATCATCTGCGTACCGGAGGCATCCGTCGGATCCGTCGCGAAATTACCCGTCAGGCGCCACGCGATATAGTCCTTGCTGTTCAGGAATCGGCGCGAAGAAGAATAGGCTTCAGGCCTTTCCTTTTTCATTTTCAAAATCTTGGGAAGTGTGAAAACGGGAATGGAAGCATTCCCTGAAAATTCCTTCAGGAAGTCACCCCAGCGTTCATTCAGCCAGTCGGATTCCTTTTCGGCGGAGGAATCACTCCAGAGGAAGGCATCCTCCACCGGTTCTCCGTCCGGCCCGATTCCGAGGAGGGCGTGCATGTTTCCGGTCAGGGCCACGGCATCCGGGATGCGGCGAGTCAGATCCATGGAGCGCAGCAGCAGGCAGACGCTTTCATACCACATCCGCGCATCCTGACGGCTCGGGGAGTCCGCACGTTCCAGACGCCGATCCGCCAGAGCCTCCATATTCCCTTTTTCATCAAACAACGCGGCTTTGATGCGGCTCGTGCCGATATCCACGGCCAGTACTCGGGGCATTCCGGGAATCCTCCAGTTTGATTTTCACGCTTTCAAAAAGAAAGGGGGGAAAGAAAAACATGAACACGCTCTTCTTTCTCTCTTCCTCCATCTGAAAACATCGTTTTTTCTTTTCCCGGCAGGAAGCCGGATGATGAATCCGCCGGATGCGGACAATCCATACTCTACTGTACCATCAGGAGATCCTTCTGTCAACCGGAAGAACCTCTGGAAAATCACAGGAAAAGTCAGAGAGAAATCACGAGAAATCACGGAAGATGAGGAGGACGACTTGATGAAATGAAAAAAAGAATGCCGGGGACTCTCCATTCTGTCATGGAAAGTCCCCGGCTGAATGAGCGCATATCCCGCACGATGCACTTAATTCCGCATCGTATGATGATAACTCAACAACATCTTAGGGCTCATCGCCCCCCCCCGTGGAAAGCGGAACCGCAAAATCTGCTGCCGTGATGTTGCCAGTTTCTACGTCCCCACCAGCTCCGGTAGAAGTAGCACTTTTGTGTTTGGCTTCGAGGAACCAGTTCGGTCCATTCGACTGACGGGCGGAACCATCGACATAACCGATGGCGCCATGGCTTTCATGGTTCCATTTTCCGTTCACAGAACCATCGGCAACCATGCCGCTGTCCGGATCGGAGCTTTCCGTCAGACCGGGAAAGTAGACATAGGTGATCTGGACACCGCTACCGTTCAGAGCCAATGTGTTGTTGCCGGAATCATATTTGCCTTCGCTGCTAGATGGGCAGATATAGATTTTATAATCCACAAGCAGATTGCCGCTGCGGAGAAGATCAAGACTCTCCGTAGCTTCTTCGGTCGTCCCATCTCCAACGGTCGCGCCGTCCGCAAACGGGAACTGATCATTGTATCCGCCGGAATACATCTTGCAGGCGAGGACGATCTGTTTGACGTTGCTGGTGCAGCTGATCTGACGAGCTCTTTCACGAGCCGCATTCAGGGCAGGCAGCAACATCCCGGCGAGAATCGCGATAATGGCAATGACAACGAGGAGTTCAATCAGCGTAAAAGCTTTACTTTGAGATTTCATGGTCTCTCCATATTTTTGATTTTTCGTTCTTTTCTTTTCCGGTACGGAATCCAAGCAAGTGAGAAAACTTAAAACCCCATACCCGCATCAAATTCGGAAAAATTCTATCTTTTTCGGCAGACCTCCCTCCTCGTTGTTTTATATCATTCATCAAAACAGACGCATATATACTGATAAACGTCTCATAATATACGGTATGTGATGCAAAAAAATAATAAAAAAAACAGAATATTTTCTCCTGAAGTATTGACAATAATCATACTCTGAAGTATAATTCAATACAAACGGGACAACATACCGTATATTATGCGACATCGAAAGGGGGGCAAAGAAAAACTTTCCATTCCGGAAACATCTCCTTTTCAACTCAAAAAATGCCCTGAAGGGACAATATATTTCATCTCTTTGCCGGAAAAATTCCGGCAAAGGGGACGGGGTGGTGTTGTTCCCGGAATGTGGCGATGGGGAAAAAAATAAAAAAACTCCTCCGGAAATCTGAAAAAACGGAGGAGCCGGGACAAGGCATCACACACGCCGGAGAAAAACCTCTGAAAAGTCAGACTCAGGCAGGCAAAGAAACAGGCAAAAAAGAAATCGGATCAAGAATCGGAATCGGATTCGGGATCAGGGCAGAAGGAATGCCTCCTTCATTTCCGGACGGCTCATCAAAGCCAGATTATGCTTGAGTCCGCCGGGCGCATTGGAACTGAGGAAAACAGGAGGAGTGATCTTTCCTTCCGAGACAATCCGTTCGACCGCCAATGCGGAAAGCGTATGCATGATAAAGGAACCTGCGATGGTGGAAAGGGGGCCCATCCGACAGGATTCGACTTCCAGACAGGCATCGCCGCAGGGAACATGATTGTCGATGATCAGAATCCGCTCTTTCAGCGCCTGGAAGTTCTGCAATGAGGAATGGTTCCCTCTCTGATCCTTGTATGCGGAGGAGCAGACGGCGATTACGGAGACTCCCCGTTTCAGCGCTTCTTCCGCCACGGCGAGCGGGGCGGCGTTTTTGCCGGATGTGGACAAAATCACGATGACATCATCCTTTTCCATACGGGAACAGCGGACGATATCGCGTCCGAGTTCTTCATTTTTTTCTGCGGCGCTGGTCAAAGTTCCCGGGGTGCTTGTGATGTTCATGCCGGGTCCCCAGAGAGGACGCCAGAATGCGGGTGCTCCTGCGCGGTAGAAGACATCTTCCGCGAGAATGGCCGAATGAGTGCAGCCGAAGACATAGATCCCATGTCCTTTGAGATATGCGTCTGAAATTTTTTCTGCCGCAAGTTTCAGGGAATTTTCTTCTTTTGCGGCGATTTCCCGGAGGATTCCGCAGGATTTTTCCAGATAATCCGATATGATGTGATTCTTCACGGCTGAGCCTTTCCTTGCCATCTTGCTTTGTTGTGTACGAACAAAAAACTTTTGATCTTTCAAAATATATCAGAAAAAGGGAAAAAAGAAAAGAAAAAAATACGGCAGACTACGACTGCAGGGTGCAGGGGATGCAACGAGAGCCCAGGTGTATGAGGGCGAGAAGCCCTCATGCTTTTAAGGGAAAAAATAAAATAAAAAATAAAAAATACGGCAGGCAACGCCTGACGGGTGCAGGGGATGCAACCCTGCCGGGGAGTATGAGGGCGAGGAGCCCTCATGTTTTTTTTATTTTATTTATTTTTTATTATTCTGCCTCCGGCGGCCAGCGGACCGCCGCTGGACCGCGGCAAGGTCACGGACCTTGACCTCGAGAAAAATGCTCAACGCATTTTTCCGTAG
>CAKUDG010000005.1 GCA_934644965.1 uncultured Victivallales bacterium | reverse complement strand
TAAATAAAATAAAAGCATGAGGGCTGCTCGCCCTCATACACCTCGGCTCTCGCTGCATTCCCTGCACCCGGCAGGCACTGCCTGCCGTATTTTTTTTCTGTTCTCATTCTGAATTATGATGGATTTTCATCCACTCCCAGGAACAGAACAGCAAAAAAATCCCAGTGGCAAAATAAAAAAGACGTGCTACTGTATTAACCCGCTTTTGATTTCAGGAGCAAATTGGAAAATGATATTTGGAATTCTCACAGGATTCATTGCCGCCGCTCTGCAATCGTCCTCCTATGTGTTCTCACGCTGGTTTATCCTGAAACATCACGGGACGCTGGAACTGGTGGTCTACTCCCAGATCGCAATGGGACTCGCCGGACTTTTCCTTCTTCCGCTGGCCATGCCGTGGGGAATTTTCCCCCTCCAGACGGAATTTCTCTGTTTTCTGGGGGGATGGCTCCTGAGCGGGACGGCTTCCCAATATTGTTTTTTCAAGACTCTCCGAGAGCTGGAAGCTTCGCGTCTTTCCTCGCTTCTGGGACTGAAAATCATCATTCTGGCACTGATCTATATCCTTCTGGAACGTCGCGGGTTGAATGCACTGCAGTGGTGTGCCGTTTTTCTGAGCTCCTTCGCGGGAATGGGAATGAACTGGAGCGGAGGGCGCATCTCGCCGCGCGCGGGGATCTGGCTTCTGCTGACCCTGCTGCTTTATTCCGTCAGCGATATTTTTGTGACAAAGATGGTTCTTTCGGCTCACGGGCCATCCCTGCTCATGGATTCGCTGGGCATGACCGCACTGATCTATTTTGTCCTTGGTCTCTGTTCTCTTCCGGCACTTCTGCTGAAAAAAGTCAGGAAGAGCATAAGGCTTTTCCGCGATTCCGTGCCGTATGCCCTGGCATGGTTTCTGGCGATGATTTTTCTGTTTGCGTGTTTCGCCACTTTGAATGTGGTGTTCGGGAATGTGATTCAGGCAACCCGATGCGTGATTTCAGTTCTGTTCGGGATTCTGCTGACGCGGGCCGGATTTCTGCGTCTGGAACCGCCTGTTGGGAAAAGCGCCTGGCTCCGCCGCATCTGCGCGTCAGTTCTGATGCTCTGCGCGGTGTTTCTGTATTCCTGGAGCGGGAAGGGCGCCTGAAGGCGGAAGAAGACAGGGATTTCCGGAGAAAAAGAGTCCCCCGCAGAGTGGATTTTCCAGCGCTCAAGTGCTATCTTATAAACAGTAACACTATGAAACTGTAAAACAAATCAGGGAAACAAAAATCATGCCCCTCCTTCCCGGGAGGGAGAATTTGTTTTCATGGACCAGCGGCAAAACAAGAAAGGCAGAGAACAACATGTTCGGTAATACTTTCGGTCGTCTTTTCCGGATTACCTGTTCCGGAGAATCCTATGCGGGCGGTTTCCGCAAAAATCTTCCCGTTCCCGAAGAACTCTACGGCGGTCTGCTGACCATCGTGGACGGCGTTCCCCCGGGAATCAAAATCACCGCCGAAATGATCCAGGCGGAACTCGATAAGCGCAAACCGGGGCAGACACCGCTCGATTCCCCGCGCAAGGAAAAGGACAGAGTTTATATCTTTTCCGGCGTGATGGAAAATGACCTCACCACAGGCGCACCCGTCGGAATGGTCATCCCGAACAACGACATTCAGGACGTGCATATCCAGCAGTATCGTGAATACAGGGATCAGATCCGGCCCGGACACGCGGAATACGGATTTTTCAAAAAATACGGCGAGTACGGAGACTGGGTCGGTGCCGGACGCGCCAGCGGACGCGAAACCGCCAGCCGCGTCGCCGGCGGAGCCGTCGCCAAAGCCATTCTGGATAAAATGGGAATTGATGTGATCGCCTACACCATTGAATCGAACGGCATCCGGGTGAAGGAACCCGTCAGTTACGAGACGGCGAAGGCCAACTACCGGAAGAACGAAATCAACTGCCCCGATCTGGAACTCGGCGAGGAAATGCGAAAAGACGTGCTCCGGATCAAGGGGATGGGCGAAACTGCAGGCGGCGTCATTGAATGTATTGCCAGGGGCGTGCCCGCCGGACTGGGGGAACCCGTTTTCGACAAGCTCAACGCCATGATCGCCCATGCCGTCTGCTCCATCGGAGCCATCAAGGGAATCGAATTCGGCGCGGGCTTCGAGGCCGCGCGGATGCTCGGGAGCCAGAGCAACGATGAAGCCTATCTGGATGCCGACGGCAGAGTCCGCTTCAAAACCAACAACGCCGGCGGAATTCTCGGAGGAATCTCCACCTGGGAGGAAATCCGCATCCGCTGCGCCGTGAAACCGACTCCCACTGTGTCCGTTCCCCAGGCCACCGTGGACATGGTCAAACAGGAGAACACCATCCTCTCACCGATCACACGCCGCGATCCGACTCTTCTTCCCAGAATCTATCCCGTGATCGAGGCCATGATGCGCTGCACCATCCTGGATGCCATCTATATGGCGGAAGCCTACTGGAAGGTCTCCGGGATTGATGAAAAGTGGAAACGCATGTGAAATTCCCGACTCAGATAAGTTCAGAAAAGGAAAAACCGGAAAATGAGTGACGGAAAACTGTTGTTCGGAACCGCGCACGGAGTCATCACACCAACCATGCCGGTATCCCTTGCCGGATATTTCAATGTTCGTATGACCACGGGAGTTCTGGACGATCTCGAAGTCCGCGCCCTCGTGCTGAAGAAGGACGGAGCCGCCTTCCTGCTTCTGCAGTTTGATCTGATTACCGTTTCGGAGCTTCTGTATGCCGAACTCCGGAAGGCCATCGCGGATCTGACGGAATTCGGGGAGGAGAATATCCTCATGACGGCGACCCATACCCATACCGGACCGGATTTCCGGCCATCCTGTCCCGTGGATGCTTCGGCTTATTTCGATTTTCTGGTGAAAAAGGCGTCGGAAGTCATTCACGAGGCGGCATCGAATCTCCGCGAAGGAGAACTGGCATACACTCTTACGGAAGATCGGCGCTTCTCCTTCAACCGCCGTTACTGGATGAAGGATGGAAGCGTCCTGACCAATCCGGGAAAACTCAATCCGCAGATTGGCCGCCCGGAGGGAGAGACGGATTTCGACATCCCCATCGCCGCCCTCATTCAGGACGGCAAAGTACAGGTCCTCCTCGCAAACATTGTCAACCATACCGATACGATCGGTGGGACCGAAGTTTCCGCCGACTGGGCGGGATTCATGCGCCGTACACTCGAAAAGCAGCTCGGCGCCTCCTCCATGGTCTTTCCCCTGATCGGATGCGCCGGAAACATCAATCATTTCGATGTCTCCACAGACCGTGACCAGACCTGTTACGCCGAGGCTGAACGCATCGGGACCGGTTATGCCCAGACCGTTTCCATGGCTTTGAAAAACCTGCGTCCGGCGGGTGATTTCACCATGAAGAATCTCTTCGCCTCCGCGGAAGCCGGCGGATCCGACATTTCGGAAAGAGAAATCCGCGCAGCGGAAAAAACTCTGGAAAAATATGCCGATGTGCCGGATGCGGCGGGATCCAAAATTTCTCTGACGAGCGAGGACCTGGCAAAACGGTCCCCCGTTGCGCTGAAATATTTCGCGTCTTCGCTTCTGGAAATTGCAAAGGACAGGGATATGCGGCGTTTCCGTCTTACCGGGCTGGAAATGGGGTCGGTCGTCATTGCGAGTCTGCCCAGCGAGCCGTTTGTGGAAATCGGGCTGGAAATCCGCAGAAGGATTTTCCCGGACAAACTCTGTCTGGTGCTTTCCCATGGAAACGGAACCGGGCATGTCCGTCTCGGAGGCGGCTACATCCCCAACCGCTGGAATTACGGGCGCGGAGGATATGAAACAGAGCCGCGTTCCAATCCTTTTGAGCGCGCCACTGCGGAAAAGCTGATCGAAGCGTGGCGTAAGGCCGCTGCTGCCGCTCGGTAACGAGCACATTCCTCTGCTGCCGCCGTTCCGCAGAGCCGGAGAAAAGGGCGGAGAAATAAGGCGGCGGGGGAGGAGGAAGATGATGACGGCATGGGACTCTGCATCAGGATCTGTTTTTGAATCCGGATTTCCGGATTCGTTGTCCGAGAACTTCTTCCCGGGAAAAGGAAGTCGGAAATGAGGGAAAGACAAAGAAGACGGGAAAGAGAAGAAAAGGCCCCGTGTTTCTTTTCCGCAGGGATGCAGCTCTGTTGTTTTTCTTTTTTCGTTTTCTTTGACTTTTTCTGTACGCTTATCCCTTCCGTGGAGAATGACGGAAAATGCGTGCAGCACATGCACTCCCTTGCCGCAGATTCTAGAGGGAGTTTTCTGTGTGATGCGGGGGAGAGAGAAAAAAACATTCACCCAATGGAGCGGCGTATGCCGGGGACATCATCATTATGGGAGCGTTTCATCTGATTTCAGGCAATGATGAATTTGCCGTGAAGGAATGTGCAAATGAGTTTATTCGCGGACTCTGCGGAGAGATTCCGGAGGATAATCCGGATCTCGAAATCATCCGCGGGGATTCTGAAAATGAAAAATATTCCGAGATTCTCGACAAACTGATGGATTCTCTGAACACGCCGTCCTTTCTTTCTCCGGAGAAGGCGGTGTGGCTGAAGCACTTCAATTATTTTGAGGAAGCTGTTTCGGAAGCTTCGTCGAAAAAGAAAACCTCCCGCCTGGAGCGTCTTTCCGAGTATCTGAAGGCGGGGATCCCGCCGGACATCACTCTGCTGATAGACGGACCCGGACTTGACCGGCGCAAAGCCTTTTTCAAACTTTGCGAAAAAACCATCGCCTCTTCCGGCGGGACTCTCCAATGGTTCGACAAAGCCGATCCGAAAGCCCGCGGCTATACGGCGCTTCTGATGCGGAAAATCCGTGAAATGGCCATGAGCGCCGGGAAAAGCATGGATGATGCGGCAGCCTCCTTCATAGCGGAAACTATCGGTTCGGATACGGCCACGCTGAAAAATGAAATCGACAAACTGGTCGCCTATGCGGGCAACGAGCCTGTGATTCATGTGGATGACTGTCTGGAAGTCTGCAGCCGGAATGTCGAGACATTGTCCTGGGAATTTTCCGGGGCGCTTGCGGAGCGGAATGCGGCCAAGGCTCTTTCCCTGATCCCGGGGCTGATTGAGACTTTGGAAGAGCGCGGTTCCGCTTCCGGACCTCTGGCGATCGTTTCCGCGGTGAATTCCGAATTCAAGCGGGTGATCGGGCTCAAGTGCATCGGGCGTCGTTTCCAGATTCCGCGGAACGCGTCGGCTGACTTCTTCTATCGCCTCTTCGATACGGAAAAAGCCAATCATCCGGGTGATCCTTTTTTCGCCATGCATCCTTTCAAGGCCTTCAAGACATGGGAAAATGCGGTCCGCTTCAGCGACAGGGAACTGGCGGAAGCCTTCCGCGCCATTTTTGAAGCCAGCCGGATCATGGTGACAGGGGGAGATCAGCGCATCGCGCTGGAAAATCTCGTCATTAAAATCGGAGGCGCCGCTTCCTGAGAGTCTGCGTCTCCTCCGCCGGGAGGGAAAGAGAGCATCTCTGTCTTTCTCCGCCGGCGCACAGAAAGTGTCTGGGGTGTGGGTGGTCTTTCCCGGTGCGTCTGTTCCTTTTCCACGGGAGGAGAAAGTGGTGGTGGGCGTTTTCCCCACCCTTTTTTCAGATTCGGGTTCTGCACCCCGTCGTTGACTGTGTTTTTTCCCCGGAGTCCACGATCCCTTGCCTGTACAGGCGTATTTTTTATGACAGATATATTTTCCCCCTGCCGTCCCCTGTGAGAAGAAGCAATGCCGGAGAAGGAGAACATCCTGATCTTCTCCCCTGATTCTTTTCCATGACCCTCTCTTCTGACCGAAAAAGGGAATGACGAAGAAAAACTGCGAGAAGACGATACAGAATCCACGGAAACGAAGAACGGGAAAAAGCCGTCCGGAGAAGTTCTGGAAAAACCGGGAGAAAGAAAACGGGAAATAAAAAATGGTGGGCGTAGTAGAACTCGAATCTACGACCTCCACGATGTCAACGTGGCGCTCTAACCAACTGAGCTATACGCCCCTGTTCTAAGGACCCTTTAGTATATATCCGCCTTCGTTATTTTCAAGCGCGAAAACAATTTTTTCCTGAAAAAAGCCCCTTCCTCCTGATCCTGTTTTCCGCCTTTGTTTTTTCTTCCGTTGTTTCACACCTCCCCGCAGGGAGCGGAGCTGCCGATTCGTTTGCCATGTGGAGAAAAAAACAGGAGGACCTTCCGCCGACATCGCGGATTCCCCGTGGAAAAATACAATGGCTCTGGGAAAAAAGGGAAAAAAGAGGCGGAACAAGGCGGAAAGAAGAAGAAAGAGAAAGAAAAGAACCCCATAGCATCATAAAAAATACACTCCGCCATCTCCTCCCGCCGGAGAAAAAGGAGACCGGGAAAAAACGCTTCCTTTCCATGCCTCTACCCCGGACTTGCGCCTGCAGGTCTTGACGGCAGAGAAAAGGAACGGTCTTTCAGTTCGACAGGAAAAAAATGGCGCACCCATAGGGATTTGAACCCCAAGCCTTCTGATCCGTAGTCAGACGCTCTATCCAATTGAGCTATGGGTGCACATGCCGGATGCCCGACAGAGTCCTTAACATAGCATTGGAAAGGGCATTGTCAAGATATTCCAGGCATTTTTTTTTCATTTTGCGCTCCCACCCGGAGTTTCTTCTCGGGAAGAAAGCAGTTCAGGAAGCTTTCCCTCTGCGGATCATCTGTCCGGGTCCGCTGACACGGAGGAATTTCCGAAGCCTCTCCGGATTTCCGGGCGGATGTCCCGGATTCCGCATTTCCTTCCGGTCCTTCCGGCACTTCCGGCATCCGGTCGATTCTCCATCCGGGGCCGAAGGTTTTCAGAAGCAGTTTTTCCGGCTGCTCCGGATCGCGGGAAAGAATCAGGATCCGGAGCTGCGGAAAACGTTTCATCATGCGTTCGGCAAAGGGAATGCCGTTGACAAAGACCGCCGTGGAAAGGGCGTCTGTGGAAACTCCGTCCGGCGCAATGACGGAAACGGAAATCATGTTTTCGACCGGTTTTCCCGTTTTCGGATTCATAATATGCGTGCAGTGTCTGCCGTCGATCACCACATAACGTTCGTAGTTTCCGCTGGTGGCGACCGCTTCGGAAAGCAGTTCCGCAGAGGCAAAGGATCTGTCTTTCCGGAAAGGATCCCGGATTCCCACCCGGTAGGCATTCCTGCCCGGAGGGGGGGCGTCCAGACAGAGCACATTGCCTCCGAGATCCAGAAATCCCGAAGCGAAGCCCTGTTTTTTCAGTCCGTCCGCAGCTTTGTCCAGAGCCCATCCCTTGGCGATGCCTCCGAGATCAATGCTCATGCCTTCGACGCGGAAGCGCACGGTATGGGCGTTGTCGTCGAAGATCACTTTGTCGAGACCGGTCCGGCTCAGTGCGTCCGCGATTTCCGCTTCCGTGGGCAGGGAGCCGCGTTTCCTGTGAAATCCCCAGAGCTGCATCAGTGGAGTGATCGTGACGTCAAAGGCGCCTTCGGAAATCTCATAATATTTCCGTGCCTCGCAGAGAAGCTCCCATAACGGGTCGCTGCAGGGGAAGGGTTTTTCAAACGCCGTTGCATTCAGGCGGGAAAGTTCGCTTCCCGCCTGAAAAATGTTGCAGAGTTTTTCCACAGACTGAAAACTTGTCTGCACTTCCTCGAATCCCTCCTGAAACGTTTTTCTGTCCGGCCCGTAAAGCTGTATGGACGCCACAGTACTCATAATCCCGAAGATGCAGCGCTGCCCGAAAAGAGGGGCGTTCCCGTTGTATTTCCTTCCTTTCTCCGAAACATGATACATCAGAAGGATCAGAAGGCAGAGCGGTATGCAGACAAGCAGTTTCCTGAGAACATACTTCTTCCAGTTGACGACGCCGTTGAGGCTGCTGCTTTGATTGCCGTTCTTGCTGTTCTGACTGCTGTTCTCACTGCTGTTCTGAGTGTTGTTCTGAGTGTTGTTATTGTTCATCTCTACTGTCTGTTTCCTTAATTTCATCTGAATCTTTTCTCCGGGGAACGCCGTTTTGACGGCGGCCGGGCTCTCATCACCCGGGATGGATATCGGTATTTCTGTGTGTGCGGTGCGGAGCTTTTCGGTCCGGACGAGCGTGTGTCCTCCGTTTTTTCAGGCCCTGGGATGGAATTTGCGGTGGACGTTCAGAAGTTTCTGACTGTCGATATGCGTATAGATCTGAGTGGTGCTGATATCTGCGTGCCCGAGCATTTCCTGAATGATTCTCAGGTCTGCGCCGTTTTCGAGGAGGTGGCTGGCAAAGGAATGGCGCAGAGTGTGAGGATGAATGTTTTTGGTGATTCCGGCTTTCAGAGCGGCTTCCTTCACGATGGCCCAGATTCTTTCCCGGTCCAGAGGTTTTCCCCGATGGGAGAGGAAGAGTCTCGTCTCGTTCGGATTTTTCAGGAGAAGAGGTCTGGCGGAGGCGAGATACTTTTCCAGGAGTTTCCGCGCAATTTTCCCGATCGGAACGATCCGTTCCTTGGAGCCTTTGCCGAGAACGCGGACGATGGCATCGTCAAAATTCACGGATCCGAGTCTGAGCGTCGCCGCTTCCGAGACGCGCAGTCCGCAGGCATACAGCATTTCCAGAATACATCTGTTCCGGAGAGCCAGCGGGTCTTTGCCGTTCTGGGGAAAGACATTGAGCAGGGCCTCCACTTCACGCGGGGTCATGAAATCGGGAAGGATCCGCCAGAGTTTAGGAGAATCCATCACGTCCGTGATGTCGGAACGGATGATCCGCTCCTGAAAGAGATAGCGGAAGAAGACCTTGATGGCCACCAGGCGTCTTGCAATGCTGCTTGGTTCGAGCCCTCTGTCTTTGCAGCTGCCGAGGTAGTCAACGATCATGGAACGGTCCACCTCCTCAAGACGTCCGATGGAAAGTTCTTTCAGAAAATCCAGGAAGTCCTGAAGGTCCGAACGGTAGGCGTGAACGGAATTTTCCCCGAGTCCGCGTTCCAGAGAAATGTAGCCGACAAAATGATTGAGAATCTGTTCCATGAGCAAAACTTCCTTCTTCTCCTTCCTCCGGAATCTGCACGCTGAAACCGGAGCATTGCATGGGAAATGCATGAAGAAAAGAAGCATCCGGCGGCCGAGAGGGAGATATGCAGGAGAAACGCCAGTTTCCCGGATGATCGGAAAACTGGCGGGAGCGACGGGACTCGAACCCGCAACATCCACCGTGACAGGGTGGCACTCTAACCAGTTGAGCTACGCCCCCGCAACTCTCATCATGCCCCTTAAGATACATGAATTTTTCGGAAATACAAGCCGGGAATCAAAAAAATCCCGAAAAATGACATCCCTCGTTCGCAAAATCTCCGAAATGGAGAAATATTCCCGGAATGAACGGATTTTGAAAACAGCGGAAAGTTCCGGGAACACATGAAAAAAAATGCGGACAGGGAGAGATCGTGCAGGCGTTCCACCTCTTCCGGAAAGCGGGCGTCTGCCTCCTCCTCCTCCGGGGATTCTTCTTACGATTTCACCGTGGATCTCCACGGAATGTATGCCGAGGAAGCCATGGAGCTGATGCGCAAAATGCTGAGCGCACATCCACGATGCCGGATCCTTGCCGTGCACGGGAACGGAAGCGGGGTATTGCGTTCCAGAATCCGTTCGGGACTGAAGTCGGGGCGTCTGCCCTGCCGGGAATATTTTCCGGGGGAAGACGTCGGCGCTCCGGGATCGGATGGAGTGACGGTGATTTACAGCTGAAGATCAGAAGCCCGTCACCGGAGGAGAAGCCGGAAAGGCGGGGACACTACTCCTCCGGGAGCACAGTTTCTCTGCCGGCGGGATGAGATTCCGTTTCTGCGATTTTTTGTCATTCCTGGAAGAAGCAGAACTTATTTAGATAGACAAGATAGACAAGCCGCCAGCTGGCCCATTCAGAAGCCGCGGCGGGAAAAAGAGAGGATTGGTCTTGATGAAGGAAATGAAGGATCCGGTGAGACGCCTGGAAGAGATTATGAAACGTCTCCGCTCTCCGGAGGGCTGTCCATGGGACCGGGAGCAGACGCACCGCTCCCTGATGCCCTGCCTGATGGAGGAGTGCGCCGAATTCCTGGACGCCGTGTCGGAAGACGATGACGCAGGCATGTGCGAGGAACTCGGGGATATTCTTATGCACGTGGTTCTGAATTCCGTCATGGCGGAGGAGCGCGGGGCCTTTACCTTGGACGATGTGGCATCGGGCGTGGCGGAAAAAATGATCCGCCGTCATCCTCATGTGTTTGGCTCGGACCGTGTTTCCGCATCGGAGGAGGTCGTGGGCCTGTGGGAAAAAGTCAAGCAGGCGGAAAAAGGCGCCTCCAGACATTCGGTCCTTGACGGTGTCCCCAGGCATTGCCCCGCACTCCTCCAGGCGGAGAAACTTCAGCGCAAGGCCGCAAAGTTCGGCTTCGACTGGAGCCGGGAAGAGCAGATTCTCGAAAAAATCGAAGAGGAACTTGCGGAACTCCGCGCCGCCTATGCGGAACAACAGTCCCAGGAACGCATCGACGAGGAAATCGGAGACCTCCTCTTCGCCGTCTGCAACCTGACCCGTTTCCGCAGACGCTCTTCCGGCGAACTCCTGCTCGCAGAAGCCAGCGCAAAATTTGAACGCCGTTTCCGGTTCATTGAGGACGCTTTGAAGAAATCCGGGCGTTCTCTTGAGGAAGCTTCTCTTGAAGAAATGGACAATCTCTGGAATCAGGCAAAAGCATCGGAGGGGTCTACTACTTCTCCTTCCTCCTGATGACACGGCATGATGGGCCCCGGGAATCGCCACCATGCTGGAGCAGAGGCACCTCTCCGCCGGCGGGGATCCGATCCCCCGCCCGGCTTTTTTCCCCATCACCATCCTCTCCCCCACACCGGTGTTCCGCCTAAGCGACGGGGCGATTGACACAGCAAGAAAAGAAGAAAAGCAAGTAGTACGGAATCAGGCTGAAACCGGGAAAAAAAGACCCCCCGGCCTTCTGCGGAGCATTCCTGAATATCAGGGGCCTGATTTTTCAGGGATTCCCGAGTTCAAGGACTTTTTTTCTCACTCCCTCTGCTGAATTTCTTTGTTTTGAGTCTTTGCTGTATTCCCGGCATCTCTTCTTACATCCGGTGTTTTCCGGCTTCTACGGCAGATTTCTCCCCCCCTGTTTTTCATTTTCCTCCTTTTCTCTCTTCATCGTTGTTTTTTCTGCACTTACTCTGACAAGGGACAGGGGGATGATGGCGCTGGAGGCGGAAGAACGGATGAACGGATCCAGAGCGAACGCAGATCCCGCGTTCTCTGCTCAATATCGGGTGCTTCCGTGATTTCGGTGACCATGGCGATCAGGCGGGCGCCGCCGGTCTCCAGAAGGGAAGGGATGTGATGTTTCTTGATGCCTCCCATGACGCTGAAAGGAATATGCAGAAGAGGCGCGGTCTTGAAGAGGATGTCCGTTCCGAGCGGGCGGACGGGGGTTTGTTTGGTTCCCGTCGGGAAGAGGGGGCCCAGGTTGACATAGTCCGCGCCCGCGGCCTCGGCTTCGAGCGCTTGTGCGGTGGAGTGGGTGGAACGGCCGATGAGGAGATCCGGAGAGATGAAACGGGCGGCTTCTGTCGGGAGATCGCTTTGCCCGAGATGAACGCCGTCGGCACGGCAGTAGGCGGCGATGTCGACGTGATCGTTCATGATCATCAGCATGCCGTATCGGTCACAGAGTTTCCGGAACTGGAGAGCGAGAGCGCAGAGATCCCTGTCGGGAAGTCCCTTTTCCCGGAGCTGGACGATTTTTGCGCCGCCCTGTCCGACGGCGTCAAGAACCTCCAGGACGCTTCTTCCGGCAGTGAATCCGCTTGTGATCACAGGGTAGAGATCCGCCTCTCTCAGGCGGGCTGCACGTTCTTCTCGAAGACTCATTTTTTCAAAACCTCGGCTTTCCTTTTTTCCAGATCTGAGGCGGCCGTGACTTACGGAAAAATCAATCTTATCCTGATGATTGTCCTTGATTTTTTCCCCGGAGTCCAAGGGGATCCTCTTCAGATGTTTTTTTATTTTATTTTTTTTTTCAGAAGTTTACAGTATTTTCCGGAAGACATGCTTCCCGGCATCTTGCCGGAACAGGCGGATTATTCCTCCGTGAAGAATCCGCTCAGAAAACGCGTATCAGAGAACTTGTGCCGATTGAATTGAGATTTCCGTTTTTTCCTCCGTTTTTTCCCCCTCATTTTCTTCTTTTTGATTTCCGGCAGTCTTCCGTTTTGTTTTCCCGGGAAGTAGAGAATATAGCAGAAATCCTCTCCGTTTACAGTCCGGTACGGGATTTTTCTCAGGAAAGGAAGAGCTTCAAAACGTAAAAAATGCTTTTTCCGTATCTGCAAATGTTGATTTGCAGAAGAGAAGAGCTATATTTCCCCCCGATACAGCCGCAACGGATCCGCACGCGGATGCGCCGTCGGCGGAAATTCCGTGGAAAAAACGGGAACGGAAGTTTTTCACCCGGATCCATGGAAACATCGTTCAGTTAAGAAAAACGACAGAAAAAAAATAGAAATTCCCCATTTCAGAAAAGAAAGCCGGAGAAAAAAATGGCAAAGACAAACAAGACGGCCTCCGCCCCCAAGGAAACTCTGATTGAAGAGCTTTCCGGAGATTTCGATACCTTTGAATCCTGGCTGAAAGAGAACTGGAAGCTGGTGGCGGCGATCGGAGCCGTGATTATTCTGGGAGTCGCGGCATTTTCCATCAGTGCGCACGTGATCCGCAGCCGTGATGCTGCGGCGGTGAAGGCGTTTTCCGAAGCGAAGACGGCGGAGGCGCTTCTCGCCGCCATTGCCGCCTATCCGAATCATGCGGGGGCGGTCAATGCCAGGACCAGACTTGCAGGGATCTACATCGCGGATAAAAATTATGACAAGGCTCTTGCGGAATTCCGTTCCATTGCCTCGTCTGACGCCGATCCGTTTCTGCGTTCGAGAGCTTCCGTTGACTGTGCATATATTCTTGAAATTCAAGGGAAGAATGAAGAAGCGATCCGGGAGTTTGAATCTTTGTCCGTCAATCCTCAGATTTCTGAGGAGCTGAGGGCGGAATCCGCGTATGCGGCAGGAAGGCTTTATATGGCGAAGAACGATCTTCCGAAGGCGCGAGCGGCTCTTTCCAGAGTGGTTCCCGGGAAGAACGTGTCTCCTGTGTATCAGACATGGGCGGAAAAGTCTGCGGCGATATTGAATCGACTTCCTGCGGAAGAGCCCGCCGCCTCCTCCCCGGTGCTTGTTCCGGCTTCCGCCACCAAACCGGCATCTTCCGTATCCACTTCTTCTGCGTTGCCGGCGGCGGGGTCCGGGTCTGTACCGGGGGCTGCGGGGACGTTGCCGGAGAGCAAGTGAATTTTCAAACGCGGCGTGTGTGATGGCTGTGTGAGACGTCGGGGGTGGCTCCGGTGGTGATGTTCGGGAAACGGGAAGAATCTCTGATACGTGCTCTCGGCACGCGTCATGGACGCAGAGGAAGCGAATTCTGTTTGTGCGACGGGCTGCGTTCGGGTCTGGAGGTTCTTTCTCTCCGTCCGGATCTGGTGGAATGGATCGTTCTTCGCGAAGGGGTGTCCCTTCCGGAAGGGACGCATCCGTCCCGGGAACCGGTAGTGCTTCCGGAACGGGATTTTTCCAGACTGTGCAGTACGGTGAATTCGCAGGGAATTCTGATTGTGGCGAGGCGTCCCGCAAAGAACTCTCTTACCGCTCCGCTGTCCGATCCCTTTGTTCTGGTGCTGGACCGGGTGGGGGATCCGGGAAATCTCGGGACGATTCTCCGGACGGCGCGGGCAGTCGGTCTGCACGAGGTCTGGCTGACAGACGGATGCGCGGACCCGTTTTCAGACAAAGTGATCCGTTCCGCTTCGGGAGCGCAGTTTGCCCTGGGGCTGCGAATGGAGACGGGGCCGCTTGACGCCCTGGCTTGTCTGCTGAGAGAACAACACGGGATTACGCGTTTTTACCGGACCCTTCCGGCGGGCGGGGAAAACCTGTTCCGCGCGGAGGGACTCTTTGACAGGAGCGCTCTCATTCTGGGCTGTGAGGCCACGGGCGTTGCGGAACTGGAAAATTCCCTGGCGCTGAATATCCCGATGCCGGGGACAGCGGAATCGCTGAATGTCGCACAGGCGGCGACGGTTCTGCTGTTTGAATACGTCCGCCGCACGGTCGGCTCCTGATGGACCGATCCGTCCGGAGATGGAAGGATGAAGAAAACGAAGAAACAACTTTAAACGGAACGGAACCGTGCGGAATGTTTGGTGAAAACGAGAAAAAAGAGTTCAAGCTCGGCGCTCTTCTGGATGAAAAGCGGATCGTAATCCTGAAAGGGAAGAAAAACAAGACCGAGGTGTTGAACACTTTGATAGACCGGCTTGCCGAAATGCCGGAAATTTCTTCACGCGAGGAACTGGCATGGGGGATTTTCCATCGGGAAAGTCTGATCAGCACCGGAATCGGAAACGGACTGGGGACGCCTCATTTCCGTTTGCCGTCTGTGGATTCTCCCTGTCTGGCGCTGGCGGTCTGCCCGGATGGAATTACGGATTATCATTCCTGCGACTCTCTCCCTGTCCGGATCGTTTTCATGATTGTGGTGGGAAAATCGCACAAGACTCTGCATGTGAAGATTCTTTCTGAAATCAGCCGTTTGTTCAGTGACGGGCGTCTCGCGGCCGCCTTTCTGGCTGCTTCCGATCCGAAGACCTGTTTGGAGATTCTGGCACGGGCCGAACACTAGAGCCCCGCCGTATCGGGAAGTCCGCTGCCGTATCTGCAAGATGCTGAAAGGCCCCTTTTTCCTTTTCCAGTCTGCGTTGCATTTCCCGCTGTTCTTCTTCTTCTGCTGCTGCTTCTTCTGCTGCTGTTGCCGATGGAGCTCCTTGCTCTTCTGGCCTGGAGGGGGGGAGAGAGAGGAGGCAGAGAAGAGAGGGGAGAAGACGTTTTTTTCTCCCTTATGATTTTTGTGTGTGGAAGGTTTTTTCCCGTGACTAGAGGAGGATTTCCTCGTTGTCGAATGCTTCTGCACGTTTTCCGGCATTTCCCTGATATTTGTCGAGCAGAGAGAAACGGCGGAGAAGGTAGTGGAAGGCGGTTTCGACTGCGGAGTTGCGGCACATGTCTTCGACGGAGAAATCGGGTTCCTGTTCGTCGTGGACGTTCCAGACCATCTTGATTCTCCCGGTATTTCCGACAAGGACCTTGTGATGTTTAGCGGATTCGATCCAGGTATCGGAGTCGAGTCTGTCATCCTCGAATTCGCGGATGAAGAGCCAGGAAGCACAGATCATCTTGGCGAAGGATCGTGCGATTTTGAATTTTTCGAGTGCGGTGAGACGGTCGTTGAGGGGGAGGACTCCACATGGGAAACGCTGTCCGTCGCGGAGAATCGCGTAGGAGGAATCGAGGAGTTTGTCCGCGGGGAGGGTTTCTCCGCCGAAGGTGACGAAGACTTCGCGTCCGGAACGGCCGGCTCCGGTGATGAGTTCTCTCCGGAAACAGCTGGTTCCGGTCCAGGTGCGCTCTTCAAATTCGATGATCTGCCCCAGCGGGACTTCCTCGAATTTCCATGGGCGTGCGTTTTTCCCGTGACGGGAGGCGTTTGTCTTTTTCCCTGCCGGCATGTGACGCGTTTCCTCCTTCTGCTCTTCAGAAGCGTTCTATGATCAGCAGAAATGCGAAAATCGCCGCGAGTTCGGAAATTTCCCCCGCCGCTCCGAGTACGTCTCCCGTGATTCCCCCAAGGAGTTTCATGGCCTGACGATGCCAGTACACCACCGGCAGCACCACCGCCAGCGCAAAGACCAGCAGCGAAAAATACAGTCCCATTCCGAGGGAGAACAGATTCCTCAGGAAGGACTCCGGTTCCGTGAGAGCCGCTGCAACTTCCTTCCAGATCCCCGCCGTCAGTTCAGACGACTGAAACGAGAAGAGAGTTCCGAAACGGAGGCAGAGCGCCAGATAGATCCCGCAGAGAAAAAACACCAGGAGTGAAACAGATGCAAGAACTTTCCGTGGAATCTGCCCCACAATGAACGCTCCTGTGCCTCCTTCTTTCCTCGGATAAGGCCCGGAGGAGGCGAGCATCAGCATGGAAAGACGTCCGAGCGCGGGGATCATGCAGAGTGCGAAGAGAAAGAAGGTCGGGTCCTGCGAGAAGAGGACGGTCCGCGTGAAGAGCAGGTAGACGCCCAGCACCTTTGCCGCGATCAGGAATCCCCCGCAGCCGAGTGCGGCGGAGCCGCAGCGGGAATCCTTCAGAATTTCCAGACGTTTTTCCGGTGTGGCTCCGACTGCGGCAAACGCATCGCAGCAGTCGCAGAACCCGTCGAAATGCAGATAGCGCGCCTGCCATTCGAGAAGGGCCGGATAGACCGCCGCGCAGAACAGAATTACCGCCTGTTCCTGCGGAGCCAGGAAGCAGACCAGCAGCAGCGGAATCGAAGCCGCCAGCCCCATGAACGCTCCTGTCAGAGGAAAAAAGAAAAAACACCAGGCCCGGACCCGCGCGTCGGGCGCTTCCCGGAAGGGAATCGCGGGAATGCGAGTCAGGAAGGAAAGAGCCAGGAAGAGTCCCCGCAGCATTGCAATGTCATCCTCAGTTGATTTTTCATTTCTGTTTCCACTGTTCCGGTTTTCCCGGGATCGTCGGCGGAGGAGGGCTTCCTTTTCCCGTGTCGGACTGGATCCGCGGAGAAAAAGTTCCCTCCCTTTGTGATCCCGACGGGAATGACTGCCGGAACAGAACTTTTTACAATGACACGCCCGGAACGTTTTGTCAAGCCGTGCGCACGGAGCGGAGGAGGGCTTTCTTGGGAAAAAGCGCGGGGGAAAAATTGATTCCGGGGGTTTATCAAGTATATTTCCTGTGTATGCGGCTGCGTATGTTCGTATGTTTGTTTGTGTCATCCGGTGAAATACGGCGTGAGGTCTGGTTCCTGTGAACGGTCATGATGACGAAGTAAAGGTGTCCTTCCACCCGAAACAGAAGGCGCGTTCCCTGGGGAAGAAGACGTGCCCGGATCCCTCGGGGCGGGGCGAGGAAAACTCATCTCAGGCAATGCCGCCGCCATCGCCGTCTTCTCAGCCGGAGGGAAGTGCTTTGTCCGCGCCTCCCGCATCGGTACTGTCTGCCGAATCGCCGGAGTCTCCCGCTTCTCAGCCGGAGGGAAGTGCTTTGTCCGCGCCTCCCGTGTCGGCACTGTCCGCCGCATCGGCTGCATCTACCGCACCGGCAGTATCCGCCGCCGGGTCGGCAGTGCCATCCGAGCCGCCGGGAGGGGAGGCGGATTCGTCTGTTCTGAAGGGAGAACGCCCGAAGCGGCGTTCCGGAATTCATCTGAAGCCCCGCGGACAGCCGCCTGTTCCGCCTTTTCTTCAAAGGACTGTGCCTGAGTCTGAACCTGAGTACGGGGAGGAGGCGGAATCCTCCTTCAGATCTTCTCCGCCGTCCTCTTCTCCTCTTCCTCCGGCAGAGGTTCCTCTCCCTGCGGGCGATCTGGATCTTCTGGAGAAGGAGGCACTCCTGAAACTGAAAATGATGGAAACGGAACACGCCGTTGCGGAAAACGGGGACGGGAAAGGACGTTTTCCCGCCTTCCGTTTCCGGAAACTTCTGCTTCCTGGGTGTCTGATCCTGATTTTTCTTTCTCTCTTTCTTTCCTCCCGGGTTCTGAGTTCCGTGCTTGAGGGAATGCCGGGAAAAGAGCATGGAGGGGAGGAAAAGGGGGGCCGCAAAAAAAATCTTGTCAGAGACCGGATTGTGAAACCTGTGGAGGAGCATGTCCAGCTCCTCATGAATGAAATGGATCCGCCCGGAGGTCCGGGCGGAGCTCCCGTTGAGAAACAGAAGAAGAACGGGGTGAAGAAGGCGGAGGAGGAAAAAGCGCTTCCGCCGGATCCGGGAAAGGATGGGAAAAATCCTCCCCCCAGAGGAGGGGACATGAATAATACGGAGGAAGACACTGCCGGAGCCGCTGCCGGAGGAGAGAAAGAGAAACGCTCCTCCGGCGCTTCCGCCGGCGGAACGGCGGGAGGAGGGGAGGAAAAACAGCAGGGGGAGAACTCTGTTTTTCTTTCCCCGTCAACGCAGCATCCGCCTTCCTCCGGGGAAAAGGAGGAGGATTCTGCTGCGTTCATGAAACTTCTGAAGAATGCCAAAGCGGATGAGGTGGTGATCCGGAATCGTCTGAGCCGTTTTTTTCGCCGGTATCCGGACGATCTGGAATTTCACCGTTCGCTCATCCGCGAACTGAACCGGACCGGACGGCAGGAGACGGCGCGGACAGCCTGCCTTCAGGCTCTGGAGGAGAATCCCCGTTCCTATGCTGCCAACATGCTTGCAGCCACGCTTTATGCGTCTCCTGAGGATGCGGTCCGGTATCTGGAACGGGCATCGGCGCTGACGCTGGATTCGGAGGAGCCGTATCTGCGTCTGATGGAACTGCACGAGTCCCGCCGCGACTGGCGGAAGGTGATGGAAACGGCGGATTCCATGCTTTTCACCCGTCCCGATCATTTTCACGCTCTGACGAAGAAGACGGAAGCCGCCATCCGTGCGGGAGCGGACGCATCCGGAGCGCTCCGTTCCCTGCGGGATCATTGCAGAAACCGGAACTTCCCGCCGGAAGAGACGGCTTTGCATGTGCTGCCGCTGGCTCAGATGTTTTCTCAGGAAGAACTCTCTTCGGAACTTCTGAAGGATCTCGGCAGGGCCGCTGCCGGAAGCAGACGGGACCTGACCGATGAGTACAGGCGTTTTTCCATCTATCATTCCCTTGCATTCGGGACTCCCGCGGACCCTGACGTGCTGCGGAACTTCCATTCCGCTGAAACACGCGTGGCGCTGATTCTGTATTATGTGTCCATGAAGGATTTTTCCTCCGCGTTTCTGATCCCGACCCCGCCGAAGGAGTTCCCCGATTTCTGGAAGATCTTCATTGCATGGTATCAGGGGGACCGGACATGGGAAGTGAACGCGAAGACGCTTCTTTCCAGATATGAGACCTCCATCTCTCCCGGAGGTGGGACCGTGCCTTCCCTGCTGGATTTCTGGCAGGGAAAAATCGGTCACGACGAACTCAGAATGCGTGCCGAAACCGTTCCCGCCGCGGAGGAACCCCTTCTCTATTTCATTCTTGCTCTCGATGCGGAGCGCAAAGGAAGGCATCCCACTGCCAATGTGCTGTATGCCAAGGCCATGGGAGCGAATCCCGGAATTTACAGAACACTGATCAAAAACTTCATGGGAAAAAAATAATTCAATTCGGAAAGGATGGAAAAAAAGATGAATCTGACTGAAATTCTGGAAAAGAATCATCAGGACTCCGTTCTGAAGGCGCTTTCCGCGCTTCAGGGGGAGGATCGCCGGAAACTGGAAGCTCAGCTCCAGGCCATCAACTGGGAGGAACTCCCGGAACTGATCCGCGACTACGTGCTGAACAAACCGGAGACCGAAGTTCCGCCGGATCTGAAGCCTGCCTCCTATTTCCCGATGCATCCGGCAGAGGGAGAGCAGGAAATCCTGTATGAAAAAGCGCTGCGGGAAGGTGCCCGTTTGCTTTCCGAAGGGAAGGTCGCAGCCCTGACGGTTGCCGGCGGTCAGGGCACCCGTCTCGGGTTCGACGGCCCGAAAGGAACCTTTCCCATCACGCCCGTCCTTCACAAAACCCTGTTCCAGTATTTTGCCGAAAGCCTGCTGCGCGCCGGAGAGAAATTCGGTTCCCCCATCCGCTGGTACATCATGACCAGCGAACTCAACAATAAGGCGACGCAGGATTTCTTTGTTTCCAACGGCTTTTTCGGAATGCCCCGGGAGCAGGTCCGTTTCTTCACCCAGGGCACCATGCCTGCAATCACGTATGAAGGCAAGCTGCTGATGGCGGAGAAAAATTCCCTTGCCCTGGCTCCGGACGGACACGGCGGAACGCTCCTCGCTCTCAGAAAATCGGGAGCTCTGGAGGAGATGAAACGGCTCGGAATCGAATATCTTTCTTATTTCCAGGTGGACAATCCTCTGGTCCCGGTGGTGGATCCGCTTTTCCTCGGACTTCATTTTCTGGAACAGTCTCAGATGAGCTGCAGGATGCTTCCGAAGACCAATCCGGGCGAGAAGCTCGGCAACTTCTGCGTCTCCGGAGGAAGACTCCAGATCATTGAATACAGCGATATGCCCGCGGAACTCGCGGAACGCAGAAAGCCGGACGGTTCGCTCGACTTTATCGCCGGAAGTCCCGCCATCCATGTCATTTCCAGAGACTTCGTGGAGGAACTCACCGCAGACGGACGCCTGAAACTGCCCTGGCACCGTGCCGACAAGAAAGTCGGGTATCTCGACGAAAACGGCAATTTCGTCAAGCCCGACGCTCCGAATGCCGTCAAACTGGAGTCCTTCATTTTCGATGCACTCCCCCTTGCCGAGCGCACCATGGTCCTCGAAGGCTGCCGCGCCGAACATTTCGCCCCCACCAAAAATCAGACCGGGGTCGATTCCGTCGAATCCTGCCGCGCCATGCTGGTGGCGCGCGATGCGCGCAGAATGGAGCTGGCGGGCATTTCTGTCCCGAGGAAGGAGGATGGTTCGCCGGACTGTCTGGTGGAACTCTCGCCGCGTTCCGTCTTCGATGATGAGGATGCTGTCGTTTTCTTCCGCGAACATCCAGCTGCCTCCCCGGCGCCAGGTTCCCGGACCGCTTACGGAAAATAAAAAATATGACCCGGATTCTTCACCTTTCCATTCAGACGATTGTTCAGGATCCCGAAAGCGCCGGACTCCGTCTCCTTCATGCGCTTTCCGCCCGGCGCCGCATGCGCCTTTCCGGAATCTGCGATATCGGAGAGACTCTCACCGCGGTGCTGGAGGAGGATCCTTCCGCGCAGATCCCCGTCCGATGCGTGTTTTCGCCTTTCACGGATTCTTCCGAAGATTCTGTGGCGGCGGATGTCGTCTCTCGCTATCAGGCAGGGTTTTCCACGGTCGGCTCCTTCCGCGCGCCTGATGGGACGCTCTGGGGGCTTTTCCTGCTCCCTTCCGCTTTCTCTGCTGCAGGAAGACGGAAGAAAGAACAAGAAGCGCAAAGTCCGGATCAAGAATAATTGTGGATATCAGAGAAAACGGAAGAATGATCCGAAGCTGAAGCGAAGATTGAAGAGGAAAGTTTTATGAGTTCTGCCGGGAAGCGGGAGAAGGCAGCGCTGAAGAAATGTCTCAGGAGGCGTCCGCAGTGGAAGAGGTGAAGACGGAGAAGAACGAAACACAGGGGCAGGGGGAAGACTCCCGGGAGTCTCGCGACAAGCCGTTTTGCGAGAGCGGCTGTTTCGGGTGCTTCTGTATTCTTCTTTCCATCATTCTCGGGTTTGCCGCTCTCTGGATCGGGCTTTGCGCATGGATGCGCTGCTGTTTCTTTCCCCCTTCCTGACTGCAATCGGAAATGAGCTGGCAGAAACTCGGGGGAGTACGTAGGTATACTGTTTTATTGCAGGATACAGGGAGGGGAGAAAAATCCTCCCCTCCCGCAGCCGTATTATCCATCAGAGTGCTTCTTTTCTCCCGTACGTTTCTTCGCTTTTTCCCGTGAGAGCGGCTCCCTTGTTTTCCGCCGCCAGCGGGGAAGAAAGCGGAGTGATGAGAAGAAGAACGGATAAGACGGAGCGGGGGTAGGGCGGGGAAGAAAAAGGAGAAGAAGGGATGATGCCGTCCGGACTGAAGTACTTCCGTCTCAGAAAATGGCGGAAACGCCTGGGGCGCCGCGGAGAGAACTGCGCGGCAAGAATGCTTTCCGATGCCGGATATGTAATCCTTGCCCGGAACTGCAGGACGCCCAGAGCGGAGATCGACATCGTCGCGCGCGACGGGCTCTGCCTTGTGTTTGTGGAGGTGAAAACACTCTATTGCCGTCATGGCGTCTCCACGGATTCGCTTCATCCTGCCTCTCATCTGGGCGATGCGCAGAAACGCCGTCTTTACCGTGCCGCCTTTTCCTATCTCCGGGATTTGGGGAATCCGCCTCTGCTTTTCCGCTTCGATCTGGTGGAAGTCATTTACGGGGCGTTCGGACCTTCAGCCGTCCGCCACTGGAGAAATCATTTTGGCGGCGGAGGGAGAAAATGGGCATTCGGCCGCATGCACGGAGGAGCCGGACTGCTGAAACCGGACAAAGGAGAAGAGAAGAGGATTTTTCCCTCTTCCTTCCCGTCTCTCTTCTGAGATTTTTTGAGTTCGGGGAAGGTGGTGGGAAAGGCTTGAACCGGTCAATCCTTCATGCTCGTTTCCTTCTTCCCTTCCTCTTTCTTTCTCCCGCCGGGGAAAGAATAAAGAAGAAGGAGGGAAAGGAAAAGGATGGGCAGGAAAAAAACGCATTCCTCTGTTTATTGTGTGTTTTCCCTTGAACAACGAGCGCCCTTCACATTGTCCTCCGGAGATCTTCAAAGAGCAGTTCGCAGCAGAGCCAGTCAATTTCGTAGAGACGGGTTTCTCCGCGGAAGACGGCTCCCGCGGAACGATAGAGGCGGATTGCCGGGAGGTTGTTCCGGCTGACGAGAATGCGCATCCCGTCATATTGCGCATCCCGCCCAGCGTGGATCAAATGTCTCAGCAGGAGGGCGCCGAGGCCCCGCCCCTGCAGTTCCGGGCGGGTACAGATCCGCATGAGATCGCAGGGATGCTTCATCCGGGGATCCCAGAATGGAAGCGAGTCGTGTTCCTCCCAGTGTCGGATTGTGCCTGCGCCGAGGAGAAGACCGTTTCCGCCGGAAAGGCAGTAGAGGGCTCTCGCTGCGAGATCATCGGCAATGTTTTCCCGGGCGGGATAGGATTCGTCCCAGGCGCATCCGCTTCGTCCGAGCTGGGAGCGGTAGAGCTGCCAGACGGCTTCCGCATCGCTCCGCTCCGCCGCCCGGAAGCGAAGCGCTTCCAGAAGATTTCCCGGCAGAGGATGATGTGTTCCTTCCATGATGCTTCTTCCTGATCCTTTTTTCCCTGTTTCTGCCGTTTTTCCGGCGTGAAAGATACGTTTCCCGTTTTTTTCTCTGCTGTCTCGCTTCTTCTCTCAGCGGGGAGAGCGGGAGAGACTCCATTCCCAAGCTCCACTTTTTCCCTTTCTGGCTTCTTCCGGCTGTTGTTTTTTACTGCGGATACACAAAAGGATCCTGCGTGGAAAAAGGAAGGGAAAAAAGAGGGAGAAAAAGGAAGAAGGGGGAAAAACGCGTCTGTGTTTGCCAAACACGTTTTTCCCCTTTTTCTTCACAGGAAACAGAGTTCTGTGAACGGTTTGTTTTCCTGTAAAATCACTTTTCAGCGGAAGTCAGCTGTTTCAGGAGATAAGCGCGGCGGAGTTCCGCGACGAAATACTGGAAATCCATCCATGCCGGGACAGCCTTTTCAAAGAGCATGTTGACCGTTTCCTCCGGCATGTCCTCCGTGACGAGTTCCGCATATTGTTCAAGCTGTTTCACAAGGGGCTCAAGTTCCTGTTTGTAGAACTGCGGATCTCCGAGTTCGGAGTCCTGCCAGACAGCGACGAGCCCGCCGGAACTGGCTCTGTATTCCTTTTTGAATTTGGCCAGGGCCTTGTAGACAAGATTGCGGCGGATCTGGACGAGCTGTTTTTCCGTCAGTTCAAACTGAAGCCGTCCCCAGTTCCCGATCTGCCAGACGCTTTTCCCGCCCCATGTGACGCCTCCTCCGCGAGTCCAGCGGATGAGTTCAAAAGGCCAGGTGTCCCCATTTTGCGGGAGTCTGTCATACGCCAGTTCCCAGGAGAAATTCATGCATGTGGCGAAGCCGTTTTCAATGGGCTGCGTGGCGATGGTCACATAATCGTTGAGATGGCGGTAGAACTTGTGGGGGGAGTTCCAGGGAGGAATCATGAGTTTGTCCTCGGGCTGTTCAAAGAGCCACTGATAGGAAGGGCCGTCCTCGCCGAGGGCGATGTACATTTCGTAGCCGCTCCCGGAAAGGCGTTTGTTCAAGACGTCCTTCACACGGGAGTCAATGCCGACGAAGAAGAGTTTGAGTCCCTGGTCGTCGCAGACCATGTAGAAATACGTTTCCTTGTCCGCCTGCAGTTTCGGATCCCCCACCTTGCGTCCGGCAGCCATGACGTCCGTATAGAGGAACGCCGCCTCCGCGGCGCCGTAGGGACGGTCCACCACGGCCTTGTTCCCCTGATGTTTGATGATGTCGGAAGCCAGCCACGACCCGACGTCTCCCGGAGCGTTTTCCACATAGCGGACCTTCAGCAGATTCCGCGGCACATCCCGGAAGAGTTTCTCACGGATCCGGAACAATTCCCTTGCGGCGTCATCCTTCCCGCAGAGAACGAGGATTTTTCCCGCGGAGGAAAGCGCTTTCATTTTCGTTTCCGCCGTGGCCTCGTCCCGGAAGGGGGCAAAGGCTTTCTCAACGCTTTTTTCCGAAGGATTCCAGCCTTCGGCAAGAATGGCGCATTGCATGCGGAACGGAGCCTGGAAGGAGGGATTCTCGACTGTCATGGCCGCGGCCGCGGAGCGGAAGTCATCCTCTTTCTTCCCGAGCAGGGAGAAAAGACGCAGATAACGCTCCACATGTGGACTCCGTCTCCAGTCCGGATTGATCTGGGAGAAATCGAGTTTCTGATACGCGTCGAAGGATTCCTGGTATTGCCCTCTGTCGAAGCGGATTGCGGCATAGTCGGCCAGCAGAAGGGCTCCTTCGCGCGGATTGAGAGCGGGAAGAAATTCCGCAAGATCCTTCTTCAGATGCTCCATATCCTTTTCCCCATAGGAAATCCTGCAGAGCTGGAGCTTGCGCGAAGACTCGGATCCAGCGGACTGTTCTTTAACGGCAAGACCTTTCCTGCAGACTTCCCTGGCCTTGTCGAACTGACCGTTTTCAGCATGCGTGTCGGCAAGAGCCCCGTACAGTTCCGAAAGCATGTCCTTTTCAAACGCGCCGGAGGAGAGAAGCTTGTTGTAGAGCGCTTCCGCGGCGGAAAAATTCCGGTCCATGGAAAAGGCCCTGGAAGCGTTCTTTGCGGCGTTCAGGCGCTGTCTTGGAGTGAAGGCCGTGTCGGAGGCAATCCCGGAATAAACGGAGGCCGCATTGGGATAATCCGACATCCGGGAATAGAGATTGCCTTTCCCGGAGAGAACCTCATATTTGGCGTTCATGTCTTTTCCCGCCTCTCCGGCAGCTTTGTCCAGGACTGCGACGGCCTCGTCGAACTTCCACTGACTGAAGAGCGCATTGGCTTTCCTGACGGCGAAAACGGCCTGCTGTGTGGCAGTCAGGCGGTTGTCTTTCATTCCTTTCTCGGCGACAGACTCATAGTCCGTCCACTGTTTTCCCTGTTCGAGCAGCCTGAGAATGTCCATATACGCATTGGATCTCAGCTGCGCCTGGAGATCTTCCGGCAGTTCGAGGATCCGTTCATATTCATTCCGGGCAAGTTCGGGTTTCTTTTCCTGCTGGAAGGTTCTCGCCATACCGGAAAGGGCGTTTGCCGCGAACTGGGATTTGAGATCCTTCATGTCCAGAATCTTTGCGTACTCCGCTCTGGCTTCCGGATATTTTTTCTGTTCTTCGAAGATTCTGGCGATCTGGGAAACAGCTTCCGCAGTGTTCTGTGCGGGCAGGTCGGGCAGGGCGAGAATTCTTTCATAGAGCTTCATCGCGGAATCCGGATCCTTTTCCTTCCGGAAGGAGGAGGCGCTCCAGGAAAGAGCGTTGATCCTGTCCCTGAGAGGAGCATCCTGCATGGAAGCGATCTGTTCCCAGGCTTTCCGGGCGGAGGCGAGGTCTCCGTTCCTTTCCAGAATGGAAGCCTTCAGAAAGAGGGCTCCGGTTTTGTCCTGCACTTTCTCCGCAAGTTTCACCGCCTGTGCGGCACTGGTGAGCGCACGCTGGAAGTCTTTTCCATTAAGCGCCTTGCGGGCTTCTGAGAGAGCTTCCTTGTAACTGTTTTCCGCCTGAGCCGCCTGAAGCGGCTGCTGCGCCGCCGTCATCATTGCCGGGAAAAGGAGAAGCGGGCAGAGGAGGGCGAGGAAGCGGGCGTGATTTTTCTTCAGATTTCTTATATTCATTTTACCGGTCGCCTCCGTTCAGATGGGATGCAATGTTCAGAATGTGACGGATCATTTCGAGTCTGGCCGTATTCAGATCCACGCTTTCTTCATCCATCAGCGCCAGGAACTGCAGTCCTTTTCTGGCCGCGTAGACTCGTTCGATTCCGCCTTTGGCGATGGCCTGTTCGGCAAGCTGCTTGAGAAGCGTGGCATAACGGATGTCGTCAATGCCTTCGCGGATGCCTTCCCAGGCAAGCGTGTCGATGACGCCGTCTCTGGTATAGTAAACCAGGCACATGTTGCGGTAGGTGGAGGTGTGGAAGTCATTCCAGCCGCCTTCATGATAGCCGTAGTTGTACATCATGTCATAATCTTTTTTATAGAGGTTCATTCCGTGCATCCGGCGCATGTAGTCGGGATTTTCGGGACCGGTGTGCGGGCCGGCGTAGTTGCCGATTTTCCCTTTGACGTCGTGCATGAAGCGGGCTTTTTCCTGATCGGCGAAACCTCCGTCGACGCGCAGATCATCGTTATATCCTGCAAAATGGCGCCTGTCTCCGCCGTTGCAGAGCACCTTCATGCCTTCTTCCTGCACATGTTTCCAGCTGTTGCGGACACGGATGAAGTGATTGTATCCGGGTTCCTCTCCGCCGGCGGGATAGAGATTGGAATGACCGAGAAGTTTCTGAAACTCTTTCTTGGCAATGGATAGATTCCTTTTGAAATCCAGGAACTTCTGTGGATCATTCGCATCGACTCCGCAATAGAATGCCTCGAAGAACGGATCCATTCTCATGCCGGCCTTTTTCGCAAGAGCAATGCTGTTGACGACGTCATCAAATCCGCTGTATCCTTTCCAGAGCCCCATGTAGAGCGGACTGGTGACATTGTGATTCTTCTGATCGATCAGACGGGCCAGCGCTTTCTTGTCGGAGAGTTTCTGATCGTAACCGTTCTGGTTGTAATACTGATTGGATCCGGGGACGCAGTAGAGCATCGTGTAGAAGTCGGCGGAGAGGTCGTAGTTGGTTTTCGGATCCGGGAGGACAAACGGCAGTACGCGCAGGCGGACCGGAATCCGGGCCGTTTCCTTCCCTTCCGCCGAAAGAACGATGTTCCCGCTGTAAAGCCCTGGTGCCGTGTTCTCAGGAACGTGGACGGTGAGCCAGAACTGTTTGAATTCACCGGAATGAAGCCGGACCGGAAGAAGTTTCTCCGCATCGGAGACGGGCTCCACATGCGAATTGAAGCCGGGATCAATCTGTTCCGGGGCGCTGATCCAGAGAAGACGGCTGCCGGAGGGATAATCCGCACGCAGATAGTTGTCCTGCGTTTCCGTGTCGACGGTAATGAGGTTTTCATCGTTGAGCAGAAGTTCCGGGACGAGTTTCCGGGTGAAGTCGCCGAAGTAGTTGTACCAGCTGTTGCTGTTCTGGTACCAGACTTTAACCACTTTCAGATCCAGATTTTCCGCCGGAAAGACTTTGCCGTCGGCCGTCTTCAGGTTTTCCGCCTTCAGCTCCAGTTTTTCCGTTTCGGCAAAGGGGTAGAGCACGAAGGAGGCAGGTTCAAATTCGTCCCTGGCAGCGACGATTTCAAGTGTGCCGGCAAAGACTCCGTCCACCGGGTAGCTGTCCATGATGCGCGGGATGTTGCTGAGCGCCGGCACGGTGTAGTAGACAAACGGGGTCCGATTCCATGCGGCATAGTCTTCCTTCCCCTGCCTGAGTGCGAGGTCTTCCGCCACGCGGAAAGCATTGTAGAGTTTGATCCGGTTCGCGCGGCTCTTTTTCCTGTCTGCCTTCTTCAGATCCTCCATTTGCTTTTTCAGCTGGGGGGACTGGACTTTTTCCGCAACGGCGGAAAATTCCTTCTCGGCGGAGCGCAGCGCCCTTTCGGAAGGCTCCTGGGCAGCCAGCGGCAGGGGAGAGAATGTGTTTCCCGCCACGGCAAGAAGCAGCAGCGCAAGAAGCCTTTTTCCTGTTCTTCTGTTCATGTTTTCTCCTGATAGAGGTTGACGGATGCAAATAGTCTTCTCTTGTCTTTCTTCTGATTCCGGACTTCTTTCCCGGGCATCCGAATCCGTATTCAGAAGCGGATGTCGGGAGAATTCTACACGGTTTTTCGCCTGAATTCAACCCTCGGACGTGATCTTTCAGGAGAAAAAAAAACTGTTTTTTCCCTGGAGATCTGTAAGATTTTTTGTTTTTTGAATTCCAGTTTGCGTTTTCTGGGAGGCGGCTTATATTGTGCCCGGAAAAGACGGACGGGAAAGAGCTGTGAAGAGAGGATCCTTTTTTTCTCTCTCTCTTTCTCTGCCGGGAGAAAAACCGACGGATGAACGGAGCTATGGCGGATTCCTGGCTGTATGCATTTTTTTACGGACTGCATCTTCTTGCCGCGGCCGCGGCCGCGCTGCACATTCTGCTGAACATGCGGGATGATTCCGAACGGGCGTCCCTCTGGCTGATTCTGGTGGCGGCGTTTCCGGTCCTGGGGGTGATTCTGTATCTCTTCGCGGGGCTGAGCCGCAGAAATTCGCTCGGGAGCAGACTGGAAAAGGCAAGAAATGAATTTGAGGAACCCGGGAGCGATTCCGCCCGCAGATTTTTCGCAGAATACAATGCGGCTCTTTCCGGATTTGTCGCTCCGGAAAAAGAGGAGAGTGTCCGCAATATCAGTTTCCGGGTGATGCTGGACAGGGTTTTCCCGGATTCGCCTCCGCTTCTCGGAAACAGCGTCGAGCTCCTGCGGGACGGGGATGCGGCTTATCCCATGATGATTGACGCGATCCGGAAAGCGAAGAAGTCCATTCATCTTCAGAGTTTCATCATCGCGAACGATTCCGTTGGAAAAATGATTTTTGACGCTTTGGAGAAAAAGGCGCGTCATGGTGTGGAAGTCAAGGTCATTTACGACAGTTTCGGCAGTTTCAGCGCGATCCTTTCCCATTTCTTTCACCGCTATTCCCGCAGAAACTCCCGCATGCAGATCCGCGCCTTTGTCCATTCCAATCTTTTCGCCCCCTGGAAAATACAGCTGCGGAACCACAGAAAGCTCCTCGTGACGGATGGAGAGACGGCTTTCCTCGGGGGAATCAATATCAGTGCGGACAATTTCCGCCTGATCAACCGGCGCGCCCCTGCGATTCACGATCTGCACTGCCGTGTGCGCGGTCCGGCCGTCGGCATGCTGCAGAGAAGTTTCCTGCGGGACTGGTGCTATGCGGCGAATCTTGCTCCGGACAATGTGCTGAACAAGGATGCCTTTCCTCCTCCCGTCTCCAGCGGGAACGATCTTGTCCGGGTGATTGCCTCCGGCCACGGGCACTGCTATCAGGGGACTGAAAAAGCCTTTTTCACCGCCACGGCCACTGCAAAACGCTACATCTGGATCAACACACCTTATTTTGTCCCGGACCACGCTTTTTCAAAGGCGCTCCGCATTGCCGCGCAACGGGGGGTGGATGTCCGGATCCTGCTTCCGGAGAAAAACAATCACTGGTACATGAAAATGGCCGGGCGGAGTCTGTATGAGTCGCTTCTCTCCGATGGAGTCCGCATTTTTGAACGCCATGGAAATTTCTCCCATGCCAAAGCCATGCTCGTCGACGGAGAATGGACCCTCTTCGGTTCCAGCAACTGCGATGTCCGGAGCTTCCGTTTGAATTATGAGCTGGACATCGTGGTTTCAGGCGGCGATTTCCTCTCCTCCATTCATGATCAGTTCCGTCATGAATTCGCCCAGTCCCGTGAGATCCTTTTTGAGGAAATCCGTTCCAGAGGATTTTTTACACGCCTTCTTGAGAGCCTGTGCGCTCTTTTTACTCCCGTTCTTTGAACCGGAAGAAGTGTTTTCCCCTCCCTTTTCCTTCTTTTCTTTTTTCCTTCTTTTCTCCCTGTGCTCCTGTCTCCTCCGTTTTCGCAGCTGATTTCCCCGCAAGGTTTCCGCTGCGGCTTCAGCTGCGGCTTCCGGCTGTGCTTTTTTTCAGGTGCTTTTTTCAGGTACAGCGGCTCTTGATACGGCTTCACAGGAAGAACTTTCCCCGCGCGGCTTCAGCAGAGAAAGGAGTGCGGAGATCAAGCGCCTGAAGGATTGCTTTTCCGTGTGGATTTCCGCTGTTCCGGTGAAGAGAGGTGGAGAGCTGTGGAGATCAGGACCCGTGATTTCCCGTGTGCAGGGGAGAAGTCCCATTTTCCGCCGGATTTTCATCTTCTCCGGTGCTTTCGGAGGGATCGCGTTCGAGCTTGAAGGCGGAGCGGAGTTTTTCCTGGAGTTCGGTTTTGGCGGAGTCGGATTCATATTTGAGCTGGCGCCAGTTCCAGTGGAATCCGTCGTCGGTCCAGCGGGGGACGACATGGAGATGGGCGTGCATGACGACTTGTCCCGCCACGGTTCCGTCCGAGAGATGCAGATTGAATCCGTCCGCATCCAGAGCCCTGCGCATGGCCACGCCGATACGGGAAGCGGCCAGGAAAATCCTTCCTGCCGTTTTTTCCGGGATGGTTGCCGTGCTGGTGTGATGTTCTTTCGGGATCACGAGGACGTGACCGAAATTGATCGGGGCAATATCCATGAAGGCGAGCACCAGTTCGTCCTCATAGATTTTCAGAGCCGGAATTTCGCCGGCGATGATTTTGCAGAAGATGCAGTTTTTCATGCGTGCAGACTCCTTTTCCTTTTCTGGAGGTTTTTTTTAGAATTCAACGCATTCATGTCCTTGCCATGAGATTTCTGCTTCCGGCGTTTCCCTGTTCTTCCGTATCCCCACGAGAGATCAGGGAGGGGAAGGATTATTATTCAAGATGAAACAGCTTGAGTTTGCGCTGGAGAGTGCGTCTGCTGATTCCGAGTTTTTCTGCGGCCCTGGTCCGGTTTCCGCCGCATTCTCCGAGTGCGCGTTCGATCAGGATTTTTTCATTGGTTTCGAGGTCGCAGCCGGATGACTGCTCCGCTCCCGGGAAGGAGGACGGTTTCCTGGCTATGCCCGGATGCAGATTTTCCCGGATGTTGAGCGGCACATTTTCGATGCCGATTTCCTGATTCCTGCAGAGGACGATCATTCTTTCGACACAGTTTTTGAGTTCGCGGATATTCCCGTGCCAGGCATAGGAACAGAGGGCGGACATGGCATCTTCCGAGATGGCGGGAGCTTCCTTTCCGTTTTCCCGTGCGAAGAGGTCAATGAAATGTTTGACGAGGGGAGGGATGTCCTCCGTCCGTTCTCGGAGCGGGGGCAGGTGAATCCGGACGACGTCCAGACGGTAAAACAGATCCTCCCGGAAACTCCCTTCCGCGACCATGGCTTCCAGATCCCTGTTGGTCGCCGTCACGACGCGCGCATCGGTGCTGAGTGTTTCTGTCCCCCCGAGACGTTCAAAGGACCGTGTCTCCAGCACCCGGAGCAGTTTCACCTGAATCTGCTGGGAGATTTCACCGATTTCATCCAGAAAGAGCGTTCCGCCGTCTGCGAGTTCAAAGCGTCCTCTTCTCTGTTCCGATGCGCCTGTGAAGGCGCCTTTTTCATGCCCGAAAAGTTCGCTTTCAAGCAGGGATTCCGGCAGCGCGGCGCAGTGGACGGCGACAAAACGCCCGCTTCTTCCGCTGAGCTGGTGAATGGCCTGTGCGATCAGTTCCTTGCCCGTTCCGCTTTCCCCTGTGATCAGGACGGTTGAACGCGTCGGCGCCACCTGGCGGACCGTCTCAATGACTTTCTGCATGGCCGATGAATTCCCGATGATGCCTTTCAGACCGAATTTATCTTCCAGTCTCTGTTTCAGCTCCCGGTTTTCCTGGCGGATGCGGCGTGATTCCAGGGCGCGCGCGATCAGAATCTCCAGCTGATCGAAATTCACGGGCTTCGTGACGAAATCGAAGGCTCCCTGTTTCATTGCGTCTACGGCCGTTTCGATGGACCCGTATGCCGTGAAGAGAATACAGGGTGGGGGATTTTCCAGTTTCAGAGTTTTTTCGAGAATGGAGAAACCGCCGGCTCCGGGCATCCGGATGTCGGTGAGAACGAGGTCGTAATGATTGCGCTCGAGCAGATTCAGGCCGACCTGTCCGTCTTCGGCGAGCGTGACGTCGTAATTCGCACGGAGAAATTTCGCCAGCACCTCGCGTGTTCCCCGTTCGTCGTCGACGATCAGAATGGAGGGGCGCTTCTCTTTTCTGTTCATTTTCTTTCTTCTCCCATGAACGTCGTCTCACCCTGTTTTCCGGGAGTGTTCCCGGGTGTTTCCTGCGGCATTCCCGCAGGCTTTTCCGCCGCTTCCTTCCCCCGCATGGAGCCGTTCCCCGACGGAAGGGCGGAACGGGGAGCCGGAGCGGCTTCTTCCTCCGGCGGAGGAAGGATTCTGACGGTCCTTTCATGACGCGGGAAGCTGATTGTGAAGGTCGTGCCTTTGCCCTCCGTGCTGTCCACGGAGAGGCTGGCCCCGTGTTCCCGCACGATCCGGTCGACGATCATCAGTCCGAGGCCCGTTCCTCCGCTGCCTTTGGTGGTGAAATACGGTTTGAAAATCCGGGGAAGATCTTCCTTCCGGACTCCGCAGCCGTCGTCGGAGATGCTTAAGCTGACGAAATCGTCATCTGTTCTGCACGCGATGCCGAGATGTCCTCCGTGGCGCATGGACTGAAGGGCGTTTTTGACCAGATTGTAGAACGCCTGTTTCAGTTGTCCTGCATCGCCCATGATCCTTGTTCCGTCCTCTGCACATTCGAGAGTCACGGAAATGTTTCTGGAGTCGATTTCATGTCTCATGAACTTGAGGGATTCGAGGATCAGGTCCTTCAGGTCCGTGATGCGCATATCGGGTTTCCCGGGTCTCAGAGCATGGAGAAACTGGTTGATGATGGCGTCCAGACGCTCCACTTCGCGCCGGGCTTCGGTGATTTCCTGAAGCGCTTCCTCCCGGTCGAGCTCTCCGCTCCCGAGCATCCTCTGGAAAAACTGAAGATGCAGATAGAGGCTGTTCAGAGGATTCCCGATTTCATGCGCCACACCCGCCGCCAGCAGGGAGACCATCTGGCTGCGTTCCGTCTCCGCCGTACTTGCCGCCTTCTTCAGTGTGTCTGTTATATCGTTTAGAATCAATGTGTAAAGAGAGGTCTTCCGCTCCATCGGGACCGCGTAGAACTGGAGTATCCTGTGTGCCGGATAATGAATTTCTAGCTCCTGGCGCATGAGTTTTGTGCTGTTGTGGTTTTCTCCCGGCGAAGGCAGCATGGCGTCCCAGTTGATCCCCTTTAGAATTTTGGAGATCTTGAGGCGTGAAAGCTCGTCCGGAAGACCGAGCATTTCCTTGGCCGCGGCGTTGTGATACAGAATGCGCAGGGTGCTGTCGATGACCAGAACGGCCTCGTGCACGGTGTTGAAAATGTTTTCAAGGAAGCCGCGTTCCCTGGCCAGATGCTGAATGACCGACTGCATGGACTGCGGATCAAGCGTGTCGATCTTCGGGATGATCCGTTCCTGAAATCTGCTTCCGGGCATTTGGCGGTGCGTCTCCGAGTTGATGTTTGCAATAATGTATCTGCCCGATTCCTGTTTGTCCGTGGAGAAAGGAAGGACCGGGATTCCGTCATGAGGCGTAAGGTAGCATGTGTCCGTGTTTTTTCAACCTGTTTTTCCGTTTCCCGGCTTCCTCCGCGGATGTGCGTGAGGGGGAAAAAAGAAGGGAGAATGGAAGGGAGAGAAAGAAACGGTGGATCCTTCTGCCTCGGCGCTCACCCTCCCGCTGTGTTCCGACAGCGGAAGGGTGGACGCAGTGTGGGGCGGGAACAGAGAAATGGAGACCGTTTATTCATTCCATCGGACGGAACGAATCCCGGTAGATGGCCTCGACGATTTCCCTGCTGGATTCGACCGGAGCCATGTCCAGCAGGGTGGAAAGCGATGGGGTGGAAAGTGTGAGTTCCGCGAGTTTCGGGATGTCGTTTTCCGAGAACCCCCCGTCTGCGAGTTTTTCCGTTGCTCCGCAGGAGAAGAGCCAGCGTTCGACCGCTTTTGCCGCAGAAAGGGCTTCTCCGGGTTTCCCTGTGAGTCCGGGTGCGATCGGGGAAAGAATGTCGGCAAGGACTTCGCCCTTTTCCGGATAGATCTGTTTCACCACGGCCGGCAGCAGGATCGCCAGCCCCATTCCATGGGTCAGATCCGGATTGACGGCGCTGAGGGGGTGTTCCAGAGCGTGGGTGAAATGCAGCAGCCCGTTGTCGAAGGCGATTCCGGCGATCATGGAGGCGTAGAGGAGATAATATCTGGCTCTGAGGCTGGAAGGATCCTTCAGCGCCTCCGGGAGGAAACGCGCCACCTGCCGGATGGTTTCCCGGGCCAGGAGAATGGAGAAGGGACTGGCCGCTTTGGAGGTCGCCGCTTCAATGACATGATTGACGGCGTCGATGCTGACGAAACGGGTCTGTTTTTCCGAGAGTCCGGTCATGAGAGCCGGGTCGTCGATTGCCCACGTGGGATACATGCATTCGTAGGCCAGGGCGGGCTTGTGCTCCTTTTCCGGGACGGTGATGACGGAGAAGCGGTCTGCCTCAGTTCCCGTCCCGTGGGTCAGATTCACGGCGAGAAGCGGAAGCGCGCGCTCCGGAGCGAATTCAAATGAGCAGAGCTTGCGCGCCGTTTCTCCCGGATATGCCAGCAGAGCCGCAACGGCTTTCCCCGCGTCAATCGGACTCCCCCCGCCGATCGCGATGACCGCTCCCGCATTGACTTCCCTTCCGATGGCCAGAGCCTCGTCCACCTGATCCGCGGTCGGGTTCGGCGTGACTCCGTTGTACAGGCGGAAGGCGATTCCCTCCCGTTTCAACGCCGTTTCGATTCTGTCCCATGCTCCTGTCGAACGGTAGGAGCCGTGGCCGGTGACCACCAGAACCGAATGAATCTGCCGCTCTTTCATTTCCCGGGCGATTTCATCGACTTTCGCAATGGCGCCGACTCCGAAAAAAATGTTCACCTTGCAGCGGATTTCCCTGACTTCAAAGATGTTTTCGCTGTTCATCACCGTGTTCCTCCTTAGTTTCATTGGATTTTCTGTTAGACCTCATCTGGTGGAAGCTAGTTCCGGAAAGCGGGAAATGCAAGCGTTTTTTTCTTCTTTGCTGTTTGAATTTTCATGGAGTTCGGTGAAAAAGGATGCCGGGAGACTTTCTCCGGGGGGGCTTCGCGGAAGGGAGCGGAAGCATCGGGAAGCGGAAGCATCGGGAAGCGGGGAAAGGCTCCTTTTTTTGCGGAAAAGCTTTTCCCGGGCTTGCGTCCCGGAGTGAACGGGTGTAAAATCCCCGGAAAAAAACACCATTCGGGTCAGGACGGACTTTTCTATGACGGATTCTTTTCCGGAACGGATCGGAGAACACGAACAGCGGAAAAACGGCGGCACGGCGACCGCAGACTGGCTGATTCCGGCATTGACACTGCTCGGGATCTGTCTGATGTATCCGGGCTTTCTGATCTTCCAGACGGCATGGAACTTTCGATGTTTCACGCCGGAAACGCTTGGACTTGTCTGTGCCGGGCTTCTTTGTCTGCGTCCCCGTCTTCTGCTGGAGCGTCTTTCCGTGCTTCCCTCTCCGATGCTTCTGGCATCGGGTCTGCTGTTTGCGATCGGCGCCTGGCATTTCGTCATGGCGCCGAATGCTTCGTATGAACAGTTCGGATCGGGCTTGATCTATCTGACTCTTCCGCTGCTGGCGTTTGTGTATGCGGAGCGCTTTTTGAGTCTGCTGCCGTGGTATCTGGGTGGATTCTGGATCTGGAATCTTCTGTTCGGAATTCTGCTGAGGCTCCGGGTGGGGGAATTCGCAGGTGTCCCGGGAAACCGGAACTGGAATGCGGCGCTGATCGCGGCGACGGCGCCTTTCGCGTATTACGCTATCTATCTCCTGCTGAGAAAAAAAGGGGGACTGCCGCAGCGATGGGCCGCCGCAGGGGCGTCTCCGGTGATTGTGATTTCGCTCTGGATGCTTCTTGAAATTGCCTCCAGGGGAAACCTCGCGGCGTTGATGGTGACGGCTCTGCTCGGGGGACTCCTGCTCCTGAAGGGAAAATGGAGGCGGACAGGCTTCTGCGTCACGGGCATTCTTCTGGCCCTTGTGATTGCAGGCGGCGTGCTCTTCTGCCCCGGACGTCTGGCCGCCGTTGCGGCGGAAAGCGAACGGGGGATTATCGGCCTGGCAACGCTCGACATGATCCTTGCAAAGCCTGTCTTCGGGCATGGTACGTTTGCCTTTGAACAGGAATATGCCTCCTCCTGGCGTCCGCTGAGCTATTTCTTCCACCCTCACTGCGCTGTGAGAACGGATCATCCGCACAATCATCTGCTGTACATGGCGGCGGGTTTCGGTCTGGCAGGTCTGGCGGCCTGGAGCTTCCTTCTGCTGTTTCCGCTGATCCGGTGGATCCGGAAATATGATGAAGACCCCTCTCCGCTGCGCAGAATGTGCCTCTTCGCACTTGTCCTGCTGCTGACGCATTCGCTTTTCGACCTGATTCTGGAAAGGACTCCGACCAATGCGCTTGCTCTGATTTTTCTCGGAATCGCCTGGGATTGCGCATGGAAGCTTCCCTGGCGGAGAGGAGCGTCCGCCGCGCCGGGAAATCCGCTCCCGGATGATCCGGAATCTTCCGCGGGGGGGGTGGTTTTGAGAAACGGGGGACGTGTCCTTCGGATTCTGTTCCTCCTCTGCGGGGGGGTGATTCTCGGGCTGGCTCTGTTCTCGGTATGCCGCACGGCCTGGACGGAAGTGCTTTTGTTCCGCGGACGCCAGGTCAGATCATTATCCGGGGATGAGGCGTCCGCGGCGGAATATTACCGGCGTGCCGGCCTGGCGTCTTTCGATCCTCAGGTGATCTATCAGTCAATGGCGCGGGCGATGAACGGATGGCGCGACGACCGGGCGGTTCTGATCTTCGCCGACCGGATTGCGGAAAAAACCGTCATTCCCGACTACGTGCACACAAATGCCTATGCCGCCGCCGCTCTCATGAACATGGGGGAATATGGCAAAGCGGAGTTGTGCATGAAACGGGAAATCTCGCTCTATCCGCTTCAGCTTCTTCCCCGTCTGCGCCTTGCGGGGCTTTACCGGATGACGGGGCGGATTCCCGAAGCCGGAAAAATCGAGTCGGACGTGAAGGAACTCATGCGTCTGCGCGGAATCGACGGCGGCGTCTTCCGTGAAATTCTGAAAAATCCGGACTATGATCTGCGTCCCTGGGACGCTCCCGGATGGAATTCAACAGGCGTGGGGGGGAATCGGAATCGCTTTTTTTCCGGTGCCGGGAATTCGTCGTCTTCCTTCCCGGCTGCCGAACCCGGCTCCGCCGGGGAAGGGACGGGAGGGAACAAGTCCGGAACTGGTGATGGAGGAGGAGAAGAAGACGAATGATGATGATGAACGCTGCGGAACTGGTGGCAAAGGTGAACGGGACGTCCGGGACGGCCTGTTTTGCGGTGCTTGCACTGTTTTCCGTTTCGCTTTGTCTGGGTCGGCTTCTTTCGATTGTCCTGAGTCTGAAGTGGCGTCATCCGCTTCTTCGTTTTTCTGCGGAACTGGTGGCGGGGATGGATCTGACGGCACTGGGAGTGCTGCTGTGGATCCGGATTTCCGGGACAGGGGAAATTCCGGCATTCCTGAACTTTGTCGTTTGCCTGTCCCTGCCGTTCGGGATCTGGCTGATGCTGGGGACGCTGAGAGCGTGTCTGCACGGTTTCTTCCCTTTGCGCAGAGAAAGCCGCGGCGGGAAGAAGACCGGCCGCTCCGGATCGGAGCAGCGGCGGCAGAAGGGAGAGAAAAATGCTTTCCTGACGCATTCTCCCGGGAGAAGAAAGGGACGCCTCAAAAAACAAGTCCTGCCTCTGCTTCTGATCATGCTGCCGCTCTGTCTGTATGGTGCATCGGCGTTCTGCCCGGCGTCGGCATGGGATGAACTGGCGTATCAGATTGCGCTGCCTTTGCGCTGGAAGGGCAGCTTCGGCGGGGGAGGGGGAGGAGGATGGGAGACGTTGTTTTATCCGGATCTGCCGTATTCGGCTTTTCCTTCCCTGGCACAGTTGATATGTCTACCGCTTCTGGAATATTCGGGTGCGGTGGGGATGAAGCTGTTTGCCTACTGTGTGGTGCTGTTTTTGACAGTCGGGATCTATTCGCTTCTTCGTCTGCGCTGTTCGCGGATGACGGCTTCCGTGTTTTGCTTCTGTCTTTTGAGTTCGCCGATTTTCGGGGAACTTCTGATGAAGGATTTTTATGTGGAACCACTGATTGCGCTGCACTTTGTTGCGGCGCTGGCGCTGCTGAAGGGATGCCGCCGGGGCGGAGGGGGCGGCGGACAGGAGCCGTGTGGTGCAACGGGGAGAAAGGCCGTTGCGGCGGGATGGATCTGCGGAGGGATGGCGGCATTGAAACTGACTGCGTTGCCGCTGGTCTTCTGCATCGGCCTCTCCGGGGCTCTGATGAGAATGTTTGCGACGGGAAAAAAACGGGATGAGGAAAGAATCCCTGAGGGAGGAAAAAGAAGAAAAACCGCATTGGAATTTCTGATTCCGTTTACGCTGGTGGCACTGGCATATTCGAGCTGTTTTTATCTCCGGGGATGGCTGGAAACAGGAAATCCTTTCTACCCGTATTTTTGCGCCTGGTTTCCGGGAACGGAAGCAGTCCGTGCCTGTTCGGAATTTCACCATGCGATTTCCACTGGAAAATACGGGCTTGCATCGCCTCTGCTGTCCCTGGCGGCGGCCGCGTTTTTTGTGAGTCTGAGGGCCTTCCGGGGAATTTATGACGGTTGTTACGGATTGCAGTTCCTGCTGCTTCTGCTTTGCTGGTGTGTTTTTCTTCTTTCGAGCCTGAGAAAGCTGAGGAAAGAGAGGGGAAGAGGACCATCCGGAAGCGGAGGCGTGCGGGGTGTGATTCCGGGGGGACATCTGGCGGATCTCTGTCTGATTGTATTGTATGTGAGCTGGTGTTTCAGTTCCCAGCAGGCGCGTTTTCTGCTTCCCAGTGCGGTGCTTCTTCTTCTGGCGCTCTCGAAGCATTTTGCTCCGTCTTGCGGCGGAAAATTCTGGAGACGGGGTGGCAAAGCTGTCCTGCTGGGGTTGCTGCTGTGTCTTTCCCTTGCATCCTTCACTCCGGGGACGGCAAGGCATTATCTGCTCTGCTGGAAATACGTGCTGGATGAAAGACTCAGACCGGTCGACTATGTGCTGAGCGCCTTGAATCCCGGATACGTGGATCTGATGGATGCCCTGTGGGAGGATCCCGGGAAGAAGACGCTTCTGCTGTTTGAGGAGCGGACCTTGTATCTGCCCCCCGCCTGCCGGGTGGGCACACCGTTCTTTCAGCCGGAAGTCTTCACGCCTCCGGAATCGGCCGGATCGGTGGCGGAGACGCTGGAGAAAAAGGGATATGAACGCATGGTCTTCCGTGCGCCGGAGAATTGTCCGGACATGATGCCGAAGTACCTGGAGCGTGCTTTGCCTCTGGTGGAGCGTCTGGGAAGGGAGATTGCCTCGGGACGTCTGAAGATCGTCCGGACCCTGCCGGGAGGGTATTTCCTTCTTGAGCCTTCAGCTTCAGAGGGCAGATGATTCCGTTCCGGAAAGAAGAAGCCCTGGAAAAAGGAATCGGGAAAACGATTCTGGAATTTTTTCCCTGGTTTTCCGTTTGCCGGGAGAGAAAAAGAATGGTCCAGGGGCTTTTTCCCGGCCCTCCAGTTGCCTCGGGCGTAAAAAAACTTTTCGTCAGAGCGGGAAATGAAGGTTTTTCCGCTTGACATCCCGCCGGGCAGAGATTATTAGTAACCAATTGGGACCGGGAGTGAGAAAACGAACCATGGCGGCCGTTCAGTCCGCCGCCGCCGTCTGCGGAAGAAAAATGTCTGACCAGAACAAAAATATGCCCGTGGATCCGGAGAAAAATTCGGAAGACCGGGACAGAATCCTTGTTGTTGACGACGATCCGGCGGTCAGGACCATGCTTTATGATGTCCTGACCTCGCAGGGGTATACGGTGGATTTGTCTGAATACAGCGGGGATGCTCTTGAGAAATTGATCGACTACCGATACCGTCTGCTTCTGCTGGACGCCCGGATGCCCGGGATTTCCGGTTTTGAACTGCTGAAATACTGCAAACGCCATCATCCGGACATGGAAATCATCATGATTACGGGCAATCCGGAAATAGACGATGCCGTGTCGACCGTCAAGGACGGGGCGTTTGACTACCTGGTCAAACCCTTTTCCATGGAAAAACTTCTTTCCCGCGTCCGCGACGCCATCCGGACCCAGAAGGAAAGGTTGAACGATATCTCCCGTTTTTCCGCTCCGCATGAATTTCAGAGGCATTCCGCCTCCCCGCTTCCCGGATACCATATTGTCCGCACTCTCGGATCCGGTGCGATGGGAGTGGTGTTCCTCGTGGAAAAAGGCTCGGAAAGATACGCTTTGAAAATTCTGCGGAAAAGCGCTGATGACGCCGCGGAAGAGGCCCGGATCAGCCGCTTTTTGAGAGAGGCTGAGATTCTGAGCCGCATTGAACATCCGAATGTCGTGCGCATTTACAGGTCCGGCTTTCCTTCCGACGGCACGGGAGTGCCGTTTATCCTGATGGAGTATGTCGAGGGCCGTCCCCTGACCGATATCATCAAGAAGGAGACTCCTCCGCTGGAATTGAAACTGGATCTGATCCGTCAGACGGCGGATGCCCTTTCCGCCGTCCACTGCGCCGGAGTCGTGCATCGTGACATCAAGCCGGGCAATGTGCTCGTGACTTCCGGCTGTATTGCAAAACTGACCGATTTCGGCATTGCGCGCATTACGGATTCCTCTCTGACCATGTCCCATGAAATGCTGGGGTCTCCCGCCTATATGCCGCCCGAGGCGTTCAACTCAAAGCAGAATCTGGACTGCAGGTCGGACATTTTTTCTCTGGGAGTGCTCTCCTACGAACTTCTAACCGGAGTCAAACCCTTCCATGGGGAAACCGTTGCCGAAATTATGAGTGCCATTCAGAAGGTTCGCCCGCTGGATCCTGTGAAACTGGTTCCCGATCTTCCCCTCCCCGTCCGCGCGATTCTGGCCAGAATGCTCCGGAAAAATCCCGAACAGCGTTATCAGAGTATGGCGGACATTGTAGCTGATCTGGAGAATTTGCTGGGTGCCTCGCGCAAAGAGAAAAAAGCCGGCTTTTCGGCGATTCTCGGAAAGATGATCCGTTCCGGGAGCAATGTCTGGAGCTGATCTTTCTTTTCGTTTTTTTTTTGAATCGGGTGCTTCTGATTCTGTACGGGAGTTTTCCCATTCTTTCTCCTTTTTTCTTTTTTCCCGCTTCCCTGTCCGCAGGGGAGGGCAGAGAGGAAGATGAGACGAAGAGGACGGATAAAGAAAAGACTTTTTGCTGACAGGGGTGAGAAGGCCAAGTCTCCCCCACAGGGTGTCCCGCTGTCAGGAAGAAGAGGATCGGACATCTTCCGGATTTGTCGTGCCCCGTTCCGGCAGAAGAATGCGGATGAACGCGAAGAAAGGAAAGGATGGAATACGCTTCATTATGGTGGAAATTGACACATCGAAGTGCATCCGTTGCGGAGAATGCGTGAGGGATTGCGTCGCGGGAACGCTTCAGACGGGAGCTGACGGATTTCCGCATTTTCTGAAGGAATGGGAAGACTGCTGTCTTCATTGCCAGCACTGCCTTGCCGTCTGTCCTTCAGGCGCGGTGAGCTGTGACGGCAGGAAGGATTCGGACTGTGTCCCTGCCGGACCGCTTCCCGGGGGGGCTGAAATGCGGAATCTTCTCCGCCAGCGCCGAAGCATCCGTTTTTTCAGGAACGAAAATGTATCTCCGGAGATTCTGTCGAAACTGAAGGAGTCGCTGCACTGGAGTCCGACGGGCTGCAACGATCACCGCCTGTTCTTTTCCGTTGTGGAGGACCGTGAAGCCATGGACTGGTTTCGCGGCGAGGCTGCAAAACGTCTGAAAATTCTCTGGAAGACCGGAATTCTCCGCGTGATCTACCCCAAATCCCGGAATCATGTCCGGGAGATTCTTGACGGAAAAGACCTGATCTTCCGTGATGCTCCGCACCTGATTGTGGCTTCGACTCCCTGGAATGCCCCCTGCGCGGAGAGCGATCCTCTGATTGCGCTTTCCTACTTTGACCTCTATGCGCAGAGTCTCGGTCTGGGGACCTGCTGGTGCGGTTTTGCCTGGCATCTTTTCCGATGGAGCGGGAAAATGAGAAAACGTCTGGGACTTCCTCCTGGATATCGTCCCGGGGCGGTTCTTCTTTTCGGCATGCCGGATATTTCTTATCCCAGAGCCACCGCTCCGCTCCCGTTCGAGATCCGCTCTCTCTTCTGAGAAAGGAACAGATCACCATCCCTTGAGAGGAAAAGAAGAGGCCGAATACAGATTCTGACGGCAGCTCTGTACTCTCCAGGCGGAACTCTCCTCCTTCCTGTGATTGGATTTTCCATACAGGCGGAGGAGCAAAGGAAATCGGAAAAAAGATAAGCCGTATATGCCGGTCCGGGAAGGGAGACCGCCTGCGCATATACGGCTTTTAGAAAGGCATCTCCAGCAAACTTTCAGAGGATTGGCCGTCTACCTAACGTGTATCCGGTCCCCACAGAATACTACGCCGACAGCTCTTTCCACTTTTTGCTCACCGGAGCTTGTTTCTATTCCTATATACCCGTATGCTTCCCGGAATCTTACAACGGAACAAAAAACTTTTCTCTTTTTGCTGCTTTCTCTCCTCTCTCTCCTCTCCCGAATCTTTTTTTCTCCGGATGGCGTTGTTATTCCGCAAAAAAGGGATTATATTATCCCCTTTGCAATATCCGGAGCGGATGAAAACAAGGGAATTCTTCTGAAATGAAACTGATTGCCTTTGCGATTCTGATGGATGCGCTTCTTTTTACAGGTGTCTGGCTCTGCGGATCGCCGCTCAGAATCAACCTCCTGATTTTCCTAGCTTTTCTGAACCTTTTCTTCTTTTTGTATCTGCTGATCCGGACTCTGATTCATGCGGAAAGAAATGAGCGCCCGAAAAGCATTCCCCTTGAATTCGTGATGTGCAATACCTTTCTTCTGGCAAGCATCGGCCTTTTCCGCCTGGTCTGTGAAATCCTCTATAAGATGGGTGCATAGACAGGGGAAAGAGCTTTCTTTTCTCCACGGAAAAAGAAAACGGAAACCCGTTTTTGGGAAAAAAGAGACTCCCGAAAGGTTTTCCTCCGGCTGTTCTGCCGTTTCCTCCGGGGTACAGTTGTTATTGTACAATCATAAAGGGGATGATTTTGGAACGACCCATATCTTCTTCTTGTTCCTGGTCTCCGGGTTCCTCCTGATCTGGCGCATTCTTCTCGGAAGAAAGAATTCCGCTGCTGCAGGCGCCGAAGCCCAGGCGGGTCTTTTCTCCGCCTTTCTCCGTAGCGGAGGAATTTGAGGAGGTGGAAGGAGGAAAGACTTTTTCTTCTTTTCCGGCGGCGGGAAAGGCTTCCTGAGCCTGAAATTGACGCGAGAAGGAACGCATCTCCCCCCCCTGGAACGGATCGGCCGGGACAGCGGGAAGAAATTCCGGAACCAGCTGGGAAAGAGACTCCGGCAGACGTCCGTATTTTCTGCGGTGGAGTTCCATCCCGAGAGCGATTCTCATGGCACGTTCCCTTGCGTAAATTTCCGCATATTTTTCCGGGATGTCTTCATAGACGGGCAGAAATGAAGCGCTGAAGAGGTAACGCTTCTGAGCACACTGTGCATAAACGTCCGGGAGACGGATGGAAGAGTAATCCAGATCGGCGATTTCCTGGAAACGTTTCATGAAGTCCAAAAGGAACACTCTGTCTTCCAGGCCCTTGTGTGAACGGGTGTAAAGCCAGCAGGCGACTTCTTCGGCATTCCAGGGTTTGCCGGGCTTGTCCTCCCGGTCGGCGAAGGAGGAGATCATTCTGTGGAGAGCGGCCGTCTCTGTGCGGAGCGCTTCCGGAAGTTTTTCACGGAGGCTCTGCTCCGCTTGAAGGGATTCGCCGATCCATTGTTTCAGATCCGCGTCCGGGAAGGAGGCGAACTGTCCGGAAAGAGCCAGTTCCTGCAGAAGGGCGATTCTCTGGAGTTCCAGACGGCTTCGGAGAAGTTGCGCCAGCAGAGTCGGATCGTTTTTCACAAGATCCCGGATACGGGGGAGAAAATGCAGAAAACGGGCGGCTTCCCCTGTCTTGCCTTCGGCGAATGCGATTCTGGCGCGCATGGCGTAAAGGGTGCTCAGAAGCTGGAGCGCGGAAAATTGCTCCGGAGCCGTCCCGCGGAGAAGAGAACTGTTCCCATGATCGACGGGAAAGAAAAGGGGTGTTTCCCCTGCCAGAATTTCCTCAATGGCATGGAGAAGATCCTTCTGCTTTTCAAAAAAGGAATGATATTCCTCCCGGACTTCCGGAGTCAGGCTCTCAAGTGATCCGGTAAAGGAGAGTCCCGATTCCTTCTCTGCTTCCTGAAGAAGACGGGTGCTTTCCAGAAAGGTCTCGCTCAGACGTTTTTCCTCTGCAGTCGGAGAGCCGTACAGCGAGTCCGTTTCCGCGGCCGAGAAAGCGAATCCGCGGGAACGCATTTCCGCCAGAGTCTCCTCCAGAGCCCGGGCCCGCATGTTCCAGAGAAGTCCGTATCCGCAGAGCGGCGGGACCAGAATCAGCACCACCAGAATGATGATGTTCCTGTAAAGAGCCGTCTGCTGCCTGCGGAGTTCCTTGCGGTAGACCTTCTTCACCTTCACAGGCGGCGTTTCCGGCAGAAACGGCCGGAGCCGGTCCGCATATTCTCTGGCGACGTTCCGCGCCCTCAGGCTCAGTACGGTGAAAAGCGTCAGATACAGAATCAGCTGCAGCGGGATCCAGCAGGCCGCCGTCAGGGCGATTCCGGGAGAAAACAAATTTCTTCCTCCGCCCTTCAGAACCAGGATCCATGCCAGAAGAATCCCCGCCACGGGCAGAAGACAGTTCACCCATGCCGTCAGACGCAGAAGAATCCCCCCCGTCCGGCTCATCTTCCTGGCAAAACGCCGGGCAGGAGCAATCAGCACAAAAAAGTTCCAGAAAATCTGCCACGGCGGAAACGGAACAAGCGCCAACGCCGAACGCCAGAACGGGGAGATCAGACGCTTCCCAGGAATCAGCTTCCAGAAATGATAATATTGAATCAGAATGGTAAACCACAGCACCGTTCCTGAAACAAGCATCAGGATCAGCACCCCGGAAAGAACTCCCGGAGAGACGGCCTGAATCCCGCACCCGATGAACATCGCCGTATACACCAGAAGCATGCACAGAAGCAGTCCGGAGGACCAGAACAGAAACAGTGCCATCCGGATTTCGGATGCCAGTTCTTCAAAAAAAACGGTAAGAACCGGAAACGCCTTTGCCGCCGGAGTTCCGTGCAGGGGCTGGAAAATTTCCCTCCCTTCCTGGCGGACCTGCGAAAACGGCGTCAGATCCCCTGTCTGGAGCGCGCGGAATATCCCGGCTCTGTTCAGACAGCTTCCTCCGTCCCGGCAGATATAATGCTTGCTTTTCATCAGTCGAAATTCCTTAGCTTTTTGGAGAATGGAACAGTTCCGCCGCGCTGCGTGCGGCGGCTACGAATTTCTGACACTTTTCGGCAGAAAGACTCCCGTCTTCCTCACGCTTCATTGCAGTGTTGACATCCACTGCGTACGGACCCACCGTCCGGATGGCTTCCCCCACATTTTCCGGAGTCAGTCCGCCGGCAAGAATGACCGGAACAGGGGAGATGGAAACGAACTTCGCGCTGAGTTTCCAGTCGTGAGTCATTCCGGTTCCTCCCACCCTGTTGTGAACGGGGTCGCAGCTGTCCAGGAGAATCCCGTCCACAAGGCGGTAGAAATCCATCAGCGCGGGGAACGATCTTTCCGATTCCAGATGTGTCCCCAGAATCAGCTTGGCTCCGGGCGGCAGCATATCGCGCAGTGCCATGACCTGTTCCGGTGTGCTGCCGCCGTGCAGCTGAATGCTTGTGATGCCCGTCTGAAGCACCAGATCCAGAATGTCCTCCGGATCCGTCAGATGAGTGACGATTACCGGACTCACATACGGCGGAAGCGCATGGCACAGACGCGCCGCCGTGCTTGCCAGAATGAAGTCCGGAGAACTGTGAAGCTGTCCCAGCAGAAATCCGGCCGCATCCGCTCCGGAGTCCGCCACGCATTTCAGGTCTTCCTCGTTTCTGATGCCGCAGATTTTAACTCTCATGATGATTCTGCTCCCAGATGAGTTGAACACCGGTCAGGGTAAAATCCTCTTCGCCTTTCACAAAAATTCCGGGAAGGTGCCGGAGAAAAAAATCACGGTCCCCTCCGCAGGCAACGCAGTACGGCGCAGGCATCCCGGGCGGAGACTTCTCTCCCGCTTCTTTCAGAAGCTCTTTCACTCCGGCAAGAAGAAGCGAATCCGTCCCCCATCTCAGCGCATCGGCAGTGTTCGACGCCGGATAGAATGCCGGAGTTTCGTAAAACGGAATTTCCGGAAGCTGCCCCGTAAAAAGATGCAGCGCGCGCCGGATCAGATGCCTGCCGGGCAGAATGGCGCCCCCCAGAAAACGTCCGGTGCTGTCGACATATTCGCTGTTGATGGCCGTTCCGAAGTCCACGGCAAGCGCGGGCAGGGGGCCTGACGCCAGCACTGCCGCATTCGCCAGACGGTCCGCTCCCACTGTGGACATGTCCATCTGCGAACAGTCAAACGGCAGTTTCTTGTCCTTCCCCACCAGAAACGCCCCCTCCGCCCGGAGCCTTTCCGTCCATTCCGGAACCACGCATGCCGCCGCAACAGGAAGCCCGGAACCGAAGACAAGATCCGCCTGAAACTCCGCCGTCGGAATCGTGCGGAGTTCCCCTCCCGCCCCGTCGACAATCTTCTTCATCTGAACTCTGCTGTTGCCGATATTCAGCAGGAAAACGGATGCACGGTGTTTCATAAGTCGTTTCGTCGCAAAATATGCAGTCGGGTTGTTCCGGGCGCGCAGGCTCTTGGAAAAATCTTTAAAGGAAGGACTCCAGCTCCGGTTTGGACGCAATCAGCTGCACCAGTTCCTTGATCCGCTGCGCAGACTTCCCGTTGCAGACCAGAGTCGCATCCTCCGTATGGACAATAATTGTGTCTTCAATATCCACCGTGGCGATCAGGTGCTTCGGAGTCCCGACCACGATGCAGTCTTTCGTGTCTATCCCCAGATGCAGCCCGCGAACCACGTTGTTGTTGCTTTCCGGACGGATCTGATTGCGCATGGAGGTCCACGACCCCACATCGTCCCAGTCAAACGTGCATTCCGCCACCGCAAGATTCTTCACCTTTTCCATGATCGCGTAGTCAATGGAGATTTTCCGGACTCTCCCGTAGATGTCCTCCAGCGTCACGCCCTTTGTCCCTTCCCCCATGAAATAATCCAGAAGATCTTCGTAAAACGCCGAAAGATCCGGCGCGTGCTGCTCAAATGCACGGAGAAGCGAATCCTGCGGCATGATGAAGATCCCGCTGTTCCACTTGTAGCGCCCGGATGCCAGATACTTTTCAGCCAGTTCCGCATCCGGTTTCTCTTTGAACGAACAGCCTTCATTGAATTTTGTCCGGAAGGAATAGTTCAGCGCTTCGGCTGTTTCAACATAGCCGTATCCCGTGCTGGCGAAGGTCGGTTTCACTCCGATCGTGACGAAGCGGCCGCTCGCGCGGGCCAGATCCAGAGAATCCTGTATCACGCCCGTGAAAGCCTGAACATCGTTGATGAGATGATCCGCCGGCAGAAGACAGATCAGCGGATTCTCCTCTTTTGACACGGAACGGATATAGGCCGCCGCAAGCGCCGCGCACGGCGCTGTATCACGGCCCGCAGGTTCACCGATGATGTTCGATCCGGGAATGTTCGACATCAATGAACGCATCGGCGCCACATAGTCGTCATTGGTGATCACGATGATCCGCGACGGGTCAAACAGCGTCTGCAGTCTTTCCGCAGTCAGTTCAATCAGCGTCAGATTTCCCAGAAGCCGAAGCAGCTGCTTCGGATGGGAGAGTCGGCTCTGCGGCCAGAACCGTTCCCCGCGACCTCCGGCCATGATGACTGCATAGGCGTTGCCCGTGTGTCTCTCTCCGCTGTTCTGCATGATCAACCGGCACCGAGTTTTTCAATGATGGTGACGAGCGGCATGAAGAGCGCAATCACAATCCCGCCGACCACCACCGCCAGAAACACAATCATGATCGGCTCAATCATGGATGTCAGTGCCGAAACCGCATTGTCCACTTCCTCGTCGTAGGTATTTGCGATTTTCTCCAGCATTTCCGGCAGTTTTCCTGTTTCTTCTCCCACTTCAATCATACTGATGACCATGTCGGGAAAGACTTTCGTCGAGTTCAGAGGCGACGCCATCCCTTCGCCTTCTTTCACTGCGTCATGCACCTGCTGAACCGCATTCGCGACCACGTCGTTCCCCGCCGTGTCGCGCACGATGATCAGTGCATTCAATACCGGCACGCCTGAACCCATCAGCGTCCCCAGCGTACGCGAAAACTTGGAAATCGCAGAACGGGATATGATCGGACCGAACAGCGGCATGTTGTATTTCACCCAGTCCGTCGCATATTTGCCCGGCTTCGTCTTGTTCAGCAGCTTGTACGCAATCACAATCGCGATAAGGACTACAATGGCTTCCAGAATGTGCTGCTGGAAGATTTTGCTGATGTTCATCACCAGCTGAGTCAGAGCGGGAAGAGGTTCTCCTTCCAGAAGTTCCGTGAAGATTTTCTCAAAGTTGGGCACAATGAAAATCATCAGTCCGGTCCCGATCAGACCTGCAATCACAAGCACGATGATCGGGTACACCATCGCAGACTTCACTTTTCCTGTGATCCGTGCGGCTTTTTCCATGAATTCTGCCAGACGGGTCAGAATCACTTCCATTTTCCCGGCAGCCTCTCCGGCCCGGATCATGTTCAGATACAGTTTGTCAAAGGATTTCGGATGCTGGGCCAGCGCTTCCGAAAAGGTCGATCCCCCTTCCACGGATTCACTGACTTTCCCCAGAACATTCTTGAGCGCTGGATTCTTTGCCTGACGTTCCAGCGTCTTCAGTGAGCGAATCAGCGGCAGCCCCGCGTCAAGAAGAATCGCCAGCTGACGCGTCAGAGTCACCAGGTCTTTCTTCCGGATGTTGTTCCCCCCGATCTGCATGCTCATCAGACCGCCGGCATTCTTGGACCCCCCTTGTTTGGAAGCCGTCTTTTTCTTCTCATCCTTTGATCCCCGGGCAGGACGGATGGATGTGGGAAACATCCCCTGTTCTTTCAGAAAGGTGGCGACCGCTTCCTCGGATGCGGCCTCTTTCTTCCCTTTCTGCTCCTTGCCGTTGGCATCCATGGCAGTATACTGGAATAATGGCATGTTCTGTCACTCCGTTTGTATTGATTGAGGTAATGTAACCGGGAAAAAGGAAAAATCAACCGCCCAGTTTCTGAATGATTCCCTGCGGATCCTGGGCTTTGGTAATCAATTCGCCGTAGGAGATGATCTTCTTCTCATACAGCTCAAGAAGATGGGAATCAAGGGTGTTCATACCGTATTTGGCTCCCGTCTGAATGTCGGAGGTGATCCGGAAGGTTTTGTTGTCGCGGATCAGGGCCTGAATCGAAGGTGTCGTTATCATGATTTCAAATGCGGCCACGCGGCCAGGTTTGTCTTCTCTTGGCAGAAGCACCTGGGAAATCACCGCCACCAGTGAAGAGGCCAGCTGTGTCCGGATCTGAGCCTGCTGATTGGTGGGGAAGGCGTCCACGATCCGGTCGACCGTCCGTGCGGCTCCGGTCGTGTGCAGCGTACCGAACACCAGATGCCCCGTTTCCGCAGCGGAGACGGCGGCTTCCATGGTTTCCAGGTCGCGCAGTTCTCCCACCAGAATGATGTCCGGGTCCTGGCGCAAGGCGCGCCGGAGAGCTTCGGCAAAGGAGGGAACGTCTGTCCCGATTTCACGTTGAATCACGATGCTTCTTTTATGCTGGTGATAAAACTCAATCGGGTCTTCCACCGTGATGATATGGCAGTCTCTCTCCTGATTGACAACGTCCAGCATGGACGCCAGCGTGGTGCTCTTTCCGGAACCCGTCGGCCCCGTAACCAGAATCAGTCCTCTTGGCCGATACAGCAGATCCTTGATGCTTGGCGGCAACCCCAGTTTCTCCAGCGTCATCAGCTTGTTTGGAATCTGGCGCAGCACCATCCCGATGCAGCCCTTCTGCTTGAAGGCGCTGACACGGAAACGGGCCTGGTCCCCGAACGCAAAACCGAAGTCCGCTCCTCCTTTTTCCGCAATCGCCTGAATGTGAGCCGGAGAGGCAATGGATTTCATCAGATTTTCCGTATCTTCCGGCGTGAGAAGCGGCAGATCCAGCGGTGTCATATCACCATGAAGTCTCACGCATGGAGGCGCTCCCACCTCAATATGAAGGTCGCTGACTCCTTCGTCTACGACAAGCTGGAGCAGATCGCTCATTTCAACAGACATAACACCACCTCATCTTATGAAAATTACCCGTTTCCGGGGTTATGTGTACTTCAGGACTTCTTCCATAGTGGTTTCCCCGTTCAGGATCGCCCGGATGCCGTCTTCGCGCATTGTCACCATGCCCAGTTCCCGTGCCTTGTCCCGGATGACAGCCGTCGGGGAGTTCCTCAGAACCAGTTCATTGATTTTCTGGGACATCACAAGAAGCTCCGTAATGGCTTTCCTGCCCTTGTACCCCGTGTGATTGCAGACGGGACAGCCTTTCCCGTAATAGAATTTTCGGTCTCCTATATCCTGACGTTCCAGACCGAGGAGCATCAGGTCCTCGTCCGTCGGCACAAACTCCGCGCGGCAGGACTGGCAGACGCGACGGATCAGACGCTGCCCCAGTACCGCAATCAGGGAGGAGCTGATGAGAAACGGCTCCACTCCCATATCCACCAGTCGTGTAATCGCTCCCGCGGCGTCGTTCGTATGCAGAGTTGTGAACACCAGGTGCCCTGTCAGAGAGGCCTGCACCGCCATCTGTGCCGAATCCAGGTCTCGGGTTTCCCCAAGCATGATGATGTCGGGGTCCTGGCGGAGAAAGGCCCTCAGCGCACGGGCGAAGGTCATTCCCACCGCATCGTTGATGGGAAGCTGGATGATGCCTTCCAGGTCGTATTCCACGGGGTCTTCGGCTGTGAGGATTTTATCTTCGATCCGGTTGATTTCCTTCAGGGCGGAGTAAAGGGTTGTTGTCTTGCCGGAACCCGTCGGACCGGTGATGATGAAAATTCCGTTTGGCATGGCGATGATTTCACGGATCTTTTTCAGCACGTCTTCGCTGATCCCCAGAACGTCGAGATCCAGATTGACGACGGAACGGTCCAGAACACGGAGCACGACCGATTCCCCGTGCTGCGTCGGAAGCGTCGAAACACGGAGGTCCACGGGTTTCCCTGCGATTTTCAGCTGAATGCGCCCGTCCTGCGGCTTCCTCCGTTCGGAAATGTTCAGCGCGCTCATGATTTTGATACGGCTGATGACGGGAATGGCCAGATTCTTCGGCGGCGGCGCCATTTCATACAGGGCTCCGTCAATTCGATAGCGGATTTTGAATTCCTTTTCAAACGGCTCGAAATGAATGTCGGAGGCTTTGTCCTTGATGGCCTGGTAAAGAACGGCGTCCACGAATTTCACGATGGGCGCTTCGTTCGCAACGTTTTCCAGATCCATGGTGGAATCGTCGCTGCTGAACATGTTTTCGCTGAGATCCATTCCGGCAAGCATGTCGTGCATGGATGCTGTGTCGATGGGATAGTATTTCTCCGTGAATTTGTCGATCTGATCTTCGGCGGCGACCACCACGTTTACATCCTTGCTCAGAATGAAACGCAGTTCATCCGCAATCTGATAGTTCAAGGGATTCCTGGCGGCGACGGTCAGGGTGGTTCCGTCGAAAGCCACCGGCACCACGCCTAGCATGCGGACCGTGTCTCCGTCCAGCATGTCGACAACGGTTTTTTCCAGATTCGTTTTTGTCAGGTCGACCACTTCCGTGCCGAGACTGTTCGCAATTTCCTCCAGAATCCTTTCTTCTGAAAGAATTCCAAAGTCAACGAGTATTTCCTTCAAAGGTTTCCCTGTCCGCTCGAATTCCTCCTCGACTTCCTGAAACTGTTCGTCGGTGCAGACTTCCGATGCGAGGAGAATGTCTTTCAGGGCCTGATTGTCTGGGTCCAGCATGATGGGTGTGATCTCCGTGTGGTTAGGCTTCGTCGCCAATGGTTGTCGAGAGAACTTCCGCGATGGAGGTGATGCCCGCCGCGGCTTTTCTGAGCCCGTCTTCCCGCAGGGTCCTCATGCCGCTTTTCCGGGCCGCCTCGCGAATGACGGACGCCGACTCCTTGTTGTAAATAAGATTCTGGATTTCTTCGCCCAGAATGAAGATTTCGTAAATTCCCATGCGTCCCTTGTATCCCGTCCCCCCGCATTCCGAACAGCCCTTGCCCATCCGGAGATTGGAATTGTTGATATAGTTCTGATCCAGACGCAGAAGACGGATCTCGTCTGGTGTGGGCGTATACGGAGCACTGCATTTCTTGCAGATGCGCCGCACCAGACGCTGTGCCATGATCGCGCGGACGGCTGATGCCACAAGAAAGGGCTGAACTCCCATGTCGACCAGTCGGGTCACGGCGCTCGGCGCATCATTCGTGTGAAGCGTGCTGAACACCAGGTGCCCTGTCAGAGACGCGTTGATGGCGATTTCCGCTGTCTCCAGGTCTCGGATTTCACCCACCATGATGATGTTCGGCGCCTGACGGAGCATGGCTCTCAACGCGTTCACAAAGGTCATCTGAACCAGAGGATTCACCTGCACCTGATTGATCCCGGCAAGCTGATATTCCACAGGGTCTTCCACTGTGATGATTTTCCGGTTCGGTGTGTTGATGGTGTTCAGAAATGCGTAGAGACTGGTGGTCTTGCCGGATCCCGTCGGCCCGGTGACCAGGAACACTCCGTCCGGCATGCCGATGATGCGGTTGATGATTTCCTGATCGTCAGTATAAAAACCGAGCTGGGAGATTTCAAGCTGAATGCTGGATTTGTCGAGAATACGCATGACAATGCTTTCCCCGTGCGTGGTCGGAATGCTCGAAACACGCAGGTCCAGGTCCTTGTCCATGACCCTGATCTGGATACGTCCGTCCTGGGGAACTCTCTTTTCGGAAATATCCATGTGGGACATGATTTTGATGCGGCTGGTAATGTTCGCCTGAAGATATTTCGGAGGACTTTCCATTTCCCGGAGCACTCCGTCGATGCGGTAGCGGACGCGGTAGCGTTTTTCCAGCGGCTCCAGATGAATGTCCGACGCCTTCAGTTTGTAGGCCTCCAGAATCAGCATTGACACCAGTTTGATGATGGGCGCATCTCCATCCATGTCCGAGTGGGTGACATCTTCAGAACTCATGACATGTTCAACCGCACTCGCATCGGACATGGTTTCCAGCAGCGTGTCCACGCTTTGCTGCAGGGAACCGTAATGCAAATCCAGAAGCCTTCTGATCTGTTCCCGGGGAGAGATGACGGCTTCCACATCCCGTTTCAGAATATACCGGAGGGAGTCGAGGATCTCCATTTTCGTGGGATCGCTCATGGCGATGGTCAGGATATCGTCATGCATCATGACGGGCACAACTTTGTACCGATGCGCCGTTTTCGCGTCAATCGCTTCTATTACTTCCTGAGGAATCTCATATCCTTTCAGATCCAGGGTTTCGAGTCCGTACTGCTGGGCGAGCATGGACATCATTTCAAATTCATCGACGTAATTCAGTTCGATGAGCGCCTCTATGATATCGAGTTTCCCGTCAGATTTCGCAACGGCGTTCCAGCCGTCATCGATCTGTTCGTCCGTAATCATCCCGTAATCCTTGAGGAGTTCGAGGATGTAGTCACTGTTTTCCGTCACCTTGCGTATTCCTCTGAGCGATTGTGATATTTAGCATTTTCCGGCAAACTCTAAACTTTCTTGTTTGTTTTTTCAAGCGGAAAAATGAAAATAGTCCCTGTTCGTGCGCTGAAAAAAGCATTTTTTTTTCAAAATCTTTTGCTTGTCGGCTCTTTTGGGACTTTTATTCAGAGGGTTTTGAAGCTATATTGCGGAGTTGATGCTTGACAGCCGTCCTCGCTGAAGGATGCGTGAGGGCGGAGCCGGTGGGATGACGGTGTCTTTGCCGCTTCCCGTCATGCCGGCAGCTGTGTCCGCTCCGGGAAGGGACATGCTCTGAGAACGGGAATCTGCGAGAACGGGAATCTGATTGAAATGAAATATGCGATTTTCAGTGATGTCCATGCCAATCTGGAAGCGTTTTCCACAGTCCTGGCCTGTTGCCGGGAAATCGGAGTGGACGAATACATCTCCCTCGGGGATATTGTCGGATACAATGCCAACCCCAAGGAATGCCTGGATCTGGCCCGTTCTCTGAATATGATTGCGGCTGTCAAGGGCAATCATGACGAATACGTCTCCAACAACGATGAGGCCATGGAAGGGTTCAATCCTCACGCCCGTACTGCCGTGCTCTGGACCAAGGCCCAGCTCAGCCGGGAGGACAGGACCTGGCTGGCCGATCTGCCCATGCGTCTCACGATCCGCGGGACGAGCATCACCGTGGTCCACGCCACTCTGGACAGTCCCGACACCTGGGGATATATCTTCGATTCCCATCATGCCGCGGACAATTTCTCCTATCAGTTCACCCAGCTTTGTTTCTGCGGCCATTCCCATGTGCCGATTGCGTTCTGCAAGAAACCGGTCACCATGCGTTCCGACAGGCCCATTGACGAAATTCAGAACTGGGCTTTCCGGCGCGAGGAGGGGCCCATCCCGGAAAACACTTCCCGTGCGGATTCGATCGTTCTTCCGATTCAGCCCGGGTTCAAGTATCTGATCAATGTGGGGAGTGTGGGGCAGCCCCGGAACCGGGATCCGCGTGCGTCTTTTGCCATTTACGATACCGACCGGAAGCAGGTGGTCAGATACCGTCTGCCCTATGATTTGAAGACGACGCAGAAGAAGATTCTTGCCGCGGGTTTGCCGGAAAGGCTTGCGGCGCGTCTGGAACGCGGCAACTGAATAGTCAACCTTCCTCCCGGAGCGCACCGGAGCGATGAAATTTCTGATCGTCAAACCCAGCAGTCTCGGCGACATTCTCCACGCGTTTCCCGCGGTTTCGATGCTCCTTTCCGCCCATCCCGGATCGGAAGTGCACTGGGTGGTGCAACCTGCCTTTTCCTGTCTGCTGGAATATCTGCCGGGCGTTTCCCGCTGCATTCCGTTTGACCGTGCCTCGCTGGGAAGGGTTTCCACTTTTCCCGGGGCGTTCCGTTCTCTGATCCGGGATCTGAGAACGGATTCTTATGATGCTGCGATTGATCTTCAGGGACTGATCCGGAGTGCGGGAATTCTTTCCCTGGTCCGTTCCGGATGCCGTTGCGGGCCTGCGCACCCGAAGGAGACTGCTGCGGCTTTATTCTATGGAAAAAAGCTGGAAGCAGCTTCCGAGGCGTTGCATGCGCTGGAGAAGAATTCCTCCATGATGGCGGATTTCCTGGGGAGGAAAGAATATTTCTGCGATTATGAGATGCCGATGATCCCGCACAACAGGGATTCGGCGCGGCGCCTTTTTGCAGGGAGCCCTGTGCCGTACTGTTCGAGACTGGTGGTGATTTCTCCGGGAGCACGCTGGAAAACGAAACAGTGGCCGCCCTCTTTCTTTTCCGCGCTGATTCGGGAACTGGCGGGGAAGGGAGAGGACCTGACTTTTGTGCTGGCGGGATCGCCTTCGGAGGCAGAATTGTCTCGCGAGGTCATCCGCGGGGCCGGGGAACTGCCGCTGCTGGATCTGACGGGGAAGACTTCGCTGGGGGAACTTGTGGAAATACTGCGTTCGGCGTCCCTTTTTATCTGCAACGACAGCGGTCCGATGCACATTGCTTCGATGCTGGGAATTCCTGTCCTTGCCCTGTTCGGCCCGACTTCTCCGGAACTGACCGGCCCTTACTGCCGGAGAAAAACCGTTTTGCAACCGGAACTGGATTGCATTCGCTGCATGAAGCGTTATTGTGATAAAAAACTCTGCCATGCGGCGCTGGATCCCGCGGCGGCCGCCGCAGAGGGAGCGGCACTGCTGAAAAACTGATGTGAAGTGAAGCCAAGCCAAGCCAAGGAGAATCAGACCATGAAAATTTTCGGAAAACCGGGGAACAGTCCGGCGCCAGTCTTTCTGATCTTTTTGTTTTTTCAGTTTTTTCTGTTTCTGACGGGGAATGTCTGTGCACAGGCTGCGCTCCGGCTTGAACTGAGCCAGACCAATTACATCCAGTATGAGCCTGTGTATGTGATGGTTTCTATCCGGAACTACACGGCACATTCCCTGGTGTTCGGGGAAGCTCCCGGCCTGAAGGGAAAACTGGACTTTGAAATCGAAACGCCGGACGGACGCCGTTCCATGGCTAAACTACTGGATCCGAAAAAACCGGCACCTCTGACGGGGACAATCATTCCTCCCGGTGGAACGCGTCATCTGACCTTCTGTCTTTCCGCCTATTACGATCTCCGGCAGAAGGGGCGTTATTCCATCCGTGCGGTGCTTTCTCATCCGCAGTTCCAGCAGGAGTATGAATCGGAAGCGGCGTACATGAGTGTCGTCTCCGGGATGCCGGTCTGGACGACGACCGTGGGGATTCCCGATCTCCTGAATTCCAGTGCCGGGCAGAATCCGCAGGAGAAGAAAATTCAGACCCGGAAGTATTCCATTGTCTCTTATTTCACGGGCAAGACATCTGTGTACGCTCTGGTGATTGAAGACAGTTCTCGTGTGTATGCCGTGAGAAGAATTGCCTTCGACATGGGAGGCAATCTGAAACCGAAATGCGAAATTGATTATCTCAGCCGGATCAATCTCCTGGTTTCCGCCAGCCCCAAGGTCTATGCCTATTATCAGTATGATCCGAACGGAAATCTCATCAAAAAGCAGATTCTGATCAAAACGAGTACGACTCCTTCTCTGATCGTCAATCACAAGACGGGTTCCGTTATGGTCGCCGGCGGCCGCGAGGCGCGTAAAGATGTAGATTATGAGGAAATCAAGGATCTTCCATTCTTTGAAAACGTGAATCCGGACATGGATGCGGCGTTCGGTCCCGAAGACGACGATGAAGATTTCGGGGATGAGGATGACAGTTCGGAAGATCTCTCCGCGAAGGCGAAGTAAGAGCCTTCCTTTGAAGCAAGATCAACTTCTGCTCTTCTTCTGGTCCGCACAGTCTTTTTTTCTCCTCACACGCTTTTTTTGCCGCGTGATCCGGTACTCTGTTCCCCGGGGGCGGAGGAGCTCTCCTTTTTTTGTCATCGTTTCAGCGGTTTTTATCCATTTCAAAACGGTGTCTCAGGCGTAAATTAAGAAGAATGAGGGGATTTTTCCGGCAGCTTTCCGCCGGAAAATCTCATCGCACAAAAGCAGACGCGAATTTTGCGGAGGATTGAAGATGGCGGCAAAGAAAGACGCGAATCCGGTAAAAAAGACCGGGAAGAAAATTGCGGTTGTGAAACCCGCGGTGAAGAAAGCATCATCGGCGGAGAAGGCTCCGGCGAAGAAGGCTCCGGTAAAGCAGCCCCCGGTGAAGAAGAAAGCATCATCTGCGAAACCTGTCACCGCTGCGGGGAAGGACGCTGCCTCACAGGAGGAGGTTCGTGTAGCAGTGCTTGGTGCGGGGAATCGCGGGCGCGGCGTGGTCTGGAATCTCTTGAGGGATTCCGTGCGGAAGGTGAAAGTCCTTTCCGTGTATGATCCGGACATGGAGCAGGCGAAGCGGGCCATTTCCGCGGACTGCTGGAACTATCCGGATGCGAAGATCTGCGCAAGCTATCAGGAGGCGATTGCCGTTCCCGGCGTGGACTGGGTGATGGTGTTTTCCCCGAACGCCTATCACAAGGAGCAGATTCTGGAAGGATTCCGTCAGGGAAAGGATGTTTTTACGGAAAAGCCGCTTGCCACGAAGATTGAGGACTGCGAAGCCATTTTTGAAGCTCACAGGAAATCGGGGCGGAAATTTGCCACGGGCTTTGTTCTCCGTTACGCGCCGATTTACCGGAAAGTGAAGGAGCTGCTGGATTCCGGAGTGCTCGGAGACATCATGAGCATTGACGCGAATGAGAATATTGATCCGCATCACGGGGTGTACATTCTCTGCAACTGGAGGCGGCAGACGAAATATGCGGGGCCGCACATTCTGGAGAAATGCTGCCACGATCTGGATCTGATCAACTGGTTCTGCCAGTCGCATGTGTCGAAGGTTGCGGCGTTCGGGGGGCTGGACCTGTTCAAGCCGGAGAACCGGAAGATGGAAAAGGAATTTCCCGGGACATTCACCAGGGCGTGGGAGGATCCGCACGGGGTGGAGTCGGCGTTTACTTCGGACAAGGATCTGATGGACAATCTGGTATCCGCCTTTGAATATCGGAACGGGATCCGCGTGATGTTTCAGTGCACGATGTCGAATGCGATTCCGGAACGGCGGATGTATTTCACCTGCACGAAGGGGAATCTGGTGGTGGAACTGTATTCGAGCACGCTGAAATATGCCGTTCACGGGCAGAACGAGGTGACGATCCGCTTCGGCATGGACGGGCACGGCGGCGGCGATTCCTATATTATGAAGGAATTGTATGAAGGCCCCATGACGACCGACGCTCTCCCGACGTGCAGCGGGAGTGAAGGCCTGGAAAGCGCGGTTCTCGCCCTCTGCATCGACAAGGCAGCGAAGAGCAGGAAAGTGGTGGATGTGGAACCGGTCTGGAAAAAGCTGAACCGCTGACGACAGCTGCGGCAGGGGCCGGGTTCTGAAAAAAAGACGACTCCGTCCGGGGAAAAAATTTCCGGGCGGAGTCATTTTTTTTTGCCCGGGCATGTGATTTTTTATTGTGAAAAAGGGACAAATTCATCTATTTTTTTGCGCAAAGAGCATTTTCAGGCGGGAAACATTCTCAAAATCGAAAGAAATCTGTTTTCCCGGACTTGAGTTTTTCCTTGCGCGGAGTTATCTTGCGCATAATGGACCTGTGCCCGTGCCTGTTTGAAACAGAGAAAAGGGCAGGGGAGATTACTGAAATAAAGATGTGATGCCATGAAGACATGAAATCAGAGAAATAGAGAAATCAAGTTAAAGATTATAAAATATTAAAAGAAGGGAAAGCACGGGAATGTTGAGAGGAAAAGAAAATCTGGCGTCTGTACTGGAGCGCGGGCGTCTGTCTGTGAAGCTTTCGGCTGCCGCGCTGGTTCTTTCGGCGGGACTGTTCGTTACGATTTTTCTGACGGCGTCCTGGGGAGGGATCGGAGTGTTCAAGCTGGGGCTGATACCCTTTGGAGCGGCCATGATTTTTTCTCTGGCATCGCTTATTCAGGGAGCTTTTTTCAGCAGGATGGTCCGCGAGGAGGAGGAGAAACAGCTTCTGGAGAGACGGAAGGAGAAGCTGAATTCGATTCTGGATGTATCGGAGGATGTCCGTTTTACGGCTGGGCGGATGTACGGGAATTTCCGGAAATATGTGCCCTCTTCGATATCTCTGCTGAGTTTTGTGCTGATGACGTTGGCACTGGTGTTTCTGTGGAGGGAGTTCCATCAGGATCCGGCGCTGATGATGGGGTCGCTGAAGCCTGTGCACCCGGTGAATCTGGCGTTTTTGTGTTCGATTGGGCTGGTTTTGAGTTTTTTCTTCGGGGTGTTTCTGATCGGGCAGTCTCACATATCGGAATTCCGCTGGCTGCGTCCTGCGGGGGCGTGGCTGATTGTGGGGGGGATGGTGATGCTCCTTTCAGGGCTGGCAGCTCTGCTGATGGCGTCGGCGGAAGCGGCCAAGGCGGTGGATCGGATTCTGTGGGAAGTGCATTTTTTCAATATTGTATTCTTTATTTTCTGCGTGCTTGCGCTGGAGTTTCTGCTGAATTTCGTGGTGGAGTTTTACCGTCCGCGGACGCAGCTGGAGGATCGGCCGGTCTATGAGAGCCGTCTTCTGGCACTGTTTCTGGAGCCTGGGGGTGTTGTCCGGAACATTGCGGATTCGCTGGATTACCAATTCGGGTTCAAAGTTTCGCGGACGTGGATTTATACGTTTTTTGAAAGATCCATTATTCCTGCTCTGATTCTCTGGGGCTTTGTGCTCTGGCTTTTCACCGGGATTGCGCAGGTGAATCCGGGCGAGCTGGGCATACGTGAGCGTTTCGGAGCGTTTGTGCCTGGGAAGGAGGTGCTTCAGCCGGGGATTCATCTGAAATGGCCGTGGCCGATTGAACATATTGTGCGTGTGCCGGTGGACCGGATGCAGCAGTTCGTCATCGGCGCGCACATGGACAAGCTTAAAGACACGAAGACGATGCAGAACGCCAGCGTTGTTCTGTGGACGGGACAGCATTACATGAAGGAGGACGGCTTCCTCGTTGCGAATGTGGAGAAGGGGTCGAATGACATAGCCTTTCCGGTTTCGATTCTGGAAGCGGCGCTTCCTGTCAGCTATCGTGTGCGGCCCGGGCAGGTGTACGATTACGCCTTCAACTTTGAAGACGTGAATGAAATTCTCACCCTGACAGGGGAAAGCGAGGCGACCGCGTATTTTGCCAGCACCGATTTCATGAAGGATATTTCCTTCGGCAGGGAAGAAGTGGCGCGGCATCTGCAGGCCCGGATCCAGAATGCGGCGGATCGTTTGAACATCGGAGTGGACATTATCTGCGTGAATCTTCATGATGCGCATCCTCCGATCGGGGGGACCACCGCAGGGGAGGCTCCTGATGAGTCCGGAGGGGTGAATGTCGCTGCCGCCTTCCAGGATGTGGTCTGTGCGCAGGAGGAGGCTCTCACCGAGGAATACAAGGCGGACGCCTACAGCGCGGAAACCGTGGAAAGCGCGAAGGTGGAAGCCTTGAAAATCGTCAGTGACGCGGAAGCGTATCAATACGACACGGCGACTGTGGCCATGGCGGAGGCGGTCCGTTTCAACAGTCAGCTGACTGCCTACCGGGCTCTTCCCTTCATGTTCCGTCTGAGGACGTATCTGGATTTTCTGGAGAACGACTGCGCCCACCTCCGCAAATACGTGCTTTCGGAGCGTCTGAAGTCGCAGATTTATGAACTGAATATGGAGGAGAAACCGAGACTCGACCTTCTGGACGCCGATCTCGGCGAACTTGGGAAGTAAGTCTTCTTTATTCTCTCCCTTCCCCTCCATCCCCACAGATGCCGGAAGGGACTGTTTCCCTCAGAAGGATCGGCCTGATTCATTGTCTGAAGGAAATTGCAGGGAACAGAAAATCAATAATAAAAATATAATAATAAGGAACAGAGAACTGGAGAGAAATGAAAGATGAGTAAGACATCCGAATCCAAAAGCGTATCCAAGGTGAAACATCTTCCCACCATACTGCTGGGGCTGATTGTGGCAGTGATTTTTCTGCTGGCGATTTTCACGTATCAGGTGACTGCGGCGGAACAGGCGCTGGTGCTGACGCTCGGAAAAATCACGGATCAGAAAGGGCCCGGACTTCATTTCCGCCTTCCATATCCCATTCAGGAAATCGTGAAATACGACATTCGCCTGACCACCTTTGACGGGAACATCGGGAAACTGGAGGAAACCACCACAGCGGACCAGAAAAACGTCATTGTCGGGATCTACGTGATCTACAAGCTGGAAGACCTCAAAGTCTTCAAGAACGCGGCAAAAAGCATAGCGGATGCCGAAGGCTATCTCGGCGACCGGATGCGTACCGTGAAAGGCGGCGTGGTGGGCAAGTTCAAATTTGATGAAATGATCAATACGGATCCCGGAAAAATGAAACTGGATGAAATGAAAGCGGAAATGCTCGCCGGCTTGAAAGACGATATGATGAAGCATTACGGGATTGATGTGGTTTCTGTCGGGATCCGCTCGATCGGTGTCCCGGAAGCCAGCGCCAAGGCGATTGCCGCGACGATGAAGCAGGAACGCGACACCGCCGCGAAGAAATTCCGCGCGGAAGGCAACACCGTTGCCCAGAAAATCCGGACCGATGCAGACCGCGCGAAACAGGAAATTCTGGCCGACGCCCAGGCGCAGGCGAAGAAACTGATGGCCGAAGGCGATGCGGAAGCAGCGAAATATTATTCCGTATTCAACCAGGATCCGGAGCTGGCCTCCTTCCTCCGGAAACTGGACTCTTTGAAACGGATTGTGAGCACGAAGACGACTCTGGTGCTCGATACCGATTCCACTCCGTTTGACATCTTCAAGATGAAGATTCAGTACGACGACGACGCCGGCCGTGCGGGCGGCGTCCCTGGCGGGAAGAAATAATCCATGAGACCAATGTGAAGCGGAGTCTGCAGAATGATGAATGACAAGAAGACAGAGAACGTGCTGGCGTCCGGCAGCAGTTCATCCATGCCGGCTGTTCCGGCGCAGGAGAGCCAGTTTTCGCCGGGACTTGAGCTGTTGTCGAAAGTGCTGAAGGCCGGATTCATATTTCTGGCATTTGCGATATCCGTAATGATCCTCTATTTTCTGATAGCGGGAGGCTCATTCCGGGTGGATACGACGAAGGAGGCCGTGATTGTGCTGAAGTTCGGGGAGATAGACGGTCTGTACCGGGAAGGCTGGCACTGGTTTCTGCCGTATCCTGTGAACAAGATCGTGCGCATTCCGACAGGGATTGAAAAGATTTCCTGCCGGACGTTCATGCCGTCCGACACCGATCCCCTTTACGGCAATACGAATCCCCAGTCCTCCCGGACACCCTCCGACGCCCTGGTTCCCGGCAAGGACGGATATCTGCTTACCGGGGACAACGCCATTATCCATGCGGCCTGGGAAATGACCTACCGTATCACAGACCCCCTGAAATTTTTTGAACGCTGCATCAGCGAGGAAACTTCCGTTCATTCCCAGTCTCTGACCAAGGGTCCGGATGAAGAACGGATCAGTCTCGGCGGAGCGAATGTGATTCTCCGGAATCTGATAGACGATGCCGTGATCTGCTGCAGCGCCGTGACGATGCTCGATACGGCGTACTACAAGAAGACCCCGTATGAAAATCTGGTGAAGCAGACTCTTGCGAAAAACATTGAAGCTCTTGATATCGGGATCACGATGGAAAATCTGACGCTGACCCTGGTCAGCCCGCCGGCGACTGCGCTGGATGCATTCCGCCTGCAGCAGCTTTCAAACGCGACCGTTGCCAAGGTTCAGGAGGAAGCCCGGACCTATGCCGTCGAGCAGAAAAATCTGGCGGAAAGCGAGGCTGTGCGTATTACTTCCGAGGCGGAAAACTACAAGAAACGCATGATATCCGAAGTCCAGGCCGATACGGATTATTTCAAACAGCTTCTTGTGGAATACCGGAAGAATCCGGAATCGACACTGGTTTCGCTGTATTCCAGGAGTCTGGCGGGAGCATTGACCCAGGTGCAGGATAAATTTGTGATCGGGATCACTCCGGGTTCGGATCAGGAAATCCGCCTGAAGCTCAATCCGGAGCCGACTGTAAAAAATGAGTCGAATGAAGGCGATACAAAAGGCGGTGCGAAATGACTGACATTGCGGAGAAACCATTGAACGCCTGCGGCTGCGGGCACGATCACGGCAGTCATGATTCCCACCATCATGAGCATCATCATCACGAACATGCGGCCGATTCCTCTTCCGAGGGGGCGCGCTGCATCTCCTGCGGAGCTCCGCTGGGTGATGGTGCAGGGCATTCCCGTTCCATGGGGAGGGCATCCTTTGCCTTTGCGGGCGGATTTCTGATTGTGAACTCCTATCTGATGTCCTGGTTTTTTCCGGAGCAGGGATTTGCTTCGGATCTGAGCGCGGCTCTGGGAGCGATTCTTCTTGCACTTCCGATTCTTCTGACCGCGGTGAAGGATCTCTACGAAGGGCGCGTGTATATGAACGAACTGGTGGCGCTGGCGATTCTGGCGGCATTCACTTCGGGAGATTTCCGGACGGCGGGGATCATTGCGTTCTTTCTTCTGATCACCATCATCATTGAATCGCATACGGCGAGCGGAGCCCAGCGTTCTATTGAAGCGCTGATCCGCCTGACGCCGCATACGGCGAGGAAGCTGGTGGACGGGAATCCGGTGGAAGTGGAAGTGTTGTCTCTGGCGGTGGGAGACATCATCAATGTGCGTCCGGGAGAGAACTTCCCCGTGGACGGCGTGGTGGTCAATGGACAGAGCGCCGTGAATCAGGCCTCCATCACAGGAGAGTCTCTGCCGATTGACAAGTCCGGCGGCGATGAGGTATATGCCGGGACGCAGAACCTTTCGGGAAGTATCGACGTCAAAGTGACGAAACTCGGCGGCGACACGACGCTCGGGAAGGTCAAGGACATGATTCTTTCCGCCGAACGCAGCAAAACGCAGGCTGTCCGGATCATCGACCGCTACGCGGGATATTATACGCCGACCATTCTCATGCTCGCGACAATCACGTGGTGGCTTACGGACGGAAATATGACGCGCGTTATCACGCTGCTGGTGATCGCATGTCCCTGCGCCGTGGTGCTTGCGACGCCGACGACGCTGGTGGCGGCGGTGGCCGCGGCCGCCCGTCTGGGCATTCTCATCAAGAATGTGAACCATCTGGAGCTGGCCGCGAAAATCCGCGCGGTGGTTTTTGACAAGACGGGGACCCTGACCGAGGGAGAGCTTTCGGTGGCCCGTCTTTCTCCGGTGGATGGTGTAGAGCCGGCGGAACTGCTGCGTTATGCCATGTCGCTGGAACTGCACAGCAATCATCCGACGGCGCTGGCGATCCAGCGCCTTGCCTCTGAAGTGGGCTTGAAGCCTCTGGAGATCACGTCATTCCGCGAAGAGCACGGGAAAGGCGTGGAAGCGATGGCGGACGGGGTGAAGATTCTCGTGGGCCGCGCTGCGTGGATTGAAACGGAAGGAATTTCCGTGAGCGGAGGGACAGATGAAGAGGAACAGGGCATGAGCGTTGTGTACGTTGCACGCAGCGGGAAGCTGGTCGGCTGGATCGGGTTCAAGGATAAGATCCGTCCGGAAGCGGCGGCGGCGATCCGTGAGCTGAAGGGAATCGGCGTGAAGCGCTGTTCGATGGTGACCGGAGACCGTGCATCCGTGGCGGAAAAGATCGCCGCGCAGCTGAATATCGACGATGTCCGCAGCGACTGTCTTCCGCAGGGGAAGGTGGCGTATGTGGAGGAAGTCAAGCGCAGCAGCGTTGTCGCCGTGGTTGGAGACGGCGTGAATGACGCTCCCGCTCTTGCTGTGGGCGATCTCGGCATAGCGATGGGTGCGATCGGGTCTGACATTGCGATCAACAGTGCGTCTGTGGCGTTGATGACGAATGATCTGCGGAGGATTCCGCTTCTGGTGACTCTGGCGCGCAAATCGTCTTCGGTGACGAATCAGAATCTGATTTTCGGGCTTCTGTTTGTTGCGGGCGGGATAGTGCTTTCAGTATTCGGCTGGATGTCTCCGATAGCGGCGGCGGTTTTCCATACGCTCAGCACGCTGATTGTGATTTTCAACAGTGCGCGTCTGGTGAGGACGGGCGAGGAAGTGACTTTTGCCGAATCCACTGCAGGCGTTGCCGCTGTGGAAGGCAAGTCGGAATAGAGTAGTACTACGGGACCGGGAGACCTGCAAAAATGGAAATGGAATCGGAAAGGAAGGCATCTTCCGTAGTGGTCAGTTCTGTCGGACTGGTGAAGGAATTCAGGGATTTCTGGAACCGTCCGAAGTCCAAGGCCGTGAACGACCTGGACTTTGAGGTCCGGGAAGGGGAAGTGCTGGGGCTTCTGGGGCCGAACGGATCGGGGAAGTCCACCACGGTGAAGATGCTGCTCGGTTTGCTGTATCCGACGGGGGGGCGGCTGACGGTTTTCGGCAAATCCCCCCGCGATGTCGATACGAAGAAACTGATCGGTTATCTGCCCGAGGAATCCTATCTGTACAAGTATCTGACGGCGTATGAAACGCTGGACTTCTTTGCCTCCCTCTTCAATCTTTCAGCCGGGGAACGTGCGAAACGCTGCACGCAGCTTCTGGAAATGGTGGGCATGTCCCATGCGAAGAACCGTCCTGTGGGCGAGTTTTCCAAGGGGATGGCGCGGCGGATCGGTCTGGCGCAGGCGATGGTGAATGATCCTTCGCTTCTGATTCTGGACGAGCCGACTTCCGGACTGGATCCTCTGGGATGCAGGGAAGTCAAGGATCTGATCCTGATGCTGAAGAAGCGCGGGAAGACCGTGATTGTGACAAGTCATCTTCTGAGCGATGTAGAAGACGTCTGCGACCGAGTCATCATTCTTTACGGCGGTCGGATCCGCGCTCAGGGCACGCTCAGCGAACTGCTCACCATTCAGAATACCAGCACGATCACCACGCCGGAACTTCCACCGGAAGTGATGGAGAAGGTCCTTTCAATTCTGCGTTCCAGCCTGAACGGGGAGGAATTCAGGATTTCCCATCCGCGCATGACGTTGGAAGAATTTTTCCTGGATGTGGTCAACCGCGCAAGACAGGAAAGCGTGGAAACCTTCGGAGCCCGCGCGGGCGGGCATATTGCCGAATATCTTTCCGCCGGACAGGAAACGGGACGGGAGGGCCTTTCCTCCGATGAGCTTCTGAATCGTCTTGCCGGAAGAGAACCCGAAGAAGCTCCTGTTGTTCCGCCTCCCTCCGCCGCCGGATCCGAGGAGCAGATAGACCGCTCCGTTCTGGACAGCCTGAGCCGGGAAGCTCCGGCGCCCGAAGCTTCGCCCTCTCCCAGCGAGGAGGAACGCAGAGAAATGGACGATGCCAACCGGAAACTGAAGGAAATGCTTTCTTCCAAAAAGGATGGGGAATGACTCTATGACCGCGTTTCTGGCCGTCGTGAGACTGACATGCCGTTCTGCCCTGCGTTCCAACGTATTCCGGCTTCTCCTCTTTCTGCTGCTGCTCTGCATTGTTCTGGTGCCGAACACCATCAGAGGGGACGGTACGGCGCTGGGATTTATTCAGGTGATCCTGGAATACAGTCTGGGATTCGTGGCGTTCATTCTGTCCGCGTCTTCGATCTGGCTTTCGTGTTCAGAGCTGTGCACGGATGTGGAGAACGGGCAGCTGCACATGATTGTGGTGAAGCCCATTTCACGCGCAACGGTATGGCTGGGGAAATTTACAGGCGTGCTTCTCATTCACACCGTGCTGCTGCTGATTTCCTCGGCAGTGATATACGGATTCCTTTTCTGGCAGTATGAGAGGAAGGATTTCCCGGAGCAGGAACGGTCGAGGGTGGAAAACGAAGTCCTGACCGGGCGCCGTGTTTTCATGCCCCGGCCGCCGGACCTCCAGGAACTGGTCCAGGCGGAACTCGAACGCAGAATTCAGGATGCGGCTTCCCGCGGAGAACACCTCCCCGAACTTGACGGCGCCAAACGCAAACAATATCTCGATCAGCTGACGAAACAGATCATGGCGAATATGGGGGAAGTCAAGGTCGGGACCGAACGGCGCTGGCAGTATTCCGGTCTGCCCGATTCGTATGACGGGCCGCTGTATCTGCGATACAAAACCTTTTCCAGCTCCAGTACAAACAAGCAGACTCTGGCGCGCGGAGGATGGTTCATGCGCCTCATGCAGGAGAAACGCGAATCAGATGCTCCGGACGCTCCTGTGACCGGGTATGTGCCGGTCTACATTTCCAAGGACCCGGAGGAAATTCTCTGCGGCGCAGCAAACGAATTTGCTGTTCCAGGCAAAATTGCGGTCCACAAAGGAACGGCGGAATTCGGCTTCGCCAATCTTACTCCGGACGGAAGTTCGCTTTATTTTCAGCAGGCGGACGGTCCGAAGCTGATGATCCGCGTGACAGGATTCACTGAAAATTACTGCCGCGCAGTGTTTGTCACATTTCTGGGACTTGCTGCTCTGACTGGGATTGCCTGCGCGATCGGTGCGCTGGTCAGCATGCCGGTTGCGGTTTTCCTGACGGTCTCGTATCTGGTCATCGGAGTTTTGTCCAATTATCTTCTGGGTTCCCTGGCCAAGACGGAAGGTCTGCCCAGAGGTTTTCTGGAGAACATCGGAGCCTGGGCAAGCACCCTTATGGTGACGCTGCTGATTCCGCTGCAGGATTTCTTTGTGTCCTCACATGTGTCGGACGGGGAATTGGTCGAATTCGCCCTGATCGGGAAACTGGTGCTTCTGAATCTGCTTCTGCGCGGTCTGCCGCTCTGCCTTTTCGGTATCTGGCTTTACAGCCGGAGAGAGCTCGGGACTGCCATGAAACGCTAGGAGGGGGCGGAGGCGGATGCCCCGCCCGCCGTCTTTTGCTGCCTGAAGAGCTGTGCTGAGGAAAAAAGGAGGCGGGAGGGGAAGAAAGAAAAAAAAGAGCTGGAACGGAAACACGCGAGAGGGGCGGCAGTATAGATGGGGAGCGTTTCCCCCGGCCTGACGGGAAAAGAGTAGTGGAAGGTGATAGAGAGATGAGGAAGAAAAAATGAACGGAAGACGTCTGATTTTGTTTCTGACGGCTCTGATTGCGACGGTGATTCTGCTGCTGGCGAATGTCTATGTGCAGTCCCGCCTTGATTCGATCATCCGGGAGGATTCGCTCGTGGATGCCGAATATGTCGACGGCGCGCCGCCGGTGGTAGCGTTCACGACCGTCGCTCTGGGCGGTTTCCGGGGCATCATTGCGGACTTTCTCTGGCTCCGGACCATTTCTCTTCAGGAACAGGGCAAATATTTCGAGCTGGCGCAGCTGGCTTCCTGGATTACGAAACTGCAGCCGAAGTCCACGGCGGCCGCGGCCTATCTGGGCTGGAACATGGCGTACAATATTTCCGTAACTTGTCAGTCACCTGAGGACCGCTGGCGCTGGGTTCACCGCGGAATCGAAGTGCTTCAGGAAGCGCTCCGCTATAATCCGAACGATCCGGAGCTTTACAAGGAACTCGGATGGATTTACCAGCATAAGCTCGGCAATGTTCTGGACGATGCCCAGCGTTATTACAAGTATGAAATGGCCCGTATTTTCCTGCACGCCTACGGGACCCACTATCCGGATTGGGAGGCGCTGGCAGCCGCCCCGAAAACCGAAAGCGAACTAAAGGAGAAGTTCCCTCCGGACCACCCGCTCTGGAAAATCATGAAGGCATGGGGATTTGAAAGTCTGGACGTGCTTCTGGAACGCTTTGAGTTTCTCGGGAAGCTGCCGCCGGACATGGAAAGCGTGCCTCCTTCGCTTGCCGGGGATGAAACAGTCCGGCGCCTGACAGCGGAAGAGCTGGAGACCCTTTCCCTCTATCTGCGCGCCAGATGGCTCCGCACCGAATACATTATCGACCCCCAGGTCATTGCGGACATCAACAGAAACTACGGCGAGCTGGACTGGCTCCTCCCTGAATCCTTCGCCATTTACTGGGCGACCCAGGGAATCGCATACAGCCCGATGAAGGCGGACACCAATTCCGAACGCATGATCGTGCAGTCCCTGCAGGTCAGTTTTTCCAACGGGCGGATGCTACTTCCGGACAATCAGGCATCCATGTACTTCATGCTGGTGCCGAACCTGGCTCTGGTGGATGCCGTCAAACGCTATTATGACGAAGTGATCGAACGCAATCCCGATGTGCCTTCCTTCAAGCATGCGCGGGAATATTTCTACACCGATGCTGCCGTGCTGCTTTACAGTTATGGTCAGTATGCCAAATCCCGCGAGTATTACAATCTGCTCCGCAGGGAATTCAAAGGAAACAAGGCAAACCGTCTTGACTTCGACGCCTTTATCCTGACCGAATGGACGGAGGATATTACCGACGCCAGTTACAAGCAGGCGAATGACTATATCCCGCTCCTGATTTTCCGGAGCTGCGTCCTGCTCGGATACGGGGACCGGGAAGCCGCGGCCGGGCATCTGAGAATGGCCAGATTCGCCTACGACAAATATCACCGTTCTTTTTCCGATACAGAACGCATGGCGCTTCCTCCCTTTGATGTCATGAAGTCCGAAGTGACCAAGGCCTGCATGGCGGCGTATCCCTTCCTGGCGGATCGTCTGAAGGCGGAAATCCTTTCCGAGAATTCAGGCAGCTCCGCTCCTGCGGCAGATGCTTCTTCCGCTCCGGGCGCCTGGGAAAGCGGCAATCCCGACCCGAATGCGGGGAAGACCGCAAAAAAGCCCTGACGCTTTTCCCATCCTCCTGTTCTCCTTGCGAAACAGTTTTCTTATGCAAAATCAGGTCAGGAGTTGAGCCCGGGAACGGGATGGAACAGGGGACGGGGAGGATTCTTCAGTGAGGGAAAGGGGTCTGAAGAAAGGACTCCACCTGGGAGAAGATTTCTTTGCGGAAGAGGATGTCCGTATGTCCGCAGGGGAAGCGGCGGTAAAGGCATTCTCCCGGGAGATGGTAGGATTTCTCCCGGACTTCCAGATCATAACGGGCGCCGAAGATGGCGAGTTCCTGTTTTCCGGGATGAAGGAGAGGGAGCCGATGAACGGCGGCATCCGGAGAGCTGCTCAGGTCGGGAAGGACGCGGGAAAGTTTTCCGACGGGGGGAAAGAGGGCGCATGCCAGCCTGGCCATGTCCGAGCCGCGGTTCGGAGGAACGATCATCAGGATTTTCCGGATGGCGTTTTCCGTCCGGGAGTTCCAGAGTCCCGATGCCGCTCTGACGACAATTCCGCCGAGACTGTGCGTCACCAGCACGATTTTTCTTTTTCTTCCGTTTTCCTTTTCACAGAGTTCATCGAGGAAACGGGCGAGATCCTCCCCGTGTCCGCAGACGTTTTTCAAACGTGTGGGGTAGTCGTAGACGATTCCTTCCCATCCCTGTGCCGCAAGATGGCGCGCCATCGGATAAAAGACGTGCCCGGAAAGGAAAAGTCCGTGAATGAACACGACAAGATCGGATTCCGTTTCTTTTTCGTTTTCTTTATCCTGCGTTTTTCCGTTCCCGCCCCGGGCAGGGAGGAAGCGTTTCAGAATGGATGATCTGGAATACATGACAGCTGTTTTCCCTTTCACGGGGAAAGTGTTAGTTGGGATTCCGGGTCCAGAATTCCGCCGCGGTTTCCGGCGGGTCGGCGGAGTAGGGGGCAACGGAACGTTTGGAGAGGTATTTCAGAGAAGCGCTTTCCCGCAGGGGACGGATGTCCGCAGGCTCCGGCGGCAGGCTGAGGCGTTCCAGAGTCGGCATCTGGAAGACGGGCGAGAGATCTTTGAGACGGTCGCAGTTATAAAGTTCCAGGGTGTGGAGCGGCATTCCTTTCAGGGGGGAAAGATCGTGCACTTCTGTCCTGTCGATCAGGAGCGAGGTGAGCTCCATGTCGCGGAGCGCTTCGAGCGAGTCCAGCGGATTTTCGCCGGTGTCGAGCTTTTTGAGTTTCAGATCCGCCAGGGGTGCAAGCGTGCGGACCTGGTTTTTCCGGCAGACCAGTCTTTCCAGAGAATAGGTTCCCGCGAGCGGGGAAAGATCTGCGATCCTGTTTCCGGAGAGATCCAGATCCCGGAGCGGCATTCCTTTCAGGGAATCGACATCCTCAATGAGATTGTTCCGGCAGGAGAGGGCCTTGAGTCTCATGCCGCGGAGCGGTTTCAGATCGCGCAGGAGATTGTTTTTGCAGTCGAGCGTTTCAAGCGGCATGGAGGAGATCCCGTCCAGGGAGGCCAGTTCATTTCCGGAGCAGTCCAGATGAGTGAGGGGAAGTCCCTGCAGCTGACTGAGAGAGCGGATTCCGTAGTTGGAAAGATCCAGTCGTTTCAGATTTCTGGTCCGGGAAATGCAGCGGAGAAGCTCCCGGACAACGTCCTCCGGCAGTTTCTGATGTGGCAGCTGAAGCAGTTTTGCGACGATTCCCGTGTCCGGATTCCTCGAGAGAAGATCGCTGACATAAGCCAGAGCCTCATGAAAACGCTGTTCTCGCCAGAGTGTGAGCGCGTCGATTTCCATGATCTGCTCCTGGTATTTGAAGGCGGGTTTGGCGGCAATGCGGCGTTTGATGTCGACAATCAGTTCGGTTCGGAGCGGGGAGTCCGGGAGCTTGGAGGCCGCGGTCATATAAGCCTTGGTCAGGGCCATTTCCGACAGCGGCAGCTGTGAATAGCTGTCCGCGACCATGAGATACTTTTCAATGGCCTTTTCATAAAGCTGGACATCCGAAAGAGCATCTCCTGCGATCAGAGGACTTGCCTTTTCCGGAAGCGCAAGACGGTAGAGCACGATGGAACGCAGTTTCATGGAATTGGCAAAGGACCGGATGCCGATCCTTTCCAGATTTTTCCCTGTGGGGGGAAAGAGATCGGTTGCCTGAAGAGTGCTTCCATCTTCCGTCCGGATCATAAGGGTTTCGCCCTCACGGATGAAGGTGACCGTATTGACGCGTCCGGGCTTCGCCTTCGATTCCATCGCCGTGATGAGTTCCGAGTTGAGTTCATTGAGATTGCGGTAGATGATGTCCCTGGTCCCCGAAAATCCGCCGAACTGGAAGGAATATCCTGTCGGGACATGCCACCATTGGCCGAGCGGTTCCATTCTCGAACTCAGACAGACCTCCAGTGCCTCCAGAGTCGGTCCCGGATGATAAGAAAGTTCCAGTTTTGTGTTTCCGGAAACGGGCAGATCCAGCCAGAGCCATTCCCCGAGCGGCATGGAAAGACCCTCCGGAGTGAGCGGCCAGGAAGAGGTCCGTTCTGTAATCATGCTGTTGGTGAAAATGAGATTGCGCAGCCCTTGAGCCGCTTCCGGACGGGTGAAGTCCTGACGGTAGACACAGGACCACGATCCCTGCTGTCGCATCTTCTCCTGCACCGCGTAAACCCCGATGCAGAGCAGAATCAGCAGAATCGCCGCCGTGAAGCTCAGAATGATGCTGTGCCGCTTGAAGAAAAGGAGCGTCCGCTTCAGGAAGGTGGCCCGTTCCGCCACGGTTGCGAATCCGCCGATGAAGGCGAACACCTCGTTGCGGAGTTCCTTGACGGAGGAATAACGGTTGTCCGGATTGGTGCTCATCGCCTTCAGAATGACGGCTTCCAGCGCGCTGGGGATTTCCCGTTCCGGTGTCCTTTCCCGGGGAGGGATGATGTTGCCGGAAAGCGTGTCCCGGATCATTTCCTTGATGTTTTTGTTTTCAATCGGGGATTTGCATGTGGCCATGGCGTAGAGAATGGCGCCGAGCGCATAGATGTCGGTCCGGCAGTCTTTGAGGCTGTTTCTCCCGGCGGCCTGTTCGGGCGCCATGTAGCCCGGGGTGCCTTTCATGACGCCGTCCACGGTGGCGAAGGCGCCGCTGGGAATGTCGCGGGATTCGTTTTCGAGTTCCTCGCCGGATTCCGTTCCGGAGTCGCTTTCGGAGTCGGCGCTTCCGTTTTTGATGACTCGGGCGAGGCCCCAGTCCATGATCAGCACTTCGCCGAAGTCTCCGATCTGCACGTTCTCCGGCTTCAGATCCAGATGAAGCACTCCGCGGGAATGCGCAAAAGCCACGGCGTAACAGATCTTCAGAAAAATGCGGAGAAGGCGCGTCAGATTGTAGGCTTCCACGTATTCCGGGACGCCGCTGTCGAGTTTTTCCAGAACCGAGGCAAGGGTTTCTCCCCGGAGAAGTTTCATGGTGAAGTAGGGCGCTCCGCTCGAATCCACCCCGATGTCGTGGACAGGGACGATGTTCGGATGCTCCAGACTCGCCGTGATGCGTGCTTCCTGGACAAAGCGCATGATGTCTCTTCTCGGACGTGCCGCGGCATCGGGAAGAACTGCCATGGCGACATCACGCGTGGTGTCCATGTCCTTTACCTGAAGGACCATTTTCATGCCGCCACGCCCGATGCTTTTGCGGAATTTGTATTTGTCGTGCGGTTTCTGGGTGAGGCGGGCGGTCACGCGGGTATCGATGTCGAGTTTTTCCTGTTCGATGGGGGAGCCGGGGTTGTTGTTGGAGTCGTCGGCTTCCCGGTCCCGGATCATGGCGGAGACGTCGAGCTGCACGGTGGAGATGGTGCTGTCGATTTTATGTTCCGTGTCCATGTGCGGGTCGGTATCGAGCATTTTAATCAAGCCTCAGCAGGGGGATTGTTACAGAAAGAGCGGGAGGGGGCCCGGTCCTGATTCGGATAAGATACCCGTTTTTACGGCTGCGTCAAGGGTGGCGATCCATTTTTCCCGGTCCTTCGGGAAGCGTCCTTCAAGGGGAAAGGGGATGGAACTGTGATTCGCCCGGAACACCGTCCCGTCCAGATTCAGCAGCGAAAGAATGGTTTGGAGTTCCACGGCGGAGCCTTTTTCGGAAAGGGGATGATAGCCTTTAAACATGGGCGTCAGACCGGGAATTTCGATGAAGCGCAGGGCGGAAAGCAGTTTCGGACGCATGTAGTTGAGCACTTCCGCCGTCTTTTCCGCATGAATCCTGCTGAATTCCGTTCCCCCGAGACCGAGCAGAATCATGACGGAAACTTTCAGCCCGCAACCCTGTGCCCGGATCACGGCTTCGGCCATGGCTTTCGCCGTACAGGCTTTTCCCACACGTTTCAGAAGTTCTTCGGAGCCGCTTTCCAGACCCAGATAGAGCGTCGAGGCTTTCAATTCCTTCAGACGCCTGAGTTCCTCCGGAGTCTTGGAGAGAATCGAATGACCGCCCGCGTAAAAGGAGACCCGGCTCAGCAAGGGGAATTTCCTGTTCAGAAGAAGCAGAATGGATTCGAGTTTTTCCGTGGAGAGTGAAAAGGCGTCCGCGTCGGCAAGGAAGATTCTTCTGGCGTTTCCGAAGCCCTGGCGCAGGGCGCATTCGATGTCCGCTTCGATTTTCCGGAGATCGTATTCCCGATACGAAACCGTCTTGTACATCCCGCAGAACAAACAGCGATTGTGCGGGCAGCCGCGCGTCACCTGAAAAATCAGGCTTTTCCCTTCCGCGGGCGGACGGAAGAGCGTATTTTCATCAAGCCATCCGTTCATCATAAGAATGTGTTCCCCCGGATTCCGGATTCTGATTCTCCGCCCTTGCGGGAAGTCCCATCCCTTTTTCTCCCGATCCTGCCGCCGTACGGCGGGAAGAAAACATTTCAACGGATGTTTCCGCTTTTATTCGGGTATGGTCCGCCATCATTTCCGTCCGTCAGTGAAAAAAGTCATTCAAACATTCAAGAAAACATGAAAGAAAGGAAATACTATACACCGCGGCTCTTTTTTTTCAATTTCCCTCAAGAAGAGGAGCCCCCGGACGGGAAAGCCTGCGGGGAAGACGTTTGAGGCGAAATTTGAGAAGAAGGCGGAAGAGAAGGATCCGGATAGTCTTCTGCTCCGTCTTCCCCGCCTTCAAAGAAGGGGAACACGGCCTGTTCCATGGAGATGCTGATTTCATTTCTGCTGCGTCTTCCGGAGGCGCCAGAGGCGGAAGAAGAGGAGGTGACGAGCAGCTTCTTCAGATTGGAAAGGGCGCGGATGCGGTCGGAATCCTTTTTTGCGTGTTCGATGATTTTAATGAGGCTTTCCTTGATCCATGCGTCGTCCGCCACGGAATTTTCGGACTTGATTTTTCTCAGGTAGGCGATTCGTTCGCGGACTTCTTCCGAATCAAGGATCATGCCTGCGGTTTTCCGTGCCGCGGATTCGCCCTGGACATGATAATTGGCCGCTTTCAGTGCTTCTTCCGGTCTGCCCCAGAAATCGGAAGCGTAGAGTCGGCAGAAGAGTTCCCGCCTCTTGTTTCTGAGCGGCGCCGCGGGATTGAATCTTCTGTTTTTGTCCGGGAATTGGGGGAAGCTCATTGGTGGACTCTCCTGTTCTGTCTTTACGGCGGAATGACATGTTCCGTCTGAATAAGGAATCTGCGTCAAAGAGGAGTTTTTCTTCGGAAAGCGACGCTCAGACGTTGTCCTGCAGAGAAGGGGGAAGCCTTTTGCAATTCGGAACGCTTGAAAAAAAGACGGAATATGCCTATAGTAAACACGGAACGCGTTTTGCGTTTCTCTTCCCCCCGGCAAACTCTGATGTGTTAGGTGAGAAAAACGAATGAAGAACACAATTTTGGGGCAGTTTATCATGAACCCCAGGACCACAGGCGCCGTCTGGCCCAGTTCCCGCACTCTCTGCCGTACCCTGGCCGGGGAGATCGGCATTGAAAAGGCCGCCACAGTCGTGGAGCTCGGGCCCGGGACGGGAGCGGCGACCGGGCTGATTCTCGAATCCATTTCTCCGACTGCAAAATTCTTTGCCGTGGAACTGAATGCGAATGTCATTCCTCCGTTCCGGAAAAAGTTCCCGCAGGTGCGCCTGTACAATGACAGCGCCGCCAATCTGCGCCTTCTGATGAATCAGGAGGGCGTCTCTCAGGTGGATGTCATTATTTCAGGTCTCCCGTGGGCCTCGTTTTCCGACTCTCTGCAGGAGGAACTGCTTTCCGTGATTTACGATTCTCTTGCTCCGGACGGCGGAGTGTTCACCACCTTCGCCTATTTGCAGGGAACGCTGCTTCCGGCGGGCAGAAAATTCAGGAAACGTCTGCAGAAATATTTTTCCCGTGTCAGCAAATCGGAGGTGGTCTGGAAGAATCTGCCTCCGGCATTTGTCTACCGGTGCGTCAAGTGAACAACGGATTCCCCATTTTTCGGCGAAGGTGTCTTCTGCCGCTTCCGGCGGCGGCTGTCCTGCTGTTTTCCGGAATCATGGTTTTCCGCCCCTGCTTTTGCTCCGCTGCGGAAGAGGAAAACGAAGGGAGGGGGAAAGCAGAGTCTTCGTCCTTTGTGCAGGGGGTGGAATCGGGAGATGAATCCGGGAGAGAAAACGCCGCCGCCGTGCCCGTGGCGGTGATGTCGCTGCAGCTGCCTTCTCTTTTGAAGACCTCTGAAATTCTTGCCGGACTCGGGGAATCGTTTTTGCCGCGTTCCGCCGACTGGATCGTCCTGGGAACTGCGGCTCTGGCCATGCATCCGGCGTTTTCGGATTTTGATATGACGGCGCCTTTTTCCTTTTGTCTGCTCTCTCCCGGTGACGGCGGCGAATGGGGACTTTGCATTTTTGCGGACCGGAAACGGGAAACTCTTCCCCGGGAGATCTCCCTCGGGGGGAAAATCTTCCATCCTCTTTTCCTTCCGGGGGCGGGAAAACGGGTTTGTCTGCTGTCATCCCGGCGTTTTGTTTCTCTGTTCCCGGCCTCATCCTCTGCGGGGGGGAAAACACATCCGCCGTCCTTCTTTTTTTCAGAGCCTGCGTGTTCCGTTCCGCCGGGAGGGGTGGAACTGCGTTTTGACAGGCGTTCGGGAGGAGGGGACAGATTCTCCTGGAATGATGCTCTTTCCCATCTTCTGCATTCTCTCTTTCCCCCGGCGAAAAATTCTCTTTCCCGGCCGGGAAGAAAGACTCAGGCTCCTTCCCCGGGAGGAGAGAAACTCCTTCCGCAGGAAGCCGTGGCGTTTCTGAACCGTTTCGACCTTCTCGAATGGAAGTTTTTTCCGGATCGGGAAGCTCTGTCCATGACACTTGTCTGCCGGGATTCCGCTTCCGCCTCTTCGGGTCTTTCTTCTGAAGAAACGGGGAGGGAACCTTCTCTCCTGTCTTCCCCCCCGTCCGTATCTCCCGGCGGCAGGGGAGAAGCTTTTTTCCCCGCCGGACTTCCTGCCCGGACGGAATTTGCGGCCTGTCTTTTTCCCGGGCGGAACCGCGATGCCATCCTGGAGAGAGTGCTCTGTTTTCTCGCCGCACTCCGGATGACGGGGGAGGGGAGCGATGAGGAAAACTCCGCATCGGATCTTTCGCCCGGATTCTTCTCCTTCCTGCTCCGTTTGCAGTCCGCGGACCAGGAAGTCCTTGCATTTGCGGGCAGGGAAGAGGGGATTCCTTTTTTCGGACTGGAACTGTCCTTTCCGGAAGCCCGTTCCGGAGAGCTGGACTCTTTTCTGCTCCGTTCCGGAGCCAGGCGCACGGAAGAACCTTATTTCTGGCATCTCCGTTCCTTCGGGGGAGAGCTCCCGGGAGCCCTGTACTGCTTTTCGGAACCGGGAAAAGGGAAACTCCTCTTTTTCCGGAGTGCTCTTCCCCTTGCGGAACTTGCCGTCCTGAGAGCGGAATCCGGAAGCGTTGAAATCCCCCGGGAAGGAGGATTCCTCCGCCTTTACGCAATAGCGGGGGGGAAGACGGAGGATCCGCCTCTTCTCGAAGTCGATTCCGATTCTTCGGGGAAGAGATGTGAATTCCGTCTGCGTCTGGAGAAGCGGTGGATGCCGTTCTGGCGCTCTCTGTTTCTTTCCAGTTCCCACGCCGCGGCGGCCGCCGCCGGGAGGAAAGCCTCTCCTTCTGCGGGACGGTGAAGGCGGCCGGGAGCCTCCCGGAACATGATTTTTCCCCCTTTTCTTCTCCCTTCTTCCTCCTCCTTCGCGGGAAGGCCGGAAACCGGGAGGAAAATCGGGAATCCGGAGGGAAAATCCGGAGAGAAAGTGAAAAAGATGAACGGAAAAACACTGGATAAGAAGAAAGGATGAAAAATACGGCAATGATCCGGGAAACTTCTTTTGACGCTGCCTTGAAAGAGGCTCTTGCCCTGCTGAAAACGCCTTCCGCGCACGCGGTGCTGCTGCTTCCGACGGAGACTGTCTACGGACTGGTCTGCGCCTGGAACGATTCCGCCGCGCGGGAGAAAATCTATGCCATGAAGCGCCGGAGCGCGGACAAGCTGCTTGCGGCGTTTGTACATGATACTGCGGCGCTGCGGGATTGCTGTCCGCCCCTTCCCGAACTTGCCCGGCGATTTGCCGGGGCCTTCTGTCCCGGACCGATTACGCTTGTTGTACCGGACGGTCTGGGGGGGACCTTCGGATTCCGGATTCCGGATCATCCCTTTCTTCTGAGACTCATGGAGGAATATGACGCCCCGCTGGCTTCGACGAGTGCGAACCTGTCCGGTCTTCCCGCCGCCCTGACGGCGGAGGAAGCTCTCTCTTCCCTGGTCTCGGAGCCGGAACTGCTCTATGATGCCGGGCGGATTCCCGCTTCTTCGGGGGCTTCGACCGTAGTCAGTGTCGATGCCGCCTGTCACTGGCGCATTCTGCGGGAGGGGCCTGTTTCCCGATGCATGCTTGAGGAAATCGCTTCCTCCGGATGCCCCTCCGCCTGAGAAGAACATCCGGAAACGGACTCGTGTGCGTCCCCTGGCCCCGGCAGATCCCTTGCCGGGTCATCATGGAAAAAATGCTGAAAATGAATCCGGGGAATCCTTCCGGAAGAGGAAAAGAGCAAATGGCTACCCCGCCGGGATTCGAACCTGGACTGAGTGGACCAAAACCACTTGTGCTACCATTACACAACGGGGTAATCCGGAAGTCGTAACATAGCATGCCGCAGGATAAAAATCCAACCCTTCCCCGGAAAAAACGTGGCTTTCCCTTTCTCCTTTTCCTTCGTGTCCCGGGCGCGGGAGGAGGCGTTTCCCTGTTTTGTGCCGGGTCAGAGAGGGCAGAAGGTCGGGATATTGTTGTTTGGGTCATAGACCCAGGCCCCGCTCTGATAGAGTCTTTCCACGGGTTTCTGGGTTTCGACCGCCGCCTGCCGAGCCGGATAGGGAGAAACATGTCCGTCCCAGTATAAGAGCGAGATGTCCGGTCCGTGGCGGTTGATCCAGTCAGACCGGAAGAAAGACGCTCCTGCCGCAGTTTCAGGAGGAAAGACTCCGGTCCCGGAACCGGGGATATACTGGTAAGCATTTTCTCCTGTTCTGGGAGTTGTGTTTCTGTTGCTGCCCGGGCCACCTCCGTCGAAGCCGCCGTCATACATCATCCCGCTTGCGGAGGGAAGTCTCATCCGGTGAACTGTGAAATAGACGTTTGCATAGATTTGTTTTTTCGGAGCAAGATATTTGTAATTTGTCCAGTAATAGGGATCGAATTTTCCCGGATTGGAGCTGAGGGAACTTCCTTTCCCGTTGCTTCCCATGGTGCTTCTCGCTTTCGGGCAGACGATGCACTTCGGAATTTCAGAACTGTCCTGCGTGATCATGTTCCAGAAGTAATATCTCCCCCCGGGCCATCCGGAGACGGTCTGACGGTAGTTGACGTCACTTGTGTTGAAATATGCTCCGGTCGGCATGTTCCCTGAATTATCCTCCCCGTAGATCAGGACCATCATCCCGGTCTGTTTGAGATTGCTGGAACAGAGACTTCTGATGGCGATATCCTTGGCATGTTTCAGCGCCGGGAGCAGCATGGCGGCGAGAATGGCGATGATCGCGATGACCACCAGAAGCTCAATCAGGGTGAACGCGTTTCTCCCTCCTGGCCGGGGAATTTCTCCATGGAAAATGAAAAGGAATCCGCCGTTTTCCTTTTGGAGAGCTTGTGCGCAACTGAAAAAGGATTCCGGATGTGCATTCCGGTTCTTTCCCGTGCTCTTTTCCGGTGTTTCCTCCGCTTTGGGAGGATGTCTTCGGCTATCCCAGTCCATGTTGAAAGATCCTTTCTCTGTTTTGTTTTATCAAAGCATTCCCCGGAGGGCGGCAGATGGGAGAGGGGGATGAGAGGCGGATGGAAAAAGGAAAAAACATGATTTTTATTCCGCCGCGTCAATTCTGATTTCGCTCCAGACCAGATCTGTTCCGGGTATGTCGTTTTCTCCGCAGTTGAATATTTCCAGAGCGTTCCAGCCGTCATGAAGAACCCCGGCAGGGACCTTTGCCTGAAGATAGAAGGCTTTCTCCTTCGGCATTTCCGGGAGAGGGGTTTCCGGAGGAAGCGTTTCGCAGGGGACTGTGTTCAGCAGCAGGTCCGCCTTCACCGGGACCCGGGTCCCGAGCACGACAGTCGCACTGCGTCCTTCCGTGCCCCCGCCCGCATTGATCCGGACGCTTCCGTTGCAGCAGTGCTTCCAGATGATCTCAGGATAGCAGAGTTCCTGAAATCTGCCTTCTCCCACACAATCGTGACGGGTCAGGACATGGCGCCGCGCTCTTTTTTCCACTTCACGCCTGTCGCCCGCATATCCGAAGAAACGTTCCGTCCCCGGGAAGTGATTGCTCGGGAAATGATTGTAGAAGTACATCGTGTCCGCGCCCAGATGATAGAAGGCGGAGGCGAAACCGTTGTCGGTTTCCTCAGTGAAGGGCATGAAATATCCGCGTGCCGATCCCAGCGTGCAGTCAATGCAGGGGGCGAGAATCAGGCCGTCCCTTTCGGGAAGAAGCATTTTCCAGAGATCGACCTGCGTGTCGTTTTCCGTGGATGTGTTGTTCGGACTGGGAATGACGATGTCCGCCAGATTTTCCCGGACCCATGCCGGCACATCCATACCGGTGGAAAGCGCTTCCTCCACACGGGCCGGAACGCGGACCGCGATCCGGAGGGGGTGTCCCCATTTTTTCCCGGCAGCATCCGCCAGGGAGCGCGCATTTCTCATGAATTCCGTCAGGATGTTTCTGTTCCGTTCGTCGGATCCGGGGCGGAAGAGGGGAATCGAACGGAGCCAGTCCAGTTCGATCCCGTCGGATTCATAGTCGAAGAGATATTCCTTCAGGAAGGCCAGATGATAATCGAAAACTTCCTTCTTCGCGTAATCAAATGCATTGTCATGCCAGTCGCTGCGCCAGGTGTGGCGGTACCAGGCGCGGATGAGGTCCTTGCGTTCCTGCCAGAGATCTCCGTGCTGGGGGAGGTGTTCCGTCTGCATGGGGGTGTAATGCACGTCGTTCATGCGCATGCTGTGCCACATTTCCACGCCTCTCTCCCGGCAGAGCCGATAACGCAGACTCATGAAGGAGGGAACGTTTTTATGGAGAAGAAGAGCGTTGAATACCAGATTTTTATAGGAGTTGTCCGTCCTCTTTCCGCGGAGAAGGAGATTGCCGTCGGCATCCAGAGAGCAGTCCTTCCAGATCGGGGTGAAGACTTTGCTCGGGAAGAAGGCACGCTGGAAATTCATGTTGTAGAATACGGCTTCCACACCTCCGGAGGCGGTGTAGAAATCCACATCGTCGCGGATCCCCTGCTCGGTCATCTGATCCGGGGAACCGAGAAAGAAGTTCCAGACATCTGAGTTGATGAAGATTCCGTTCATTTTCTGCAGTCCGTTTCTGTTCCGTTGTCTGTTGAATCCTGCAGTATGAATCCCCTGTTTTCTTTCTCCTTCTCTTCCTTACTCCTCTGCGGGAGGGAGAAAGAACTCAGGGGATGGTGATTTGATGTCCCCGCGGGTGATGCACCCGCGCTTTCTTCACCGTAACTGCAGCTGAATTCTGAATCAATGGAACAATAAACAGTCAATCCTTTCCAGGCAAGTCTGAATAGAGTCGGAGACGGTGTTTTCTTATCAGAAACGGCAGTTTTCCAGATCCGGCGCGAGTTCCGGGATGTCCACGGGGATGTTGCCGTGGCGGATGGATTCGGCTCCGGCGATGCCGCAGGCGGCTGCGTACCAGGCGTCCTGCGGACGGATTACGGGTGTTTCCTCGCCGCGGAGATAACGGAGGAAGCTCCGGATGATGGACGCGTCTGCACCGCCGTGTCCGCTGCCGTTCTGGCGGGGTTCTCTCCAAGTGACGTCTCCTTCCAGGCGGAAACGGTCCTCCCGGGTGTTCCAGACCTGGATGCAGGCGCCGCCTCCGAGATCTCCGTAGTTTTCCAGACGTCCCTGCGTGCCGATCACCGTGTAGTTCCGGACCGTGTCGGGTGTGTAGAAACACTGCATATAGGAGGCCTGGACTCCGTTCCGGAGCTGCATCAGAATCATGTTGTGATCGTTGATGCTGATTTCCGGACTGAAATCCTTCATATCCTTGTGCGGCCAGTTGAGAGAACGGTCCTTGTATACCGGAACGGGCTCTCCCGGCTTCCTCCGCGGAAGTTTGTCATAGACGGAGAGTTTCCCGTATCCGGAAACCCTCTCGGTGTAGGAGCCGGCCAGCATGTGGATGATGTCGATGTCATGCGCGCCCTTCTGGACGAGAAGGCTGTTGATGTGTTCACGCCGGGAATACCATTTGCGGAAATAACCGTCCCCGTAGGAGACGAAATGCCTGACCCAGATGGCCTGTACCTCCCCGATGGCTCCGCTGTCGATGATTTCCTTCATTTTGTTGGTGAACCAGAGATAACGCATGTTGTGCCCGATCTGGAGCCTGGCGTTTTCCTCGCGTGCGCAACGGAGAATGTCATTGCATTCCTCCAGTGTGATGGCGAGCGGCTTTTCCAGATAGACGCCGAGCCCGTGCTTCATCGCATACATGGACTGTTCCGCATGAAAATGATCCGGACTCGTGATGATGACCGCGGAAAGATTTTCCTTCCCGATCATTTCCCGGTAGTCGGAATAAACATTCATTTCCGCATGAAAGTCTGTCTTCAGTTGATTCCTGAATTTTTCCAGATTCTCCTGCGAGGGATCGGCTCCCGCCGCAATGACCGTATCCGGAAACTCCAGCGCATGAAAGGCGATGAAGGATCTGTTCCCGCATCCGATGACTCCGATCCGAATCATGATCTCTTTCCGTTCCTTCTTTTTTCCCACGTTCATTTGTTTTTTTCAGAGAGATCTCTTCCTCTCCTCAGAAAATCCGGAATGCTGATGATCTCCCGGATTCCTTATATTTTTTAATTATAACTGCTTTGAAATTCCTGTAAACAGGATTATTGTGCTTTTTTATGGATTTCTGTGAGTTTTTCCATGAGAACGCCTGACGGAGGCCTGAGGATATGGCGGACACCCTTGTCAGAGAACATTATTACAGCCCCTATTTTGATGCGAAGAAGGAAGAGCGTCTCCCTGCGCTCCCACGTCTCTGCGGATACGAAAACAATGTGAAACCCTGTGAATATGACACCCGCGCATGGGAACGCCCCGGCCCCCAGCGCTTTTTTTTGCAGTACAGTGTGTCCGGTGCGGGGGAACTGATTCTGGACGGTCGTTCTCTCCGGCTGGATCCCGGGATATCCGTGCTTCTTCCCATGCCGGGGAATTTCCGCATCCGAATTCACCCGGAGGCGAATTCCTGGGAAGTTTTCTTCATCAGTTTTCAGGATCCCTTTTCCATGCGTTTTCTGAAAAGGCTGAGTCTTGAATACGGTTCCGTGCATCGTCTGCCGGAGAACTCAGGCACGGTGCAGAGTCTGAAAATGGTCTTCCGTCTGATGCGGGAGAAACCTTTCCCGGATGAGTTCCGTTTTTCCCATGCCGGATACTCTTTTCTGATGTCTCTCGGAAGCGATCTCAAGACCCTGTCCGCCCTGGAAAACAGATCCGAGCCGGATCTGCCGACTCTGGCTGCTCAGTTCTGCATGGAACATCTTGCGCGGCAGATCACGGTGTCGGAACTGGCGGCTTTCTGCGGATATACGCGTTCGCATTTCAGCAGACTCTTTCACAGGGCCGCCGGAGTCTCGCCTTCGGATTTCCTGCTCCGTTTCAAAATGAATATGGCGGCACGGATTCTGGCGGATGAGTCTGTTTCCGTCAAGGAACTCGCCGCCCGCTGCGGTTTTGAGGACCCTTCCCATTTCAGCCGGGTTTTCAAACGTTTCTTCCACTGCACCGCAAACGAATTCGCCGGGAAAGCAAAGGGCCCTTCCGGAAGAAGGAGAGGGGAGAGGGGAAACGAAGGAAAGAAAGGATTTTCCTGAAGAAGGGAATGTGAGAAGAAAAAAAGGAGGGGGAGGGGGACAGGTTTTTCCCACGTTTTTTTCCCTCCCCCCGCTTTTTCCCAGCGGCTTTTCCCGCTTTCCCGGGAAGGAGAAGAGAGAGGAGGGGGGGGGGGCTTCTCCTGTCTGAACTCCTTCTGCAGCTCTCCGCTGGAAAGATCAGGAAGGATGGGAAAAAAGAGAGAAGCGCAAGATGCCCGGTGTCGTCCGCAGATTCTCCAGGAGTCTCCGCAGTTTCTCAAGGAATTCAAGTTATTGAAAGTTTTCCCGGGGAGGGGGAGGTTTCCGGAGCCTGGAAGAGTTCACCCGGTTCCACCCCGATCCGTTCCAGAAGCTTCAGATGTTCATAGAATTCCCCGATTTCGTAGAGATTGTGCGAGTCGCTTCCGAGCGTGATGGGCACACCGTTTCTGTGGCAGAGATCGAAGAATTCGTCCTCCGGCAGATTCCGTGCATGGAAATTGATTTCCGCTGCGCAGGAATACTGTTTCAGCAGACGGACCACATCCGGATACAGTTCACGCGGAGTGTCGAACTGTTTCCAGAGAAAGACGCGGAAGGGATGCGCGAGGACATGACAGGAATTCCTGAGAAGGGATTCCACCCGGAAAAGAAATTCCTGTTTCGTCTTTTCAAAATCGCGCGTTTCGGAGAGATTGTGGACGGAACCCACTTTCAGGCGGATTCTTGCGATGTCTTCCGGCATGGCGAGGAGGGAACCGTCTTCCGCGACGTCAATTTCAAATCCCGGAATGAAGTCCTCCGTTTCCCCCCATTTCTCCAGCAGTCGGAAATAGTCCCCGGACCTTCTTTTCATGACGCATCCTTTGAAGCCGAGACGGTCGAGTTTTCCTTCCCAGTAGTCCGGGGAACTCACATACAGCTGTCCCGAATGCTCCGTGAAGGCGATTTTGCGGAGGCCGAACGCCTTGGCCAGGGCAAACGTCCGAACCGGATCCATGTTTTCCTGACAATAGGCGAGACAGGTGTGAATATGCGTATCCGTCAATCCCTCCACCGGCAGACGGAGCTGTTCCGTCGAGACTCGGATCTCCCCGTTCCTTCCGCGTTCGATGATCGTGTACCGGAACGGGGCTTCGCAGAGACGTTCCGCCGCGACGACGGTCTGCTGCTGCCGCCGCATGCCGCCTTCGCATACGGGAAGCGCCGTCTGTCTGCTCAGAACTTCTTCTTCCGGCTCCTCCGGATGTCCTGTCAGGAGCAGGCTTGCAAGAGATGGAATTCCGGATTCCTGCGTTGTCTTCTCCTCCTGCGGCAGTATTCCCGGGAAGGGGTCCGCCTGGATGACGGCGGCGGGTCCGGGATACCGCTCCATCAGGCTTCTGATCTGTTCTCCGGCTCCGGAGGCGGCGCTGCCCAGATTCTGTCCGGGGCAGAGGAGAGGGAAGAAATGGAGCCCGTCTATTTCCAGATGTTCCGGCGGCCGCGGAATGTGGGCATAGAACTTTTCCGGTTCCGGATCCTGTTTCCCCGGCACGGTGATGCAGGGGGCGTGGAGTTTCCGCAGATATTCTCCCAGCACAGTCAGAAGTTCCGCATCGGCATTTCTGCGATGAAGCAGATTGCCGGCAAGGACGACCAGATCCGGTTTGATGCTGTTGTTCAAACGGTGAACCAGACGAAGCAGAAGAATGTCCGCCAGCGGCGCGTATTCCCCCGGAAAGGACGTTCCCTCCAGGGGGGTTGGAGAATAATGCAGCCCGGAAAACAGTACGATTTTCATGACGTTTTTTTTCCTTTCAGTCCTGGAGAGGCCCCTCTCCTTGTCAGACGGGATTCCTTATCAGACAAGATCAGACAAGTTCCCTTTCAAAATAGAACCGTGTGTTCCATGGAATGGCGGGATCCGGTTCGGACTTTGTCAGAGTGAAACCGGCTTTTCTGTAAAAATCCGGTGCCTGGAAGGTATTGGTGAAGAGCTTGAGACAGGTGCAGGAATGCTGTTTCGCGATGGTTTCGGCTTCCCGGAGAAGAGCCGATCCGGCACCCTTCCCGCGACAGGCGTCCGAGACCCAGAGGAACTCGATTTCAAAGATTTCTCCCCGTTCTCCGGAAAGGTGCCAGACGAGTCCGCCAAGACGTTTCCCTTCTTCTTTCTCCTTCTTCTCCTCCTCATCATCCTCCTTCTCATCATCGAGCAGCAGGACGGCTCTTCCCGGGAGGGGATCCAAAGAGATTTTCTGCGGTTCCTTCCCTGTTTTCAAACAGTTGTATGCATAGAGTTTATCATGGATGAACTGGGCGTCCGTGTGTTCAGAAGAGAGGTTGATTTTCATTTGAGCTGCAAGTCCTGTCCGTTTTTTCCTGTTTCTGCGGAGTGTTTTTCTGTTCTTCCGGAGCTTTCCGGAAGACGACGACATATTCCTGATTTCCCTTCGGTCCCTTGATCGGAGACGGCAGCACCCCGAGCGTCTGCCAGGAGAGCTCTCCTTCCGCGAAGCGGCGTACCTTCTCCACTGTCTGCTCCCGGACGCGCTCGTCCGTGACGACGCCCCCGTGCGGGACATCTTTCCGATCCGCTTCGAACTGCGGTTTGACCAGGATGAACGCCATGGCCCCCTGTTTCATCAGAGCATCCGCGGCGGGCAGGACCCGCGTTACGGAAATGAAGGAGAGATCCATGGTGACGACATCGGTTTTCTCCGGCACCTCCTGATCCGAAAGCGTTCTTGCGTTGACCCCTTCCACAACGGTCACGCGCGGATCGGACCTCAGTTTTCCATGCAGGATTCCGCGCCCGACATCCGCGGCATAGACTTTTTCAGCACCTCTTCTGAGCATGAGATCCGTGAACCCCCCAGTGGACGCGCCGATATCCAGTGCCACGAGTCCCTCCAGGGAAGGACGGAAACGGTCCAGCGCCGGGATCAGCTTGTAGGCGCCGCGGCTGACATATTCAGAAAGATTTCCGATCAGAAGCGGTGTTTCAGGATCCAGCATTTCAGAAGGCTTCCTGAGAAGGTGATCCGGCCCGAGCCGCACCTTGCCTGCCATGATGAGACGGGCGCCTTCTTCCGGGGTGGCACAGTGTCCCTGTTCACATAAAAGTAGATCCGCTCTGATTTTTTTCATGGTCGGTCAAGCTTGAAAATCCGTTTCGGGAAAGGCGGAAGCGCCGCCTGCGTTCTTTCAATATACAGCCATTTTGCAAAGATTGCATGTTCATTTTCCATGATTCATTTGAAAAATAAGGAAAAGGAAATAATGTTACAGTGTTATTAGAGTGAAAACCGTCTATATTGCAAGAGAGAAAGAAGGGGTTTTTCCGCGGAGTTTGTTTTTTATGTATATACCGTTGTTGTTTCTTGTCCCGGCGCTGATCTGTATTGCCGTGCTGGCTCTTGCACTGGGATTTCACCGCTATAAAGTGATTGTCCTGCGCGATAAATTGAAGGTTGCCATGCACAACCGGGCGGAAATCGGCAATTTCCTGAATCTCTTCTCGCAGAATATCAAGACAACGGATGAAATCAGCAACTGGATGAATGTGACCGCCCGTTATGTGGCGGACCTGGTTGAAGCGCAGAGCGTCTGTGTTTTCACGCTGGAGAATGATTCCCTTGTGGCCAGCGGCGTTGCGGGAGCCTTTCCTCCGCTCCATAAGGCGGATGCCTATGTGATGACAAAGCCCCGCTACATTCTCGAAGCCCTCCGCAAGGAACACATTCATGTGGGGGAGGGCATTGTGGGGGAAGTGGCCCTGACCGGGGCGGACGTCGTCATCGACAACCCCCAGGATCCCAGAATTGCCGACATCGACCCCGTATCGCCGATCGATGCTCTCATGGCTGTTCCGATGCTTTCAGAAGGGCGCGTTGTGGGGGTGATCTGCGCGGTCAACAGCAAGGCGAAGGATATGCGTCCGTTTTCCAGCGAACAGCTTGCCCGTTTGAAATTCATTGCGGGGCAGGCGGTCCTGGCGCAGAACATCATGCTTGTCTATTCCCATCTGAGTGAACAGCAGCGGATCAACCAGGAGCTGGAATTCGCCCGGAATCTTCAGAGTTCGCTTCTTCCGAAACGCTTTCCGGTCTGGGGGCGCTTCATGATCCATGCGTTCACACGGGCGTCGAAGGAGGTCAGCGGAGACTTCTATGATTTTGTGGAGATCGACCGCGACCGGCTCCTGGTCGTCATCGGAGACGCCTGCGGCAAAGGCATTCCCGCCTGCATGATTATGGCCATGACCCGCAGCTTCATCAGGGCGAACAGTTCCCACTTCGTCTCCATGAAGGACTTCCTGCAGAATCTGAACGACAATCTGTACCGCGATACCGGAGACGGCCGCTACATCACACTCGGCATCTGCCTCTTGGACAAACGCGAATCCACCATTGAATACGCCCGTGCCGGCCATACCGAGCTTCTGGTCTATATCCGGAACCACATCCGAAGCATCAACCCGGACGGCGCCGGACTCGGACTCCTCCCCAGCGATCTTGCCGACTGCGACACCATCTGCCTTGAATTCACCCCCGATATGGCCGTTCTCCTTTTCACGGATGGCATCAATGAAGCCGTCAACCCTGAAGGCGAATATTTCGGAATCGAACGCATCCGGGACGTCTACATGAAATCCTGCATCGGAAACGATACTCCGGAGGAATCCGTTTCCAAAATCATGGATGCGGTAGACAGTTTTTCCGGGAATCCGGAATCCCAGGCCGACGATCAAACCCTAGTCATCATCCGGCATGTCTGATATGGAAAGAATGATCATACACTCCCCGTTTTCTTTATTTTTCTTCTTCTTCTGTGAAAGGAACCCTTCTTCATGATGCAGAAATGTTTTCAAAACCGTCGTCCTCCTTGTTTTTCTCTGAGCATCTTTTCTTTCCTGCTTCGGAGGAGGGAACTGTCTTTCTCTGCGGGAAGATCCTTCCTTCTCTGTTTTCTTCTTCCCTTGTTTTTCCTTTCTCAGATGCTTGTTTCCGGATGCGCTTCCCGGACGGAGAATCAGAATCCGGAGAACAACGGGAAGGACGCCGCCGCACTTTCCGGGAAAAACATCGAAGAAATGTCCCTGGAGGAACTTCAGGCCTATCTGAGACAGAAGGATGCCGAAGACAAGGCCGCCGCACGGAAAAACTTCTGGAAGAACTACAAAGAGAGAAAGGCGCAGGAACGGGCTGAAAAACTGGACGTGACCAAATCGCATCTTGAGGAAGGATCCTCTTCCGATATTTTCCCCTGGCGGAAGGATTCCTCCCGGAGAAGCGAAACGTTGAATCGCCGCGGATCCGTGTTTTACGACTGGTAACGTTTCCGCCCCCCTCCTTCTTCCCCCATGTTCGGAAGGAATGAGAAGGAGGAGCCGGAAGTCCGCCTGAATATGCGGCCGGAGGGAAATGGGGAAGGCCTTCTTCCTTTCTTTTTTCTCCCCCCCAGGCATGGGGTGGAAGGAAGGTGAGGGAGGAAAAAAATCTCCCTGGAGGCTGTTTTCCCTGAGATTTTCCTGAACTGTTCAGAAACATAGAAAAGACTTCAAAAGGAGACTGTGAGAAATGAAATATATTGTGACCGGTGCTTCGGGACTGATCGGGAGTGCGGTGGTATGGGCGCTGAATCAGCGCGGGGAAACGGACATTCTGGCGGTGGACCATCTGGGAACGTCTGAGAAATGGCGGAATCTGCGCGCACTCCATTATGCGGATTATCTGGAGAAGGAGGATTTTCTCAAGCGTCTTTCCTCCGGCACCTTTGGATCAGGGACGCAGGCGATTCTGCATCTCGGGGCCTGTTCCGCTACGACGGAGAAGGACGCCTCCTATCTGATTTCCAACAATTTTGCCTATACAAGGGAACTGGCTTCGTTTGCCGTTTCCAGGGGAATCCAGTTTCTTTATGCGTCCAGCGCGGCGACGTACGGGGGCGGGGAACAGGGGTATGTGGACGATGTCGGGAGCATCGAAAAACTCCGTCCGCTGAATATGTACGGATATTCCAAACAGATGTTTGATCTCTGGGCGAAGCGCAAGGGACTTTTCAGTTCGATTGCGGGAATGAAATTCACCAATGTCTTCGGACCGAACGAACTGCACAAAGGGGAAATGCGCAGCGTTGTGCTGCGGGCGTATGAACAGATCTGCAGCACGGGGACGGTGAAACTCTTCCAGTCCCATCATCCGGATTATGCGGACGGAGAATTCAAACGCGACTTCCTCTATGTGAAAGATGCCGTCGACATGCTGCTTTTCATTCTGGATCATCGTCTGAGCGGACTTTACAACATCGGCAGCGGCCGTGCCGAGACCTGGAATTCTCTGGCGAATGCGGTTTTCTCCGCCATGGGCCGCGAACCGCGCATCGAATACATCCCCATGCCGGAATCTCTGCGGGCGAAATATCAGTATTACACCTGTGCGGAGATGGGGCGTCTGCATGCGGCGGGATATCAGAAGGAGGCACGGCCTCTGAAGGAGTCGATCCGCGACTATGTTCAGTATTATCTGATGCAGAATAAATTCCTGGGAGACTGATGATTTCCTCCTCCCGTTCTCCGCTTTCAGTCTTTCTTTTTTTCTCTTTCTGATTCTCTCCCTGAAGTGGAGGAGGGAACCGGGGAACTGCGGCTCTTCCGGCGGGGGAAACAACGGCTCTTCCGCCGGGATCAGAAGGAAGAAGAAGGGGAAGAATCAAAAGAGGGAAAATGCTGTTTCAGGGGAGAAGATACTGCCCTTTTTCAGTCCCGCGGCAGATCACGGTAGGGGGTGTTGCGGCGCCGGAATTCCGACGGAGTCATGGAAAAACGCTGGCGGAAGAGCCTGCAGAAATGTTCGACATTCGGGAATCCGCAGTCGAAAGCCAGTTCCTTCAAGGTCGCATCAGAGGCTGCGAGAAGATTTTTTGCCTCCAGCAGACGCCTTGCAACGATTCTTTGATGAGGCGTTTCCTTCAGGTATTTCCGGAAAAGCATATGCAGATGCGGGACGCTGACATCCAGTTCCTCTGCGAGCTGGCGAACCGTAAGAGACGAGTTTGCGAAAGAGTGTTCTATAAACCGTGTCGCCCTTTCCAGGACCTCCGGGATGTTCTGTTCGGAACTGATCCGGACGGAGGAATAGGCTTCCCAGAGAAGACGCGAGTGAACATTTCTGCCCAGAAGCGCCTTGTCGAAAGAGTCGTCATGGAACGCGCGGAGGGATTCTTCCGTGAATTTCTGTACATCAAGGGAAACGCACCGGGTTACCGCCGGCGCAATTCTCCGCATGGGCGGAGCGATTTTGAAATCCGCCACCAGGCATTCATAGGGTTTTCCTTTCAGATAGCGGCAGATGGTGTGTTCTCCGGGGAAATGCCAGAAGAGAGAGCCGGGGCCGTAATAGGCTTCCTTTCCTGTTCCGTCGTCATGAAGGACGCCTCCGCGCGTGAGCAGTTCGATGTATTCATGATCGCGGCTGATCTTGCGCGGCGGGACTTCCGTCTGCTGTGCGGGTGCGCGGTAATAAGCGCATCGGAAAGCCAGGATTCTGTCGTCAGGATGCATGATGAGGAAGAAACGCCTCCTTTCCCTTTGCTGCTGCGGGCTTCTGCTGCCGTTCAGGACTTTTTTCTTCGATGCTGCGGCGGCCGCTGCTGAGCTTGTCCGCCGGGAGGAGATGCGGTCTCAGACGGTCGAAGTTCTCTCCCGGCAGATTGCGCGTAATCATGAACGCGAGAGCAAGGAGGATCAGAGCGGCTGCGAAAGTCTTGTAGGGGAGACGGAGCGCTTTTCCGAAGAAGATCTTCAGTGCCAGCAGTCCCCAGCATGCCGCAAATACCGGGCAGAGGAAAAAGACGAAAAACGGATTGTAAGCCATCGCTGAAGCGAAATTCAGGTTCAATAGTTCATGTGCCGCGCGCGTGGAGCCGCAAGTGGCGCAGAAGAGCCCTGTCTTCCAGCGGATGGGACAGAAGGTGTAATGCACCTTGTTCGGATCAACCAGGGCGACAAAAAGAAGAAAAAACAGCAGAAGAAGATTCGCCCCGAGAAAAATCCACCGCAACGTTTCGGGCCTGATTTGAAAATGAATCTCAAGTTTCCCCGAAGGCATTCCCGACCTATTTTTCAATGATGAAGATGCAGTTCGATGCAAACAGATTCGGCCAGACCCCGGCGAGCGCGGGGAGGAAATCCTCCGGTTGAGAGAGCGGAATTTCCTTGGAAATACGGATTCCCATGTCTTTGCAGAGGTCCCGGAAGTCTGCGATGGTCGCAGGATGGATGTTCGGTGTGTCGTACCACGAAAGAGGAAGATTTCTTGTGACGGGCATGTTCCCCAGAAGAATCTGAATCCTCGCGTTGACGTGTCCGAAATTGATGAAGCTCACAATTCCGTGCCCACCGATGCGCAGCATTTCCGAAAGGACGGTGTCCGGATGGCGCACGGCCTGAATGGTCCGGCTCAGGATGACATAATCGCAGGAGTTGTCGGAGAATTCGCGCAAAGCCTCGTCCAGGTTCGCCTGAATGACAGGGACTCCGCGCTGCGCACACTGGAGAATTTTCTGTTCATCGACCTCTACTCCCATCACCTTGGCATTCTTCAGGGATTTGAGCGCCTTCAGCAGACGTCCGGATCCGCATCCGAGGTCGAGTATGCGCGCCCCCTTCGGGATCATATCCTTGATGGTGGTCAGATCGGAGCGCTGAAGCTGAATTTCTTCGGAGAAGATGGTGTCAGTCATCTTGTCTTTTCTCCTTGAGATCCTGAGTCCGGCCGGTGAGGAAACTGGAGATCAGGGAGCCGAGTGTTTCCGTTTCCAGAAGGAAGGCGTCATGCCCGTAGGAGGACTCGATGTTGCAGAAAGTCACGTCCAGACGGTTGTCCAGAAGCGCCTTCACAATGTCTCTTGACTGGTACGACGGGAAAAGCCAGTCGCTCGTGAAGGAAACGACCAGAAACGGTGCTTTTGTCCTGGAAAAGGCTTTTGCCATGTCGCCTTCCGATGCGTCGGAAATGTCAAAATAGTCGATGGCGCGGGTGATGTACAAATAGGAGTTGGCGTCGAAGCGTTCAACAAAGCGTGTTCCCTGATGCTGGAGATAGCTTTCAATCCGGAAATCCTTGTCGAAGTCGAACGAATAATCCTCGGAATCCTGGAGCAGACGCCCGAATTTCCGGCGCATGGACTCCTCGCTCAGATAGGTGATATGCGCCAGCATTCGTGCAATGGCCAGTCCCTTCTGCGGCTGTTCCTCGTATTCTCCGTTCTTCCACTGCGGATCGCTCATGATGGCCTCTCTGCCGACCCAGTTGAAGGCGATGGACTGCGGCGAAATCCGGGATGTGGTCGCAATGCAGATGTGTCCGCAGACGCAGTCCGGATAGTCGATGGCCCACTGCAGCGCCAGCATTCCCCCCATGGAGCCGCCCGCCACCGCAAGCCAGCGCCGGATCCCCAGATGATCCATCAGGCGCTTCTGCGCACGGACCATGTCCCCGATGGTGATGACGGGAAAATTCATATTGTAGCGTTTCCCTGTGGCAGGATCGATCGAACGCGGCCCCGTCGAACCGGAGCAGCCGCCTATGATGTTGCTGCAGACAATGAAGTATTTGTCCGTGTCAAACGGCTTCCCGGGACCGACGACTGCATCCCACCAGCCTGGTTTCGCATCGTCTTCGGAATGACGGCCCGCCAGATGGGCGTCTCCGGTCAGCGCGTGTTCCACTAGAATGGCGTTGTCCTTTGCCGGAGAAAGAGTCCCGTAGGTCTCGTAACGCAGCGTGACGCCGCGCAGAGTCTTGCCGCAGTCCAGCCTGAGTTCGTCTTCCTCCGAATCGCCGAAGAAGAAATCCCGGGGCGTGACTATGCCGACGCTGTTGATGATGAGACTGTCATCCGTTTTCATGCCTGGGGGGTCTCCGAACTGTGCTTTTCCGTTCTCTGATCTCAGAAAGACGGCGGTCCGGATTCTTTTTCATCCGGATCCGCCGTTCCGGGGCGCTTGATCGGCCCCTCGATCTTCTTCTTACTTTCAACCTCTGCAGGACGACCGCTTTGTCCAGTCGCGGTCCCCGTTCCCCGCGCTGGATCAGTCGAGACTGCGTCCGCTGAGCGCTTTCAAGGCTCCAAGGTATTTTTCCCGGGTCTTTTCCACAATTTCCAGCGGAAGCTCCGGGGCGGGCGGAGTTTTGTTCCAGTCCAAAGATTCCAGATAATCCCGGACAAACTGCTTGTCCAGACTGGGCGGATTGCAGCCGATTTGATACTGGTCCTTCGGCCAGAAGCGGCTGGAGTCCGGAGTCAGGACTTCATCGATGAGGATGATTTCCCCGTCGAGTTCTCCGAATTCAAATTTCGTGTCGGCCAGAATGATGCCGCACTTTTCGGCGTGTTTCGCCGCATCCTTGTAGATCCGAAGCGAGAAGTCCGAAAGATTCTGTGCTTTTTCTTCTCCGATGAGTTTTCCGGCCTCTTCAAATGACAGATTTTCGTCATGCCCGGACTCCGCCTTCGTGGACGGCGTGAACAGAGCCTTGTCCAGCTTTTCCGCCTGACGGTATCCGCTCCGGAGACGATACCCTCCAACCGTTCCGCTCTTCTGATATTCCTTCCATCCGCTGCCCGTAATGTAGCCGCGGACAATGCATTCCAGAGGGATCGTTTTCGCCTTCTTGACAATCAAGGACCGACCTGCCAGATCCGAGCTGTAAGGCTTCAGGGAAACCGGGAAGTCCGATATGTCGGACGCCAGAAGATGATTCGTTGCCCAGGAAAGATAGTCGAACCAGAAGAGCGACATGGCTGTGAGAACGCGTCCCTTGTCGGGAATCCCGTTGGGCATGACGCAGTCAAATGCACTGATCCTGTCCGTCGCGACAAAAAGAAGCGAATCCCCCAGATCATAAATATCCCGTACTTTTCCCTGATGAAGACGTGGTAAACCAGGAATTTCCGTTTCCAGCAGTGCCCCGTTGGAGTCGTATTTCATAATATGTTTTTTTCAACCTCAAGCTATGGAGAGGATCCTGACCTTTGTCAGTTCCTGTCTGTGACCTTTGCGTTTCCGACAGCCTTTGCGTCTTTTCATTTTGAAGGCGATCAGTTTGGGCCCGCGGAAATGTTCCAGAATTTCCGCCTCCACCTTTGCACCTTCCACGAAGGGCGTTCCGAGCTTGAGTTCAGCTCCTTCACCCACGGCGAGAACTTCCGTAAAGGAAACTTTCGCGCCCGCTTCCCCGGTCAGCCGTTCCATGGCAACGACTTCCTTTTCCTGCACCTTGAACTGTCTGCCTCCTGCGGCGATTACTGCGTACATGTCAACCACTCCCGCTGTTTTTCCGTATTTAAAATGTTTCCGATTTTTCCAATCTCCCGGAGCCTGTTAATATAATGCAAAGACTGCATTCTTCAAATTCTTTTTTGAAAAATATCCGCATTCCTTGAGGATATCTCCTTATTTCCCCGGAGGAACGAACGGTCTCAGCGTTTCGTTTTCCCCGAGAAAACGGTAGGAGGCCCCTTCCGATGGAGTTTCATACGTCATGATCTGGAGATGCCAGCGCGGACGTTTCACAAGAAAGTCTCCTGTCACGGTCAGACGCACCAGACGCGTTGTCGGCAGTTTCCATTCAATTGTCATTTTCCCCCTCTTGCGTCCGCGGTAGCGGATGTCCAGTTCCGGCTCCAGCTCCCGGATCATTTCCCGTTCCGCCGAAACAAGTTTCGCCTTCCCCGCAATTTCGCGAGCATGGTGAATGTAGTCTTTGATCTCCTGTTTTGTCAGTTTGTCCTCCTCGGAAGGAACGTATTCCCCGGATTCCGTTTCCATTCCCGTTCCGTCCGTTTGTCCCGCGCAGGAGCAAAGAAGAAGACAAACGGGAAAAAACAGACCCGCATACAGAATGAATCCCGGCGGACAAATCCGGAAACGGTTCCGCCGAGACTCCCGTTCTCTTCCTTCCTTTCTTTTCCCGGGATCCGGAGGATCCGTTTTCATCTTCATTTCCATGCGTTTTCAAAAAGTTGTTTTCCGGAAAAGGAAACCTGTCTCCATGCGGAGATTTCTTCCCGCCATGAGAGACACCGCGGCAGACATCATATCATCATCACCGACATCATCGTGATGGTTGTCATTCCCGCTCTTTTTCTTTCCCTTTCCTCTTTATTGCTTTGTATGTTATTTCCGCGCTTTTTTGCATCGGGCTTCCGAAATTTTCCCCGTTTTTTTCGTTGCTCCGGGGCTGGGACTTCCTCCTGCCCGCTCCGGAAGGAGAGGCGGGGGAAAAACTGAGCGGGGAAAATACGCGTTCAGAATTTTTCAAACAGAAGCTCAGAAAGTAGATAATATGGCGTGCTTCCTCCCTATTTCAAGCCCCCGGCAGAGGAGGGCGGATAATTTTTCATCAAAAAACGGCGCACGGCGTCACGAATCGTCAGGGGCAGATCGCGGCGCTGTACCGCTTCCGAAGCCGCTATGCAGCGGAGAACGGGGTATCGGCCTCCCGCTCCGGATGCCGCGTAGCCGCTGAAGGCGAAGGGGAGCCGGATGCGGCCGGATTCCCAGAGTTCTCCTTTCTCCCGGGACTGCGTCCCTGGGCTCAGGAGCAGTGGGCCTTCCACGGATCTGCGTTCCGCATTCAGACGGTATTCCAGACCATAGGCGATCATGGCGCTTTTCCTGTTTTCAAGCCGTTCCTGTTCATTGATGATGGCTTCCGCCTCAGCGGAATTCAGATGCAGGATTGTAATGAAGTTTTCATAAGGCATCCAGTCGAAGAGCTGTCTTTCCGTGAGTACTGTGCTGCCGCCGGCGGCGGTAGTGCCGGGGGAGAAGGGCGGGGAAGAAGGAGGGAGGGACCGCTTTTCCGGAATGCTGAGAAAGGCTGCGGCGGCATGAGTCTCCTCCGTCATCGCCCGGCAGAAAAGGCGGGTGACGGCGGAGGCGGAAAGATTTCCGCGAAGAGCAGAGCTTCCTCCTTCTCCGCAATCGAAGCGTGCGACTGTTTTCTTGGCGGCGATTTCCGTTTCGCGGAGCAGGGGGGTCAGAAGATCCATGGTTTCCGGTGAATCCGGATAATCCCGGGAAAAAAGAATGTCCGTCTGCATGGAAAGGATCCTCCGCTGCTTCCTGTCGTATTCGATGACCGTTCTTGCGGCTCCTTCCGCGAAAGGCGGGCCCTGCACGAACCACGAATCCGGATACAGTTTCTTCCCCGGCACGCATTGATGCGAATGTCCGCCGAGGAGCAGATGAATCTGCGGATAGCGTGCCGTGATTTCGGAAAGGGAGCGGCGCTTCCCGTCTTTGTACAAACGCCCCTGTGTGAATTCTCCCGCGTGGACGGCCAGAAGGATCAGATCCGGGGAGGCGCGCATGATCCGGGGAAGAATCCTGTCGAGCGTTTCGAGAATCCCGTGCCTCGACGAGCCCTCCAGCTGCGCCGGGGCGATCCACTGGGACAGGTGTTCCGGCACCATTCCGATGACGGCAATGCGCAACCCCTTCCTCTCCAGCAGAATCCAGTCTTCAAACACAGCGTTTCCCTCTTCCTTCTGAATTTCGAGATTGGCCGCCAGAGGGCGGGCTTCGAGCATTCCGGCATGTTTCAGAAGCAGGGGAATGCCGCGGTCGAAATCGTGATTTCCGGGAATCCATGCGTCGTAGCGGGCAAGATTCATGACGCGGAACATGGAGTCGCCACCGTCCAGAGTCGATGAGAACGATCCCAGTGCCGTGTCCCCGCAGTCGATCAGCAGCAGTTCCTGATCCCGTTTCCTTTCCGATTCGACGATGGAAACGATCCGGGCGATTCCCGGAATGTCGTCTCTCCCCGCCGCACCCGCCGCACCGTGCAGGTCGGTCGTCTGAAGCACGGTCAGGCGGACCGGATTCTCCCGTTGTTTCGCGTCCGCCCCATTTGCCGTGATCGACGTCGGGAAAGGGAAATACGGAAGCAGAAAGACAAAGACAAGAAGACGCATGGCGGTCTGGCGGAGGGAACTCATCGCGGATCCCTTTTTCTTCTGCCGCCTCTGCGCTTGTTGCTCCCGCCTGGGGACTGTTTTTTTATTCCTGTTCGTAGAAAAGGAGAAAAGAGAAGGAAAGAAGAGTCTCTTCATGGGAACGTGATTTCCTCCTTGGATTCTTTCCTTAAACTTCTGAAATTCTGAAAAAAGACTAAATGATGTTATCAGTCTTACGGCAATCTTACGGCAATCTTTCCCGCCTGTTTTTTCTGTCTGTTTCCCGGGATATGGCGGAAAAGGGAGAAGAGAAGAGGGCGGGGGAAAAGGAACAGAAGTTTGTCAGATGGAAGAGCTCCTGAAGTTGTCGGTGAGAATCTGAAGACTCAGGGGTGGAACGTTCAGCAGTCCGGAAACAGCGGCGCATTTTGCACGGAAGAGACAGCACAGAGGGCGATCCGTCAGCTGATAGAGCGTTTCAAAATTTCCCTGCCCTTTGGCAATGACGAGATCCGCCGAATGGAACGCCTGAAGGAATTCTGGACTGGAATGACCGAAGTCGATTCCCGGCGTATTGTCTCCGGTGTCGATTGTGTTCCGGCAGAAGTTTTCGAGACCGGATGGCGCAAGTTCCTCCCGTGTGACGTCGTTCAGGACGGGTTTCCCGCGGACGGCGAGAGTGATTTTGGAACGGAAAGGAGTCATGAAAAAACGGTCGAAGACGGCTTCTCCGCAATTGTCCAGAATGTACAGGATGGTTCCGGCCTTTTCCATGGCGTCATGGAGGCGGCGGATTTCCTCTGTCGCGCAGGGTTCCGTGAAGGCGCGCAGGATGAGTTCCCGCGCCTTGTCCAGATCGAGATTCGCATCGACTCCGTAATCCAGAATGTTTCCCGAGGCCGCGAGACGGGCCGCCGCCTCGAACGGATCGGGATGCGAGAGCAGGTCGGATCGGACCGCGGAAAGAATTTTCTCTGCACAGATTGTGGAAAGGATTTTTTCCTTCCGGTAGGCATCGGAGATGCCGAGAATCCGGTAGAGACTGTCATAGATGTCTCTTGCCGCGAGCGGAGGGGGCAGAGCGGGATCGGCCTGTCCGAGAATCTCGCCGATCCGCTTCATGACCTTTTCTCTGAGTTCCGGAGAGGCTGCTGTTTTTCTCAGGACTGCGTCCGCTCCTTTCCGGAAGCAGTCCGCACAGATGGAATAGGTTTTCATGGGCCGGATTTTCTCCCTGGATTTTCCTTGTTCGAGTCAGGTCTGGAAGATACACCCGGAAAACGTCTTTATCCATACTCGGGAGCGGAATTTTTCCTGAAAATGGGGGCGGAGTGAAGGGAAAAAATCTCCATTATTTCCGTCATGGGGCGGAAAGGTCCTTGACTTCATTTGAACTGCGTCTATACTTACCAGCGACGGAAGCCGGAGATGCCAGAACAGTTGGATCCGGAACAAACAGAACGGTGAACCATATCAGCAGGAGGGTTTGGAATATGGAAATCATTGTCAGCGCACGTCATTTCGATCTCAGTGAATCGGTCAGGCAGCATGCCGTTGAAGTCATAGAGGCCTCCTTTTCAGATCTGCGTCTGAAGGTCAGCAAGGCCACGATGGTTATTGATCAGCAGCGCAATCTCATCAAGGCGCAGCTGGTTGTGAACATCAAGGAATTCCAGGTCGAAGCCTCGTCCGAAGTGTACGACAACATGTACAAGGCGGTGGACGAAGCCGTTCTGAAGGCGGAGACACAGGCGCGCAAGTACCTCGACAAAAAGCAGGATCACAAAAAGGAGAAGGATCCCGCAAACAAGGGAGTCGTCTCCGCAGGTGGAGAGGAATAATTTCCCCGCCGCACAGAGGAAACCGGCCGTCTGCCGGGAAAAGTCCGGACGCGAAACCGTCCGGACTTTCTCTTATCTCCCTTTCCCGGAGAATCCCCCTCCCGGATGAAGGGAGACGCCGTTCCGGAAGAATGCGGCAGTGAGAATGATCGATGAGTCCGAAACGAAGCAATGCAAAACAAGGTGTGGATGGATCCCCGGTGAAAAAGTATGCAGAAGGAATGAAAATGTTTCCGAACTCCTCTTTCCCTTTTGCCGCCTCCTCGGCGGCCGTGTCCGTGCTCCTTTTCTGTTCCGTTGCCGTTTCCCATGCGGCCGCGCCTGAAGAAAAAACGGAACCCGGCACTCCCGCGCGGCGTACGGAAATGAAAATGGAAAAGACGGAAATCAAAAAGACTTCAGGACAACAGGAGAACCAGAAATTGAAGATGAATTTCGAGGCCAGAACTTATATTCATGTGAAGATCCCGATGCGGGACGGAGTCCAGTTGTGTGCGGACGTCTATCTGCCTCCGGACGAGGGAAGGTATCCGGTAATTCTCACGCGTTCCCCGTACGGTGCGACCACGTCCCGGAACGGAGGCGCGCTTGACTGGATCAAGCGCGGTTTCGCCTTTGTGGGAGTCGATACCCGCGGCCGCTTCCATTCGGAGGGCGACTGCAACCCTTCGCGCGATGAGAAAAACGACGGATACGACACCCTCGAATGGATCGCTTCCCAGCCCTGGTGTGACGGCAATGTGGGCATGGTCGGCGGATCCTATGTCGCGGTGACGCAGCTTGCGGCGGCGTCCTCCGGACATCCCGTTCTGAAGGCCGTGGCACCTTCGGCAATCAGTTCCTGCATGTTCGACTGCTACTACAACGGCGGGGCCCTTCTGCTTTCCTTCATGCCCTCCTGGCATATCGGGATGTGTTCGAGAGGAAAGACGCCCCCCGTACCACCCGACTGGAAAACACTTCAGCAGGAACTGCCCGTGGCGACTCTGGATGACCGCGCAGGTCTTCCGGCCCAGGCCTGGAAAGATATCGTCGCCCATCCTTTTTACGATGAATACTGGAAAGAGATTGACCTGAAAACATCCCTTCCGGATCTGCGCGCCGCCATGTTCATTCAGGGCAGCTGGTATGATCTCCTCGGACGCGGAAGCATTCAGATCTATCAGGACATTGTGAATCACCCGGATGTTCCCGCGGATGTCAAACGCCATACCTATCTGCGGATCGGCCCGTGGGGACACGGCGTCAACACGCCGGAGGGAGTCTATGATTTCGGTGACGCTTCCATGGTGACCGAGGATCTGGAAATTGATTTCCTCCAGAATCTCCTCACCGGGAAAAACCCCTCCACCGACCGCGAACCCGGACGTATCGCCTATTTCACCATGGGCCTGAACCAGTGGCAGTACACCGATCAGTGGCCTCCCGCCCATGTCAGAGATGTGAAGTATTATCTCGGCAGCCGCGGCGGAGCCAACAGCCGTTCCGGAGACGGGGTCCTCTCCCTGAACCCGCCTTCCGCGGACGGAGCGCCTGAATCGGGAAAGGATCATTTCCGGTATGATCCCGCAGATCCGGTGCCCACCTGCGGCGGACGCATGGTCGGAGCGGGGGGAAGAAAGGACCAGTCGGCGGTGGAGGACCGGAAGGATGTGCTTGTCTATACACTTCCTGCGCTGGAGGAGGATCTGGAGGTCACGGGGGAGGTGCGTTTGAAACTCTTCATCAGCTCCACTGCGCCGGACACCGATTTCACGGCAAAGCTCGTGGACGTCTCGCCGGACGGAGTTCCCATGAACGTCTGCGACGGCATCCTGCGAGTCCGCTACCGGAACGGTCTCGACAAGCCGGGCGTCCTCATGGAGCCGGGGAAGGTGTATGAACTCGATATTTATGTGGATGTCACCTCCCATCTTTTCCGCAAGGGGCACTGCGTGCGTCTGGAGGTTTCCAGCAGCAATTATCCGCATTACACCCGGAATCTGAATACGGCGGAGGATCCGGCGTTCGGAACGCAAATGCGTGTCGCGGAGCAGACGGTGTATCACTCGAATGAGTATCCTTCGCACCTGATTCTCCCCGTGGCGTCGAAGAAGCCGCAGCCATGACGTTTCCATACCCGCTCCCCTCTTTCCTCTATTTCCCTCCTTTCGTCGGATCCCTGAAATCCCGACTGGAGAAAGAAGGAAAGAGCGGGCGGGAGAATAAAAAAAACAAAGCGCATTCCTGCTGCTCACTTTTCTGCGGGAAAATTCCCTTGCAGAACTTTCTGCATTCCTTCTTTTCCATTCAGCAATTCAAGGCAGGATCAACAACAAAGACTCCAAACGGGGAGGAATTGATTTTATGCTGATTTCACAAACACCGATTCCGCCGCGCGGCTGGAACAGTTATGATTCATACGGCGTTTACATCAACGAGGAACAGGCTCTGGCGAATCTGGAAGCTTTCATTGAAAAACTTCAGCCCGCGGGCTACGAATATTTTGTCCTTGACGCCTGCTGGTATGCCGACGGCGATTTCATGGACAATTACCGTGCGCTCAAAGAGGGCCGGGAACGTTTCATGCACATCGATGAATGGGGGCGCTTCATCGGCTCTCCCCGGACTTTTCCCCGGGGCCTGCGCTATCTTTCCGACCGCTGTCATGAAGCGGGAGTCCGCTTCGGTCTTCATCTGATGCGCGGACTTCCTGCGCGTGCGCTGGAACTGAATCCTCCGGTCAAGGGACATCCTTCGGCGCGTGCGCGGGACATTGCCGATCCGGAGAATTCCTGCGTCTGGTGCGCGTATACGAAAGGAATCCGCATGGATGCGCCCGGGGCGCAGGAATACTATGACAGCGTTGCGGAATATTTTGCTGAAGATCTTTGTCTGGATTTCGTCAAATTCGATGATGCGGTTGATTACCCGCGTGAAATCGAAGCCTTCGCTCAAGCTCTGGACAAAGTCGACAGGCCCATTCTCCTGAGTCTTTCCCCGGGGCAGGAAGCCTTTCCCGGAAACTGGGATCTGTACGCCCGCTTCGGAAATATGCTCCGCATCACGGGCGATGTCTGGGACCGTGACCATTACAACGATATGAAGTTCGACCGCTGGGCCCTGTTCGAGAACTTCGGCGGTCCGGAATGCTGGCTCGATCTGGACATGATCCCGCTGGGCGGCATTCAGGCGCATGTGCCGGAAGGAACCGCACCCGAATATCAGCCGGTCCTCGGCTGCCGCCGCCGTTCCGACATGTCTGAAACCGGGAAGAAGGTGATGATGACCCAGCTGGCTCTGGCGGCTTCCCCGCTGATCTACGGAGGAGATCTGCCCATGAGCACGGAGGAGGATATCGCCTGGGTGACCGATCCGGACATGCTCGAATGCAATGCGAACGGAGTGGTCGGGAAACGCATTTTCCATCAGCGGCATCTGGATGTGCGGCGCGCCGAAAAGAAAGGATCCGGAGGACGGCATGGATGGATCGGAATCTTCAACCGGGAGGATTCCCGTTCCCTCAGGCATTGCAGCGTCACTCCGGAGGAACTCGGCTTTGCAGGGAGCTTCCCGGAAAGGCTGTATGATGTCTGGTGCAAGCAAGTCGTCCGCCCCGATTCCTCCGGCATCCTTTCCTTCCCCCTGAAAGCGAAGGATGTCCTTTTCCTTTCCTACTGATTCTGCGGATTCAGTGGATCTTCTGAAGATCCTGCTGAAAGGAAGCCGGGATTCCTTCCGTGGACCGGAGGGGTCGTGCAGCTGAGAGCGCCTGCGGCCGCCGCTGCCTTCCTTCCGCGGGAGGAGAGGAGGCGCCATGGGAGAAAGAAAGGAGAAAGAAAAAAAGGAAGGGGGGAAGAAGAAGGCGGTCAGACTCGTTGATTTTCCTCCCCGCCGCTTTCCCTTCCGTCGTGACATTTTCCCGGTTTGACATTTTCCCGGTCTGAGCTGGGCGCCTGTTTATTCCTCTTTTCTGTTTTTCTTTTGCGCTGTTGCGTCATTGCCGCAGAGCGGAGGGGGAAATGCCGCGGTATTTGCGGAAAAGCCGGGAAAAGTAGTGGGGATCGTCGTACCCGACTGCCGCGGCGATGTCTGAAATCTTTCTTGACTTTTCGTTTTTGAGCATTTCCGCTGCTTTTTTCAGACGCATTTCGATGAGAAGCTCTTTGAAGGAGCAGTGATATTTTCCTCTCAGGTAATGAGTCAGGCCGGAAACGCTCATGCCGACCTGTTTGGCCGTTTCCGCAAGAGTCAGCTGGGAGCTGAGGTGTTTTTCGAGGTAACGCCTGATATCGGCGAATCGCCGGTCTCCGGGGAGGCGCACCAGTTCCCTGGAGACGATGTAATTCAGCAGCATGGAAAAGAGTCCCGTGAAGTCCTCCAGTTCCTTTCCGGAGATTTTCGGGACGGCGAGGAATTCCCGCATGAGCCGTTCCCTGTCCGGATGCTTCCATACGTTTTCCGGAGGGATGTCCGTGGTGCGGAACTGTCCGAACATGATGTATCCCGCGAGAGCGCCGTCAATGGAGACCGGGGCGATGATTTCATTGAGTCCTGCATGGCATCGGTAACAGAGGGGGGAGTCGGAGTTCCGGGATTGTTTCTGTTTTTCCGCATCGGTCCGGGAGCAGGCGTCGGGACCGAAGACGTCTCTGCGCATGCTGAGGCAGTAGGGGCAGGAGACGTCGTTTCTTCCGCGCTCGAGGAGAGTCCCGTCCGCGCTGAAAAAGACGGCCTGGATTTTCATGACATTGGCAAAATGAGTCAGGAGCTGTTTAACCTCGCTGGTCAGAATGAGCTCGAAATCCGGATTTTCCCGTGCCTCTGACATCTTTCCGTCCTCCTTTGTTTCGGCCTTTGTTCTGAGATAAAATAGCATAATTTGCCGGAAAATCCACCTGAATGCCATTGTGTTCATTTACAAATCGTTGCCATTCAGTATAATCATGAATGCTCAGGAATGCCCGGGCGGTCCTTCCATGCCGAAGGGCCTGCAAACGGGCGCAGACTGCCTGCAGACGAAACACGGACGACAAGGGAAAAACAAGGAGACGCTCAAAACAAAGGAGAGACGGCGATGCAGAAAGTGAGAATCGGACTGATCGGACTCGGATTCATGGGAACGACGCATTTCAGAATTTACAAAAATCTTCCGGATGCGGAAGTGGTGGCTCTTGCGGATGTGGATCCCCTGAAGCGGAAAGGAGATGTCCGCTCGGTAAGCGGGAACATCGGGGCGGGGGACAATTCCGTACCGCTGGATCTTTCCGGGATCCGCGTCTACGAAGACGCTCTGGAAATGATCTGTTCGGGCGGACTCGACATGGTGGACATCTGTGTCCCGACCCCTTTCCACAAAGCGTACATCCTGGCGGCTCTTTCCGCAGGTTTGCACACCTTTTCGGAAAAACCGCTCTGCAGGAACCGGGGCGAAATGCTGGAAATTGCTGATGCCGTGAAGAAAAGCGGACGTTTCTTCAATGTCGGGCTTTGCATCCGCGCCTGGCCGGAATACCGCTGGACCCTGGAGCGTTTCCGTTCGGGAGAATTCGGGAAAGTGCTTTCCGCCGGGCTGAGAAGAATTTCTCCGTCCGTGGCGGGAACTTCCTGGAACGACTGGTTCATGAAGGAGGAAATGTCCGGCGGGGCGCTTCTGGATATGCACATGCACGACACGGATGCGGTCCGCTGTTTCTTCGGGAGGCCACTTGCCGTCACGAGCTTCGGAGCACGCGGACTCGTCAGCGACTCCGGAATCGACCGGATCCTGACTTCCTATTCCTTCCCGGACGGCTCCCTGATCACTGCGGAAGGAAACTGGGGCATGGCCCGGACGGTTCCCTTTGAAATGAGTTTCCAGATGATTTTTGAGAAGGCGACCGTCTGTTTTGAAGGAAGCGGACTCAAGATCTACTGGAACGACGGCAGAACGGAATCCTCCTCCCCCGCGGATCCCGCCTTCCCCACCGGATGGCATTGCGAACTGGCGTATTTCGTCGAATGTGTGAAACGCGGCATTCAGCCGGACCGCTATCAGAACCTTCAGGAAATTCTGGATTCCTTCTGCATCGTCCTGGCGGAGGAAGAATCGGTCAAAACAGGGAAAACTGTGGAGGTGAAATATGTATAAGGCTTTGAATTACTGGGTGTTCGGAGGATTTGAAGGAGTCAGGACACCCTTTGAAATGATCGACTTCGGGGCGGAAACCGGGCTGGACGGCGTGGAATTGACCGTTGGCGACGCGCTGAAACGCGGAATCACGGAAAAGAAATGCCGCGAAATCAGACAATATGCCGATTCCAGAAAGATCGGACTGCGCACACTCGCAACAGGTTTCTACTGGACCACGTCGCTTGCTTCCGCGTGCGGAAAGGAACGGGCGGAGGCCATTGAGTTCACAAAAGAGTATTTGAACATTGCTTCGTGGATCGGGGCGGAGACAATCCTGGTGATCCCCGGGGCGACACGCGTCGCATGGGATGAAACCCGGCCGGTGATGAGTTACAGGGAAGTCTGGGAGAATTCGGTTCTTTCTCTCCGCGAAGTGCTCCCGCTTGCGGAAAAGCTTCAGGTGAACATCGCACTGGAAAATGTCTGGAACCGTTTTCTTCTCTCTCCCATGGAATGGAAAATGTATCTCGATCAGTTCCATCATCCCAGACTCGGCATGTACCTGGATGCGGGAAACTGCTGCTATATCGGCAGGGCTCAGGATTATGTGGAAATCCTTTCCGGAAGAGTCAAGGCTCTCCATCTGAAGAATTTCACGGAAACAGACTGCTGCGGAGGATTGCACGGATTCGGGGACGACCTCCTTTCTGGAAACGTCGATTTCCGTGCCCTGTTCGAGGCCCTCGGGAAAATAGATTATCAGGGACCCGTGACGGTCGAAATGATTCCTTTCTCCCGTCTGCCGGATCTTGTGCTTCCGGATGAGGCACTGGCCAGGGACAGCGTCCGGAAACTTCTCTCCCTATGATCCCCCCCCCCGACTGAAGAGGAAGATGGAAGAATCAGAATAAAAATCGGCCCTCTGCTTTTAGGATTTCAGATTGGAGAAGCAGAGGGCCTGCGTTCAGCGAACAGAGACGGGATTCCCTCCCGGAATGCAAAAAATAACGAATTCTTCTGCCGGACTTGCAAAAAAGTTTTTCCAGAGATATACTTCCCACAATGAGAAAAGCGGAAGCGGATGTCATTCATTGAGTGATGGATGAGGATGTGACTGATGTGATCCTGTGACTGCTGTGATCCTTTTTCCATCATCCCGTTTCTCTCTCTCTTTCCGCTTTCTTTTCTTCCCGCTCCGTTTCCCGTCTTCGTGAAAAAAGGAGAGGACCGGAGAGGGCTTGCAAGCTGAAAGGGAAAGATGTTTTTCATCTGCAGATCCTGACAGAACAATGGTGAGGGAAAAGAGCGGGAATGTGTGAAAAACCGTTTTTTGTTTTGATCCCATCTCATCCTGTCCTCCTGTCCGGAGGATGAGGAGAAGAAGGGAAAAGAAAGACAGGGAGAAGAAGGGGAAGGGAAGGCGAGTCCTTCGGGGTGATGAGGCCATGAGAAGACTTCGGGTGTTTCAGATTTGTTTCATTCTGCTGTGTCTGTTTTCGTTTTTTCCAGGGAAAGCGGGCGTGCCTGCACACCGTGTCAAACGGATTCTGATGATTGATTCGTACGGGGAATCGGATTTGTGGTCCGGCAATCTGAAGCGGGCTTTTCAGAATTATCTGAACAGGCAGCATCTTCCGCTCAATTACGAGAATTATGAGCTGGGGGTGAGATATCAGCCGGGGATCCGTCCGGACGAGGCGGATGTGATCGGGCTTCAGGCGAAGCTTTCCTCCAAGGTTTATGATCTGATAGTGGTCTCCAACAATGATGCGACGGATCTGTTTCTGAACGGGCGCCTGGTTCCCCGGACCGGCACCCCGATTCTTTCACTTGCCTATCAGGGGAATCTCCGGGAGAGGATTCCCGCGGAACTGAATATGACGGGGGTGGAAACGCCGCTGAACATACCGGAAAACGCTCTGCTCGGCATGGAGCTTCAGCCTTCCGGCAGGCGGATTGTCTTCATTACGGGCGCCTCCGCCGACGGAAGGAAACAACAAAGCATCCTTCAGGAGATTTTTGCCCGGATCATGCACGGCCGTGAACTGTTTTTCCTGAGCGGATCGGAATACACCACGCAGGAAATGCTGGAGAGACTGAACAGTTTTTCCCCAGAAGACACATTTCTTCTGTATCATTCCTGGAGCTCTTCCCGCGAGGAAGACCCGGAAAACAGCTATACGGTGCTCCCCCGGATTGCGGAACGTTTCCAGGGACTGATTCTCGGGAAATATCGCTGTTACAACACGCTGGGGGCGACCGGAGGAATTGTGGCTTCCGGCAGAGTCCAGGGCCGTATTGGCGGGGAAATGGGACTCCGGATTCTGCAGGGGGAAAAGGCGCGGGAGATTCCCGTGGTCAAGGCGGAAAGTCTGGCGGAATTCGATTATTCCGCGCTGAGGAAATGCGGGTATTCCCCCGCCCGGGTGAAGGAGCTCCCGATCCTGCGGGGGCGGACTGTAAAATTCCGGAGCGTGCCCGCCGGTTTCATCGCGCGGAATATGGAGGAGCTGACGTATCTGGCGGTATTTGTGCTCTGTTTCTGTTTTTTTGTGATCGGAACCCTTCTGTACCGGGAAAAGACCGAAAGGAGGATCCGTCTGATCTTCGAGCATCTGCCGCTCGGGATCGGGGTGGCGGATTCCTCCGGGCGGGTGCTTTTTTCCCATGCGCAGGAAGATACGGCCTCGGTTTACCGGAAACTTTCGCATATTGACGGTCTGCCTCCGGAGCTCCGGAAACTGTTCCCGGAGGCTCTTTCCCGCGTGTTTGCCACAGGGGAGGATCAGGAGCTTGATTATGAGTTTTCAGGGCGCTTCCGTCATGCGGGATTTCTGCGTCTTCCTGCGGGCAGCCAGTTCGGCGCGAATGCCGCAATGTGGTATTCCACGGATGTGACGGAACTGCGCCAGGCGCATGCCGAGGCGGCTGAAATCGCGGAACGTTTCCGCCTGACGCTCGAATCCATCGGGGACGGCGTGATCGCCACGGATGCCTCCGAAAGAATCACCCTGGTCAATCCCGTGGCCTGCCGTTTCATGGGGATTCCGAGAGAGAAGGCGGAAGGACGGATCCTGAAGGATGTGTTTCATCTGGTCCGCCATTATTCCGCTTCCGGCGGTCCGGCCGCGGAGAGACGGGAAAATGAGGTGGATTCCCCGTTGAGGGAAGCCCTTTCCAGCGGGAAAACCGTGGAACTTGCGGAGCATCTGATCCTGATCTCGGCGGATGGGACGCACCGCCATATCGCGGCGAGCGCCGCTCCGATCCGTCCTGCAGACGGGGGAATCGCTGGTGGAGTGCTCGTGTTCCGCGATGTGACAGAGGAATATGAAAAGCGCGATCAGCTGCGGAAAAACAGCATCATTCTGAAAAACATGGAAAAACTTGCGCAGATTGTCTGTTTTTCGTTCCGGGAGGACGGCCCGTTTACGATGTCTTCCGAGAACATGGGGGCGTTCTGGCCCGAGAAGGACGGCCACCCCCTTCCTCCTGAAGAATGGATTGCGCCCGAGGACCTGCCGCGTTTTCAGAGCGAGTGGTCCGGAATCCGGAGCGGAAAGACCAGTGAACTGAACGTTCTGTTTTCCGTCAACACCCCATCCGGAAAACGCTACTATGAAATACGAATGGAACGCAGCGACGATCATTCCGGCGAAGGCAGGGAATTCTGCGGCGTCATTCAGGATATCACCCGCGCCCGGGAAAATGAAATCCGATACCGTGACAATCTCAATCTTCTCGGCAGCATCATGAACAATCTCCCGGGCTATCTCTTTGTGAAAAATGCCGACGACGATTTCCGCTATGTCATGTGCAATCACGGCTTTGAAAATCTGACAGGCGTCAAGTCCGAACGGGTCATCGGCCGTTTCGACCGCGACATCTTCACGCTCGACGACGAAGCCGCCGAAAAATTCCGCCGCGACGACCTCAAGCTCCTGGAATCCGGCGGCAGCATGGACATGCGTGAATTCCTGACCAACGAAAACAATCAGAAACTGGTTGTCCGCACGATCAAGAACGTCATCCGCCAGTCTAACGGCACCCGTCTCCTGATCGGGATGGGCATCGACATTTCCGACCAGTACGCTCTGGAAGAACAGCAGAAACAGACGATCCGCCGCCTGAACGATTTTTCCAGAAGCGAACGCATCTTCAACGAGTCCCTGACACGCATCACTCTGGAAAACGATTTCAACCGCGCTGTGAACGACATGCTCCGGATCATCGGCGAAAATGCCGGTGCCGACCGCTGTTATCTTGTCCGTCTCCGGGACGAAAACAGCAATCCCGTCGATTGCGAATACGAATGGGTGCGGGATTCCGCCGCCGCTTCTTCTCCGTCGCAGCAGATTTCTCAGGAGCAGCCATTCCCGCAGTCCCCGCCGCAGCAGCACTCCCCCGGTGTTCCGGAGAAGGTGGAAGCGGAAAACGGCAGGACCGGGCTCAGGGAGGAGGCGAAGAAGAAAGAGGCGTCTTCTCCTTCTTCATCATCATCTCCTCCGGACACGGGTTCCGGTGGGAGCCCTTTCCTTCTGCACCGCAGCACTTTCCCGGCGGAATGGGAACACGTTCTCCGAACGCGCAAATATCTGATTCTTTCGGACATGGATGCAGTTCCAAAGGGCCTGGAAGCTGTGGCGGAGTCTCTCCGGAAGCGTGGGATCCGTTCTCTGCTGCTGAGCGGTTTTCCTGCGCAAGGGGATGTCCAGGGGGTTGTGGGAATGGAGTTTGTCCATGCGGGGCGGGAATTTTCCGATTGCGATGTGCTGATGCTGCACAGCATTTCCAATCTGTTTCTTCTTGCCCGTGAGCGTCAGCGCCAGATTGCGCGGATTGAGGACAGCGTTGCACTCCAGCGCCAGATTGTGAACAGCATTTCCATACCGATTACGATTCTGGACCCGAACTACGGGATCATTGCGGCGAATCCCAGCGCACTGAAGGAAACTGGACGCAATCTGGATGAAATCCGCGGAGAGAAATGCTACAGCGTGTTCTGCCGGGCTCCGGAGCCACCGGACTGGTGTCCGATGCGCCTGGCTCTGAAAACGGGCAGAATGCAGAGCGCCGAGCATGAATTTTTCAAAGGAAGACGTTTTCTTTCGACGGCCCAGCCTCTGCTGGACCGTCAGGGAAGGATCAGTTCGGTCCTGGTGTCAGATGTGGACATCACGGAGATTACGCGCCAGAAGCAGGAACTTCAAAAAGCCATGGAACTGGCGCAGGCGGCGGACCGGGCAAAAAGCTATTTCATCGCGACGGTCAGTCACGAACTGCGCACGCCCCTGAACGCCGTGATCGGCTTCAGCGAACTTCTCCAGAGCGGTGTGGTCGACCGTGAAGAGCAGGAGGAGTATCTGCGTTCGATCCATATGGCGGGGAATGCGCTTTTGAATCTGGTGAACGGGGTTCTGGATCTTTCGAGCCTGGAGGCGGGGCAGCTGAACATGCTGCCTGTCAGGACGGACATGACGGAGCTTGTGAAGGAGGCCGTCTCCGTGTTCAAACTGAAGGCGAAGGAAAAGAATCTGACGGTCCGCAGTCATGTGTCGGGTCTGGAGAGGCCGTTGTATGTGGATCATCTCCGTCTGCGTCAGGTGGTGTTCAATCTTCTGGGGAACGCGGTGAAGTTCACGCCGTTCGGAGAGGTGAGTCTCTCGGTCTTTTTCTGTCCGCGTCCCGGACATGCGTCGGGGATTCTTTCGATTCAGGTGAGCGACACGGGGATAGGGATTTCCCCCGAATATGTCCGGAAGATTTTTGACCCCTTTGTCCGAGAGGAGAATTCGGCGCGCGGGAATCATATTTATGAAGGATCCGGCCTGGGGCTTGCCATCTGCCGCAGACTGGTCGACCGGATGGGGGGGACGATCCATCTGGAGAGCACACCAGGGGAAGGCAGTGTCTTCACCGTTGTCCTGGAGGATGTGGCATATGATTCCGGCAATGACTCTCCGCCGGAGGAGCGGCAGCTTGCGGAAGGAACCGACCCGGTGAAATTCCTTCCGGAGGAAAAGGAGAAAAAGAAAGAGGGAAAAACTCCGGGCGGGGGACCCGTGCGGGAAGGAGCGCTCCGGAACCGGGAGAATCCTCCCGGAAAGACCGCGTCCGGAGACAGCGCCCGCGCCCCGATCCGCATGCTTTTGGTCGACGACGTCCCGATGAATCTGAAACTCCTTCAGGCTATTCTGAACAGACTGAACGTGGAGTGTACCCTGGCGTATTCCGGCCCTGAGGCGCTGCGTCTTCTGAAAGAAAGGCAGCTCCGCTTTGACGCGGTTCTGACAGATATCTGGATGCCGGGCATGAGCGGAGCCGAATTGGCCGGGCAGATCCTTTCCGATCCCGGCATCGCTCTTCCCGTCATCGCCGTCACTGCGGACGCCGAAGCCCTTTCCGCGCAGGAAAAAGTCTTTGACTCCATCCTTCTCAAGCCGATCACAGCGGCGTCTCTTGAAAAAATGATCCGAGAGGTTCTGCTTCCGGGGAAAAAATCTTCTTCTTCCGCTCCGGGATGATCCCGGACGAGCCGTTTACCCCTTGTCTCTTTCTCCCGGTTCCGGCAACATTGTCCGGAGTCGCCGCGCAGGCGGAGGAACAGGGGAAAAGTTTCTCGAATGAGCCCGGGAAGCGCTTGAAAACGTCGGGGAAGACTGTAGATTAGCTCCGGAAAAATCCGTTTCACAACCGTTACAATCCAAACGCGAAAGGATGCAAGGAAAGATGAGAGCACTCAGCAAACTCGCACCGGAATGGTGGGATTACACGACCCTGGACAGAAGTATTCTTGACGAGGCCGCCAAAATCACGATCGATACCCTGAAGGATTACGAACGCCCCGGCTTCAAAATCAATATTTACGACACGATTCAGGAATTTTATGCCGCTGAAGCTCTGGAATATATCAGTGCCTGGCTTCAGGCGACTCCTGAACGTCCCTGCGGCGTCTGCGGCCCCATCGGCCCGACCGAACAGCTTCCGATTGTGGCCCAGATGGTCAATGCCATGAATCTGAATCTGAAGAACTGTCATTTCTGGGGCATGGATGAATGGATTGTCGACGGGAAGGCGGCAGACATTCATTTCCCGCTCGGTTTTGCGAAAGCGGATATGGAACTCTGCTTCAACCGGATCCGTCCGGAACTGGCGATGCCAGCGGAAAATCTTCATTTCCCCTCCGAGAATCCGGAAAAATATGTGGAGTCCTGGGACCGTTTCCGTTGCGTGCTCATGCAGGGTGGACAGGGTGAAACGAAACACTGGGCGTTCAATGATCCGGTCAAACGGGAAGGTCGTTATCAGGACAATCCCCCGACTCCGGAGGAATACCGCCGCCTCTCCACCCGGGTGGTGAATCTGCATCCGATTACGCTGATCCAGAATGCGCGCACGTCCGGGGGAGGGACGGTTCAGAATGTTCCGAGCCAGGCCGTCACCGTGGGGCCGCTTCAGACCTGGAAGGCGGAAAAGATCTCCATCTGGCATCCGGGACACCACGACAATCCGTTCGGGATGCGCCTGAGCACCTACATGATTTCCAAGAAGATTGCGGACAGCGCAGTGCCGATGTCCCTGCTTTCGGATCATCCGGATGTGACGTTCAGCTTCTTCCGCCTCGGCTTCGGGACCTGTGACGTGGAAATGCACTGAGAGAAATCCGGAAAGAGAAGCTGAGAAAAGGAGAAGAAGCATCATGTCTGAAAGAAAAGTGGTTATGGCCGTCGCCTGTCACCCCGACGACATTGAATTCGGGATGGCCGGCACGCTTCTCCGTCTGAAGGAAGTCGGATACGAGGTCCATTACATGAACATCGCCAACGGCAGTCTGGGGACGGAAAAATACGATTATCCCACCATCGTGAAAATGCGCCGCGAAGAAGCCATGAATTCCTGCGCCATCGCCGGCTTCCATTATCATGAGAGCATCTGCGACGATCTGGAGGTGTTCTACAATCAGGAGCTCTTCGGGAAGCTGCTTCCGGAGATCCGCGACGTCCGTCCCTCCATTGTCCTGACCCACGGGCCCTATGATTACATGGAGGATCACGTGAACGCGGGACGTCTCGCCGTTTCAGCGGTTTTCTGCCGCGGGATGGGCAATGCGAAGTGCTGCCGTCCCTCGCAGAAATTCGATGATCCTGTGACGGTGTATCATTCCATGCCCCACAGTTTGTCAGACGGACTCCGCCGCCCCGTGATTCCAGGAATCTTCGTGGACATCACATCGGTCATGGAAACCAAGAAACAGATGCTGGCCTGCCATAAAAGCCAGCAGTCATGGCTGGACATCAGCCAGGGAAACAACGCCTATATTCAGGATCTTGTGGACAGAGGCGTCTATTTCGGGCGCATGTCCTGCCGTTATGCGTATGCGGAAGGCTGGATCCGCCACAACCCGCTGGGATTCTGTGCCCCGGATGCCGATCCGCTGACGGAAGCGCTGCTCCCCGCGGCGTTCGTTAATGAGGAATTTGAAAAAACGACAAGACTTCCCGAATTCTGATGAAACCGTGTTTCGGAAAGATCGGGAAAAGGCTTTCATATCCGTAAAAAGTCCGCGGAGAAAAGACTGAAGGAAAGGGGAGAAACGATGCTTTTCCCCCCCCTTCAGGAACTCAGAACGGAAAAGGAAGATGTGAAAAGAGAGATTTGAAGAGCGTGTGTGCGGGGGAGGGGCCGGGGGAAAAGAAGATGGAATCTGCGTTTTTTTCCCCCCTTTCTTTTTTTGCCGGGAACTCAGAACCGTATCTCCCTCTTTTTCTTTCTCATTTCCATTTTCTTTTTCCCCGCTGATTTTTCCCCCGCGATATCACCAGGAAGGTTGCTGCCATGAAAATCAAAGTTCTGGGATCCTCTGCTGCAGAAGCTGTTCCCGCACTGTGGTGTGAATGTCCGGTCTGCGCTCATGCAAGGAAAAACAAGGGGTGCGACGTCCGCCGACGGACCTGTTATCTGATCGACGACGATACTCTCGTTGATTTCGGGCCCGACATCTATGCACAGACTCTGGAGTTCGACATTGACCTTACCCGGATCCGCCGGATTCTGATCACTCATTCCCACGAAGATCATCTGAACCCCGTAGATCTTTCCTGGCGGCGGCCCGGCTTCTCCCATGTGACGAAGGAAATTGATCTGTATGCGAACCAGAGTTCCCTGAACCGGATTCTTGCCCAGATCCCGGCTCCGGGCTTTTCTCTGCACAAGATCCGGGAGCATCTTCTTTCCCCCGGTGTTTCCGTGACATCCGGAGACATCCGGATTTTTCCGATTGAGGCCTCTCATGCCTCCCCGGAGGAAACGGCGCTGAATTTCGTCCTGGAGAGAAACGGGAAAAAGATTCTGATAGCCAACGATACAGGATGGTGGAAGAGCGAGTCCTGGGAAATGGTCAGGGATGCCGCTCTGGATGCGGCCGTCATTGAATCGACCAGTCCGCTCAGAAAGATGAATTATGACGGGCATCTCGACGGAGATAAAACTCTCGCTTTCCGGGACGAACTTCTCCGTATCGGCGCCCTCACTCCGTCCTCCCTGGTCTTCACCAACCATTTCTCGCATAACGGAGCGCCTCTTCATGCCGATATGGAAGCGTTCTTTTCCCCGAACGGGATCACGGTCTGTTACGACGGACTTGAGTTTGAGATCTGAATACCCCCTTCCTCGGGCACTCTCCGGAGAGCAGGAAAAAAGAACCGGAAAGCGGACAAGAAAGGAGAACGGGAAAAAAAGAAGAAGAGAGAAGAGAAAAGGCTTCTCTTCTTCTGTTGCGCTTTTATCCTTTTTCGTCCCGGACGGAGACGGCCTGAAAATCGAGATCGTTGACGGTTTTGATAAGGAGATCGTCCGGGACATCGGACATCAGGGTGACGACAGCCGCTTTTTCCTCCAGGCTGACTTGTGCATCTGCAACGCCGTCCATCTTTTTCAACGCCTTTTCCACCGACGCCTTGCAGTGAGCGCACGTCATACCTTCCACAGAAATGATTTTTCTTCTCATGACTCCGTTCTCCTTTTGAGTTTCAATTGTATTCTGTAAAAAAACCTCCGGTTTTGTCTTTTCTTCTGCTGTTTCCTCTTCCTCCTCCTCCGGGGGAAGGGAGGGATGGAAGAATCGGAGTCTGAGAGCATTCGTCACCACGGAAACCGAACTCAGGCACATTGCCGCGGCAGCGAATTCCGGATTCAGAGTCCACCCGAGGACTGGCTGGAACAGTCCCGCCGCGAGCGGGATTCCGGCACAGTTGTAGAAGAAGGCCCAGAAAAGATTCATCCGGATGTTCCTGATGACGGCTCTGCCGAGCTGAAGAGCCGTGACCGCGTCCGTGAGAGCGCTTTTCAGCAGAACGACGTCAGCGGATTCGATGGCGATGTCCGTTCCCGCCCCGATTGCGATTCCGAGATCCGCGCGGACGAGGGCTGGCGCATCGTTGATTCCGTCACCGATCATTGCGGTCTTTTTTCCTTCCTCTTCCTGAAGTCTCCGCAGTTCGCGTTCCTTGTCCTGCGGCAGGACTTCGGAAAGAATCCGCCTGATGCCGAGACGTCTCCCGACAGCGTCTGCACTTCTGCGGCTGTCTCCCGTCATCATGACCACTTCGATTTTCATTTCCTCAAAAGCCCGCAATGCTCTTATGCTGTCTTTTTTCAGTGGATCCGCGACGGCGATGAATCCCGCAGCCTTTCCGTTTTCCGCGAAGAAGAGCGGCGTGTTTCCTTCTTCCGCAAGTCTTGACGCATTTTCCGAGAGGAGAGGGGGCAGTTCCACCACACCGTTTCCCTTCAAAAACGCTTCGTTCCCTGCCAGACAGTTCTTCCCCCGGATCTGTCCTGCGATTCCCTGTCCTGGAACGGCACGGAACTGTTCCACGGGCAGCAGCTGCATCCGTCTTTTTTCCGCCTCGGCCTGCACGGCCTGGGCGAGGGGGTGTTCGGAGGCTTTTTCCAGAGAGGCTGCCAGAAGCAGCAGCTCCTGTTCCGGGAATCCTTCAGCGGGGACCAGGGCAACGACTTTCGGTCTGCCTTCCGTCACGGTCCCCGTTTTGTCAAGGACGACACAGTTGACTGCGTTTGCATTTTCCAGCGCCACGGCGGATTTGAAGAGGATTCCGTATTCCGCCCCTTTTCCCGCGGCCGTCATGACTGCGACCGGAGTCGCCAGACCGAGTGCGCAGGGGCAGGACACCACCAGCACGGCAACGGCGCAGGAAAGGGCAAAACCCGTCTCCGCCCCCGCAAGCATCCATCCTGCGAAGGTCAGCACGGCAATCCCGATGACCGCAGGGACGAACACTCCGCTGATCCTGTCCGCAAGTCTCGCAATTGGCGCCTTGGAATTTGCCGCCTCCTCCACCAGGCGGATGATTTTGGACAATGTGGTGTTCTCCCCCACCTCCTCCGCACGGAAACGGAATGTGCCGTGACCGTTGATGCTTGCGGAAAACACCTTGTCGCCCGGGTGTTTTTCCACAGGAAGACTCTCCCCTGTGATGGCGGACTGATTCACGGAGGAGACCCCCTCTGTCACCGTGCCGTCGACAGGAATCGACTGCCCGGGGCGGATGACGATCAGATCCCCCTCCAGCACTTCCTCCACCGGAATTTCCATTTCTCTTCCTCCATCCCGGATGACAAATGCCGTTTCCGGCGCCAGCGTGAGAAGTTTTGAGAGTGCCGCTGTGGTTTTTCCCCTGGATTTCGCCTCCAGATATTTTCCCAGTGTAATGAGAGTGAGGATCATGCCGGCGGATTCAAAATACAGCGCTTCTCCGCCGCCCCATCCGCTGCCTCCGGTTCCTCCAGTCGCTGCAGTTGCCGCCGCTCCTTCTCCTGCTGCCTGGAAGCACGTCCTCGCCAGGGTGAGAATCCCGTAGCAGACCGCCGCTCCGGAACCGATGGCGACCAGGGAATCCATGTTCGGCGCACCCCGGAGCAGAGTCCCCGCCCCTGATTTGAAAAATCTCCTGTTGATCAGCAGGATCGGCAGCAGAAGCAGAATCTGGACCAGCGCCCCCGGCAGACCCTGCGCCTTCCCCTCCAGTGCCTGGGGAAACGGCAGACAGAGCATCGTATGCATGGAAAGGTACAGAAGCGGAATCAGAAACAGAAGCGACTGAAGAAAACAACGTTTCAGGAATGCCGCTTCCCGATCCGCTCTTTCAGAAGGTGTCACCCTGCCGGATGGAGGAGAAGTCAGGCGTTTCCCTGCTGCCGTTGTTTTCCCACCGCGATCTGCTGTCCGCGCGGAAGAGGAGAGCAGAGAGGAAGAAGAGGGCAGGGGCGAAGCCCCGTAACCCGCTTTTTCCACTGCGCGGATAATCCTGGTTTCCGCCTCCCCCTCATCCGGCAGGAAATCGCAGACGACGGTCATGACGCCAGTAATCAAATGGACTTCCACTTCCCGCACTCCCGGAACTTTCCTCACGGCTTTTTCCACATGATTCCGGCATGCGGCGCAGCTCATTCCGCTGACCTGAAAGAGGTTTTTCTTCATTGCCACAGCTGTGCATCTCCTTCTTCTTCGCCTTCTTTTCCTCCTTCTCCTGCACCTCCTTCTCCTGTACAGGCGCCCGGAAGGACGGACAGACGTTCAATATGCCATCGGGAAAGTTCCTTCCTGACGGAGACGAGTCCCCCTCGGGAGAACCGCTCCGCTTTCCGGAGACATTCCGGCGGATTCCGCCGCGGGATTCCGATGGAATGGATTTTCAAGAATCTTGATGGGAAGGATGTTTTCATCAAATAAAATAGGATTCAGGAATTTTCCATCAGGAGAAGCGCCTCCCGTCCGGTCGATGAACCGGGATGCACGCCCGCTTCGAGTGCGGGGGAACTGGCGTCTTTCACGGACGCATTGAGCATGTCGTCCCAGTTCCGGACTCCGGTGACGAGTGCGAAACGGTCTCCAAGGCGGTTTGCGGTTTCGATGGAAAAATATCCGCATCCCAGAATGGATTTTGATCCGCGGATCAGAAGAATGGTTCCGTGGGGAGTTCCGATTTCCACTGCGGAAAAGTTCTTTCCCTCGATTTCGAGTTTCCGGGTTTTTATCATCAGTTTTCTGCTCCCGTCTGCTTTCTGCTCCCGTTGCAGATTTCATGTATGGGTGTCGTTTTCATGTCTGTCTGGGAATATACGGCTTTTTCTTCCCGATTGCAAGAAGAAAAAGCCTTCTCTTTCTCAAGTCTTCTGCGGAAAGGAAGAAGAGTGGATTGTACGGAAACGGGGGGGAAGAACTCCTCCCCGGTTTTCCAGAAGATAAGGAAGACGAATGAGATAGGAAGACTGATCCTGGAAACTTGAAAAACGCCCGTTTCACTGTATATTCCTCATGAGAGGGCAAGATGGGAGATCCCGCAGGAATGAAAAACTTGTTGCGGAAGAAATGACTTGTCCCGTCCGTCCGGAGTCCGGGAAAACAGAAGTGGAGTCATGTCTGACGGGGAGAAATTTTCAGACTCCAGGGGGATCGGTCGGGTTATAGACGTCCGCCGGGCAAGCAGCCCTCTGGCGGCGGTTTGCCTGCTTCATCACAGTGCCGTTCTTCACAACACTCCCGTGACATGAAAACAAGTCCTAGCGGGAAAAATCAAAGAAGAGACAGCAAAAAAGTCAAACGGGGGAGGGTATATTCAAAATGAAGACACAGCTTATCGGCATCGGTGCCTGTTCGCCAAAGACTGTTCTGACGAATGAGGATCTTTCTCACATGGTGGATACATCGGATGAATGGATCCGGACGCGTTCCGGGATTCTCTCCCGCCATATCGCCGGGGAGGAAGAAAGCATAATCAGCATGGGCCGTGCGGCGGCGGAAGAGGCGCTCCGGCACGCCGGAGTGAGCGCTGAGGAAGTGGGATGCATTGTGATGTGCTCCACTTCACCGACACAGATTTTTCCCGCGGGAGCCTGTCTTCTTCAGCAGGCGCTGAATTGCAGAAAAGCGTTTGCCTTCGACCTTCAGGCGGCATGCAGCGGTCTGCTTTACGCGCTTCAGACAGCGCGGGGACTCCTGGGGGTGATGGAACACTGCCGCTATGCTTTGGTTGTTGCCTCGGAAAAGATGTCCGCCATGGTCGACTGGACAAGCCGCGACACCTGCGTGCTCTTCGGAGACGGCGCGTGCGCATTCCTCCTCGAACGCAACGACGGACTTCCCGAAAACTTTCCTGCGTGCGAACTGTATTCGGACGGGGAATTCGCCGACCGTCTTCAGATTCCCGCCGGAGGATCTCTGAAACCAGCCACTTCCGAAACTGTCGCGAATCGCGAACATTTTGTCCGGATGGACGGTAAGGTGATTTTCAAACAGGCCGTTCAGTGCATGTCTGAATCCGCCTCTTCCCTGCTGTCCTCTTCACATGTCCGTCCGGAGGAAATCCGTTTTCTGGTGCCGCATCAGGCCAATATCCGGATTGTGGAAGCGGTTGCTCAGAATCTTGGGATGAAAGACCGCCTGTATGTGAATCTTCAGCATCACGGGAATACCTGTTCCGCTTCGATCGGTCTGGCTCTTTATGAGATGGCACGGGAGGGAAAACTGAAAAAGGAGGATCTTCTGCTTCTCGTCACTGCTGGAGCCGGACTCACCTGGGGGGCCATGTTGCTCAGATGGCCTTTCTGAGCTTTTCCCTTCTGCTTCTTCACGATGTATATCCTCTGCGCTTTCACGGAGATTGGCAATGGAGGAGTGGGAGAACTGGGGGGATTTCTTCCTTTCGCCGTTTGTCACGATGATTTTTCCCTGTGCCTTCCGAGTTTTGCGGGTCCTCGCCATCTTTCCGCATACAGGGCGATGGAGAATCTTCTACTCTCCTATCCGCTTTCCTGGATTCTGATCCCCCTGATGATCCACAGAGTCCTGCTGTTCTGGGGGATTCAGCGTCTTTTCCTGGCTCGGAGATTGCGTGTTCTCCCGCGGGAAGCGGAGTTTTTGCTCCGCCCTTGCAGATCCTTGCTGCTGACTGAGCGCAGGGGGGGCCGTTTCTGTCTTTCCGAGGATTTTTGTTTTACATTATAAAACATGGAGTGAAATTTCATGAGCCCCCTCTTTTCCTTCCCGGGGTGCTTTTCCGTTTTTCCCGGCATGCCCTTTTCATAATCTCAGGATGTCTGAACTTATGGATTTGCAAGGTTTTTTGTTTCCTTCGCAGAAGCCGAGACCGTTTTTTCTGCTTTTTCATGGGAAAAATCAGGTAGAGATGTTTTTTTTGTTTTTTTTGTTTTACAATGTAAAATGATTTCTTGAAAAAGAGGAAAAAAGAAGGGAAAAGAATTGACTTGGCAGAAAAATTATCTATAATGAAAGGAAAAGATTTACCGAGGAAGATGCAGGAGCGTCCGGGATGATCAAGATTATACCGAAGGTATTCAATATTGTTGAATATCTTCGCTACAACAGGAAGATCACATTGAAGTCGCTGAGTGCCCGGACGGGGATTGCGAAGCCGACGCTTTGCAACATTCTGAAGGAAATGTGTTCGCTGGGGTATGTTCTGAATGACGGATCCGGCGGCTACATGCTTTCGGAGAAATTCAGGAATCTGGGGAATGGGAGTCATCTGGATCCTCTGGTGGAGCGTCTTTCGATGGAGGCGTGCGTTCGTCTTGCGAATGCGACGAGGGAATCGGCTGTGATAGCGGTGTTTCAGGATGAGAATGTCAGGATTATTTCGCAGGCGCAGTTTCCCCGGAGTTTGGTGCTGAATATTTCTGTATACAGCAGTCTGTCGCTGTATCACAGTGTATCTGGTCGAGTGATTTTGTCCGGGCTGACTCCGATGGAACTGGATGCCCTGATTGATTCCGGGGGTCTTCCTTCCGCGATGCAGTGGGAGGAAGGGTGCGCCAGCCGGGAAGCCCTGAAACGCGAACTGGAGGAAATCCGGAAGAAAAAACTTTCTCTGATGGTGAACGAGGACGAGGAAATCAAATCCTATGCGGTTCCGTTCAGCGATCTTTCCGGGAGGACGGCGGGAAGTCTGGGGCTGACGGTTCCGCTCTTTCGTCTTTCCGAAGGGGTAGAAGATCTTATTTATGGGAATCTGCGCGAATGCGCGCAATGGCTTTTTGAACAAAACAAGAAACACGGATTATCCGTGGAGAATTGGAGGAATTATGGAAATTAACAATCTTGAACGCTTCAGACAGTGCATTGCCCAAAATAGAATAGCCATCGGCACCTCCATTTCACTGAGTGATCCGGCTGTCAGCGAACTGGCTGCGGACGCGGGGATGGATTTTACCTGGATCGATATGGAACATGCTCCTTTAAACATAGAAAGCGTCCTGGGGCATATCATGGCGCTCCGTGGGACGTCCTGCGCGCCGTTTGTCCGTGTTCCCTGGAATGAACACTGGGTGATCAAGCCGATTCTGGACATGGCTCCTGCGGCGGTGATTGTTCCAATGGTCTGCACTGCGGAAGAGGCGGAGGCCGCGGTTGCCGCATGCCGCTATCCGCTGCGCGGGAGACGGGGATGCGGCGTCCGGAGAGGAGTCCGTTACGGAAAGACGAATTTCTTCGACTACTTGAAACAGTCCGATGAAGAACCGATGGTGATTATCCAGATCGAGCACATCGATGCTCTTCCCCATCTGGATGAGATTCTGCGTGTTCCCGGGATCGGCAGCATCTGCGTGGGGCCCTGCGACCTTTCCGGATCGATGGGGATCCTGAACCGCATGGACGATCCGGAACTGAACCGCGTCATAGACGAAATCTGCCGGAAAACCAAGGCCGCGGGTGTGATGCTGGGGACCGCCGCGGGGAATTTCCCCGCCTGGAAGGTGCGCGGAGTCAACTGGATTGCTCTGACGGGTGACTGTGTAAGTCAGTACGCATTCTACCAGAATCTTCTGAAAGAGGTGCGTCAATGAAATGTGCGATGATTTCCGCGGAGGAAAACCAGCTTCCTCCGGAAATTCCTCCTCAGCTGCGGAACGCGGGCATGGAGCTGATCTGTCGGAAGTGTGAAACGTCCGACGAACTGGCGGAATTTGCTTCGGATGCGGACATTCTCTGGATGTTCGGGGCAAATCCCGCGCTGACGGAGGGTGTTCTGGACCGCCTCCCGAACTGCCGCGTGCTTCTCCGCAACGGAAGCGGTGTCGACGCCCTGCCGCTGAAAAGAGCCGGTGAACTCGGAATCGCCGTGCTCAATACCCCCGAATCCATTGCGGAAGCGGTGGCGGAACACGCGGTGGCCTTGATCTTTTCGCTTCTGAGAAGGATTCCGATGCTGGACAGGGAAGTCCGGTCCGGAGTCTGGGACTCGGGGAACCGCCCGGAACTCGGTCAGGTCCGCGGGAGGACGCTCGGACTCGTCGGCTACGGCAGAATTGCGCGCCATGTGGAACGGATGCTTTCCGGATTCCGCATGAACATCCTCCATTTCGACCCGTTTGTTCCCGATTCGATGGAGCTGGAGCGCCTTCTGCAGGAATCGGACATTGTCTCGCTCCATTGTCCGCTGACGGAATCCACAAGACATCTGATGAATGAGGAGCGATTCGCCTTGATGAAGCCCGGGGCGCTTCTGGTCAACACCTCCCGGGGCGGAGTTGTGGACGAGTCTGCGCTTCTGGAGGCTCTTGGAAGCGGACATCTTGCCGGAGCCGCCCTCGATGTGACCGATCCCGAACCTCCTTCGGTTTCCAATGCGCTCTTTGCCATGGAGAACGTGATTTTCACTCCGCATATTGCGGCGTTTTCACCGGATTTTGAAAAAGATTTCTGGCAGTGCGCGGCGGATCTGCTTCTTCGTCTGGAATCCGGGGCGGATTACCGGGCCATGAGTGTGATTCCGCTTTCCTGCCGGCAGAATGGACCCTCCTCTTCCCGGACAGAAAACAATGTGGAGAGAAGAGCGGCGGGCTGAGCTTTTCCCTTCCGCTTTGCTTTTTTGACAGCAGCCTTATTTTATGATGTATCTTCAGTATTGCCATGCAACGGAAAGATACGACGAATCAAAAACTTAGGAATGTAGAATAAAAAGTAAAGAATGAAATGGATTTGAGGCATCATGCAGAACTTGAATTTTCCATTTCCGGAAGATCTTTCCGGAAGAATGTGCAGGATCTGGAAGGAATATTTCTTTTTCTCCCCCCTGTCGGCATTTTTCCGGCAGAGCTGGCGGAAGGAAAGAGGGCCTTTCCTCCCTGCCGGAAGTATCCTCCTGCCGTGTGGAGAAAGCAGAAGAGTGAATGTCCGAAATGCCTGGAGTTTCACGCTGATCGAGCTTCTGGTGGTGATTGCGATCATCGCTATCCTTGCGGCGTTACTCATGCCAGCGCTGAAATCGGCGAAGGATGCGAGCCAGAAGATTTTCTGTATGGGAAATTTGAAAAACATCGGCATGCTGGAACAGTCGTATATTTCGTCGTACGGATTTGTGACGCCGTCTTACATCATTTGCGGGAACGATGTGAGCGGCCCGTACAGCTGGGATGTGCGCTGGTACCGTCTGCTGCTGGAGGAGGCGGGGCATCCGTATGAACAGACGGATCTGGACCGTCTGCCCGCCACCAGAATTCCGGCAGTGGTGAAAATTTTTCTCTGTCCGCGTGCGGTTCTGGATTACAGCGGGAGCGGGGGGAACAGGACGATCGGTCTGCCGCCTTCCTCCGCCTCGTATGCCATGTATGATGTCAATCAGGGGCTGGGGGCCGGCAATGTGCCGACTCTGCAGAAAGGGAGTGCGCCCTGGAGACTGTCTGCTGCGAAGAACCCGTCCGCGAAGGCGCATGTTCTGGATCACGGGAACAATTATTACGTGTATTACAATCTTCTTTCGGGAAAAAGGCACATCGTTTCCACCTGGCTCTATTATATTCCGGGCGCGGCGTGGGAGGCGATTTCAAAAGGGTACCGGACCTTGGGGACAGTGGATGATCAGGACCGTTTGAGGGATCTGGTGGAAGGCAGGCACATGGGAAGCTGCAACGTTTTGTTTCTGGACGGTCATGCTGGATTCGTTCCGAGGACTCAGCTGGCGAACGAGGCGTATTCCGCCCAGGGAGATTCCGGCATAAGCATCGGCACGATGTTCCGGCCGTTGAAATTTGATTGACGGAAGCAGAGAAGGAAGGCGTCCGTTGTCCCCGTCGCCTTTCTGTCTGTTGAAGTATATGGAGTATGGAAGGGAAAGCAGAAAATATAATGATGGAAAGGAAAAAAAAGATGAAACAGCGTTTCGCCTGTTTCCTGACGACGCTTCTGCTGTTGTCGGGAAGCGTTTCCTCGGTGGCTCTCGAGCCTCAGGCGGTGATTTCCTGTGATTTCCAGGAAAAAGGTGCACTTCTTCCCTCCGTGAAGGGATCGGAGAAAAGCATCCTTCTGCAGCCGGGGAAGAATGTCAAAGCTCAGGCCGGACCGGACGGGATTCCGGGGATTGTCTTTCAGAAAGGAGAGGAGCCCTTCCTTTCCGCCGCGGAAGGGGGAAAAGTGCCGGACATGAGCGAGTCTTCCGGGAGTTTCCGGATTCGTTTCGATGAATTCGGAGAAGCGTCAAAGACTCCCGAATCCGTCTCCATGGGCGTGCTGGACTGCGTGCTGGAGAAGGACGGGCACATCGTTCTGAGATTCTACGGCGGGAAGGACGATCTCCGCGGGCCTTACATCACCATGCGCAGCAAAGACCGTTTCGAGAAAGGCAAATGGTATCATATCGCGTGGAATTACTCCATGAACAAGCAGAGGCTTTCCTTCTATGTGGATGGAGTCTGGCAGTATGAGAATGACAATGCCACCATTCTTCTGCCGAAGGTTTCCTCCCCTGTCCGCTTCACTCCGCGTTTCAACGGCGCGCTGGCGGCATACCGTCTCTACGAGGCCTCTCTGGATTCCTCCTGGCTGACTCCGCAGCAGAAAGCCCCTGCGGAGAAGGAAGTGTTGAAGAACCTTCTTTCCGAGGCGGGGAAATATACGGCGAATCCCTCATTCACGAAATATCTGAACGAACTCGGGAAACGCCTGGAATCGTATTCCGGGCGCAAAGACGTGACGGAAGGGCAGTGGAACGCGCTGGAACAGAAAATCCGCAATGCGCAGCGGATGGCTGCCGAGATGCCGAATGCATCGAACAAGGCCTCCTGCTCCGGTCCTGTGGCGGTGTATACGGTTCCCCCGATCAGCCAGGAAATCCGGACTCCCTGGAAGCTCCCCGCAGACGGGACTCTGAGCGGAGTGCTGGAAATCTTTGCGGCGCAGGGCGAATATGAATCCGCCTCGTTTCTGGTGATTCCGTTCCAGGCGCTGGAAAAGTTTCATGTGACGGCTTCCGCGCTGAAGGGGCCCGGAGGCGCGGAAATCCCCGCATCGGCTCTGGATCTCAAACTGGTGAAGCGCTGGTACCGCGCGGGCGGAGCATGGCTGAACTATCATGCCGACCGCCGCGGACGTTTCTTGACGCCTGACCTGCTGCTGAACGATGATTCGCTCGTCAGAGTCGATGAAATCCGCCGGACCAACGAGATCCGCCTGGATTATCCTGAAGGGTCCGTCTATTTCGATGCCAGCCGCCGCGAATCGACTTCGATTTCCTCATTTGATCCGGATCTTCTTCCCTTCCGCGATGCTCCGCAGCTTCTTCCGCTCACTCTGCCGGAGGCGGGGAAGAATCAGCAGTACTGGCTGACGCTGCACGTGCCGGAGAACACCCCCGGCGGACTTTATCGCGGAACGCTATCCATGACTGCGGATGGAAAAAGCGTCGGCACTCTTGCTCTTTCCGTGCGTGTTTTTCCTTTCCAGCTTCCGGAAGCGCGGACCAGTTATGACACCTCCCGCCGCTTCTTCGGAAACTTTTCCCATGGGATGGCGATTCAGAATCAGAAAACTTCTGAAGACCGGCTTCGTGCGGAATTCAAGATCATGAAGGAGCACAACATGCTCTATCCGACAGGAGCCTTCATGCCGAACAAGGAGATGTTTGAAAAAGAAGTCCGCGTCCGGAAATCCCTGGGCATGCCGCTGCGCCCCATTTTTGCGGGAAGTTCCACAAGCCAGAGCTGGAACCGGACGAAACCGGAGGAACGGACCACGGAAGTCTTTGAAAAGGAAATGTCCGACTATGGAGAGGAAGTGGAGGAATTTCTTGCGAGACATGAAAAAGCCTATGGACACCGGGATGTGTACATGTACGGAATCGATGAGGCATCCTCCTACAATTCCTTGTATTACCTGCAGGAACCGACCTGGACTGTGGTGAAACGTCATGGCGGGAAGATCCGTGTGACGGGTATGGGGATCAACAATCTGGATTTCGTCGGAGACATTCAGGACATGATTGTCCGCACCGCTGTGGAAAAAGACGAGGCGGAGCACTGGCATGCGGGCGGAGCGCTCATCATGAACTACGCCCGTCCGTTCCCGGGAGCCGAGAATCCGCTGATCTTCCGCCGCCGGGTGGGCATGTGGATGTACATGAACAATTACGATGGAAGCATGATTCACGGTTTCGCCGCCCGCAGACGCTTCAACGAATTCTTTGACGACCGCGACGGCAACTACCGGAATTTTGCCATGACCTATCCCACCTCCGACGGCGTGATCAACACCATCGCCCTCGAAGGACTTCGCGAAGCCTTTGACGACATTCGTTATGTGAGTCTCGGGAAGATTCTTGCGGAAAAGGCGCGCGAGAGCGGTGTGGAGGAACTGGTCCGCGAGGGCCGCCGGCAGCTGATCTGGTTCTCCCGGATTTCGCCGGACCGCGGGGATCTGGACTATGTCCGTCTTTCCGCCGCACACCGCATCTGCATTCTGCTTGACCTTTACAAAAAACACGGAGTGAAACTGCCATGAAATCCGTTTTGATACTTTTTGCCGTTCTGTGTCTGTCCGCGGCGGGGCATGCCGCCGGGAAGAATTTCCTGCCAGTATCGTACCGGAGCGTCGGCGGGGATTTTGAACGGCTGCTTTCCGATCCTTCGGTGAAATGGAACTTCAATTTCCGTCCATACAGCAAGGAGAGCGCGGCGATGCTCTTTACGGACCCCGCCTACCAGCGGGACGTCTCCGCGGGAAAAACCATTGAGGGCCAGCGCCCGACCGCGATCAGCATGTTCTGCGACAGCGAGGGATTCACTCTCCTGATCTTTGCCGGCGAACCGGACATGAAAAAATATCTGGCCGAGGGAAAAGCCTTCCCCTCCTGCACGCTGGAACTCTTTTTCGCGCCCGGAGACTGCGACAATGAAGAGATCGTCCATTACAACCAGTTCATCATCAGTGATCCGATCAAACCGGAAGTCCGCTTCTTCCCCTGGCTGGTGAACGACCGGAATTTTGAATCTCTGGAATCATATCTCCGCCTGGAATCGAAAATCGTTTCCAACGGGGTGATGCTGCGTATCTTTGTGCCCTGGACCTTTGCCTGGAACATGCTGCCCCTGGACGACGGGAAGCGGAACAATTACTGGCGTTTGTCCGTGATCCGTTTCAGTCCCGGCGGCGGCCAGACCTGGGGCGGAGTCGTGCATGAACTCAGCCGCGCGGGCTACATCCAGTGGCCGGATTTCACCCCGGAACAGAAGCTCGCGATCCGCAAAAATGTCCTTTACCATGCGTGGAACGACTACAAGGCGGCCTTCCGGCGCGTGGATCCCGCCAAAACCCCCGATCTCAAGGAACCCTACCGCGCCGCTCTGCCGAAGTCGGAGCGTTCCTACAACAATTTTGCGGAGTACCGCGATTTCGCGGAAGAATGGATGAAGCCCATGGCGGCGGAGCGCGATGCACTCGGCGCACAGATTGCCGCAATGGATACTCTCTCTCCCGAAGAACAGGACCGCTTCTACAAGAAGGCATCCGCCGCGCTGATCCAGTTCCAGTACGATCTGGAGGAGGCGTTTGCCAAGTATCTGAAACAAAAATGGATGAGTGAAAAGGAGTGATTGCCCGATGAAAAGAGTGATTCTTTTTCTGATATCTTCTCTCTGTCTTTCCCCTCTGCTTCTCTCTGCAGCTGAAGCGCCGCAGGCGAAGCCGGAAGCAAAACCGGAAGCGGCCAAACCGCCGGCTCCGAAGCCGCCTGTGCAACAGAAAAAAACAAAGGCTCCTGTCCCCCGTGAAATCGTGGGAAGAGCGATGACGGAGGCCCGTGATGCATTCCGGAAGAATTCGGATTCCGACGCAGCTCTGCGCATTCTGGATTCCGCAATGGAGGCCGCCCGGACAGACTGGGATCAGGAGTTCCGTCTTTCCCTTGAGAAGGCTCTGTATTTCAAAACCTTTGCGGAAGGGAACGCCTTTCTGGATCAGCTTCTTGCCCGGAAAGAAGTCACTCCGGAACAGTGTTATTTGATTTATGGAAGAAAAGCGGATCTGCTCCGGCGCCATCGCGAAAAAGGGGTTACGCAGTACCAGATCTGGGATCTGGCCGTTGCCGATCCCAGAATGGGGGCGAAGGAACTTCTGCAGGCGAATCTGATCCGTGCGAATGCTTTTCCTGTACCGGAACGGCTTTCCTTTCTGGAAAGTCTGAATCCGGATGATGAAAGCATTCCCCCGCAGGTCCGGAGCAGCTATTATGCCCTGCTTGCAAGGACTTTTCTTCAGCGCGTGAACTATTATGAGGAACACCTGACTCCCGTTTTCCAGAAGAAAGCGGTGGAAGCCTACCGGAAGGCTCTTGAATGCCAGTCCTCCTACCGGAATATCCTCAATCTGGCGGAAACCCAGGTTCTGACGGGGGATCTTGACGGCGCGGAGGAAACCATGAAGGAGTTTGAGAAAATCAAAATGGTTCCCGCAAACACGGTTCCCGTGGAATGCCTCCGAGGTGAAGTCGCCATGAAGAGGGGCGACTATGCCGCGGCATCCGAACTCATATCCAAGGCACTGAATCAGGAAAAGCTTCCTGCCAACGCCGTCAACCATTTCCAGTATTTTCTTCTTGCGAAGGCGTATTTCGGCGCCGGGAAATACCCGGAGGCTCTTTCCGCAATGGAAATGGCCAGGGACAAAATACGAAGCGGCTATTACCGGAGTCTTTATGAGCAGTATGTGACGCATCTTTCCAAGGTGATTGCAGGACAGGATGAAGACTAGTTTTTTTCTTCTCGGGGGGGGGGAAGGTTGTCCTGATGGACATTCTTCCTTCCTGAATGATGCATGGATTTTGTCTTTCCCCTCATTCCCGCACGGCTCTCTTCTCTGGAAAGAACTTCCGGGAATGAGGGGGACGAATATGGAGAGTTTTGTACATTCCTTCGGAGCATTGAATTCTCAGGAAAAGTTTCAGTCAAACATTTCTGATGAGAAAAAAGCTTGGAAAGGAAAGTTTTTGAAACGGAATTTTACTTTGTTTGTTGTTTTTTGATGTCTTTTCGGTTTGTTTTTTCTGAGAAGACGTTGGTTCTGCCTCGGCTTTGTTTGACAAACAGGATTTTTCGATGCAAAGTTATAGAGTACTGGACGAAACGGGAATTTTGCCGTTGCAGGTTCATCCGATGCCATGAATTTGTTTTTGCTGCCCTGTTCTTGTTCTCTTCGGAGAGCAGGAGATGTGGCTCTTGCGGGAATTTTCTTCCCCCTTCTGATCTTCCGTTGATCAGAAAGGATACTGTCGGGATTCCTCAGGGGAGCGACTCCGGAGAAGAACAGAAATGAGATCACAGGAATAAACTATATTTTCAAAGGAAATAAAGAGGATTCAGAAAATGAAGGGAAACTGGAAACGGAGTTTTACCCTGATAGAACTTCTGGTGGTGATAGCGATCATCGCGATTCTTGCGTCTCTGCTTCTGCCCTCGCTTCAGAAGGCGAAGATTGCCGGAGAACGGGCGATCTGCATTTCCAGGCTGAAACAGCTCCATCTCTTTTATGACAATTATCAGAACGCATTCTCCTACATTCCCCCGAATTTCCAGTGGATGACTCGTGATGGATTAACTATTCCTCATACATGGTATTCTCTGCTGGGGAGAAATGAAGGATATGTTCTCCGGCAGAGCACAAGGGATCCCGACTACTCTCTTTACATCCCCCGGAGCATGCCGCCGCTGGGGACAAAACCCATCTTCATGTGTCCCTCAGGTGTGATAGATACCAATAGGAAAGGAGACTTTAATTATTCTGAGCATTATTTTTATCAGGCAAACGGATATGGGTCTCCGATTTCAAAATATACTAAAGTTCATGAATTAAAACGGCTTTCAGAAAAAATTCTTCTGACGGAATATACGGGAAACAGCAACTGGCAGCTTGCCGGAGCCGGAAGCACCCCTTACGCCGGCACGGCAAATTTTCTTGACGATTCGCGGAATTACAACGACTTTTATTTCGGGCGGCACAACCGGACTGACAACGCCTTGTTCCTGGACGGTCATGTTACAACGTATGCGATTGACACTCTGATTCTGGAATATCAGAAATCGAAGAATGGTGAATCCGCTATGTTCAATCTGAAATGACGATACTGAAGCAGAAATGGGCAGGGCGGTCTGCCGCCGGGAGGAAACAGAGCGCTTTCCTCATATCCCTTTTCATTCGTTTTTCCTGAGATGGCTTTGATCCAGTCCCGGCTTTGTTTGACAAGCGAGATTCCCCGGGGCTGGGTACAGGACGAAAAAACAGGAACAAGAGAGATCAAACGTAAAGATCAAATCGTATTTTTTCAAAGAACAGGAAAAGGATCTGGTTATGAAAGGGAAATTTTTGAAACGGAGTTTTACTTTGATAGAACTTCTGGTGGTGATTGCGATCATCGCGATTCTTGCGTCTCTGCTTCTGCCCTCGCTGAACAAGGCCAGGGAAATGGCGCGGAAGGCGGCGTGCATTTCGCAGGAAAGACAGATCGGAATTTTTCAGATGTATTATGTCGACGGCTGCGGAAGTGTATTCGCGCCCCATTGTCTGGTTCCGGACGGATTGTCCTACCACTGGCAGACCAACTGGTTCTGGTATGCTTTGCTGGGGAATTCCATGGGATGGAAAAACCGCGCTTACGGGGCGTCCGGGTATGATTACAAACGGGGATCGGCTTTGTACAGGTCATCCTTTTCCTCTGACCGCCGCGCTCCGACCATTTTCCTGTGTCCGTCAGGATCATGGGAGAATGGGGATGGAGCTTTGGGGGATGACAACAGCTATTTTTATCAGCTGATAGGCTATATCGGGATCAGTTCTCCGGATAATAGGGCGATTCCACTGGCAGCCGTGAAAAATCCGGGACGGAAGGTGCTTTTGTATGAGTCAACGGCAAACGCGCCGGAGCCCTCGGGTTCCGGGAGAGTGTCGTCGGCCAGGTCTTTCACCGGGGAAAAAGCCATGATCGACTGGGTGAACGGAAGACACAACCTTACGGTGAATCTTCTCTTCTTTGACGGCCACGTTGAAAACATGTCCTCCATTGAAGCCTATCGGAACTATATGACCGGTAACGTCCCTTCCAACATGTTCAAATATCAGTACTGAGTTTCCCTTCATCCCTTTTCCCTTTCCCTGTTTTCCTCTTTTCCCCTTGAAGCAGCGGGATTGTGTCATCTGGGATCCCAGGGCAGGAGACGGCTGTGGAAGTTCAGGCTTTTCCTCCGTTTCAGCGCATCCGGGCAGATCCGTTCGAGTTCCTGCCAGAATTCGGAAGAATGATTCATTTTCCGGAGATGGCAGAGTTCGTGGAGAAGCACATATTCCACCAGTTCCGGGGGGAAGAAAATCAGGAATGCGTTCAAGGAGATGGCTCCTCTGGAAGAGCAGCTCCCCCAGCGCCGTTTCTGCAGGCGCACTGTGGCGGAGGAATAAGTGAATCCATGCTGCGCGGCCAGTTCGGAGAGCATGGGTGGGAGGAGTGTTTCGGCAGTTCTCCGGATCAGGTCCGTGAGGGCGGCACGGCAGTTTTCCGGAGGCAGAATGTTTCCCGTGACGTCGATATTTTCCGGATCGCGGATTCTTGCCCCGGTCCACGGCACGTCCCGCCAGAGATAATGAATCCGATATCGCTTTCCAGTGAGCAGGAAATGGAGCTCATCGGGATGTCCTGGCTGCTGTTTTCTGCGGGAAGGAGATTTCTCTTTTTTCTCCATTTTCCGGAAAGTTGTTCTGACCCATGCGGATTCCTTCCGGATGAATCGGTGCGCCTCTTCCTCCGCAACGAAGCGGGGAAGGACGACTTCGATCCTCGGACCGGGCAGAATGCGGATTGTCATTCTGGATGCCCGGTCGGAACGGCGAATTCCATAAGGGAAGCGTTCCGAATCTGAGAAGTTCAAGACATATTCCGTCATTTCTGAAGATATTTCCTGTCTGCAGCAGTATGAAACGCTGTTCAATATATCATGAAAATCCCGGTACGCAACTTTGAAAAGGAGTTTCCGGAAAGTATATTACGCGGATGCGAAGACACCCGGAGGACGTTCTGGGAGAAAGGCGTTTCAAGATGGACGGCTCTATGCTTTACTGCGTGACGATGACGGATGCTTCGGAAACCCGCGGCGCCGCCGCGGAACTTCTTTCCGCACTTTACGACAATGTGAGCTCCTGGAAGGATGAGGAAAGCGGCATTGTCAAACACACCCTGTATTTCCAGACCCCGGAAGAGGCGTCTTCCGCGCTGAAACGCCTTGATTCGGAGGCCGGACTCTGGGAAGACTTCGGGATATCGGTACGGGATTTTTCACTTTCTCCCCTGAAGAAGGAGGATTGGGCGGAGTCTTGGAAAATACATTTCAAGCCTCTGGAAATATCGGAACGTCTTGCTGTGAAACCTTCCTGGGAAATCTGGGATGCCCGTCCGGGGCAGGTGGTGCTGGAACTGGATCCAGGCATGAGTTTCGGGACCGGGCAGCATGCGACAACCCGTTTCTGTCTGACGGCACTGGATCGTTTTGTCCATGAATCCTCCGGAGGTCTTTCCATGCTGGATGCGGGATCCGGTTCGGGAATTCTTTCCATTGCGGCTTATCATCTGGGGTGTCGTCCTGTGCGGGCCTTTGACATTGATCCGGAGACTCTTCCTGTCGCAAGGGAAAACGCCAGAAAAAACGGGATTCCCGATTCCAGCTTCCCGATTGTTGCGGCTTCACTGGAAGATTATACGGATTCCGAAGTGTATGACATTGTGGCGGCGAACATTCTTTCTTCCGCTCTGATAGCGGGACGAAGGAAACTTCTTTCTCTTGTCAAGCCTGGTGGGCGTCTGATTCTGGCGGGAATCCTTGATTCCGAATATGACTCTGTGCGTGCTTCTTTTGAGGAAATCGGCTGTGTCCAGCTTTTTTCCGCGAAGGAAAAGGAGTGGCGTGGCGGAGCCTTCGCTGTATAAGGGGCGAAGCAAAAGAAAATAAAAATTTGCGAAGCAACAAAAATACGGAAAAATGCGATGAGCATTTTTCTCGAGGTCAAGGTCCGTGACCTTGCCGCGGTCCAGCGGCGGGACGCTGGCCGCCGGAGGCAAAAAAGAAAATAAAGATTTGCGAAGCAACAAAAATACGGAAAAATGCGATGAGCATTTTTCTCGAGGTCAAGGTCCGTGACCTTGCCGCGGTCCAGCGGCGGGACGCTGGCCGCCGGAGGCAAAAAAGAAAATAAAGATTTGCGAAGCAACAAAAATACGGAAAAATGCGATGAGCATTTTTCTCGAGGTCAAGGTCCGTGACCTTGCCGCGGT
>CAKUDG010000004.1 GCA_934644965.1 uncultured Victivallales bacterium | reverse complement strand
CCGGGGTCATCCTCTTTTCGGAGGCGCCTCAAATAAATATTCAGTCTGCAACCTGTCCGCTTCCATACGTGTAAGTCAATCGCCATAAGTTACACGCCGCAAGCAGAAACCGCGAACGTCAGCTATTTATCATACCATCTCCTTTTCCCGTGAGCCGGGATTTCAGGGGTTTGCAGGTGTCTCAGAAGGAGCCGGACAAGGCGTTCCTTTCTGCTGGGGTCGTTTTTTCAGGGTCAGAGGAAAAAATCCCTCGGAAAGAAGGATTCTGGCAGCTTCAGGGGTTTTCAGAAAAGCGGTAAAAGCCAGGGGAATCCGCTCCGTCATTTCATATAGTTTCACAAAGGGATACTTCCGACTCAGAATGTTGTCCATTGCGGGGGGAACGCCATCCACGGGAAGAAGTTTCAGCTCGGAACGGCTGAAGTCGGTGATGTCAAGCAGAGCCATTCCATCCGGATCGGAAGCGGCAAAGGAAACGGCTCCGGACTTTCTCCCGGTAATGAAGCGTTCCTGCCGGAAAGAAGGAGAATCATCGTCATTCTTCTCCCCCTTTCCGGGATTTGCGGGAAGAGTAACGCCTGAAGACGATGATGCGGCAGAGAAAAAAAGGGAAAGGAAGCGAAGCATGCCGGAAGAAAGATACAGGTGAATCGGGGTCCGATCCTTCTTTTCCTCTCCGCTCCAATGAGTTGCTGAACCAGAAAGGATTCTCAGCGCCGTCCCGGAGGAAAGCCCGGAGACAGGATTCTCCCAACTGACGCCGAAAAGAACGGCGGAGGCGCAGAAGAGAAGAGCGGGAGATTTCCCCTTCTCCTTCGCCTTTTTTCCCCCTTCTTCCTCCGTCTCCCCCTGAGGAGGATTTTCGCCCCCGGCGTTTTTTTCCAGGTGCTGAAGGGAGGAGGAAAGGATCACGTCCGGCACAAGCGCATCGGCGGAAGAATCGGAAGAAGTCTGAGACCGACGCACCGGGCGATAGGTCTCAATTTTGAGACGTTCCCCGGGATGCAGACGGAGGAACTCCTGAGCTGCCGTCCGGAGGGCCGGCAGCAGCTCCGGATCACAGGCAAACACAGGCACATGCCGCACAACAGGGGAGCTTTCGGCCCCGCCAGACTCATCCGCGGAAAAAGCCGGAAAGGAGAAAATAGGCAAAAGCAGAAGCACCGCCGCATTCCGAAGCAGGAAGCGGCAGATCAAACGGCTGTTTTTTCTCATCAGAAATCTCATTCCGTGATTTTCCCCTTTTCCCGGAGCGGCCGGGAAGGACCTCGGCACAATCCTGCGCAATATATTGCCCTGTTGAAAAAGAGCAAGCAAAGTGCAGATGGAAAGTTGAAATTTCCGGCAAAAAGTGTACTTTATCTGGTTTCAGCATCGTGATCTGAATTGGAGGAAAAAATTTTTTCTGTCATATGTCAACATCTGGAGGAAACAAATGAGTGAGGATTATTCCTATCTGCCGGAGGCTGGGAATGAGAAAGGCGATCTGATCAGAGGCCTGCAGCTCGTTCAGTCCCGGGAGGGATATGTCTCGAACGAAGCGGTCCAGGCCGTTTCCAGGCATTTCGGCATTGCGGAGGCGGAAGTGGAAGGGGTTCTGACCTTCTACGCACAGTTCAAACGGATCAAGCCGGGTAAATATCAGATCAGCGTCTGCGACGGGACGGCCTGCCATATCAAAGGCTCCACGCAGATTCAGTCCTGGCTCACAGCGGAACTGGGCATCGGCAGCGGAGAAACCACGGCGGATGGAAGGTTTTCCATTGAGACCGTGGCGTGTCTTGGCTGCTGCAGTCTTGCGCCGGTGCTTTCCATCAACGGGAAAGTCTACGGCAAACTCGACCGCAGGGGACTCACGAAAATCTTGAACGAATACAGAAAAATGGACTGAGCAAGATGACCCATATCAAAAGAATCAAAGTCGGGACGGCTTCCTGCGGACTGGCCGCAGGTTCCGCCGCGGTTCTGGAAGCGTTTCAGCGCAATGCGGGAGACATTCCGGTAGTGGAAGTCGGCTGCATCGGGCACTGCTATGCGGAACCGATGGTCGAAGTTGAATGTGAGGACGGTTCCAGCATCTTCTATTCCTCCGTCAAGGGAGACGATGAAACAGCGAAAAACATTCTTTCCCTCACGCAGAACGGTCGTTTCCAGGTCCCCGGCACCCGGTCGGCACTCGAGAAACTGACCGTCACCCGTCTGGCGGGACGCATCAATCCAGTGGACATGGCCGAATACCGCGCGAACGGCGGTTTCTCCGCTCTGGAAAAAGCCTTCTCGATGACACCTGCCCAGGTGGTGGATGAAGTCAAGAGGGCCGGTCTGCGCGGCCGCGGAGGCGGAGGCTTCTCCACCGGGATGAAATGGTCTTTTCTCGCGGCGAAAAACGTTCCGGAGAAAGTGCTCATCTGCAACGCGGACGAAGGCGACCCCGGCGCGTTCATGGACCGCTCCATGATGGAAAGCGTCCCCTTCCAGGTTCTGGAAGGCATGCTCATCGGCGCATACGCCACAGGAGCAACCAAACTCTTCATTTACTGCCGTGCGGAATATCCCCTTGCCATCAAGCATCTGACGATCGCGATCGGGAAAATCAAGGAAGCAGCACTCCATCATTTTCCAGGCCGTGAAAAGCCTCTGGAAATCAAGATCAAGGAAGGTGCCGGCGCCTTTGTCTGCGGAGAAGAGACAGCCATGATCCATTCTCTGGAAGGACATCGCGGAACGCCCCGCTTCCGTCCCCCCTTCCCCACGGACAGCGGCTGGAACAAACTCCCCACCGCAATCAACAATGTGGAAACCTTCGCAAACATTCCCCCGCTGCTGGCCATGGGTGCAGACGCCTTCGCCTCCGTCGGGACGGAACGCAGCAAGGGAACCAAGATTTTCGCCCTGGCGGGAGACGTGAAAAATCCCGGGCTGACGGAAGTTCCCATGGGCATCACACTGGCGGAAATTGTCTATGAAATCGGCGGAGCGATTCCGGGCACGGTGAAGGCGGTCCAGACAGGCGGTCCTTCCGGCGGCTGCATCCCGGCCGACAAATTCGACACGAAGATTGACTACGATTCTCTCAGCGCCCTCGGCGCCATCATGGGGTCGGGCGGACTCATCGTCATCGGCAACAACCGCTGCATGGTGGAAACCGCACGATACTTTCTGAGCTTCACCCACCGGGAATCCTGCGGGAAATGCACCTTCTGCCGGGTAGGCACAACACGCATGTTTGAAACACTGGAAAGAATCACCGCAGGCAACGGAACGGAATCCGATATTGAGTTTCTGGAAAACATCGGTCCGAAAATCAAGAAGGGCTCTCTCTGCGGACTGGGACAGACCGCCCCGAATCCGGCACTTTCCACACTCCGCTACTTCCGGAACGAGTATGAGGCCCATGTGAAGGACCATGTCTGCCCCGCCCTGGAATGCAGCGCGCTTGTGGATGTGAAACTTCATCAGGAGAAATGTGTGAAATGCCGTCTCTGCATCCGGACCTGTCCGGTCGGAGCCATTTCCGAGGACTTCGTCATTGACAATGCGAAATGCACGCGCTGCAACTCCTGCATTGAAGTCTGCCCCAGAAAAACGATCTCCCGTGTCAAAAAGGGAGAAGGTTTCCATTCCACGAACAAACAGTAAGGCGGAATCCGAACATGTCTGACATTATTTTCAAACTCAATGGAAAAGAGGTTTCGGCCCTTCCGGGTGAGACCATTCTTTCGGCTGCCGCGAGAAACGGCGTTGAAATTCCCACACTCTGCCACAATCAGAAAATTTCCCATACAACCTCCTGTTTCGTCTGCGTCGTGAAAGACAACAAAACGGGCAAGTTTCTGCCCTCCTGCTCCGCGTGCCCCGCTCCGGGACAGGACATCGACGCCTCCTCCGAAGAGGTCTGCGACATGCGCAGAACCGCGCTCGGGTTGCTCCTTTCCGAACACACGGGCGACTGCGAAGCCCCCTGCACCATGGCCTGTCCCGCACACGCGAATGTGGAGGAATATGTCCGTGCGGCGCGCAACGGGGATTTTCTCCGTTCTCTGAAAATCATCAAGGAGAGGATTCCGCTTCCGATGTCCATCGGCCGCGTCTGCCCGCGTTTCTGCGAAAAGGACTGCCGCAGAAACATCGACGGGAAACCGGTCTGCATCAACGATGTCAAGCGCACGGCCGCAGATCTGCATTATGAATCCTACATGGAAGACCTCCCCGCTCTCAACGGGCGGAAAGTGGCGATTGTCGGCGCCGGTCCGGCAGGACTTTCGGCAGCATACTATCTGCGGCGCGCGGGCTACAGCTCGCATCTTTACGAAGCAATGGACGAACCCGGCGGAATGCTCCGTTACGGGATTCCGGAGTTCCGTCTGCCGAAGGCGACTCTCCGCAAGGAACTCTCCCATTTCGACAGGATGGGGGGCATTGAAATCGAATGCGGCAGAAAACTCGGGGAAAACCTTTCGCTCGACGATCTGAAGAAACAGTACGACGCCGTGATCCTGGCCGTGGGCTCCTGGTCCTCCAGCTCGATGCGGATCGAAGGAGAGGAACTGGCAGAACAGGGAATTGCCTGGCTCGGGGAAATTGCAAAGAAGAACTGGGAGGGATGCGCCAATCCCGGAAGAACGGTGGTTGTCGGCGGGGGCAACACGGCGATGGACTGCGCGCGTTCCGCCCTGCGGCTCGGCGGAAACGTGACCGTCGTCTACCGCAGGACGCAGAAGGAAATGCCTGCCGAAGCGATTGAAATCCAGGAAGCCATGGACGAAGGCGTGCAGTTCGCGTTCCTGACGGCTCCTCTTTCCCTGAAGAAAACGGCCGACGGATCGCTGGCCCTCCTCTGTCAGAAGATGCAGCTGGGCGAACCGGATGCTTCCGGACGGCGTTCCCCTGTCCCTGTTCCCGGCTCCGATTTCGAGATTCCGGCGGACACGGTCATTGCGGCCATCGGACAGCGGACGGTGGTCCCGGCGGGGATGGCCACCTCAAGACGCGGCATCGCCGTAAACGAACAGGACCTGCACTGCACCGGAGAAGACGGGAAGGTGTTTGCCTCCGGAGACTGCGTCACCGGACCGGCCACGGTGGTGGAGGCGGTCGCGGGCGGCCGCAAGGCGGCCATCGCCGCCATGGACGCCATGGAAGGAAGGGAACATACGGAACCGTATCTGTTCAATGTGTCGCGCGGGCACTGGCGGAGTCTGGCGAAAGAGGACCTGGTGTATCTCAGGAAAGTCTCTGAAGCCGAACGCGTGCGTCCGGACTTCATCTCCATGGAAAAGCGCAGAACCACTTTTGATGAACTGTTTCCCAGCATCGCTCCGGAAAAGATGTCCCGGGAAGCCGAGCGCTGCATCGAATGCAGCTGCACTGCGAAAAACGACTGTTTCCTGAAGAAACACGCCACCTCCTACGGAGTCGACCCGGAAATGTTCAAGGGCAAGAAACCCCTTTCCGTTGTCGATACGCGCCATGAATACATCATTCACGACAAGCAGAAATGCATCCGCTGCGGCACCTGCGTGAAGATCTGCTCGGAAGTCATCAACAAGAACCTGCTCGCACTGATGAGACGCGGATTCAACACCACAGTCCAGACGGCATTCGATCAGGGTCTGCCTTCCTACTGCAAAGACTGCGGCGCCTGCGTCAAAGAGTGCCCCACCGGCGCTCTCGACTGGAAGCACAAGGCGGACTGAGAGACGCATCTTCTTCGCATGATGCTTTCTCGTCACGGGGGAAACAGTCCCCTTTTCCCCCGTGAATGCCATTTGTTTTCCGATTCATTCCGGGAGAGGAAGCCTGATACAGAGGCCCCCTTTCCCGGAATCTGTTTCAAGGTCTTTTCGTTTTTTCCCCGGGAGACAGGGAGGCATGAATCTTGGAGGAAAGTCTGGCGGGCGCCTTGTATTTTACAGGCCTGGTCGTACATTATCCCCGGCTGCTGCAGAAAAGCCTTTTTCCCTGAACCAAGAAATAAACACCTTCAGGAAAAAGAACCTGCACCGGCGCAAACAATCAGGCACGGAACACATAACACACGCATGGGGGAAACACACATGCGGGGCAGGATCTTGTACAGCAAACTTTCCTGCGGGATTCTCTCATGTGTACAGAAAAAACACCTTATTACGGGGAAGGAATCAAAACAATGGAAGACAGAAAGTACCAGAGGAGCATTGAAAACATCGGAACCGGAGCAGCGGAAACGGTCGATGCGTCGAGAACATTTTTCAACCGGGTTTACAACTGGATGGCCTCAGGTCTGGCGCTGACAGGGATTGTCGCGTGGTTTGCGGCATCCAACAAGGAGCTGATGAACTGGTCCTGCAGCAGCGGAGGAACGCTTCTGCTTGTACTGCTGACGTTTGGCCTGGTGATTGCACTGAATTTTGCTTTGAATAAGATCAGTGCGCCCGTTGCTGCGCTGCTGTATGTCTGTTACGCGGTGCTGAACGGGCTCCTGTTCTCGGCGATCTTTCTGGTGTATACGTCCTCGACGATTTATATGGCGTTTTTCACGACGGCAGGGGTCTTTGCCATCACCAGTTTCTTCGGATATCTGACGCGCATGAACCTGAGCAGCATCGGCGGATTTGCCTTCATGGGGCTGATCGGAATCATCATTGCAACACTCGTCAACCTCTTTCTGCGGAGCGAGGGGCTTTACTGGATTCTGACCTATGCCACAGTCCTGATCTTCATCGCCCTGACGGCCTGGGACACACAGAAACTCAAACGCCTCGCAGACGGAATGAATGAAGAAGGCGTCTATTCCGAGGATGGCAAGAAACTGGCGATCGTCGGAGCGCTGGCACTGTATCTGGATTTCATCAATCTCTTCCTGATGATCCTGCGCATTTTCGGCGGACGCAACAAATAAGCATGAAGAGGGGACGTTTTTCTTCTTCTCTCCACCCCCCTCTTCCCTGCCTCCTTCAGCACAGCTGAACAGCATACAATTCTTCTTGAAGAAAAGATAAGGAACGCTATAGAATGAAAGTGATTGTGACCGGCGCGGCCGGAAGAATGGGCAGACGCCTTGTCGCCAACATTGCGGAAGCGGAAGACATGACTCTCACGGGGGCGACGGAACGGCCGGGTTCCGAGTTTCTCGGACTGGACGCAGGACGCGTGGCAGGAACGGCAGAACAGAATGTCAAAATCACGGACTCGCTGGAAGGAATCATTGACAATGCGGATGTGATCATTGATTTCAGTACGGGGAATGTTCTGTCGAACGCGCGACTGGCGGCGGAGAAAGGAGTTGCCTGCGTAATCGGGACGACGGCCCTGAAGGCGGAAGAGAAAAAAGAACTTCTGGCACTGGCGGAAAAGGGGGCGAGAATTGTCTTTGCGTCCAACTTCAGCGTGGGAGTGAATCTTCTGTTTCATCTTTCCGGAATCGCGGCGAAGATTCTGGGAAAGGACTTCGACCTGGAAATCATTGAAGCGCATCACAATCAGAAAAAGGATGCTCCCAGCGGGACGGCGGTGCGTCTGGCGGAAATTCTCTGCGAGGCACGAGGTCTGGACTATGAAAAAGATGTCCGTCATGGTCGGGAAGGTCTTGTTGGAGCCCGCACCGATCATGAAATCGGCATGCACGCCGTCCGCGGCGGAGACATTGTGGGTGATCATACGGTCCTGTTCGCCGCTCAGGGAGAACGTGTGGAACTCGTTCACAAGGCGTCCAGCCGGGACACCTTTGCGAAAGGGGCTCTCCGCGCCGCACGTTTTCTCGAACATGCGGAACCCGGACTCTACGACATGCAGGATGTGCTCGGCTTGAAGTAACGCCTCCTGACCTGATATTTCAGGAAACGCCGGAATGACTGCTTCAGGATCTGATCGGAAACAGGAGCGCTGACAGCGGAAAACGCTCTTCTCAGCTTTCGGAGCTTTCGGAGAAGGACATTTCCCGTCTGTATGCAGGTCTTCAATAGTTTTACGCCCAGTCGCTTTTTCGTCATCCGGCAACTTTTCCGCGGGAAGAAGTGGGAAGACCAGGGACGGAAGACTGAACGGAGAAGCGCCTTCAGACGCCGCTTACTTCTTCTTCCCAAGTTCCGCAGAACGTTCGGCAGCGGCAACAACCGCTTCGGCGGCAATGCCACGGAATCCGGCTTTCTCCAGCACCATCACTCCTCTGGCAGTCGTTCCGGCAGGAGAAATCACACCGTCGCGCAGCGATTCAGGGTGTTCCTGACTCAACAGACACATCCGGGCCGTGCCGAGCACAGTCTGCGCCGCCATCTGCAGCGCCATGGCACGCGGAAGACCGGTATAAACGCCCCCGTCGGCAAGTCCGCAGATGAATTCCAAAACAAAGGCCGGTGCACTTCCGCTGAGTCCCGTGACGGCATCCATCAGGTGTTCCGGCACATTCACAGATCGCCCGAATGAATTCAGGATCAACTCCGCCGTCTGCAGATCCTCCGGAGCAGCCCCGGGTGAGGCCGCAAAACAGCTCATCCCCTCCCCTACGGCCGCCGGCGTATTCGGCATGACCCGGATCAAACGCTCTTTTTCCGCAGAAGCAGATGCAAGAAATTCAAGTGTGAGTCCGGCGGCAATGGAAATCAGGAGTTTCCCTTTCAAGAGCTCCCCGGCCTGGGCCAGAGCCTCCGCGGCAAACTGGGGTTTGACCGCCAGAACAACCGTTCCCGCTCCCTCAAGAACCGCCGCAAGATCAGGAAGAAAACAGCCGCCGCTCCTTTCAGAAAAAGATTTTCCCGCTTCGGAAGAGACATCGTATGCTTTGACTTTCGCGGGATCAGCGCCCGCACGGATCATTCCGGACGCAATGGCCGTCGCCATCTTCCCCGCTCCGATAAAGGATACGGACAGTTTTTCGATCTGTGGCGTCATGAATATCAGCTCCTTTTCCATGATTGTTTTTCCGAATCTGCTCCGGAATATACCACGGGAATCGCAAAATGTGAAGGAAAAAGAGATGAAACTTTGCTTTTTCGGTGTATTTTACCCGCATGAAAAAAAGACAAGGAGACTCATGAAGAATACCGGAGCTTCCCAGAGAATTCTTTCCGCCGCAGTCCGGGCGTTGACGGAATGGGAGAAAAACAGCGTGACTCTGGACGCATTCCTGGATGAACTGCGAGAAGAACATTTCCGCGAAAAAGCGGCTGTCGCCTCTTTGCTTTTCGAATATTTCAGACACAAAAAGGAGATTGATTCCAGAATCGCACGCCATACAACAAAAAAAACTCCCGAACGCGAAATCCGTCTGATCATCGCATGCGCCGCGACTCAGGCGCTTTTCCAGACGGGAATCCCAGGACAGTCCGCCGTCAACATCGCGGTCGAACAGACAAAGCTGTCCCGCGGTGGACGGAGCGCTTCGGGCTTCGTCAACGCCGTGCTCCGGGCAATTCTCCGCGAGCATGAAGAGGAAGAAAAAAGAAAAAAGGAAAAAGAAGAAATCAGCAAGACGGCCGGAGAAATCCAGAATGCAGGAAAAATGATTTCTTCCTCTTCCTGCCGTCTCAGAGAAAGCGCCCTTGCATCGTTCCCCACCATTCTCGGAAAACGATGGGAAAAACGATTCGGAAAGGAAAACGCCGCAGAGCTCTTCGCCTGCTTCGCCTCCGATCCGCCGCTCACATTCCGGATCCGCGGAAACATCCAGGACTTTTCCCGTGCAAATGCCGAACTCTGGGAAGAACTTGCTCCGGAAGCCGTCTCCGGACTCACTTTCACTGGGAAATTTCATTTTTTTGAAACTCGCAGGGCTCAGGCTCTTTTTGCTTCCGACGCACTGAAGAACGGGGAGCTGTACATTCAGGATCCCGCCACCGCCCTGCCCTTTTCTCTGCTTGGGAAGGCCCCGGAAGGCAAGATTCTGGACGCATGCGCCGCTCCCGGGGGAAAAACCATCCTGTTGCATGACCTTTCGGAACAGCCGGAAACCATGCGGATCACGGTCCTCGACCGGTCCTCCGCCAGACTGGAACAGCTGCGCGAAAATCTTCGCCGGGCGGGACTTCCAAGAATCCGGGCAGTCCGATCTGACGCCAGAAGCACCGTCTTCCCTCCGGAATCCTTTGATTTCATTCTCGTGGATCCGCCCTGCTCCAACACAGGCGTCATCCGGAGACGTCCGGATGCACCGTGGCGCTTTACGGAAAAAAAACTGCCCGAACTGCTGCAGCTCCAATACGAAATCCTGAATTCGCTCTCAGGACTGCTGCGTCCGGGCGGACATCTGCTGTATTCCACCTGCAGCATCGAAGAGGAGGAGGACGGCGGGCAGATGGATCGTTTCCTCCGGGAACATCCGGATTTCTCCGAAGAGGGACGGCGTCTCCTGCTGCCTTCGGAAAAGCATGACGGCGCGTTTGCCGCGCTCCTGAGAAAAAAACTTTCCTGAGTATGGCGAATCATCCGTCCGGAAATCGTCAAGGCTTTGTTTCACTCCTCGATCTCCAGATCCAGCCTTTCCTTCTCCGGACAAGTCCCGGAGGAGGGGAAAAGCCTTTTTTATGGAAGAGAGAGTTCTCCGGACAAGTCCCGGAGGAGGGGAAAAAGTCCGGAACGCACATTCCTCCATATCATGACGGACACGACGGACCGACACTCTCATTCTCTTCTGAATCAAAAGGAAACAGCATGGGAGTGAAATACAGATGATTTCCCTCTCCTTTCTTCTCCGACGATGTGCATTCCATCCGGATCCAGGAACAAAGAACAAATACGGCCCATCGGATTTCCTCCGCTGTCATCGGGCGTCCGCGGGGAATGCCATGCCATTTTTCCGCGCAGGAACGGCAGCAGAGAGCGGTGGCGTGTTGAGCGATGAAGACAGGATGTCCGCGCATGGGAGTCTGTTTCCCGTCGTTCCGGGGAGCAGCGGGCGACAGACGTTCGACGATGAATTTTTCCGCCTGTTTTCCAATCGTCCGGCCCCCTTTCTCCGCCAGATAGGCCAGTTCCCGTTCTCCGAGCTTGAAGCGGGAACGAAACGGGGAGGTTTTCAAACGGCGCTGAAGCTCCTCCCAGCGCTTCTGATCAGTATACTGGTAATTCATCTTGGGCTGAGGTCTCCTCTGAAATCATCCGGAAAACGAAAAAAACATTCCCGAAAATCCGGAATACGAAAACGGGGAAAAAAAGACTCCCCGTCACACACACTCTCTCTTTCTTTCACTCTTTCACTCTTTCACTCTTTCACTCTTTCACTCTTATATTCTCACATTCACACGAAAATGGCGGAGAGAGCGAACAACAGCCATCAGCACATGCACACGCCGGTGTGATGCTCAATGCTGGTATGCGGATTTATCCGCATTTCCCTTGACAGGAATCCAAATCCATGTTAATTTACACCTTCCCGCAGTCAGGACAAGAAATCAGGACGGGAAAAGATCCCTTTTCCCATTTCCGGAAGATCTGTTTTCTCCTGCCGCAGAAGGAGCGGAAGGACGAAGCCTGAGGAAGAAGGGAAAAACACGGAAGCGATGAAACCGCAAAGGAACAACGGAGGAAACACTCCGCAGCCGCCCCCCCCGGAGACGGATGGATTGCGCAAAGTTGACTTGAACGGAATGAACAAAGATGAGTGAAGAACGGAATACGAGCGGTCTGATCTGTCTGCACAGTCTGCTGGTGAACCTTCGCCGGGCAGTGAACTTCGAGGCGCTGCTGACGGACGAGATCAAAAAACGCTATCCGGAAGCTCCATGCGAAGTGTTGCTGGAACTGGCCGACAAAGTGCAACTGCGTCCGGAACGCTGTGAGACCTTAGACGTGGCGGCGTCTTACAACGGCCCGGCACTGGTCAGGCTGAAAAACGGGAACTGGATCTGCGTCATCCGCCTGGGGCAGCTTCATGACGGGCAGACCGTCACCTTGTTCGATCCTCTTGTTCAGGGGAAATCCAAGACCGTGAACGTCCCAAAAGAAGCCTTGCTCGAACGCTTCGGAGGGGAACTGATTCTTTTCCGCAATCTTCAGCCCGTGGACAACCGCAAACACAGTTCTCTCTTCTGTCTCTCGAGCATCGGAAGACATCACAATGTCAAAATGGATCCCCGCCGTCTGCTGCATGAATATGCGATCGGGGAAGAGGAACCGCCACTGCATGTGCTTCGTGACATGGCTGCGGACTATGGTTTAAAATCGCGGAAAATCCGTTTGAAATGGGAGGATTTCCAGCATCTGGGGCAGGCTTTTCCCCTGATGGGGTGGAAAAAGAACGGGAAGGCCGTTGTCTACTGCGGGATCCGTCCGAAAAGCGGTTCAGAGTCGATGGAATTCGAGCTGGCGGTGCTGGATCCGGACAATCCGGATGAAAACGCCGTCTCCGCCTTTGTTTTCTGGGATCAGGAACGTTTCCAGGCGGAGGCCGGGGAAAACGCCCTTCTGCTCAAACGGGTTTATAAACTTGCAGATGAGGAACAGCCCTTCGGTCTACTCTGGTTCATTCCCGAATTTCTCAAGCTGAAAGGAATCTTTCTCCAGATTGCGCTGACAGTTCTCATGATCACGCTGATCGCCCTGATCACGCCTCTGTTCTTCCAGATTGTGGTGGACAAGGTGCTGGTGAACCGGACTTACAACACACTGAATGTGCTGGGAGTCGGGATCGTGCTGGCGATTCTGTTCAACGGTGCGCTGGATTTTCTGCGGAACTATTTTCTGCTTTTCGCCACGAATAAAATCGACATTTCCACAGCGACAAAGACGTTCCGCCATCTGATGCGTCTTCCGGTGGATTTTTTTGAACGCGTGCCTTCAGGAGTGCTTCTCAAGCACATGCAGCAGAATGAAAAGATCCGCGGTTTTCTTTCCGGGAATCTGTTTTTTTCGATACTGGATTTGTTTTCGCTGTGTGTGTTCATTCCGTTTCTTCTGCTGTACAGTGTGCGTCTGACACTGATCGTGCTGGCATTTTCCGCGCTGATGGCACTGGTCATTGCCTGCCTCATCAAGCCGTTTCAGAGACGTCTGAACGAGCTTTATCAGGCGGAAGGCAAACGCCAGAGCATGCTGGTGGAATCCATACACGGAATCCGGACGGTCAAGTCCCTGGCGCTGGAGCCCGTCGAGGAAAAGATCTGGAACGATTCGACGGCCTATGCCATCAAGTCCTATTTCCGTGTCGGGAAAATCTCCATGACAGCCAGGAGCATCAGCCAGGTTCTGGAAATGCTCATGACCGTCACCGTGATCTGGGTCGGGGCGCTGCTGGTCTGCGACGGCAAGCTCAGCATCGGCGCCCTGATCGCCTTTCAGATGCTTGCCGGCCGAGTGACGGGACCTCTGGTGAAACTCGTCGGTCTGATCCATGAATACCAGCAGGTTGCCCTCTCCGTGCGGATGCTGGGCGTGGTGATGAACAGTCCACAGGAACCCGCAGGCGGCGGAGTCCGCAATGCGCTGAAGGGGAAAATAGAATTTGACAACGTTTCCTTCCAGTACCGTCCGGATCTGCCTCAGGTGATCCGGAATCTGAATGTGGAAATTCCCGTGGGCAGCACCATCGGGATAGTCGGGCGTTCCGGCTCCGGGAAAACGACCATCACCAAACTGCTTCAGGGGCTTTATCCGGTCCAGATGGGCGTCATCCGGATCGACGGGATTGATCTGAGGGAAATCGACAAGGCGCATCTCCGCAGCAGTATCGGAGTCGTACTGCAGGAAAACTACTTTTTCAACGGGACGGTACGGGAAAACATCTGCCTGACCAAGCGCAGCGCATCGCTGGAAGAAATCATTTATGCCGCCCGTCTTGCGGGAGCGGATGAATTCATCCAGACTCTGCCCAAGGGGTATGACACGATGCTGGAGGAAAACGCCTCGAACCTTTCAGGCGGGCAGAAACAGCGTCTGGCCATCGCCCGGGCGCTTCTGACGAATCCGCCCATCCTGATCTTCGATGAAGCCACCAGCGCACTTGATCCTGAAAGTGAAAATGTCATTCAGAACAATCTTTCTGCCATTGCGCGCGGGAGAACCGTTCTGATTATATCACACCGTCTCTCCATCGTCAGCGGAGCAGACAGAATCATGGTGATCGACAAAGGGGAGCTGACCGCTTTCGCCCCGCACCGGGAACTGCTCTCCATGCCCGGTACTTACCGCGACTTCTGGCAGCAGCAGATGGAAAGGAATCTTGCAAAATGATCCCTCCGGCACATGAGAAACAACTTCATCCCCAGGAACAAAAAAATCTGATGCCCGAAGCTGTCGAATATCAGCCGGATGCCATCGAAATCAAGCAGGAACGTCTGCCGTGGTGGGCGCGCTACAGTGTGCTGCTCTCCTTTCTGTTTTTTCTGCTGGCGCTGATCTGGGCCTGCATCGGGAAAGTGGATGTGGTGGTCACGGCGCCGGGGAAACTGGTCACGGACAATCCGAACATCGTCATGCAGCCTCCGGAACTGGCGGTCATCGACAGCGTGAACGTACGGGTGGGCGAAACCGTCAAAAAGGATCAGATTCTTTTCACGTTCGATCCCACGATCAACCGCGCGGAAGCCGCCCGGCTCGGAGCGGAAACAGCCACGCTCAAAGCACAATTTGACCGCCTCAACGCCGAATTCACACATCAGGAATATTCGGCCGCGCCGGACGACCGGGATGCACAATGGCAGCTGGCCATCTTCAAACAGCGCCAGCGCTACTATCAGGAAAAAATGAATTACTACGATCAGGGCATCAAGCAGACTCTTGCCTCGGCAAAAACTAAAAAGGACAGTCTGGAAAAGCAGACCGAACGTCTTGAAGTTGTCCGGAAAATCGAAGAGATGTACAAAAACCTTCAGGAGCAGGACGCCATCGCCCTGAAGGATCTGTATGAAACCTCCATCACCCGAATGCAGATGGAAGTCGAAGTCAGCAATCTTTCCAACTCCCTGGTGGAACTTGAACATGAGGAGCAGAGCATCATCGCCAACCGCAATTCCTTTGTCGAAGAATGGCGCAAAACCATTTCCGAAGAACTGGTCGACACACGCAGAGAACTCTATTCCACTCTGAAACAATTTGACAAGGCTAAACAGATCTGTTCCTATGAATATCTGAGAGCACCCTGCGACGCCGTGGTCCACGAAATCGCCTCCTTCTCCAAAGGCGCCGGCGTCCGCGAGGCGGAACCGCTGATCACTCTGGTGCCGCTCGACAAACTGGAAGTCGAAGCCGAACTGGAGCCGAAGGATGTGGGCAAAGTCAAACCGGGCTCGGAAGTCCGGATCAAGCTGAATCCCTTCCCCTTCCAGAAGCACGGCACGCTTGACGGCTTTGTCAGGACCATCTCGGAAAACACCTTCCAGCGGAATCCCGAACCCGGCGCCGCTACCGCCGCCTATTACAAACTCCGCATCCCCTATTCCGGATCCCTGAACTTTGTCGGGGACGATTTCCGCCTGATTCCCGGCATGGAAGTCCAATGTGAAATCAAAACCGGCACACGCAGAATCATTGAATATCTGATCTATCCCCTCATCAAGTCCCTGGATGAATCCATGCGCGAACCCTGATAAAGACGTCAGAAGGAGGAAAAATCAGGAAAGAAAAGAGATCAGACTTTCCCCTTCCACACGCCTTCAATGCTTCTTTGCGAGCATGAATATAACAATAGAGCCCATGATTCCATTCCGGAAAAATGAATCTTTTTTTGCCGGAAAGAAGCAAAGGCGGAGATCCGGCAGGGAAGAGAAATCCCGGCCCCTCTCCTCTCTTTTGCATTCTTCAAAGCCTTTTTCCAGTTGAACCGCGAATCCAGTTTCCCTGAGAGGTGTTCAGGGGGGCTCCTCCGGAACGCAGGGGAGAGAGAAATCCGTGCCGACACACACGCGGGGAAAAAGATCAGGCAGAAAAAAGATCAGGCAGAGGCAAGGCTTTCCACCATTTCCTGAAGCCCTTTGAAGATGTACTTCGGCTGATAGGCGAATTTCGGCAGATCCTCCAGGGAGGTGACTCCGCTGAGGACGAGGGCGGTATCGATTTCCGATTCGACGCCTGCAATGATGTCGGTATCCATTCTGTCCCCGATAATGAGGGTATCCCTGCTACTGACACCGAGACGTTTGACCGCGCGGCGCATCATGAAGGGGTTGGGTTTCCCGAGGAAGTACGCTTTGACTCCTGCCGTCAGTTCGATGGGTGCGATGAGCGCTCCAGTCACGGGAGCAATACCCGCTTCAGTCGGGCCGGTCAAGTCGGGATTGCATCCGATGAGTTTTGCGCCTTTCTGGACGAGGAAGCTGGCTTTTTCGATGCGTTCATAGCCATAGGTGCGCGTTTCGCCGACGACCACGTAATCAGGGTTGGTATCGTTCATGGAAATGCCGCGTTCATAGAGTGCGTTGTACAGTCCGGCCTCACCGATGACGAAAACGCTGCATCCGGGTTTCTGAGTTGCGAGGAAATCTGCTGTGGCAAGAGCACTGGTATGAAAATGGCGTTCTTCAAGTTCGATTCCAAGACGCAGCATTTTTTCCTGAAGTTCGCGCGGTGTCCGTTCGCTGGAATTGGTGAGGAAGAGGAATTTCTTCCCGTTTTTTCTCAGCCAGTCGACAAATTCCTTTGCGCCGGGAAGAAGGCGGTTTCCATGATAGACCACTCCATCCATATCCAGGATAAAAGCGCTTTTTTTGCTGAAATGACTTTTCATACCTTTGATTTTCCCTGTCTGCAGATTCAGAGGATTTCCATTTTTGAATCGTTTAATGTAGACTTCCGGGGCAGGAAAATCAAATCCGGAATCCCGTTTTTCACAGGATTCTCACATTCTCTGCGGAAGGAAAATCAGGAAAAAACTTCTCCGGGAGTGTCCGTTCGTCTTCCTTTTTGATTACAATACTCTAATTTTTAAATACATAAGATGAATATCAAGTTTTTTGACTTTTCTGCTTGAGTTCTTACAAAATGGATGTATATTAATATAAATACTTAAAGCCTATTAACATAAGGATTGAAAGCAAAAATGTCTCTTACAAAACGTGAAATTGCCAAGGAAGTCGCCCTGAGAATTGGTTCCACTCAGACAGATGCAGCAGCTGCGGTTCAGGCTACGCTTGATATTATGGCCGAGGAACTCGCCAAGGGCGGGCACATTGAACTCCGTGGGTTTGGTGTTTTTGAAATCAAAGTCCGCAAGAGCAGTGTCGGGCGCAATCCGCGCAAACCGGAAAAGACGGTTGTCATTCCTGCAAGGAAAATTGTCAAGTTCCGTGCGGGAAAAGAGCTTGCCTCGATTCTGGAGAATTCCTGAGTCTATCTGGATTCCCGGATGAGATGAGATTCATTCCCCTCTGACCCGGGGCCTTCCTGCGGGGAAAAGGGAAGGAATGTTTTTCCGGGGGATTCTTCTGATACGGCGCCGGTTTCTGAATTTCAGATATCGGTGCCGTTTTCTTTTTATCGACTGATCGAGTAAAAGTGAAGTGTCAGGGGGGGAAAAACACGGCAGGAAGCGCCTGACGGGTACAGGGAATGCAGCGAGAGCCGAGGAGTATGAGGGCGAGGAGCCCTCATGCTTTTTTATTTTTTTAAGATTTCGTGCTCCGCACGACCAGCGTCTCGCCGCTGGACCGCGACAAGGTCACAGACCTTGACCTCGAGAAAAATGCTCAACGCATTTTTCCGTATTTTGTTGCTTCGCAAAGTTTTATTTTGTTGCTTCGCAAAGTTTTATTTTTTATTTTGCCTCCGGCGGCCAGCGTCTCGCCGCTGGACCGCGACAAGGTCACAGACCTTGACCTCGAGAAAAATGCTCAACGCATTTTTCCGTAACAATGAGGTCTTCCCGCTCTCTCTCAGCAGGAAGACCTCACCCATTGTTCCGGAATCCAGATCCGTACGGAAACAGGAAGCTGATTTTACTTGTTTTCGACAAAAAGAGTCACTGGCGAAAGCAATCCGCCTGTTCCAATCTCGTTCGGCACCTTTCCACGGGTCAGATAAAATGCAATCACATTCTTTCCCTTTCTGACAGCATCCGTAACATCAAAGCGGAAAGGCACCCCATATCCGGATGGAGCCTCTTCCATTTTTGCGGATTCCGCTTTGAAATTGACGTCTCGCGTCCCGGACACCTTTTTCCCGTTGACAAAAGCCTGAATCGTACCGTCCGTCGCCCCGACCCAGAGCCAGATGCGTTTGCCGGAAGGAATCGAAGGAAGATCCACCACCGCGCGATACCACATGGATCCCATGTAATTGTGATATCCCAGAAAAGACCAGGTGTCGACAGAAACATTCGTGGTCTTCCATGCGGAATCATCAAAGTTTTCCGAAGCGGCTCCGGATTCCGTGCCCTTTCCTTCCGTATCCGCACAGAAACGGAATTCCGTCAAGGGTTTCGGCAGGAGCTGAGTGCACTCGGAAGCAATCCGGGCGGCGGCAAGATGGGTCTTGTTGTAAAACCAGTCGAAATACTGATTGGCAAAAGTCTTGTCCTTTCCGAACCAGCACCAGGCATAACAGCGGGAATTTTCATTGGCAATCGACATTTTTGAGACCTGACTTTTCCAGGCCTCGGAACGGCGGTCAAGATCCTTCCAGCGCCCCTCGGCAAGATCACGGCGGAGTGAAAGAAAATCCTTCGTCAGACGCCAGGAATCCAGAGCCAGTTTAACCCGGGCCCCGTCCCTCCCGTCCGGAGCCTCCTTTGCCGCCCGGGCGGCATGAGCGTCAATCGACGCAATCCGTTCCGGGGTAAAGCGCCGCAGATGCCCCCACGCCGCACCCGAATATTCAGGAGTGTCCACCCAGCAGGAATCAATTTCATTCCAGAATTTCCACATGCTTTCCGCGGCTCTGCCGTACATGGCGTCATTGGCTTCCCGGTAGAGAGCCCAGGGATCCTGTTCCGGATTCCACGCCATCCGCTGCGCCATCCACTGCGCCATGGCGAAAAATTCATTGTTCCCCATTGTTTCAGGCTGCCAGTAACGGCAGGAGCCTTTCCGGTAAATGGCCGGAATGTCATACGCCCATTTCCGGAGATTCGGACAGGTGGAAAGAGGATCCGCCAGAAAATAGGCATAAAAATAGTAAGAAAGCGCATTGCTTGCCTTGCCCCAGCCTTCCACCAGATGACGCAGCGCATCGTTGTCCGGAACATTCTCCATATTCATGGGATGCACACGCGCATACGTGATCGGAGCCACCTGAATCACCAGATTGGGATGAGGTTTTTCCCGAAGCGGAGGACGGGTGTACTGAACATAGGCAAGAGCGGAAAAAAGAAGTTCCGGATTCTCACGAACGACACGTTCCACAATCCGGTTGTAAAATGTCAGGGCTCGGTCGGTAATGGAAGTCGTCTGGAAAGTGGGGTCATAATCGCCCGCATCAAGGGCCATGTCCGCGGCAGACTGATCGAACACTGCGCCGTCTTCAGGGGAAAGACAGAAGAAGAAACGCGGATTGGCCTTCTGCTGTTCGCAAATCACTTCACCAATCCGTTCGGCAAGAGCTTTATTGCTCCATTTCAAGCGGTTCGGCATGGGACGACCGTCGCTGTACTCCGCAATCCATTCGGGATGTTCCGCCTTTTCCTTCTTGCTGATATAGCCTTCCAGACAATGCTGGGTCGGGGGCAGAGGCCCTCCCATGCGCATCCGGCGCATATAGGTTTCGTCATACCCGTATCCGCCTCCGCCGCGGTATATGGTATAGGGTGCGTCGGTGACATCCTGTTCCTCAATTTCCACGGTTTTCACCGAAGGAATGACTTCACCGAGATCCCCGTTGAAAAACCAGCGGCACCCGAGCTTGTCCAGAAAGGTATAGACCGCATAGGAATCCGCCAGCATGGATTCGCCGAACAGTCCCACTCCCTTCTTCTTCTCCGCCACAATCCGGAAGCCCTGTTTGAAAGGTGCCGTCCTGCCGACCTTTCCGAAAACCCGCCCCGCCGCCGATCCGACATAAACGGGAATCTTCCCTGATGGAACTTTTCCATCGCTTTGAACCATGACTTCCCTGCCGCTCATCTTCTGCAGATATGCTGCCAGGTCTTTCACGGATTCCCGCAGGCGCTGACGCTGTTTTTCCTCCTCCAAAGCCGGATTCTTCAGCTTCTTCAGATTCCTGTCCGGCTCCATCACTTCCGGATCCACTACAATCACGCACGACGCTTCCCCGTCGGGGGGAATCAGCCGCACGGCATCGGCAAATGCCGGCACACTCAGCACCCCGCAAAGCGTCATCAGCAGTATTTTCACCCTGAATTTCATCCTCGACTCCTTCGTTTTACTTGCTTTCTTCTCTCTCTTCTTCTAATCCCATTCACATCTTGAATGCTATATCATTATAGAAACATAGCATATCCGGAAGGCATTTCAAGTCTCCTTTTCATAAAACAGGGCAAGATTTCCTATACGTAGACTCCCTGTCTCAGGGAAACGACTCCAGGTCTCTTTGAAACCTTCTGCAGGAGAGCTGGAAAAACAGGCCCTTCCGATCGCCGCCCCCTCCTTCTCATATCCCGGCAGAGGAAGAAATCCCCTCGTAAAAAAAACGAAACAGAACATGCGGAAATCTTTTCCTGTCGCTCTGGAAAGATTCTGAAACACTCCAGAGTGAAACTTCAGAGTGAAACTTCAGAGTAAAAGAAGCAATGAAAATTCTTTCGGTCTCTATCCAATTCACGGATTCTTCTTTTGTCCCGGAAATCTGTCCTGTTTTTCCTTTCGATAAAAGTCCATAAAAAAAATGACGATGAATGATATAAGAACGATACTGAAAAAAAGCAAAAATACAAAGCAATACTCATTGCATTTTCTGATTTCTGAAAGTGTCGGCAAAGGGCAAAGAAGAAAGAGGAGGAGAAGGAGGAGGAGGAGGAGGCAAGGGTCCGGAGACCTGTCCTTCCCTTCTCCGATTCACTCTTCTCCAGGTCCGCGGCTTTCATTTCCTGCAGTCGGTCGCGCTTCTTTTCTTCCGCTTCAGGATGCAGGACCTTTCTCATGCGCCGTCCTTCTTCTCCACATTCGCAGTGCAGGCAAGAAGCGGCGGAGACGACGGAAAGAGAGAAACTCCTTTCATCATTCCTTCATCATTCCTTCATCATTCCTTCAGAATCAGCGAAAGACCAGCGCCTGAACCCCTTTCAGATAAGTGCCCTCCGGGAAAGAAGCCGCAACGGGGTGGTCCGGCCCCTGAAAAAGACGGGCGGCGATCCGGAAATCCACCTGCGCGTCCTCCGCGGCGGATGCGATGACCTTTCCGAAAAGAGTCTCATCCATAGCGCCGGAACAGGAAAACGTGAAGAGCATTCCTCCTGGACGGAGAAGCTTCATGGCAAGGAGATTGATGTCCTTGTAACCGCGGGCCGCCTTTTCCCTCAGGGAGGCGGAGGAGGCGAATTTCGGGGGATCGAGGATAATCATGTCAAATGTGCGCCGGGAATCCCGGCAGCTCCGCAGGAACTGGAAAACATCGGCTTCGACGGTACGGAAAGAATCTTCCGGGAAAGCGTTGTCCCGGGCGATTTTCTCCGACAGACGCAATGCCGCATCTGAAACATCCACATTCCAGACCTTCCCCGCTCCGCCTTTGAGAGCCGCCAGTCCGAATCCGCCCGTATAGGAAAAACAGTTCAGCACCTCGCCCTTCCCCGCGGAGGCGTTCCGCACCGCCAGACGGTTCAAACGCTGATCCAGATAAAACCCCGTCTTGTGCCCTTCCCGCGGATCGCAGGAATAACGGATGCCGTTTTCCGAAAAGGAAATCAGAGCGGGCGGCTCCCTGCCGGCAAGAAGCCCGGTACGCGGAACGAGGCCCTCTTTCTCCCGGCTGTCGACATCCGAACGTTCATACACGCCTTCAGGCGCATAGCGAAGCAGAAGCTCCCCCAGAACTCCCCGCCACAACTCCATCCCGGCAGAGGAAATCTGACAGACCGCATACGGACCGTAAAGATCGACAATAAGCCCCGGAAGAGCATCGGATTCGGCATTGACCAGGCGGTACGCGTCCGGAAGACCTGCCGGGAACACCGACTTCCGGTATTCATACGCCGTTTCCATACGGCTGCGGATCAGTTCCACGCCCGGGACCTCCTCCTCCCGGAAACTCCACACTCTCGCCGCAATCTGGGAAGCGGGCGAGTACGCCGCCCAGGCCAGAAAACTGCCCCCGGAATCCCGGACAAGCACCGTCTCCCCAGGCTGAGGCGTTCCCTTCAGAGAAGCCACCGCCCCGGAAAAAATCCACGGGTGTCTTCTCCGCAGGGAAAGTTCCCTGCCCTTCTTCAAAATCAATTCCGCACAATTCCGCATCATACGATCACTCACAATCTTTTTATCTTTCCGTTCTGCCATTCTTTTTCTGAACTCGTCATCTTTTCCCTGCGCTTTTGTTCCCCGTTGTTCCTCTTTTCATGGGAACGGATTCGCAGATTTCTGAAAGCCGGAGAAAAGGGGGAAAAAACGAGGAAACGGAGAAGAGATGGTAAAGAAAGCATCTTTTACATTTTATTTTCCCCTTCCGCCGCCTCGTCCGCAGAATCCGGAGAAGGCCACGGAAGTTTTTCAATGCGCTCCAGAAGAACGCCGGAAGGATCCGCCGTCTCGGCCATCGACTGGAAATGAATATAGCTGATCCCGTTTTTTTCAGCAGAAGTCACCGGATCTCCCTCCGGCGGACGGCAGATCCGGGAGCGTACGGGGACACAAGACGACGTGCCGGAAGGAAAGATTTCCGCAAGGGGAACAGGATCCAGATTCCAGCGGAGAGTCAGATCCGTCCATTCCCCGGGCCGGAGACGGAAGGAGGTGTCTCCGTTGATTCTCCCCGCGGAATCGAGCTCGAATACGAAAGGCGAGAAATACTGAACCACAGGGTCGGAGGGATTGAACCAGCGGTCCGTCAGACAGAAACGGATTCCGGCACTGCCGGGCTGAAGACGAAGCCTCAGGTTCAGTTTCCCGCTCCGTCCGGCGGGAAAGTTCCAGACGGCGCCTTCCTTTTCGGAGAGCAGACGCGGATCCGGATGTCTGGCCATCTGGAGCACTTCCCTCGGCAGACCGTCCGGATGAGGGATCAGCGCCGCCCCCTGCCGCCGGTTGAAGGCACAGTGCCCGCCGACCCCCCGGAATCCGCCGGAAAGACTTTTCAAATAAAGCTGGAGCGACCAGGCCCCCGCACCGGAGGAAAAGTCCTCCGAACGGGATTCTTCGTAAAGATAGCTCAGATCGAAGACCAGGAATTTCCGACAGAGGACATGCTGACCGAAAGCCACCAGAATTTTGTTGTCCCCCAGCTCCAGGAGCTGATTCTGGTGGACACTTTTGTCCAGAGAGGCGAAACTGCCGCCGGAGCACCGGAAATCCCCGTCATTGCGGCATTCATTGAGAAAGAGTTCGCGGAATCCGATCCAGCTTTTCCCGGAATCTTCTGAAACGGCTGCGTGAAGGACATCGCGATTGGTGAAGACGTCCTCCCATCGGCCGTTTCTTTCATCGGGGCCGAGTTCGGTCTGAAGGGAATGATCGAATTCCGGAAGGGGGGTGCTGTTGTTCCAGACCGCCAGAAGCCGCCCGTCGCGGAGAGTCACGAGATTCGGCATGGTGGCGACACTGTAGAAGATCGAAGGTTCGGGAGGAGTCCAGCTTTCCCCGCCGTCATCGGAAAAGCACTGGTAATGACGGTCCGTCGACGTCCGGAGCAGCATCTGGAGTCTGCCCGAAGGCAGTTCCGCCACAACCGGCTCACAACCCGGCTGGCGCCAGCGGCAGCCGCGGTGCGGCCAGACGACTTCATGCATCGGAGGATAAGGAAGAAGACGTTGTTCCCAGTGTTCTCCATCATCGTCTGAAAACAGGATTCCGGGGTGCAGGAAGCCGTCCGAATGCCATGTCTCAAACGGAAGCACCCAGCGGCGGCGGAACTTCAGCGCCAGCGGCTGACGCTGAATATGCAGAGGAAGAGAGGATATTTTCTTCCTGTCAAACACTCCCTCGTCCGGATCCGACTGCGAACGGAAAAGCCATACCCCCGTTTCCGGACAGAGCCGCAGAGCGGAATATGCACTTCCCTCATCCAGAAAAGCAGCTTCCTCCCGGAAAATGGAATCCGGCACTCGAAGAAGTGTCAGATATGTCCCGCTCCACGGACTTCTCGCCATCGCGCCCACGCACGGGCCGGACAGAATTTCCTCGCTCCAGGACATGCCGCGGTCCCGGCTTCTGGCAACGACGTTCACCGGAATTCCTCTTCCCTGCGCCGCGGAAGAGGAAGAGGAGTTTTTCGCCCCTCCCCTGCCGCCCGCGGCAAGACGAAAACCGTAATGGCGGATCTCACCGGAAGGCATCTCCATCAAATCCCTGTGCGGATTGCAAGGAGGAACACCCGTTGTCTCCGGCGCATGGACAAAAGACAATAAAGACTTCATCTTCCCGCTCCCGTTCTCCTTATTTCTTCACGCTCTGCCTCTTCCAGGAAGAAGACCCCGGCTGCATGGATGATGCCTGAGTCCGGGGGAGAATGCTTCTTCATCTCCGCTGTCTTCTTCCGCTGTTTTCATTTCAGGGCCGTCCCGGAAGCAAACTTGCGCTTACTGGAGACGGGTTCCTTCCGGATTCTTCTCCTCCAGGCTCTTTCACAGCCGACACGCCCCCTTTGCCCACAGACACTTTGCCCACAGGCCCTTTGCCCATGCCCCCTTCCCCGGAAAGGTGAATCCAGCGGGGAAAGAAAAAGAAGATCCCGGAAAAGATCCACCGCCCCCCTCCCCGTGATGAGCCAGACACAACAAGAAGCACAGGCTCCGCGATGAAGAGAGGCGGACCCAAGCACACTCCTTCCGACGGCAAGCACAATCATACTTCCACCGAAGGGAAAATCAAATCCGCAAAAGAGAAAAAAACATTGTTTTTTCCACGTGAGACGCGTTTTTTTCGTTTCAGAGGGTTGTTTTTTCATGGAGAAAGATTTATTGTAGTCTCTTCCATTTCTTCCGGAGAAACAAGCATAGAAAGGACCCCATGAAACAGACAAAGGAAACCATCATCCTGCTGAACTGCGGATGCACCGAGATCCAGAAACTCGCCCGCGCGGTGAGGGCCGGACATATCTATACCATGGTGATGCCCTGGACCGTCAGCCCGGAACGTGTGCTGGCCGAACAGAGCGCAGGGCTGATCTTCTGCGCGGATCAGTTCAACGGGGAAATCGCAAAGGGAATCGAAAAATTCGCGGATCTCAAGCTGCCGAAACTCGCGGTGAACGCGGCAGGAGAAATGCTCAAAGATCTGCGCTGCGTCCGGATCGATTCCATGACGGATGTTGAGGCAATCCGCGAATTCTGCAGGAAGGAATGCGCCTGCAGCGGCTCCTGGAATCTGGAACATTTCATCGATGAAGCGGTGAACGACATCCGGGAACAGGTGGGGGAGGAACGAGTCGTGCTCGGTCTTTCCGGAGGAGTCGATTCCAGCGTTGTGGCGGCACTGATTCACAAAGCCATCGGGGATCGTCTGAGCTGCGTGTTCGTGAATCACGGGCTTCTGCGGAAAAACGAACCGGAAATGGTGCAGGAGGTTTTTGCGCGCAACTTCAACATGAATCTCGTCTATGTGGACGCATCGGACCGTTTCCTCGACAAACTTGCCGGAGTCACCGATCCGGAACAGAAACGGAAAATCATCGGCAGCGAGTTCATCGACGTTTTCGCGGAAGCCGCCGCAAAAACCGGAGCGACTTTCCTCGGACAGGGAACCATCTATCCGGATATTCTCGAGAGCATTCCTCTGGACGGAAATCCGGCAGGAGTCATCAAGAGCCACCACAACGTCGGCGGACTCCCGAAGAATATGAAATTCAAGCTGGTCGAACCGCTGGAACGCCTGTTTAAAGATGAAGTGCGTGAAGTCGGGCGTCTGCTCGGACTGCCTTCGGAACTGCTGGACCGCCATCCCTTCCCCGGCCCCTCCCTCGGAGTCCGTCATCTCGGAGCCATCGACAGAGCCACGCTCCACATCCTCCGCGAAGCCGACGCCATCGTCACGGAAGAGCTCCTCCGTTCGGGATGGTATCACAAGACCTGGCAGACCTTCGCCATCTTCGTTCCTGTGAAAACCGTCGGAATGAAGGATCACAAGAGGACGTACGACTACGTGATCGCGATCCGCTCCGTCAACAGCGTCGATGCCGTGACCGCGGAAGTCGTTGAACTGCCCTGGGAACTCCTCTTCCGCATGGCGGGCAGAATCGTCAAGGAGGTTCCCGGAGTCAACCGCGTGGTTTACGACATCACGGCAAAGCCTCCCGGAACGATTGAATGGGAATAAGTTCCGTCCGGCAGCCATTCTCCGCTCCAGCTGTGACGTGTTTCCCCGGGAAAGCATTTCTGCGTGTTTTCCCGGGGATTCCTTTTTTCCCCCTCTCAAACGCTCCTCATTATTCTTTCAAGTTTCAAGGGGAAAAATGACTTCTCCCGCTTTTCTCCGCCCCGCTCCCTCCCTCTTTTCTTCCAGCAGGCTCCACCCCCTCTCCGGAAGCAGAAAAAAACTCCGGAAACGGATTTGAAAACGGGGGAAAAAACGTTACTTTACCTACGAAATCCCGAAAGGATGAAAACTCTCAAGCGGGCAGGTTCCTCTTATGCTTTGTCAAATCTGCAAAATCAATCTGGCTACGTTCCACATTCAGGAAGTGATCGGCAGCGAAAAGAAAACCCTGCATCTCTGCGCCGAATGCGCCGAGAAAAAAGCCATGGATTCCCCCATACTCAAGGATTTCAACCTTCCCGAAATGATCTACAACCTGACTCATAATCTGCCTGCTGCCGCGGAAACGCTTCAGCAGGGAATCGAAAAAACACAGGTGCTGAAAATGGGAGATCCCGGTTCGGAGGACGAAACTTCTGCGGACTGCATTGGAACGGCGGCAGAGGATGAGGATCCGGAAACGGGGAAAGAAGGAAAGAAGGAGGAGCGCCTGGTCTGCCCTTATTGTTTCTGGGACAGTCTCCAACTGAAGAAAACAGGCCGGATGGGATGTCCGAAGTGTTACAATGTCTTTCGGGAGAGTCTGTCCGGTCTGCTTCTTCAGATGCACCGCGACAAACGTCACACTGGGAAACTTCCTTTTTCCTTCCGCGGGACAGAAAAAGGAAGCGCGGCGGAAGAGGAATTCCGGACCCGAGCGACACTCCGGAAAGAAATCACGAAACAGGAAAAGAATCTGAAGGAATCCATCCGCCGCGAAGAATATGAACTTGCCGCGGAACTGCGGGACAAGATCCTGAAATTGAAGCTGCAGCTGGGAAACCTCACCCGGAAGGAAAAGGAAGAGGAACCGGGAAACAAATCGGAGCGGAACAACGCATGAAAGCGGACCTGAACGAACTCTGCCGGACCCCTATCCCATGGCTGGAGGGGAATCCGTTTGATTCGGATGTGGCGGTCAGCACCCGGATCCGTCTGGCCAGGAATATTGAAGGAGTTCCTTTTCCCGGGCACGCGGATCCATCCGTCAGCACCGCGGTCCGGGATTCCGTGACGGAAACGCTCCAGACCTATCTGCCGGATTATGAAACGGACTGGATGGAACTCCGGATGAACGAATGTTCCCAGAATGAGCGGAATCTGCTTTTTGAACGGCGCTGCATCAGCCCGGAATTCAACCGGGAGGACGGGACGGAATGTCTTGTCATGAAGCGTGGCGAATGCCAGAACATCATGGTGAATGAGGAGGATCATCTGCGCATCCAGTTTTTCGCCCCCGGATTCCGCCTGAAGAATCTGTGGAGGGAAATGGATGAATTCGACGATCTCCTTTCAGAACACATCCCGTACGCCTTCGACGAAACGCTGGGATTCCTGACAAGCTGTCCGACGAATCTGGGGACGGGAATGCGGGCATCGGTCATGCTGCATCTGCCGGGTCTGACTATGACAGGACAGATGAAGCAGCTGCTCAATGCCCTCGGACAGCTTCATCTGACCATCCGCGGATTCCGCGGGGAAGGCAGCTCGGTCAATGCGGACCTCTATCAGATTTCCAATCAGAGCACGCTGGGGGAATCGGAGTGGGAAATTATCGAACGACTGAGCAATGTTGTATCCCGTGTCATCATCAGCGAACGGGCGGCGCGCTCGCTTCTGCTGGGGAAACAGGAGGAACTGCTTCTCGACAGAATCGGACGGGCTTACGGAATTCTGAAACACGCGTTCCTGATCTCTTCGAACGAAGCGCTTGAACAGCTCTTTCTGCTGAGACTCGGAGTCATGCTCGGAGTTATTGATCATCTGGCGGAGGAAGACATTGCCGACCTTCTCCGCCAGATCCAGGTCGCGCATCTGCAGCAGGAGTACGGCCCGGCGGAACTCTCTTCCCGCGACCGCGGCATCCTGAGGGCGCGGATTCTGCGTGAACGCCTTTCATCAAAATAAAAATAGCAGAAAGAAAAATCATAAACCGACAGGAAGCAGCCATACAGGGGAAAAAAGAGGGGAGGGAAAAGCCCCCCTTCCCCCCCGGCAGGACAACCCGTAAGAGGAGCGCATAGAAACAGTGGAAATCACATACGGCATCGGACTCGCGCTTCTGGAAATGACCTTCATTTTCGTGGGACTCCTGATTCTGCACGGATTGAAAAAAGTCATCGGACTGGCGGGTTTCCACATGGCGCTGGGTCTGCTCTTCGTGTTCACGCAGATCGTGGGCGCGGCGGAACTGAAGGTCGTGACGGGAATCACGGGTCTGGATTTCTACCTTTCTTCCAGCATCCTTCTTCTTCCCTCCCTGGCGGCGCTGATGGTGGTCTACATCACAGACGGCACGCTGGAAGCACAGCGCCTCATCATCGGGATGATGGCGGCACTGGGGCTTTACACGTATCTGGCAAGCCTGACCGCATCGCAGTCCAGCTGGGGAGGCTATGTGGTCTCCCAGAGTTCCTCGGCGGACATGCTTTCCATTCTGATGACGGAAAGCATCAAAAAAATGGCGGCGACGGTTCTGGCGTTCACACTGGACCTGTTTCTGATCCCGATTTTCTTTCAGCGGCTGAGGAATCTGCGCTGCAATCTTCTTGTCTGCGTCACAGGCTCTCTGCTGCTGGTGCAGGTGCTGGACAGCGTGCTGTATTCCACGGTCTGCTTCTGGGGGACGGAACAGTGGTGGGAACAGATCACGCTCTCCTATCTCTCCAGAGGCTTCTTCATTTTCTGGCTGAGTCTGATCGCCTCGTTCTATCTCTCCCGGATCGAATATGAAACCCCCGGTGAGAGCCGGAGAACGCTCGACATCCTCATCGCCTTCTTCGGCACCTACGGGAAAGCCAGAAAACTGGAACAGACATTGAAGGAATCCGAAGAACGGTACAGAATCCTTGTGCAGAAAGCAAGCGACATGATCATCATCATGAATACGGACGGAATCATTGTCGAGGCGAACTACTCCGCCCGGCGCCTCTGCGGAATCCGCCGGGGAAACATGGCGGGCAGGGATTTCTGCGTTTTGACCGGCGTCGACAGAAAGAAATGGGAAAAACTTCTCGAGCTGGATCCCGCCAGCTCCGGAACCCTAGACGAATCCCATTACATCAACTGTTCCAGCCGGATTCCCGCAACCGGGCTTCTGATCGAATTCACCATCGGACTGGTCACCATGGCGGGGGACCTGATGCTGATCGTCTTCGGGAGAGACGTCACGGAAAAACGCCGTCTGGAACAGGAGCGCGAGGAATGGCAGATGCAGCTTGCCCACAAGCAGCGGCTCGAATCCATCGGCCAGCTGGCGGGTGGAATCGCTCACGACTTCAACAATTATCTCCACGCCATTCAGGGACATCTGGACATTGTCCAGTATATGTGCGACGTCACCGACGAATCCGTCAAACGCCATCTCGACAAAATCGACATGATTACCGGCCAGGCCTCCACACTCACCTCCCAGCTGCTCGGCTTCGCGAGGAAAGGCAAGTACAATGAAAGCGTCTTTCATCTTCTGGAACTGGTCAAATCCTCCGCCGCGCTTTTCATGCCGAATGCCATCAACACGGGAATCGGGGTGAAAATCGTCAATGAGGAAGCGGGCAAGATCCGGGTGAAGGGGGATCTGGTCCAGCTCCAGCAGGCACTGCTCAACATGATGTTCAACGCCAGAGACGCTATGGAGAAGGTCCCGCTGAAAAAACGCCAGATCATCATTCTGGCAGGGACGGCGGAACGTCTCGGCATTCATCTGGACCCGCCTGCCGAACTCAAGAGCCTTCCTCCAGCCCAATACTGCGCCATCCGGATTGAAGACAACGGCACCGGAATCCCGAAGGAGGTCAAACACCGCCTCTTTGAACCGTTTTTCACCACGAAACCCGTCGGACAGGGAACCGGCATGGGCCTTTCCATGGCTTACGGAACCGCCATGGGGCACAACGGCTGGATCCAGTGTGAGAACCTTCCCGGCGGCACAGGCGCGGCATTCACGCTGATCCTGCCGATTGAAAAAAAAGATTCGCCATAATCAGAACCATGCCGTACGCTCAGAGAACAATCATCCTCCCCGGATCCCCGTCTGGAGGAAACGGGGAGAAGACAAACCTCCTCACGGCAGCCATCGAAGAAGAGGCGGGCACACTCACAAGAGTCTGCATCGGAATGGGGAGAAAAGATTTCCTCTTCACTTCCGCCGGGCCGTCTTCGGAAACGCCGCTGCTGAAGGAAGCCTTCCGCCAGATGGAGGAATATTTCTCCGGGAAACGCCGCGCATTCACGCTGCCCCTGGCTCCGGCGGGGACTCCGTTCATGAAACAAGTCTGGAAACAGCTGCTTGAAATCCCTTACGGAAAAACCGCAAGCTACAGGCAGATTGCGGAGGCGGCGGGGCATCCGCGGGCATTCCGTGCGGTCGGGATGGCGAATCACTGCAATCCGCTGCCCCTTTTCATTCCCTGCCACAGAGTGATCGGAAGCGATGGGAAACTTGTCGGCTACGCCTGCGGACTGAAACTCAAACAAACGCTCCTGGAACTGGAGCGGAATCATGTGGGAGACAATCTTTTATGACGTTGAAAATCGGCTGTCATCTTTCCAGTGCGGGAGGGTATTCCGCCATGGGGCGTCAGGCACTGGAAATCGGAGCAAACACCTTTCAGTTTTTCATCCGGAATCCGCGCGGAAGCGCCTCACGGGCCTGGGATCCGCAGGATGCGGATGCTCTTCTTGCCCTGATGCGTGACAGGGATCTCGCCCCCCTGCTGGCCCATGCTCCCTATACAATGAATCCCTGCTCCGCCGATCCCGGACTCCGTCAGCTGGCAGGCCGGATGATGCGGGAGGATCTCGAACGGCTCGAACATTTTCCCGGCAGTCTTTACAACTTCCACCCCGGAAGCCATACCGGCCGCGGCCCGGAAACAGGAATCGCACAGACCGCCGGACTTCTGAAGGAAATTCTGAAAACTCCGTGGCAGAGCACAATTCTTCTGGAAACCATGGCAGGGAAAGGAAGCGAAATCGGCGCATCCTTCCAAGAACTGCGCCAGATCATTGACCTGAGCGAAAACGCCGTGGCGGAAAATGCGGAAGAAAAGTCCGGAACAGGTGAACGGCAGAAGCTCGGAATCTGTCTCGACACCTGCCACATCTACTCGGCAGGATACGACATCGTCCATGCACTGGACAGCGTCCTGGAGGAGTTCGACCGGATCCTGGGACTCAACCGCCTGAAGGCCGTCCATCTCAATGACAGCATGACTCCTTTCGCTTCGCGCAAAGACCGCCATGAACGCATCGGCAAAGGAAGCATCGGACTGGAAGCCATCCTGCGGATCATCCGCCATCCTCTGCTGTGCCATCTGCCGTTTTATCTGGAAACCCCCAACGAAATCCAGGGCTATGCCGAAGAAATCAAGCTCCTGCGGGAACTCGGCACAACACCTCCTGAAAAAAACAAATAGTCTGATCCGTTTTTTCTCTCCCTAAGGAAAGCCATTCCCCACAACAAAGGAAAAAAGAAAGAAGACAGAGTGAAAGGGAATAAAGAAAGAAGGAGCGGAAAAAGGTTTTTCCCCCGATTTTCCGTCAGGCCGCCCGGCAGTTCTTTTTCCCCTTCATTTCATGGGAATCCAGCGGGGCAGCGCTCTATTTTTTCAAAAAAACTTCCAATCAGAAGAAATAACGGCCGACAATATATCCCAGCACAACAATCAGGATGAGAGCAACGAGCAGATAAAAGATTTTGCGTTTTCTCTCACTGCGTTCCTCTTTTTTGACCCGTTCAAACTGCATGTGCTGAATGCCCCGGATCAGGGTTTTCATCCCCGTGGCGGTTTCCTCGATTTCAATTCGAGTCATATCCATGATACTTTTTTTTCTGTTCCCCATGAGCTGAAAATCCGATCTTGTGGTTGAATTGGGAGATACTATACGGAAGAACAAGTCTGAAATATATCACATGCAATCAGTTTTGTCAAGGGGCCGTTTCATGCGGGAGGCAGTTTTTCCGCGGGGCGGTAGAAACGGCCCCGTTCGCCGTCTTCTGAAACAAGGAGACCGGCCTTCTCCATTCTGCGCAAATGGGAGGCGACCTTGTCGGGGTCATAATTCAACGCCAGGGCGATGTCCGCTCCGGTGCAGGGTCTGGAACGGACGGTTTTGAGGATGTTCTCATTGTATTCCGCGATCGGCACGACCCGTCTGCCATGACGCGCAGCCGATGCCACGGGACGCACTTTGGACACAATTTCAACGGGAAGTTTTTCCCGGATCAGGGCCGCAACCGATTCCAGTTCATCTGTCGTGGGAATCTCGATCCAGTCCTCGACTCCGGGACGGTCCAGAGAATTCAGCTGGACCTTGTCCGGAGCGATCTGCGCCGCCAGATCCCGGAAACGGGCGGCCGACTCCGGGGAATCGTTCACTCCGGGAACAATAAAGATTTCCAGCCACATGGGACAGGAATTCGTTTTCCGGAAGGACAAAATGGCATCCCGCACCGAAGCAAGAGTCACCCCCGGCGCGGGACGGTTGATCAGACGGAATTCCTCCTCGCAGGATCCGTCCAGCGAAGGCACAATCAGATCCAGATGCCGGAGTTCCTTCTGAAGTTCAGGACTGCCCAGCAGAGTTCCATTGGTGAGAAGACAGATTTTCAGGTCCGGCCAGTGTTGACGGACGTGTTCAATGATGGCCCCGATTCCGCTGTGAAGAGTCGGCTCCCCGACACCGGAAAAGGTGAGGTAGTCGATTTTTCTTCCGGCAGCAAGGACTTCGTCTATTTCCGCAATAACGGAAGCGGTCGGGAAATACTCCTTCCTTTCAGAAGTCAGGCAGGTCGTTGCGCCGCATTCGCAATAGACACAGTCCATGGAACAGGTTTTATAAGGGAGCAGATCCACTCCGAGGGAAACCCCCAGTCTCCGGGACGGGACCGGGCCGAATACCGCTTTTGTTTTGATTCTCTGCATTCTTCTCACACATTCTAACAGACAGTTTCCGGAAAAGGAAAGTAATTCCTTGTGAAACACGCCTTTTCTTCCCTCTTCTCCCAGGCACACAAGACGCCGCATGGGGGGACGGGGATTCAAAGTCCGTTCCACACGGGAGAACAGGGCGGAATTTTATAATATAATGGCATTTTTTATTGAAAACCAGCCTGTACATACTCTTTTTCCGGAATATATTATTCAGCCGTGAATTTTTTCAACGCCATACCGGTTTCTGAAATGCCATGCCGCTTTCTGAAATCTGAAAACTGAGATTCAACGGAGGTTCCGCCTTGGATTGGATTCAAATTTATCTTGCCGTATTCGTACTCTGCTTCTCGATGACGCTCGTGTTCACGCCGCTCTGCCGGCGCCTGGCAATCCTCACGAACTGCATGGATATGCCGAAATCCGAACAGCATAAACTCCACGGAAATGCAACGCCCCTGCTCGGAGGACTGGCCATGTTTTCCGCATGGATTCTGACCATTCTCCTGTCTATCGCCGCCACCCGTTTTCTCGACGGCACCGGAGCTACTCAGAGCGTGAAGGATGGCATTCCCGGAATTTCCGGTGTTTCCATGGAATTCACCGTGCTCTGTCTCTGCGCGTTCGCCGCACTCGTCCTCGGGCTCGTGGACGACAAGCGCCCGATGAAGGCGGGCGTGAAATTTCTCGGGCAGTTCCTCATTGCGGCGACGGCCGCCACCTGGGGGGGTGTCCAGATCACCCTTTTCATCGGCGGAGCTCTCTTCTCCTGGCTTGCAACGGTGCTCTGGCTGCTCTTCATTTTCAACGCCGTCAATTTTTTCGACAACATGGATGGTCTTGTGGTCGGGACCGCCGCAATCGCCTTCACCTTTTTCACGCTGGCGGCGGTGGCGAACCAGCAGTATTTCGTGGCCTGTCTCGGCTCCTGCTCGGCGGCGGCGGCATACGGATTCTGGTTTTACAATCATGCGCCCGCGTCGATTTTCATGGGGGACGCGGGAAGTCATTTTCTGGGCTTTCTTCTGGGAGTCGTGAGCGCGAAGGTGACCTATTTCAATCCGGAGCTTTCCTCAAGCAGGTTTTCGATTCTGATTCCGCTTTTTGTTCTCGCCGTGCCGATCTTTGACGCGCTGGCGGTGATTGTGATCCGCCTGGCGAACCACAAACCGATCTATGTGGGAGACCACAATCACATCTCGCACCGTTTTCTCCACATGGGCATGACCCGGAAACGCGCCGTGCTGCTGGTGCACCTGCTCGCACTGACTTCCGGACTCGGCGCCCTGCCCCTGCTCTGGGGGGATGAGGAAACCTGCATGGTGCTGCTGCTTCAGGGAATCGTCATTCTGACTTTCCTGAGCATTCTGCAGTACTCAGGCAGACTTCCGGGGCAAACGGATGAAAAAAACTCCCCGGGATCCCCGCCGTCTCCTTCTCTTGTCCTCCCGGCGGCGGCACAGCAGGAAAGTCCGAAGGAAACGCAGGAAATACCGGAAACGCCGGGAACGGCTTTTTCTTCCGATGACGGAAGCCCGGAAACAGAAAGGGAGAAGAAACGATGAAATCCACCGCCAGCAGTTCCAGTCCTACCCCATCTGCTGCCGCAGCCACGCCTTCCGGAGAGGGCATGAAATTCCGGAGACTCGGCGGCTCCTTCCAGCTGGTCATCGAAAATTCGGAAGACATCGCCCGGGTCCCGGAACTGGATCCCGCCCATTGGGCCATGACAAGCATCCGGATCGATTCCATGGTCTGCGACAGGGAATTTCTCACATTCATGGATTCCGACCGGAACGGGAAAATCCGGACCGATGAAGTCAAAAACGCCATCCGCTGGATGCTCTCGCTTCTGAAAGACCGTTCCGGCATCGACTCCGGTTCCGCGGAACTCAAACTTTCCGCCGTCAACGATTCCCTCCCGGAAGGGCGTGAAATTCTGGAGACCATGCGCATCGTTCTTCTCAATCTGAACCTTCCCGCTGCAGACAGAATCACCGCCGAACAGATCCGCGACAGCAAGAAAATCATGGCGAACTCCATGCAGAACGGCGACGGAGTCATCCCCCCCAGCGCCATTCCCAATCCGGATCTCTCCGCATTCGCCGCTGAAATCATGAACCTCTTCGGAAAAGTCCAGGACATTACCGGGGCCGACGGGATCCGCCTTGAACAGCTTGAAAATTTTGAAAAAAGCGCCTCCGCCTATCTTGCCTGGCTTGCGGAAGCCGAGCAGAACGCCTCCGTCATCCGTCCCTTCGGAAACGCCACGGACAGCGTTTACGCGGCGTTTCAGGAACTGCGTGAAAAAATTGATGATTTCTTCCTGAACTGCCAGACCTTGGAGTTCTGTCCCCCGAATCGCGGACGCTGCAGAACCGAGTCCAACACCTTTGATCCGCTGGATCCGGCAACGGTGAACGCCTTTCTGGAAAAAGCCCTCCTTTGCGAGCCGAACGGGGAAGGGATTCTGAAACTCTGTTCCGGGGAAGAGGTCAATCCGCTCTGGAGAAGCAAACTTGCCGCTTTTTCCCGTTTGCTGGCGCCCGTTTATTCCCTTCAGGCCCCCAATCTCCTCACACAGAAGGAATGGGAGGAGCTCAAACGCCTCCTTTCCCCGTTCGGAGCCTGGATGGGGAAAAAGAATACGACGCTTTTCGACAAAGCTGATCCGATTCTGCTGAAAAAACGTCTGGAAGACGGCGGCCCGACGGCAAAACTCAGGGAAATGATGGAAAACGACAAAGCGGTCGGCAAAAACATCCTTCTCTGCGAAACCGTGAAGAAACTCCTTCTCTATCAACAGAACATGCTGGAATTTCTGAACAATTTCGTCTGCATGCACCATCTTTTCGATCCGCGGGTGAAATCCATGCTTCAGGCGGGGCGTCTTGTGATGGACGGACGGCACTTCACGCTTGTCACCCTCGTCGGCAATTCAGCCGAACACAAAAGCATTGCGAAAAACAGCGACATCTGCGTCATGTACATCACGGTCACAACCGGAGAACCGGATAAACTCAGAAGCATGTCCCTTTCGGTTGCCGTAACCTCCGGCCACATGCGGAATCTTTTCATCGGGAAGAGCGGAGTGTTCTTCACGCCGGACGGAGTCGTCTGGGATGCGAAGGTCACCGACTTCATCCAGCAGCCGGTCTCCATCTCGGAAGCCATGAGCACTCCCTTCTACCGTTTCGGCGACTTCATCGGAAAACAGGCGGACAAGTTCTTCACCGCCCGCAGTAAAAATTTCGAGAAGGAAGTCGAAACTCAGTTCCAGTCCACCGCCCTCCCCGGCGGGACCGCTGCCGCCGCGGCTCCTCCCAAGGCAGCGCCGCAGCAGACACCTGCCCTCAGCGGATCCATGGTCCTGATGGGCGGAGGAGTCGGGATCGCCGCCATCGGAAGCGCATTCGCACTGATTGCCAATATGCTGCAGAACATTTCCCTCTGGAAGATCCTGGCGATCTTTTTAGGGATCCTTCTGGTATTCGGGGGACCGGTAGTCTTCGTTTCACTGGTGAAACTGTACCACAGGAATCTCTCTCTCTTCCTGGAAGCAAACGGGTATGCGCTGAACAGAAAAATGCGTCTGAGCCGGAAAATGGGGGCGTTTTTCACGTATGTGCCATCGCTTCCGGAACTGCGGCTGATTTGTCCGGAAAAGATTGTCAACATGCTCGCTGCCGGAATTCAGGAACGGGAAAAGACGGCAAAACGCAAGCGCCGTCTGATTCTCCTGATCCTGCTGCTCTTCCTTGCCGGATTCTTCCTCGGAATGTGGATCTTTTCCAGACTGGCCATGGTCTGATCCGGATCTTCAGAAGGAAACAGCCTCTCCGGAAACGGAATGTCTTTTCGCCGCATCCCGTTTTTCCCCCCGCTTTTCCGCGTCCGGCAGTCTTCCACCGCAGCCGTTCGTTTCTTTTTTTCCCGCTTCCGGTTCGCAATTCCTGAAATGCGGGTGTATGGTATAAGGATTATAGTTATTTTTGAAAGGGATGCATCGATGAAAGGCAAGAGGAAAACCGCTCCGAAACGTCATGGAAGAGGAAACCGCGTCGGAAATACCCGGACAGGACGGACGGAAGGAAGAAACGTCATCGCCTCCAGAGGCTCGGAAGCGGAAACGGAAGCGGTGAACGGAATCGGCAACGCGCGGAAGGAATTCCCCGGAGAAGAAACGCCCGTTGAAACGGCCTCTTCATTCCCGGGAAAAGAAAATCTGGCTGCTGATCCTCTCCCCGCAGTGGCGATTGTCGGACGGCCGAATGTGGGCAAATCCTCCCTTTTCAACGCAATTCTGAGGCGGAGGCAGGCCATCGTCCATTTCGACAGCGGAGTGACGAGGGACCGGATTTCCGCAACAGGCGTTCATGATTCCAGACGTTTCTCCCTGATCGACACCGGCGGACTCGGCAGTTATCAGGGAGAAAAGAAAGGCGTCGGTTTCTGGGACCGGATGATTTCCGAACAGGTCGATGCCGCTCTTGCCTCCGCGGAATCCATCCTTTTCGTGGTCGACGCTCAGGCAGGGCTGAATCCTCTGGATGCGGAAATCGCATCGCGCCTCCGATCCTGCGGAAAAAAGATCATTCTTGCGGCGAATAAAGTGGACAACCCGAAGGAAGAGGGGAAAATCGACGATTTCCATTCTCTGGGTTTCGGAAAGATCTATCCGGTTTCCTGTCTGCACCGCGCGGGAATTCAGGAAGTGATGGACGCGGCTCTTTCAGACGTGGCGCATCCTGCTCAATCCGGGAGAGAAGGAGCTGTGAAACGCCTCCGCATCGCGGTGCTGGGACGGCCGAATGTGGGCAAATCCTCCCTGGTGAACCGTCTTCTCGGAGAAGAGAGAGTCATTGTGAGCAACGTCCCGGGAACCACCCGCGACGCCATCGACATTGAATTCACCCTCCCCTGCGGCGAGGAGGAAGTCCCCGCCGTCCTGGTGGACACCGCCGGCCTGCGCAAACGTTCCAAAATCGATGACGCCGTGGAACATTACAGCATCATGCGCGCAGCGGAGGCGCTCGAATCCTGTGACATCGTCCTTTTCGTCATTGAAGCCAGCCGCGGATGCGCCACCTCTCAGGACAAAACAATCGCACGCATGATCGAGGAATCCGGCAAAGGCTGCATCATCGTTTCCAATAAATGGGATATCCGCGCCGATGACGCTTCCAGAGAAGCTCTTACAGAGGAAATCCGACGCACTCTCCCTCAGATGAAATATGCACCCGTCATCTTCACCTCTGCCACAACCGGATACCATTTCGATGAACTCTTCTCCATGATTGCCGAACTCCGCGCACAGATCAGCACCAGAATTTCCACTGCAATGCTGAATAAAGTCATTTCCGACGCAATGCTCCGCAATCCCCCCCCTGTTGCCGGAAAAAAGCCGCTCAAAGTGTATTACGGCACCATGACAGGTTCCGCTCCGCCCCGTTTCACTCTCTTCGTCAACAAGCCGGAATACTGTTCCGACATCTACAAGGCTTATCTTGAAAATTATTTCTGCAAGGCCTTCTCCATTACCGGATTCCCGATCCGCATTCTCCTGCGCGAACGTTCCAGAAGGAATCTCGCGGAAGTGGTCAATCATCTCGGCAGCAGAAAAAAACCTGCCAATGCCAAAGCCGCAAAAACGGCAAAGGAAAAGTTCCTCCTGAAAAAGAAACGTGAAGCCGGGACACTGAAAAAAACGATCAGCGGAAAAACAGGAAAAAAATCCGCATCCGCTGGAACACGTGTTTCCGCCGCTTCCGGAAAATCTCCGTCTTCATCCAGGAAAACCGGCAGAAATCAGCGCTGAGCTCCATGATGAAATAAAAAATATATGCAAAGTCTCCCGGCGGCTCGGCTTCCCGGATTCAGGGATATATTGCGAAAACTCAAGAGGATAAAAAAGACGGGGGCAAGAATAAAAGAGCCCTCATGCTTTTTGTTTTTCAAGATTTCCTGCTTTTTTACAGGACTGCGGAAGCGTTTCGCTTTCCCTCTGCGGCAAAAGAAAAGGAACGGGAACCTTGTGAGAAACGCTCAACGCATTTTTTTCATTCCCAATCGTTTTTACGGAGTCTTTTCCGGAAACAGACGGCCACGGCAGAGAAACCGGAGACCGTCAACTTATGATTTCCCGGCAGTCACGAAGTCGACGGAATACAGAACCGGTTCCCTTCCGGAACCGATGAAACGATTCTGTTCCGGCTGGGGCTGCTGCGGAGAAAGCAGTTTCATTCCTTCGTCCGCACAGACACGGACAAACAAAGCACACTGCATACTGCTCATTTGAATATTCATATGCAGAGAATTCTCCGATGTGGAAAATGTCACGGCACTTTCAGGCACTCGAATGGATTTCAGAATCGCGGAAATCCGTTTCCGGAGGTCCTCCTTCCCCCCGGGACCGGACTCAATCCAGACATGTTCCACGTGTGAAGAAATGTAAGCCGGAGTGTTGAACAGGGAAGCCCCGGCGGTTCTTCCGCTGCGGGGATGAACCATCATCCGTCCCGGGGCATATTTTTCAGGAGTCGCTCCGAATGAAATATTTGCGGCGGAAATATTCCGCAGGTCAATGCTTCCGAAAAGGTCGTCCCGCCCTCCTTCTCCTTTCCCCGGAATGATGCTTGCATTCCTGCCATTTTCCCCCGCAAGAGCCGCAAGCGCAGAATCTTCCGGAGCCCTGAGTTCGGCAGGGATCGCGGCAGATGTGGTATTCGCCAAATGCGGATTAAGCGGACCGGAGGATCCCGGAGAAGATTTTCCATCTTTCATAAATGGAATGGAAATCATCTGATTGGAATACATCAGATAAAAGACGAAAGTCGATATCAGGAAAAGGGCGGCAATTCTTCCCGCCCATGCAAAGAAAAATGCGGGGGAAATGGTCTGGGAATGCGAGGAGGTGACGGCACTGTCCGGCGTGACGAGTTCAAAACCAGGGTCTGCAACTTGAATTTTGCGTTTTGCTCCGAGAAGAATGCTGCGGAGAGTTCCCTCGTCAAGCCCTGCAGAACTTTCTTTGCGGATCATTTCTCCGATCAGCTCGAAGGAACGCAATGCCGAACGGCAGTCTTCACACGTTTCGATGTGTTCCAGGACAGATTTGTCCGGAATCTCCTCCCTGTCATAATACGCAGACAAAGTCTCCAGATCCGGACACTTTCCCCGCTCGCTGTCAGTCGTTCCGATCCGCATAAAACGCCTCCAAGGGGTCCTTCATCAACACTTTCCCGGAAAAGCATTCGGAAAACCATTCCAGAAATTCTCCGGAACGCACCCGGGCCATCGTCACACTCCGTTTCATCTGCCCAGCGCTACCCCTTTTCCGCCGTCGATTCCGGCAAGAAGCCCGCGCAACAGACCGCGGCCTCTGGCAAGTCTCGACTTCACAGTCCCCACTTTGCAGTCAAGCAAACCGGCAATTTTTTCATAAGGAAGATCTTCCACATGACGAAGTATCATCGCCTCCCGCAAAGTCGCAGGCAGATGCTTCATCGCAGACATGATATTCCTTTCCAGTTCCGTATTCTCCAGCTGACGGTCCGGCTCCATTCGCGAATCCGGCACGTCGAATTCCTGGCGCTCCGCCGATTCCTCCATGCGCTCCGGCGCCGAAAGACTTAAATTCAAACCTTCGCCTCTGCGTCTGTTCCAGTGATACCGGTTCCGGGAAAGATTCACCGTAATCCGGTGCATCCATGTTTCAAAACTCGCATCCCCCCGGAAATCAGAAAGCCCCTTGTACGCACGGACAAATGCATCCTGAACCACTTCCTCCGCATCCTCCTTGTTCCCGAGAAGACCATATGCCACACGGTACAGCCTCGGCGAATAGAGAAGGACCAGTTCATCAAAGCATTCCCGGTCGCCTTCCTTGAAGCGCTTGATCAGCTCCAGCTCTTTCGTTTTTTGATCCGCATCCATAAATGTCATATACCCCTTTTTGACAGTACAAAAGACAAAAGGTTCCGATGGAAAATACTTTTTTCCCCGACGAAACCGGATGAGGTGTCTTCAGACTGGTAACCCCCACCCTCCCCTGCTGCTAAAGATACCCCGGGCAGAAGTTTTTTCAAGTCGGAATCTCAGGAAACAAAAAAACTCCCCCTTCTTTCCTTAACAAAATTTAGGCGGAAAGAAGGAACGGACAGAAAAAACTTCTCCGCCCCCGCAGAAGCTCGGCTGGAATTTTCAATGCCGGAAGGTCTGAAAAACAATGGACAGGAAAGAACGCTGATTGCAAAATAAATACATTCATTTCTTCCAGAAAAGAAGAAACGACCACCACGGCTTCTTCACCGGAACAGGCACATGAGCTACAGTCGAAGGACTTCTCCCCCCCGGCCTCACAACAGGCTTTCTCGCAGCAGAAACCGTCTTCCGCCCGGAACCTCCCGCCACGCCGCCGCTTCCCTTGTCCCCATAGTTCGGATTCGTGCGCTGAAGAAGACCAAGGCTGTAATCATCCTTGATCCTCGGCACCATGCCGACCTTCGTCCGGGAAAATTTGACCGTATTCGTCTGCGAAATGTCCGTGGAAGCCTCCGACAGAGCAGTCCCCCCCAGCGAAACAGACGTCTCTTCAGGCGAAGGCTCCGGAAGCGTCTCCGGCACCGATTCCAGCGGCGCAGACTGTTCCTCCGGAAGCATCTGCATTGATCCCACACCCGGATCCTCTTCCGGCACAGGCTCTTCATATCCCATCATGCCGGACTCGTCCTGAAGCGCATTTTCAGACGGAACCGCCTGTTCCTCAGGGGAATCGACAATTGCAAAAAGAAAACCGCACTGCGAGCATTCCCCGGTCTGTCCCACATATTCGGCAGGCAGCTCATAGTTCATGCCGCATTTCGGACAGGATATCTGGATCACATTTTGAAGAGCCATCTTTTAAAAACCCTTTTTCACTGAACTTTCCGGAAACAGATTTTTTTGTCTCCGGTGTCACTCGCCCGCGTTTTTCTCCGCCGATCCCCTCATATATATTATGTGGAATATAAAACATGAAAAGCGATTCCGCAAGCTTGAAAGCAAAGATATTTCATAAAATTCAGGACTTTTCGCGCCCCCTCTGAATTCAAAGACTCATTTACAGATGACTTTAAAAGGAATTCTCGACAGCATGGAACAAAAACTTTCCGCCAGATCCCGCGACATCTTTTCCGCAGAGGGCGGAGTCCTGCAGTCCATCCATTCCCCTGTGAAAATCCCCGCATCGGGAAAACACAGAAGCAGTTTGAGCGGGACTGCAAAGCCGGCGCCGTTTTCCCGGCATACGGAGTCCGCAGCCAGACACACCGAATCCACAGCCTGCGCAGGCTCATGAAAAAGCGGCGTCACGGAAAGTTCCGTCAATGGAGGCTTCAGCGGCAGATCCGAAAGCAGGCCCGTCAGACGCACATCCACGCGCAAATACTGGAAAATTTTCAGATTCACGGGGTGTAGCATGAGAACACGCTTCTCCACCCAGATACGTGTCTCTTCCGGAAGCTTCTTTTCGATCCATTCCCGATCAAGGATCCATGCCCCGCCGCTCCGGTGAACAGCCTGTGTCTCAATCTCCAGGGAGGATTTCCCTTTCAGGACATAGTCCCTGAAATGACGCGCCAGCTCCAGAACCAGTTCCGCCGAAGGATGTTCCGCTCCGATCGAAATCAGTGTGTTCCGCACCCGGCAGACAATTTCAGAAAGAAGCGTTCCGGCAAGTCCAAGCTCACCGCCTATGAATTCCTTCAGCCCGGAGGACACAGAAATCCGGACCACCGCCGTCTGCAGCCGGGAAAGACGCCGGTATTCCGCCGCAATCGCGGAATATCCCAGATCTTCCAGAATCCGCACCACAATCCCGTCGATTTCTTCCGCGGAAACCTTCGGAGTGTCGGAATCATGAAACTTGCACGTCAGGGCAAATTCGACGGAAAGGGCGATATCCTGCGCAACCCAGGCATCGGTCATCCCCGCAGACTGGCAGACGTTCAGAACACGGCTCTGAAGTTCCGCTGCGTCGAACGGTGCGGACGAACCGTCCCCATACACCACGAAAACTGTATTTTCACGGAGATTGATCATGTGACTCTGCAATCCTTGGTTTGCCTTCCGTCCTCTGTATCAGATCTCAGAAGAGTTCCTGTTTGTTCCTGAGCATATTCCGGTATCGATCGAAAACTCCGGACTTGGAAACGAAACCGGAGTATTTTCCATCCTCCGTCACCGGAAGATTCCAGACACGGAGGCTTTCAAAAAGTTTCATCGCATCCCCCAGGGAATCCGTGCTCTTCAGGACAGGCCCGGGACCCGACATCACGTCATAGACAAGCGCTACATCGTAAAGCTGATCATCCAGCAGAAAGGGGCGGATGTTGTCCAGTGTCACCATGCCGACCAGTTTCCTTTCATCATCGATCACAGGAAATATATTGCGTCTTGAATGCATGACCGCCTGCAGCAGAACCCGGAGCGTGTCGTCCTGATGCACGGGAAGAAAATCCTTCTCCAGGAGTCCGGCAAGTCCCACGCCCTCCATCGCGACCGCATCCTTGCTCGGCTCCGGAACTCCGCCGCGCATCTGGATCACGGACTTGTACACATTGTATCTCGAAAGCTTCCGGCAGATGAAGCAGGAAAGCGACGCCACGATCATCAGGGGAATGAAGAGTGTGTATCCGCCCGTAATTTCCGCAATCAGGAAGATCCCCGTCATCGGAGCATGCATCACTCCGGCAAGGACTCCCCCCATCCCGACCGCGATGCAGTTGATTTCGCTCAGGCCCTCCGCGCCCGTCACGCCCAGCAGATTCAGAAGCCGGGCCATGAAAAAGCCCAGAAACGCCCCCATGAACATCGAAGGGGCAAATATTCCCCCGTCTCCGCCGCTTTCCAGGGAGGCGGCCGAAATCAGCGCTTTCACCAGCACCAGAATCCCTATCAGGATCACGAACGTCCAGGGATTTTCAAAGAGAAATGCGAAGGGACTTCCCGCCAGGATGGCCGTCTCCCGGCCCCTGATCAGGGCGTTGATGTATGAGTATCCTTCGCCTTTCAGCGCGGGCATGAGAAGAAACGTCCCGTACAGAATCAGAGCCCCTGCAAGGCCGCGTACCCAGACATTCTTCAGCAGTTCAAACTGCTTCGCCACCGCAAGCGATGTCCGGATGATGTATGCCGAAGTCAGGCCCGCCAACACCCCAAGCAGAATGTAAAACGGCAGATTCTGCATGTGCCACGAACTCACAATCATTTCAAATGCCCGGTTGCTGTAGAGCACTTCCGAAACCACCGCCGCAGATGCGGAAGCCATCAGAAGCGGCACCAGCGCCGGAATCGAAAATTCCGGCAGCAGAATCTCACACGCAAAAAGCGCACCCGCCACAGGACTGTTGAAGACGGCTGAAATACCTCCCGCCCCTCCGCAGGCCAGAAGAAGCGTCCGGCTTTCCCGACCCAGTTTCAGCGCCTTGGCTATGTTCGACCCGATCGCCGAACCGGTCAGGGCAATCGGAGCCTCCAGCCCGGCGGACACGCCCATGCCTACGGAAAATCCGCTGGTGAGAATATGGGAATAGGTCTTCTGGACAGGAATCTCGCTCGTCCCGTTTGCAGTCGCACTGATGACTCCGGCAAGACTTTTGTCATAAGAACCACGGATCCAGTATTTCACAAAGGCTATGCAGAAAAAAATCCCGAGTGCCGGAAAAGCCGGCACGATCCAGACCATCCAATCCCCCCCCCCGACCAGGCTCAGAGACTGATGGTGACAGAAATCAGCAAAACTTTTCAAACACACCGCAGCCAGTCCCGCCACCGCTCCGACCGCCACACTCAGGACAAGAAGATAATTCTTCTCCCCCGCCCCGATCCGAAGCGCATACACCGCCTTCTGAATCCAGGCGGAAACGCGCTCTCGGAAATGATAAAACATCAATCTGCTCATTTTCTGAAAAAAACAGTTTCCCAATTTTTTATTTCAAATCCAAATAAATCCCTCTTGACTGAAAAGCATGGAAATCCGAATGCTGGGGAACAGCTCTGCAAACAGTGCTGAAAACAGCTCCGGGTCAGGAATGTGTCCGGAGAGATTTTTTCTTTTCCCTGTTCCGCTCCCCGCAGGAGCTGCGCTTTTCCGGATGGGGGAAAAGAGCAATAGAGGCTGCTTTTCAGTCAAATTCAAGTTCTCTCCGGAGTTCTGTCCGTCAGAAATCCCTTCCCGTCCCACAATTCGGATCCGGGCTCCTTTCAGCGGCGGAACATCTGCCGGAGAGGAGAAGAGAAAAAAACGGTGATTTTTCAGTTCTTCTTCCTTCCCATCATGCGGATTTCGGCGATGAATTCATCAATATCCTTGAAATCTCTATAAACCGAAGCGAAACGGACGTAGGCGACCTTATCCAGACTGCGGAGTTCCTCCATGGCGCGGTTCCCGACTTCCGAAGCCGGCACCTCGCGCTCGAATTCGCTTTCAAGCGAACGGGCCACTTTTTCGACGACGGCATCGATCTGTTCGGGCCTGATATCTCTTTTCCAGCAGGCCTTTTCGATACCGCGGCGGAGTTTTTCCCGGTCGAAATCCTCTCTGGAATTGTCACGCTTGATGACTTTGAGTTCCGACTGGATGATCTCCTCATGGGTCGTGAAACGATGGCCGCAGGCAAGACATTCCCGGCGGCGTCTGACCGCGGCACCCTCTTTCGCGGCTCTGGAATCCACCACCTTGTCTTCCGGGCAGGCACAACGAGGACAACGCATAAGTTCAGTTTTTCCGATTTATTTCACACATTCATCCGGATATGGTTTTGAAATCTGTTACGATAGCCTCTTTTTCACGGAAATCAAGTTCCCTCACGGAGAAAGGGATTGCCTTTTTCATAAACGCAGTTACATTTCCCGTATCGCAGGCTTTGTATTTTCAGCCTGCTTCAGGATGTTTTCAGGATTTACAGGATCAGGAAAGGACGGCCTCTTGTGAAAAGCTACAGAAAAGAACTCGTTTTCAACACCCGCAACAAAGTGGAATTCATCAACATCACTCCGGAACTCACCAGAGCACTGGAGGAATCGGGCATCCGCGAAGGACTCCTGCTCTGCAACGCCATGCACATCACGGCATCCGTCTTCATCAACGACAATGAACAGGGGCTTCACCAGGATTACACCGCCTGGCTGGAAAAACTCGCTCCGCATGAACCCGTCTCCGCCTATCTCCACAACAGAACAGGGGAAGACAATGCGGACGGGCATCTGAAACGTCAGATCATGGGCCGCGAAACCGTCATCGCCGTCACGAACGGCAAACTCGACTTCGGCCCCTGGGAACAGGTCTTCTACGGGGAATTCGACGGATGCAGAAGAAAACGCGTCCTCATCAAGATCATCGGAGAATAAATCCCTATGAAGCAGTGGATTGTGAAAGACATCGTCCCCCTCCTGCTGGAGGCGGGACGCATTGCCATGGACTATATCGACAATCCCGGAACCGCCATCAAAGAAGACAGAACACCCGTCACCGCGGCTGACAAGGCCGTTGAGAATTTCCTGACGGCCCGTCTGGAAGACGAAGCATCCGGAATCCGTCTGATCGGGGAGGAAACGAGCAGTTCCAAATCGGAAACGTATCTCAGGGATGCGCTGCGAGGAAGCTCATGGATCGTCGACCCCATCGACGGAACCGTGCTCTTCGCCAACAAAATCCCCATGTGGGGGACCTCCGTCGCATTCTCGCAAGGAGGAAAACTGCGGGAAGGCGCGGTTTACGTCCCGAGCACCGGAGAAATGCTTCTTTCCGATTCCGGAACAGTCCTCTATGCACGGGATGCGGCATCAGGGACCGGGGCATCGTCCGCCGGAGCATCTGCGCCAGAAGGATTCGTTTCTGAAGCTTCAGAAAAGTTCCTCCGTCTCCTGAAGCCCCTTGCCAGGCCGGAGCTCCGTTTCGACGATTCGAGCATCATCAATCTTTCCCAGCGCCTTGTCCGCCAGGGGGGAATCCGCTGTGCCAACACGGTGCATTCGCTCTGTTCAAGTGTGTATTCGGGAATTCTGCTGGCAACGGGGCGGCACGGAGCATCGGTGATGGGGGCAAAACTCTGGGATATCGCGGGATGTCTGCCCGCCCTGAAAAATCTCGGATTCTACATGTGCATGCCGGACGGGACAGACGTTCTTTCCCTGGAAATTTCCCCTTCCATCTATGATCTGGATTTTTCTTCAAAGCGCGCTTTCGCCCTCCATGAGCTCACGGTCTGCGCTCCCACAAGGCAGATCGCCGAACAGGTCTCGGCTTTCTGCGGTCTCGGTAAAGGGAAATAGCATCTGAACGGAAAAAAAGACTGGGGAAAAAGAGCGGGGAAAAAAAGGAGTGCAGCCCTTTCATTCTCTCCCCGGAAGAATGATTTCTTTTTCCCTGTTTTCAAAAGAAAGTTCAGAACGGGAGAAACTTCAGAACGGGTGTTCAGAAAGAAGCGTCGGCAATTCGCATACCCGTCTCCTCCAGGACCGGAGCGACAAACGCTCCGGGATCAAAGCAGTTTTTCGAAATGAACTGACGGTAAAGAATGCGGATCAGGGCGTCGACAAGCTTCCCGTTCTGAAAATTTAGAGAGGGAACAGCTGCCGGAAGATATCCCCTTGTTGCGCCGTAACTCAGGAGCAGGTAATCAGCGGGACAGTTTTTCCCCTGTTTTTCCAGATATTCCCAAATGAGAGCCGCAAGTTCCGGATCGTCTGTGACAATACCAGTTTTTTCATCGTGTTTTCCCAGCATGTTTTTCTGCAGGAGCGCTTCCAGCGGAGTTCTCTTTTTCTTTTTTTTCTTCTCTTTCCGATTCTTCGCATCCATTGTGTTCTTTCTTTCCCCCCTTTCTTCCTCAATATCCGGCTTGATTTCCTCCCAGGGAAAGGGAAGAAGCAGACTGTGGACGGGACAGCCGTAAGGCCGGAGACACGATTCCAGCATCTTCCGGTGGTCTCCCGGAGGAAACGGCTCCCGGGAAGGATGAATCGATGCGGAAGACAGGAAGAGACAGCGTTTCAGATGGTGTTTCATAAAAAAAAGACTTGTCAGCGCGAAGGCATGGCGCATCGGAATGCAGAGCGTGTTGGGCGCAGGGGATTCGGAGGAAAGCGCGGCCCAGGGGATCTCCTGATCCTGAAGCAGACGGACAAAATCCCGGAGCGTGCCATCCTCCATGGAATGAAGGAGAACAAATCCTGTAAAAGCCTCAAAATTCTCATGCCAGATCTGATTCTGCGGGATTCGCTTGCAATCATGTCCGTCCTCTCTGAAGCGTCTTTCCAGGCCGGCGCAGATCCATTGGCGGATTCCGGGGAAGAGGGGGTGCCGGCGACGGCCCGGATTTTCCCAGTCTGGAGAAACAGAGACTTCCTCATCGCAAACGATTCCGATTCTCTGTTTGGCCGAAGGTTTCCGGAGAGAATCAAGGCGGGCGTTCCGGAGAATGACTGCTCTCCGCCCGCGTTGGCAGGCAATCAGTCCACGCGATTCGATATACTTCAGAATCCGGTACGCAGTCAGAGGCGCCACCCCGTAACGGAGAGACAGTTCTTTCCGGGTGAAAAAGCGATCTTTAAAAGCAGACGAACTTCCCTCCCCCTCCTCCTCTGCAAGTTCACGGATCAGTTCTTCGGCAAGTTTCCTGTACTTCGATTCGCGTTCAAAATTCATTTCATTCTTCCCCTGAATCAGACCGGATGTTAAAAAAAATACGCTTTTTATAAAAAACAGAAAAAAACACTCTTTCTATCTCTTCACACAGGACAATATATTCTTAAACATAGACAAGTTCCATAGACAACTATGAATTTCCTCTGAAAAAAATAAAAAAAATTTCTAAATTCACATTCACTCTCCTTGAAAGAAAGACTCTGAAATATATACTTTAATAAGGAAAGAGAAATTAAAGAAACACTCCATCATTCCGGGGGGATTGCAAAATACCATGAAGGGATTGACCGAAAAACAAAAAAATATTATCGGTTTCATAAGCAATTTTATGAAAAATACCGATATGGCTCCAACCGTTTATGAAATTGCTGAACATTTCGGTATCAAAACGTCAACCGTTTTCGCACACATCAAGGCTCTGCAGAAAAAGGGGTACATCAGCAGAACATCGAAGGCGAGGAGTCTTTCCCTGGAAAAGGAGAAAACAAAACGCGCCAGAATATCCTCCCGCGTTCATTCCATTCCCGTGCTGGAAATGATTTCGCACGCCGCGGAAAAGCAGCAGGGCGCCTCCAGCCCTCAGATCCATGGGAAGGAGAAAAAACTTTTGCACGACGCTCTTTTCTGTGACAGAAAACTCCTCGGAAAAGAATGCAGAAATGAAAATCTGTTCGCGTTTCAGGTCGAGGGATGTTCCATGCAGGATCTGGGGATTTATGATGGAGACATTCTCATCGTCAGGAGTTTTCCCGTGGACATCAGCAGCGGGGACATCGTTCTCACGGAACTGGACGGGGAATCCGTCCTCAGATCCTGCTACTGCCTCGATGCGGACCAGATTGAACTCAGGGCAGGAAATACTTCCGACAAGCCCCGTGTCTGCAAGAAATCGGAATTCTTTCCGAAAGGCGTTGTCATCGGGCTTCACCGTTGCATGTGACTGGGCACACAGAGCCATTCCGGCCGGGTCCCTGCATGAAAGCAGAAGAAGAAAAGGAGAAAGAGCATCTTCCTTTTCTTTTTATTGCGTTAGTTCCTTTTCCTACTTTTTTTCTTTCCCTGAGGAAGATTTCTGCGAAGGCTCGGGAGAAGGCTCAGGAGAAGAAGAGGGATCGAATATCAGTTTCACGCTCAGCAGATCGGGATGAATGGTCTTGATCCGGACATCATCCCTGTCCACCCAGCAGTTGACATTCATATTGTAAATTCCGGATTTTTCGATTCTGGAGACATCAATATAAGGTTTGAGATTTTCCGGTTCCAGCAGTTCCAGGACACTTCTGTTGCCTTCCACAATGACATCCACATCGGAATCGGAGAGGATGTCGACCGTGAGCTCCTGCCTTCCGGTAGCATTGAGGATGCGGATGGGCACATCCTTGAAGGTGCGTGTTTCAAATTCCTTGAGGATTTCCACATTCACCATGACTTTAGCCGGGGTCAGAGTAATGGAGGGGTTCGGTGATTTCAGACCCACTGTATAGGAGAAACTCTGCGTTGTTTTATCCAGAGGAATCACATCGGTCTGAATGGCTTTGAGATTGGAAAGCATGGTTTCGGGAGCGGTCACGGAGACCACAGGCTGGGCAAAGGTGACTTTCCCGACCGTATAGCCTTCGGGCAGAGCGGAGTCAGGCGAATAGACCGGCTCCATCGGAAGCGGTTTGGAAACAATCCTGTCCACTTCAAAGGACATTACGGAAGGCTCCACTTTCACGACGGACACGCCGAAAGGCGATTTCACATTCCCCGGATAAAGCGGGATTTGATAGGTGGTCCGGCCCGGCGTGAATGTGGCGTCAAAAGGAAGCACGATGCTGAAATCTCCACGCGAAAGCGACTTCAGAAGACGCTCGGGGCCGGTCACGGTGACAGACGCATGAGGAATCTTCCCGCCGATGTCCACCAGATTCTCCGGGAGGGCGAGTTTGACTTCCACATCTTCAACCGTTCTGCTCTGCCCCGTCTGCTCCGTCACAGCGAAATAAATAAGCGCCGTCAGGGTCAGGGCAATCACCTTGCGCCCGAAGTCATGGCGGATGATTTTCGGGACGAAGCGGAGAAGTTTTTCTTGAAAAGCAGACTTCATCAGACATCCTCCTCCGGCGGTGCGGAACCGTCGCTGAATGCGTTTTCGATCTCCGGTTCGGAATGCGTTTTCTTCGTCATCACAACATTTTTGACATTGCTGATAATGGTATCGCGGCGGATCATGAGATCCTCCAGCGTGTCCGTCAGAGTGATTTCATTGAAATCCCGGATCAGACGCCCCTTGTACGCCACACTGATAATCCCGCTTTCCTCGGAGACGACCACCGCGACGGCGTCCGTCTCTTCCGTAATGCTCAGTGCGGCATGATGACGCGTCCCGAGACCTTTCACCCTTCTGTCACTGTTTTCGGAAGCCTCCTGGGTCAGAGACAGGATCACATGCGCCGCGACAATCCGGTCGTCCTTGATGATCACCGCACCGTCATGCAGCGGCGAATTCGGATAAAAGAGCGTCCTCAGCAGAAGCGGATTCACTTTTGCATCCAGCACCACGGCCGAATTGATGATCGCCTGCATCCCGATATTCCGTTCAAAGACGATCAAAGCTCCGGTTCTGGTCTTGGCCATCTGCACGGCGGCATCCACCACCATGGAGATCACCCCCCGGCGCTCCGTCTTGTTCTTATGAGTGAAGGCCTTGGTGACGGTCCCGAGCTGTGCGAAGGCCCGGCGCAGCTCCGGCTGGAAAATGATGATGATCGCCATTGTGAAAATGGTCCACAGATTATTCAGGAGGCGCCCCAGAACCTCAAAATGGAGTTTTTCCGAAATCACGCTCATTGTGATCAGGGCGAAAATAATGCCGGAAAGGACCGCGGACCCGCGTGTTCCCCTCAGAAAATAAAGTGCTCCATACACCAGACAGGCGATAATGCAGAAATCCGCCACAGCAGACAGATTTCCCGCCACATAATTCAAGACCGCCCCGTAATCAGACATCGGCATTTTCCCTTCCGGAAGAACTCGGAAAGAAAAAACAAAATTTTCTTTCCGCCATATGATAACTCAACAATATAATGCTTCAAAATGAAAAACCACTCCCGTCTTTCTGTTTTTTTGCACAGAAAGCAAACATTTTCATGGCGGAAAGCGCCGCATCGACCCGATGAACGCGTACGAAGTCTGTTTTTTCCGCCGTTAAATACGCCAGGACTCCCGCCGTACCGAAATCCCGGTCCGCGGGACAGTCTTTCCCGCAGATTTTCCCGATGAAGGTCTTCCGTGAAACTCCGTACAGCATCGGCGATCCCAGCGCACGGAAGACTCCGGCAGCACGGATCAGTTCCAGATTCTGCTCCGCCGTCTTGGAAAAACCGATTCCCGGATCAAGCAGGATGGAATCGGGAGCCAGTCCGGCGGAAATCGCACGGGCACGGGCATCCTTCAGAAAATCCGAAACTTCTCCGATCAGATTCCCGTAACGGAGATTCTCCGGATTCTGCATGGTCTCCGGTTCCCCGCGCATATGCATGACACAGAGTCCGGCTCCGTATTCCGCCGCCACACGGGCGATCCCCGGATCGCGGCGGAGCCCGCTGACGTCGTTGATCATATCCGCGCCCGCCCGGAGAAGCTCTCCGGCAACGGCCGCGCTGCGGGTGTCTATGCTGATCACAGCTTCGGGCGCCGCCGCACGCAGCGCCTTCACCACAGGCAGAAGACGCTCCAGCTGAAGGGAATCCGGCACCGCGGCCGCCCCGGGACGCGTCGATTCAGCGCCCAGATCCACGATATCCGCTCCTTCCGAAAGCATCTGAAGGGCGTGAGCAAGGGCGTCTTCCGTCCTGAGATAAGCTCCACCGTCGCTGAAGGAATCCCCGTTGACATTCAGGATTCCCATGATGTAGGGGTAAGAGCGTGTTTCAAAGGCGGGGGCGAAAACTTTTCCGCTGCGTTCAATTCTGAAGACCGGAGGCATCGTCGTCGTCGTTCCCGTTCGTCATATCCTTTTCCAGTTCATCTCCTTCAGAAAAACTCTCAGGAGACTTCGCCTCTCCGTTTCCGGCATTTCCCTGTTCCGCGGAGTCCGCGGCGGCGGAAGAGGCAGAGGACTTCTCTTCCGCGTCCACTTCCACAATGCAGGAGACTCCGGTAATCCGGTCGTTCCTGCGGAGATCCATGATGCGCACTCCTTTCGATGCCCTCCCGACAATGCGGATTTCATCCACGGGAATCCGGACAAGCTGTCCGCGTTCGGTCGTGATCAGGAGTTCGTCTCCGTGCTTGACGCGGATGGCGGCAACGACTTCTTCCCCTTCGGAAAGATTCAGGTTCTTGACCCCTTTCGCTCCGCGGCGGGTCAGACGGTAGTCCTCGACATAACTGCGTTTCCCCATGCCTCCGCTCGTCACCACGAGGAGCTGAGGCTTTCCGGTATCCTCTCTGTCTTCCGTGTCATCCGCCGCTTCCGCCTCCTCCTCTTCTTCTTCGAGGGGTTCCGCGGGGGCGGGATCTTCTTCCTCCAGATCTTCTTCAGATTCGATTCCGGCGGACCCGAAGCCGCCCGGAAGCGCATTTTCAGAAACGGCGGAGAGATCTTCTCCCTCCGGAGAGGAGGAGACGCTCTGATTCTCTCCCGGCACCACTTCCATGCTGACGACGTAATCATCTTCCAGTTTGAATTTGATTCCGGTCACACCTCTGGCGGCACGGCCCATGCAGCGGACATCCGATTCGGAGAAGCGGCATGCCATGCCTTTGGCGGAGGAAAGAATCACTTCGCAGGAACCGTCGGCGAGTTCCGCGCCGATAAGGTCGTCGCCTTCCTCGATGATCAGGGCGCGGAGTCCGACCTTGCGGAGATTTTTGAATTCCTGAAGCGCGGTTTTTTTGATGACCCCCATTTTCGTTGCCATGACAATGGAAAGCGAGGGATTGTCAAACATGCTCCGGTCCACGGTCAGCATGGCGCGGATCTGTTCTCCGGGTTCGATGCGGATCAGGTTCACAATCGCCTTGCCCTTGCCGGTGCGGGCTCCTTCGGGAATGTCATAGACGTTCAGCCAGTACATGAAACCGCGGTCGGTGAAGAAGAAGATGATGTCATGACTGTCCGCATTGAAGAGGTGTTCGACATGATCCTCCTCTCGGGTTTCCATGCCGATAATGCCTTTGCCTCCGCGGTGCTGAGTCCGGTAGGTGTCCGCCGGGACGCGCTTGATGTACCCGGTGTTCGACACCGTGATGACGCAGGAATGACGCGGTATCAGATCGGCATAGTCCAGATCGCCTTCGTCGAAGGTGATTTCAGTCCGGCGCTTCTCCGCATATTTCATCTTCACCTGGATCAGTTCCTCCTTGATGACACCCAGAAGTTTTTCACGGTTGGCAAGGAGTTCCTTCAGATAGGCGATGGTTTTCATCAGCTCGTCATATTCCGCCTGGAGGTCTTCAATGGCAAGACCGGTCAGCTGATGCAGACGCATGTCCAGAATCGCGGCGACCTGGAGTTTGGAAAGATCAAAACGCGCCATCAGGGCTTCCGCGGCGATGGTTCTCGTCCGGGATTCGCGGATGATTTTGACAACTTCGTCGATATTCGCAACGGCGATGAGCAGTCCTTCGAGGATATGAGCTCTCGCCTCGGCTTTCTTCAGTTCAAAACGCGTCCGGCGCGTCACGACTTCAAAGCGATGGTCGATATACGCCTGAAGGATCTGCGGCAGATTCATCGTCCGCGGACGGTTGTGGTCGACCACAAGGAACGTGCAGCCGATCACGCTTTCCATCTGCGTATGGGTGTAAAGCTGATTCAGCACCACGCTGGCCATGGCGCCGCGTTTGATGTCGATGACAATCCGCATTCCGGTCCGCAGGCTGGTTTCGTCGCGCAAGCCGGAAATGCCGGTGATCTTCTTTTCGGAGACCATGTCCGCTATTTTCTTGACCATGAGTTCCTTGTTGACGGCATAGGGAATCTCGCGGACAATGATGGATTCCTTCCCGTCCTTTTCCACGATTTCAGCCTTCGCGCGGACTTTCAGCACTCCGTGTCCGGTTTCATAGAGACTTCGGATCTGATCGATTCCGCAGATGATGGCGCCGGTCGGGAAATCGGGTCCGGGAAGCTGCGTCATCAGTTCGCGGACGGTCGCAACGGGATGTTCCATCAGATAGATTGTGGCATCAATCACTTCCGCAAGGTTGTGCGGCGGGATGTTCGTCGCCATCCCGACTCCGATGCCCATGCTCCCGTTCACCAGAAGATTCGGAAAGCGGGAGGGCAGGACTTCCGGCTCCACCTGGGCTTCGTCGAAAGTCGGAAGCATATTGACGGTGTCTTTTTCTATATCAGCAAGAAGTTCTTCCGCACAGCGTTCCATGCGGCATTCTGTGTAACGGTAGGCTGCGGGAGGGTCGCCGTCGATGCTTCCCCAGTTGCCCTGCCCGTCGATCAGCGGCATGCGCATGGAAAAATCCTGAGCCATGCGGACCATGGCATCATAGACTGCCGCATCGCCGTGCGGATGGTAGTTCCCGATCACTTCCCCGACGACTTTCGCGCTTTTGGTGTATGAGTGAGACTTGGTCAGTCCCAACTGGCGCATCGCGTATAAAATACGCCGGTTGCAGGGTTTGAGTCCGTCGCGCACTTCAGGGATGGCGCGGCCCACATTTACGCTCAGGGAATACTGCAGATAGGCAGTATGCATGATATCTTCGATATTTTTCGGGTAGTCGTGCTGGCCGATGTCGTTCATGATAGAGTTCTGTCCTTGCTAGATGTTTTTTGTAAACTTGGAAATATACACCCAGAAGCGTTATTCTCAACCTCGCGCGCCGCGCGCACGCGTGAAAACTTGCAATTTTTCTTGTCTTTCTCCGGGATCTTCAGGGGGGGAATGGAAGGAGGAAAGGGGGAAAACTCAATCCGGTGCCGGAGAGGGAGGGAGAGAAGGTGCAATATCCCTCTGCAGATCCGTGTCGGGGGAGCCGATTCCGGATCAGAAGGAGAAACCGAAGTTGAAGTGGAAACGGAGCTTCCTTTTCACGCCGTCCTGATTGCAGAGCACGGGATACGCCAGATCCAGACGCAGGGGAACGTCCACGCGCGGAATTTTGATGCGAAGCCCGTAACCGACGCCGATGTTGGGTTTGTTGATCGGGCCGAAATTGGAACGTGTGACATCGCCGACATCAACAAAGAAGGCGCCGCGCACGATGCTGTAGATCGGATGGCTCAGTTCGGCGGTCAGCAGGTACATGAACTGACCTCCGTAGTTTTTCTCGTCGCGGTCGACGGGACCGATGGAACGGTAGGGGAAGCCGCGCACGGAATCGCCGCCGCCCAGAAAATAACGGTCGTAAATGGGGACCATTTCATCCCGGTCGGTGATCATGCCCACGGATCCGACCTTGAAGCCGGTGCTCAGGACAAACCAGTTGTTCAGGAACGGAAGATAGTTGATCCCTTTGAGTTCGACCTTGTAATAGTTCTTGCTGCCGCCGAAGATCTGGCTGGAGATGGCGCCATAGGCGCTGATGTCGTATCCGGATGTGGGATTGGTGGCGCTGTCGCGGGTGTCGCGCCCGATGGAGAGATGGAGACGTCCGACCAGGTCTCGGCCTTTTTCCTTCTGGAAGATTTCCGAGCGGTGCTTGTCCATGTCGAGCACGCCGACCTGTTCGAAGGTATAGCCTCCGGAAATGGTGGTGAAATCGTCAAAGATCCGTTTTGTCAGTCCGACGGTGAATCCGATGCGCTGTTCGTCCCAGTATTTGAACACCACTTCGCGCCAGTATCCGGAAATATCCAGACGCAGCGGAATGCCGAAGAGCCACGGTTCCGTGAAATCCGCCTGAATATCCATGTGTTCGATTCCGATCAGGGCGGCGATTCTCATTCTCTGTCCGCCCCCGCTGAAATAGTTCCACGGGTCGAGAATATCCATATTGGAATGGGAGAGTTCCACCATTCCGGCGAAGCTGTCCGTATCGGAAATGCCGGCGCCGATGCGGAAATCGATGAAGCGTCTTTCCCGGACTTTGATGTCGATATCCTTCATATCCGGGGCCTCGGAGGAATTGCGTGCGGTGATTTCGACACCTCCATCTTCCGCGTCTTCAAAATATCCCATGCCCATGAGGCGGTTCTTTGCCACCTGAAGCATATTTTTATCGACGGGATCCATCGGCAGCATGGGCAGTTCCCGGCGGATGACATGGTCTTTGGTGATTTTATTTCCGGAAATGAAGATGTCGCGGATCCGGTAGAGGGGGCCTTCATAGATGTTGTAATCGAGATCCACGGTTTTGGTCCGGTAGTCGGGGTGCTTCATGGCGTTTCCGCGGAAATCGGCGTATCCGAGCGGACTGTATTTCTGTTCCAGGGAAGCGAGATCTCCTTCTTCCAGGAGCACATTGTAGGTCATGCCCGGTTTGAGTTCTGTCACGGCGAGGAGTTCTTCTTCCGAAAAACGCCTGCCTCCGTTCACATGAACCTCACCGACCGTATACGGTTCGCCTTCCTCCAGAACAAAGGTCACATTCATCCGTTCCGGATCTCCGGGCACTTCTTCCAGACGGGTTTCCTTCACCTGAAAATCAAGATATCCTTTCCGCCAGTAGAATTCCCGGAGGCGGACCAGATCCCGCTCCAGTTCTTCCCGGTCGAGAAGCCCTCCGCCCTGAATCGGCAGCCAGGACAGCCAGGAATGACTGAGAAATGAATAACGCGTGGCAATGGCGTCCCGGAGTTCGGAGGGAGTATAGACGGTGGCGCCCTCAAAATTGACTTCGTTCACACGCACACGCAGATTTTCGGTAATATGGAAAACAATCCGGATATGGGATTCGTCTATTTTCTGAATGTCGACGGAAACCACGGCATCGTTCAGCCCCTCCCCGGCATAAAACTTCCGGATATTTTCGGCACTGACGCTCAGAAGTTTGTCGTTGAGAGGCGCATCAAGGGCGATATTGACGTTTTCGGCAATTTTCTTTTCCGGATATTTCTGATTGCCGTCGTAAACAATTTCGGAAACTACTGGCTTCGGCGTAATCTGAAAAATGACTTTTCTATTCCCGTCGGGAGTCTCTTCCGTGATGGACACCACGTCCGAGAAAACACCCATGGCATGAAGGCGCTTCACATCGTCATTGACGATCCGTTCGGAATAGACGCTCCCCTTGCGTGTCTGGACATTGTAAAGAAGCACGTCCTCCCCGAACTGATAGCTTCCGTCCTGACGGAACTCCACGGAGACGACCTCCTGTGCGGAAAGCATTACCGAGCAGAATCCGCCGCAGAAGCAGAAAATGGTAAAAAGTATCCGTAACAAAGCGTTGTTTTTCATCCGGTGTTGAAACCCACATCATCCAAGAGTCTAAATCATTCCGGTAAGATACTCCGGCGGGGGTGAAAATTCAACCCGTCCGGCGAAAAGATATCCGGCATTTCAAATTGAGAAGTCTCATGAGAAATCCAAGGCAAAATCACATTTCCGTTCCGGGGGGGATGTCCGACTCGTCAAAACGGTGATCCATGGAACGAAATTCCATCACGGCAGGGAAAAATCTCAGTTCGACCAATCCGGTACGGCCGTTTCGGTTTTTCTCCACGATCAGTTTGGCTTCCGCGCCGTTTCTGGAGATTTCCTGAGTGGCGGATTCCTTGGTGTCTTCGCGGTTGCGGTGGAGAAAGACAACCACGTCCGCATCCTGTTCGATCGCTCCGGATTCGCGCAGATTGCTCAGTTTCGGCAGAGCGTTTTTGCCTCCCTGCCCTTTTTCGACTTCGCGGTTCAGCTGGGCGAGGACAAGAACAGGGACGTTCAAGTCCTTGGCCAGTTTTTTGAGTCCGCCGGAAATGGTCGCCACCTCCACCTGCCTGCCATCCTTTGCGGCCTCGGTGGCTTTCATGAGCTGGAGATAGTCGATCACAATCAGGTCGATCCCGTGAGTCTCCTTGAGTTTCCGCGCCTTGGAGCGGAGTTCGAAAATGGAGATGCCTCCGGTGGGATCGATGAAGAGCGAGGCTTTGGAAAGCGAAGCCACGGCCGCGGTCAGTTTGGTCAGGTCCTCTCTTCCCCGGAAAGAGCCGTCCAGAATGGAGGACAGGGGAACTCTCGATTCCGTGCACAGCAGACGCTGTGCCACCTGTTCCGCACTCATTTCCAGACTGAAGAATACAACAGAATGCTCTTTTCCCCCACCTTTCATCGCAATATTACGGACAATATTCAGCGCCAGCGCCGTTTTCCCGATGGAAGGCCGTGCCGCAAGAACGAACATTTCTCCGGGTTTCAAACCGCCGCCGATCAGGCGGTCCAGATCGGGATATCCCGTGGGAATGCCGGGGGGAACTTCCTTGTTCAGGATTTTGATGAATCCGTCAAAAGTCTCTTTGATGAGCGATTTGATGTCGCGGATCTCGGGCTGGACAAACTGATTGCGGACTTTGTAGATTTCCGATTCAATCGCTTCGAGAAGGGTTTTGACATCCTCTCCGGAATTCCTGCACAAATCAAGCGCATGAGTGCAGGTTTTCATCATTTCCCGGAGCATGGCGTAATCCTTGAGGATAACGCACCAGGTCTCCAGATTGGCGGTGCTGGCAATGGAATTCTGGATATCCAGGAGCGTCTCCATCCCGCCGATCACATCAAGACGCCCCGCCCGCTGGAGAGTGTCTGAAATCGCGAGAGCGTCTATTCCCGCTCCCCTGGAATGCAGCTCCAGCATGGTTTCATAAATCACCGCGTGTTTCGGATCGCGGAACATCATGGCCGCGACGCGGTGAAAACCGCTTTTCGAAAGGGGATCGGCGGCTAAGGATTTTCCCTGCGACTTGGGATCATCCGATGCGGCTGTAAAACCGCCGAGCATCGTGGCCACATTGTCAAGGCAGTCCGGCTCCACCAGAATGGCGGCCAGAACAGCCCGTTCCGTCTGGAAATCAGCAAAATCCGAGGCGGCCGCAGGGGCCGCCTTCTCTTTCCGGACCAAGTTGTTCCCGCCGGACGGGACTGTTTCCTTCACCGTATCTGGCATCCGGGAGTCCTTGCTTCAGGGGGTCAGGCCCGGACCACTTTGATTTTCGCTGTCGCCAGAACGTGCTGGTGGAGCTTGATCTCTGCGGTGAAATCGCCAAGAGTTCTGATCTGGCTTTCCAGACGGATCTTGTGCGCTTCCACCTTGATGCCCATGGCTTGGAGAGAGTCGAAGATGATTCTTTCCGTGACGGAGCCGAAAAGGTGGTTGTCATCGGACGCCTGCATGGGAATGACGATTTCGCTTTCAGCGATTTTTCCCGCCAGAGCCTGTGCGGCTTCCAGATCCGCTTTGCGCTGCGCTTCGATTTTCTCTTTACGTGCGGCAAGCTGTCTCAGGGCGGAGGTGGAGGCGACTGTCGCCAGTCCTTTCGGGATCAGATAGTTCCGGCCGTAGCCGGGAGCGACATGGACCTCTTCCCCGGCAAGCCCGAGATCTTCCACGTCCTGCAAAAGTATCAATTTCATAGAGGCCATTTGTTAAGCCTTTCCTTCAGTTTCTTTTTTGGAGATTGTCTCAGAGAATCCAGCAGCGGTTCACCGTCAGAGAACAAGGCTGATGATTCTTGCTCTTTTCACTGCGGTGCTGAGCATTTTCTGATGCTTGAGGCAGGTCCCGGTGATTCTGCGGGGAAGGATGCGCCCCTTTTCCGTCTGGAACTTCTTCAGAAGATCCGCGTCTTTGAAATCGACGTAATTGACTTTGTTCTCACAGAGTCTGCAAATTTTCGGCTTGGAGGCGCGTCTTTTCGGACGGCGTCTCTTGTTCTGCATTGCCATGGCAACTTTCTCCTTGATGATTGATAAATAAAAATCTGATTTCTTTTGATCGTTCTCTGTTCACGGACGCCTCAGAAAGGAATGTCGTCATCGACTCCGCCAACATCCTCAAAAGGATATTCCTCCTGCGGCGGCGGCATCTGAGGCGGCTGCGGGCCGCCTCCCTGCTGGGCTCCCGTTTGCTGCTGGTAGCGGGAGGCTCCGTGGTTCCCGCCGTACGCAGAGCCGCCCCCCTGTCCGGACGGACGGTTCTGCTGCTGCCTCGGCCCATACGCACGGTTCCCCTGAGAAGAGGAATTGCGTGAAGTATAAGCGGGCTGCTGCTCATAGGAAGAATCGTAATCCCCTGCTCCTCCAGCGTCTCCGCCGCCCATATCATCTCTGCGGCCGTTCAGGAACTGGACCCGTTCCGCCGTCACGGTGATGCGGGAACGTTTCTTCTGCGTATCCTTTTCTTCCCACTGTTCGTAGGTAAGACGTCCTTCAATAAAAACGCTCGCACCCTTCTGAAGATAGCGGGAGGCCGTTTCCGCCTGCTTTCCCCAAACTACAATATCGAGAAAACAGGTTTCCTCCTTGTCCTGTCCGTTCTGCGAAAAACGTCTGTTGATCGCAATTCCGAACTTGCAGATCGCGGCTCCGCCAGGGGTGTAGGTCAGTTCGGGATCTCTTGTCAGATTTCCCATCAGAAGAACTTTGTTCAGTGACGCCATGGAAGGATCCTTTCCTTATCGATGAAACTCTCAATCAGTCGACGAGTTCCGCAGCGGCAATCGTCGAACGGACCTGTTCGGGACGGTCGTAATTGATGATCAGATGACGGATCACCCGTTCGTCAAGCCGGTAATGATCCCGAATCCGGGTCTCCATCGCAGGATCGAGTTCAAACACATAGTTCCAATACACGCCTGCCTTCCGTTTCCGGATTTCACGCGCAAACTGTTTGCGCCCCATCAAAACGCTTTCCAGCATGCTGCCACCCCATCCCTGAAGAGTTTTCGCAAATTCTTCAGAGAAGGCCTTCCCCTCATCCTCAACTTTCCTCATGTCGAGAATGAACACTGCTTCGTACTTTTTCAAGCCTACACCTCCTGGTGTGTTGTATTATGTTTCGTTGTATTCTGAGTTTTCTGTTCCGCTGCGGAGGAATCCGTCTCTTCGTTTACGGAATACTCCTTCGCATTGTATACATTCATTGCCGTTCCAATCCCGCGTCTCAGGGTCAGAATCAGGGCATCCAGCGCGCCTTCACAGGTCTTCCGGAACAGATCCTGTTCGTCCTCTCTGAAACGGGACAGAACATAATCTGCTGATCCGTGGCCGTTTGCCATCTTCCCGATCCCAAACCTCAGACGGGGAAATTTCTCCGTCCCGAGACTTGCGATGATCGAACCGATCCCGTTATGTCCGCCGTTCCCCCCGTTCTTGCGCAGTCGGATCTTTCCAAGCGGAAGATCCATGTCATCGTAAAGAACCAGAACTTCTTCCGGTGAAAGATGCTCCCCGCGGACCAGCGACAACACCGCATCTCCGCTCAGATTCATGTAGGTCTGAGGCTTCTGCAGAAGAAGCGCCCTCCCTGCATAGGCCCCGCGCCAGTAAATGGAACGATATCCGTGATGAATCTGCTCAAATCCTTTCGGAAGCCGTCTGAGAAGGCCGTCAACAAGAGAAAAACCGACATTGTGCCTGCTCCCATCGTATTCCTCTCCCGGATTGCCCAGTCCGACAATCAGACGGACCGGTTTGTCTTCCTGATTCGGCATAAGGCCTTCTCAATGCTCCTCCTGACAACAAGGGATCTCCACGGCGGAAATCCCAAACAGCATGATGAAAAAAAAGATTACTTCTTCTTCCCTTCCGCTTCAGCAGCCGCGGCTTTTTCCGCCTTTTCCTTTTCACCGATCACTTCGGGTTCGGCTGCTCCCTCTCCTGCGGTGGCGGGCGCAAGTTCCTCTTCAGGCTGCGCATTCGGATCCGCAATCAGAAACACGACCAGCTCGGGATGATTCAGAATCTTCACTCCTTCCGGAGGCACGATTTCGGATACATGCAGCGATTCCCCGACTCCAAGTTCCGAAATGTTCACTTCTATGGATTCCGGAAGATTTTCAGGAATACACTCGACTTCCAGCTCATGAATCACCTGGTCGAGAATTCCGCCGAGCGCCACACCCTTGACATCCCCGTAGGCCGCATGCACAGCCACGTGCGCCGTAATCACCTGATCCTTGCGCACTTCCATAAAATCCAGATGCATCGCACGGTTCCGGATGAAATCATGCTGCACTTCCTTCAGCAGCACAAGCGTTTCCTTCCCGTCTTCCTGAAGAGAAAGAAGGTTCAGCTCATACTTCTGGAGAGCGTCCCATTCCGAGGCCTGCACGGAAACGGTCTTGCTTTCCGCACCCTTGCTGTAAATCACAGCCGGGATCAGCCCTTTTTTCCTTTCTCTGCGCGCCACGGCGCTTCCGCCTGCGCTGCGCTGTTTCACATTCAGCACATGTTTTACTTTTCCTGCCATTTTGAATCCTTTCCTGATTTACTTAATGTGATTTCAAATTCCTGATATTGTTCTTTTCTCAGATCAGTTCTTTCTGTTTCATGTTGAACAGGGAGGAAACAGACTCCCCTTCATGGATCCGTTTGATCGCATCCGCAAGCAGCGGCGCTATATCCATGACCTGCACCTTGTTCCCGAAGAAAATATGATTCGGTACGGAATTCGTGGTAATCAGTTCTTCAATCACGCTGTTCGCAAGTTTCTCGCGTGCCTTCTCGCTCGCAAGAAAATGGGAAACGGATGCATAGATCCGACCGGCTCCTTCGCGCCGGAGAAGATCGGCCGCCGCACAAAGCGTGCCCGCAGTACTGGTCATATCGTCCACGATGAGGCAGGTACGCCCCTTCACGTCTCCCACCAGATGCGAGGAAGCCACGGTCGACGCATCCACGCGCCTCTTCGCCACCACCGCAAATCCGCACCCGATCCGGTCCGCAAACGACTGCGCCATCTTCACACTCCCCGAATCCGGAGACACCACCACAGATTCCGAATTCAGTTTATCCTTCAGATACGGAATCAGCACCGGAGCCGCGTAAAGATGATCCACGGGAATATCAAAAAAACCCTGGATCTGCTGGGCATGAAGGTCCATGGAAAGAATCCGGTTCGCTCCCGCAACGGTCAGAAGATTGGCAACCAGCTTCGCCGTAATCGGAACACGGGGCTTGTCTTTCCTGTCCTGACGGGCATAGCCGTAGAACGGAATCACGGCGGTGATCCGCGCCGCGGAAGCTCGGCGAGCCGCATCCAGCATGATCAGCAGCTCCATCAGGTTCTCATTCGTCGGACTGCAGGTGGACTGAATGATAAAAACGTCCGCACTCCTGAGGTTATCCTTATACTGCGTGAAAATCTCACCGTCCGGAAATCTTTCAACGGTGACATGACCCAGTTCCTGTCCAAGACAACGGGCAATGGACTCCGACAGCTGCGGATTCGACGTTCCGCTGTAAAGCCGTATATCCCTGGCATTACCTTCCATAAAGACAACTCTCTCCATTCCAAAAAATGTTGACTGTATTCCGATTTCAGATCCCCTGCCCCGGAATCAAAAAACAATCAATCCGGTCTGGTCTTTCAGCGCAGAAAACAGAAAATGTGTGCGGATAAAACAAACATGGAGAGAATGATGACTGTCCGGCTCCAGATGCTTCTCCTCCCATGCGCCGACGCCTGTCCGAGTCTCTCTGAACTCCACAGAACGCCAATGCGGCAAAAAAAGCCTGTCCAGCCGAACGGAAAACCTTCTGGCCATGTCTCCTCACGGTCTTTGTTCTGCACCGATTCTTTCCGACATGCGGAAAGCCGAGACTCGAATCCGTTTTCCCGGATTAAGGTTCCCTGTGTTTTCGGGTAGTGCATACTATATTTCATTCAGGGACTTTTTCAAGTCTTTCCATCTGGAAAAAACTGGAAAAAAGCGGAAATCCTTTGTCTCCATTCCGAACAAAAAAAGAAAAAACGGAGCAGGATGAATGGAACCCGGGAGATGCTCAGGGGAAAAAGAGGGGCGTGGGGGAAATGACTTCCATCTCGAAAGGACTCTATCTCCAATCGGGAACAGACTCAAAATGATGCAGATGGGGAAAGAGATCACTTTCCCCTCCCCTCTCTCCGCCCTGATTTCCGGCAACACCTCCAGGCGGAACTCAAAGGCCCCGAAGGATCCGAACGCATTCCCTGACTGGATTCAGATTCAATCATTCCCGGCAATCTGAAGGGTAAACGATGGACTTTCAGTCCTTTTCATTTCCTGCATGCTGAATCTGGAGTCCCTGTGCGGTCCGGTAATAGTCGAGCAGATCGGCTGCGGCTTTTTCATAGACTGTTCCCTTCCGCAGCTCAAGAGCAGCCGCCTGATCCTTTACTGCCGAGGCGAGATCCCCGATCAGGCTGGCGGCACGGGCGGAGAATTCCAGACTCAGCGCCTTTTTGTCGGCCCGGGCCTGCGAAAAGTCTTTGCGAATGCGCTTCGCCAGATCCCAGACCAGCGACAGCGGGAGTGCTCCATGCGGCGCAGCCTCCAGGGAAAAAGCCAGGATCCGGAACAGAGACTCCGGAGAGGAATGAAAATCGGAGGCGGCTTTCTGCATGGTGTCCCGGAAAAGCGCGTTTTCTCCGTTTCGCAGAAGCATGTCGAGATAAAGGATTCTGAGGTTCAGTTCTTCCGGAACTTTCACGGTCTGTTCCTTCAGAAAGTCCAGAGCCTCCCGGTTCTGTCCGCGAAGATCATAGACGTAAAGTTTCGACTGGACCGCAATGCTGTCTCCGGGAAGAATGGCAAGGATTTTGTCCGCGCTTCTCTGAATCACATCCGGAAGCGAGGACTGGACCGCAGCCTGAAGTTCACGGCGGAGCATGGCAACCTGCCCCTGTGTGGAGAGATCAAAACGGTCTTTCAGAATCCGGTCCGTCACCGATTCAATGTCGGTGGGGTGTCCGGTCCAGAGAACGCGGTTTTTCTTCGCGACAATCGCAAAGGGCATCATCGGTTCCGAAGCCGCCAGATTCATATAAAGTTCCCGTTTGTCGTCCGCTCCAACCATCAGACCGGATACGCCGGAGGACTTCAAAAGTTCTTCCGTCATGCGGACCGAATTCCGGGATACGGCGGACAACCGGACCGGATGTTCCGTGTTCTCCGCATATTTGTCCCCCAGAGTTTCAAGCATTCTCAGAAAGGATACAGCATCGGGTGCGGAAGCGTCGAAAAACATCAGTATTTCGATTTCCGGCTCTTTTTTCCCGTCGGAGAACGGCTTTTCGGTACCGAACCAGTTCGGCACCGAACTGCGGATTTCAGGAATCTTTCCCCCTGCGTCAATTGCCGATGCAGGAGCGCATTGCAACACAAAAAGCAGCCATGCGGCAAACGCAAGACTGCTGAAAACGGCGGATTTTCTTTCCATCCTCCTCTCCTCTTCTCCTTCTCATTTCATATCGGCGCAAGGAACTCCCCGCAGTTGCGCGCCAGTTCAAACGCATAAGCCGCGCGGAAGAGTTTCCTTTCGGCGAATGCGGGCGCCATCAGCTGGATCCCGACCGGCATGGAACTTTCCTCGTCAAAGCCGCCGGGAACACTGATTCCGCAGTCGCCCGAAAGATTCAGCGCGGTCGTAAAGACGTCCGACAGATACATCTGAAGCGGATCCGTCTTTTCTCCGAAACGGAACGCAGGAACCGGGCTGACGGGGGTCAGGAGCAGGTCGCAGTTCGCATAAGCGGAGGCGAAATCCCGTCTCAGAAGAGTCCGGACTTTCTGCGCCTTCAGATAATAAGCGTCGTAATATCCGCTGCTCAGCACATACGTCCCGAGCATGATCCGGCGCGCGACTTCCATTCCGAAGCCTTCGCCGCGCGAATCCAGATAAGTTGAAAGCAGATCCTCGGCATGAGGACTCCTGTACCCGTAACGGATCCCGTCGAAACGGGCAAGATTCGCACTGGCCTCCGCAGTCGCGACAATGTAATAACACGCCATCGCGTAACGGGTGTGCGGAAGTCGGACTTCCACAAATTCCGCGCCGAGTTCACGGAAGCTTTCCACCGCCCGGTCCATGACTTTCTTCACTCCGGGCGCAATCCCTTCCAGTTCATAGTATTCCCGAGGAAGACCGATCTTCATCCCGGTAAGAAGCGGATCCCTTTCAAAGTGGAGAAGGTCGGAAGCAAAATTTTCCTTTTCCTGCGGGAGAGAGGTCGAATCCATCGGATCCTCTCCTGCAATGACGTCCATCAGCGCCGCCGCATCGTATACGGAACGCGTCATGGGGCCGATCTGATCCAGAGAAGACGCGAAGGCCACCAGACCCGAACGCGAAACTCTTCCGTAAGTCGGCTTCAATCCCACAACCCCGCAGAAGGACGCGGGCTGGCGGATGGATCCGCCTGTATCCGAACCCAGAGCGGCTATGGTTTCACACGCGGCTACTGCGGCGGCGGAGCCACCGCTCGAGCCGCCGGGAACGCGGGAAAGATCCCACGGGTTCGCCGTCTTCCGGAAGGCGCTGTTTTCACAAGAGGACCCCATGGCGAATTCGTCCATGTTGGCACGCCCGAGAAGAACGAAGCCGGCTTCTTTCAGGCGGGAAGTCACAGTGGCGTCAAAGGGGGAAATGAAGCCTTCCAGAATCCGGGATGCGCAAGTGCACTGCTGTCCGGCCGCGGCGATGTTGTCCTTCAGTGTCAGCGGAATTCCGTCGTAAGCGCTCAGAGGCGATCCCGCGGCCCGGCGGGCGTCTGACGCTTCCGCCTGACGCAGCACATCCGCACGATCCACGCACAGAAAGGCCTGAACCTGAGAATCAATCCGCCCGATCCGGTCAAGCAGGGCTTCCGCCAGTTCGACGGCGGTGAAAGTCCCTGCCGCAAGCGCATCGGCGGCGGAACGCAGTGTCAGCTGTTTCGGATCAGGCTTCATGCTTCGCCCTCCCCCGGAAGAACCTGGGGAACTTTCACAAGTTCCCCGTTGATGGTGGCAGGTGCATTGGAAAGCATCAGATCACGCGGGAAGGGATTGCCCGGGACATCGTCCCGGAGCACATTCACGCGATCGACGGCATGGGCGGTCGGCTCAATACCGTCCACATCCAGATCGGAAAGCATTTCAACATAGCCGACAATGGCTTCCATCTCCGGCTGAAGTTTTTCCAGCTGGGCAGGATCCAGTTTCAGTCTCGCCAGAAGTGCCACTTTCGCGACATCGATTCCTTCCGAGCGCTTTTGCACTTCACCCATGACGCCGTCTCTCCGTATATCTGTTTGAGTCATTCCGCTTTGCTTTGTTTGCTGTTTCCTGTCAGTTGAGATGTTCGAGCTGGATCGTCTCGGTGGTGGCGTCGCAGACTTCCGACGGCCCGTAATACTGAATCGGGCCCGGATAGACATAGGAAGTCTCCACGGCCCACTGTTCGCGGACGGATGCATACTTCCGGAACGGAGCCCCTTCCAGTTCCACAAGCGCCTTCCGGATCACAGGCTTGTCTTCTCCGTGACGGCGTTCCACATTCATCATGGCGGTCAGAGGCACGGCTCCAGCAATCCATTCCACCGCCGGTTTCGTCAGGTTCCCGACATACGACATATAGGCGGTCGCACCCGTCCCCAGAATCGCAGCCGCGTTGTAACCGAGGCTGTAGCAGTAGTCCGCATCAAAATTGGACGGCGCCGAGCAACGTCCTTCATATCCGAAGAAATGAGTCTGGGCAGAGAATTTGCCCTGATAGGTCCCTGCTTTTTTGCGTTCCGCAAGTTTTGCCTTCACCAGTTCCACAAGAAGTTTTTCCGTCTCGATGAGGGACACCTGGACATTCCCGTGCGGATCGCGGTCCATCGTCAGCTGAAGTTTGATCTGGGCGGGAAGTGTATTGAACACCGCCGCAGATTCCTTCCCCAGAAGGCTGGCAACAAACGCAAATTTTTCTTCCGCCTTGGTAAGAGACTGGAATTTCTCGGAATTCTTCGCCAGAGCATCGTTCAGCTCTGAAATCAGCACTTTCATTTCCGGAATGAATTCGATCAGTCCTTCCGGAATGAGCACTACTCCGAAGTTTTCACCGTTGGCGGCACGTTTTGCAATCATGTCCGCAAGACCGTCGACAATCTGCTGCAGTGTCTGCTTCTTCGCCGAAACTTCTTCGGAAATCAGCGCCAGATTCACATGAGTCTTGAGCACGCATTCCAGGGTAATGTGGGAAGCGGAACGCCCCATGAGCTTGATGAAGTGCCAGTATTTCTTCGCCGAATTGGCGTCGCGCGCAATGTTCCCGATGAGTTCGCTGTAGACCTTGCTGGCGGTATCGAAACCGAAGGAGGTTTCAATGAAGGCGTTCTTCAGGTCGCCGTCGATGGTTTTCGGACAGCCGACAACCTGGATCGGAACATTTTTCGCCTTGTAATATTCCGCAAGGAGGCAGGCGTTCGTGTTGGAATCGTCTCCCCCGATGATGACAAGTGCCGTGATCCCGAGCGCAGCGCAGTTCACACGTGCTTTTTCAAACTGTTCCGGAAGTTCGAGTTTGGTTCTGCCGGAGCCGATCATGTCGAAGCCTCCGGTATTGCGGTAGGCATCCATGAAGGAATCGGTGATTTCCACATATTTGTTGTCGACAAGTCCGCTCGGACCGCCCAGAAAACCGAAAAGCCGCGAAGCCGGATTCAGGGATTTAAGCCCGTCATACAGTCCTGCAATGACGTTGTGTCCACCCGGAGCCTGCCCGCCGGAAAGAATCACGCCCACATGCAGCGGGGTATCCAGTTTTTTCCCGTCGCCCGCGCTGAATTTCAGGTCCGGCATATTGCTGGTGGAGGGGAAGAGCTCCGCGATTTTGTCCGCATCCGCGAACGCGGCAAGATTCGAGCCTCTGGTGCAATGGACCAGCGCACCGTTTTTCAGTGCCGCCGGGAGTTTGGGTTGGTAAGCCATGCGGGCCTTCTGCAATGCGGAAATCTGCTGGGAAGCCATTTGTTTCACCTCTTGCTGTTATGGTTTGCAACCTGATTGTTTTCCGGAAGACGGATGATTATCCTGTAATGTAACGCCGCGGGTGGAAAGAATCAAATTTTCCGCCGTTTTTTTGCCGGAATTTTACCACAGGAATCTGAAGGCGGTGTAAGGAAGCGCTCCTGAAGAATCCGGGAGGAAGAAGGTGTTGCCGCCCGGACTCCCTTCTTCCCGGAAAAAGGATTGCTCGCAAGAGAGAGAGCATATCTTTCCGGAGATGGGAAAAGATACGGATCTTTTCAGCAGAAATCCTCCGGAAAAATTTCTCGAAAATCTTCCGGGAAAGACCTTGTTTTCTTTTTTTCTGCAATTTTATTTTATCCCATATCTCCTCCAGCGGAATTCCGGGCGGGAATTCTTTGCGGCGTCGCTCTTTCAGAAAAAAAATCCGCTGCAGAGAAACAGAAACACGGCAGACATCAAAAAAATCGAAAGGACCCCTGGCATCCATGCAAAAAAAAATGAATATGATCAATATCGTGCCGGTCTATCCGGGAAACGAAGATTTCACTCTTTCGGAAATCAGAAGACAGGCACGGGAAACAGGACTAAGAAAATTTGCGCTGAGTCTCAGTTTTCATCCGGAGGGAACGCCTGCTGAAGACAAGATCGGCAAACTCTGCGCCGTCTTCCGGAAAATTCGTGAAGGACTCGCTTCTGAAAAAGATCTCGAACTCGGAGCCCTGATCCAGAGTACACAGGGCCACGGATGGAACGGGAAAGTGCCGCTGACAGGAGAAACCTGGCAGAAAACCGTCGGGCGCGACGGTACCGAATCTCCCAGAATGTGCCCTCTGGATCCCGCTTTCCGCGCCTATGTCTGCCGGGCCATCCGTGAAGTGGCCGCTTCCGGAGCGCGCTTCCTGCTCATCGACGATGATTTCGGACTCCGGAGCAATGAATGTTTCTGTCCCCTGCACATCGCCGATTTCAATCAGGCGGCGGGCAAAAATCTGAGTCTTCCGGAAATCCGGACCCTGATGGAGGAGGCTTCTCCCGAGGATCCGCTTGTCCGGCTTTTCTCTCTCCGCCGCCTGAAAACAATCGTGGCTTTTGCAGAAGAAATCCGGAAGGCGATTGACGAAGCGAATCCGAAGCTGCGCTGCGGCTTCTGCACACCTTATGCCGGCTACGGATTCGTGACTGAAGTCGCCCATGCTCTGGCGGGTCCGGACACTGAGCCGTTTGTCCGGATCAACAATGCCATCTACGGGATGACCAGTCAGTTCAACTTCCCGGTCATTACCCAGAATACGCTTCAGGTTGCCCATCAGCTCCGAGGGGTCCGGGACATTCTGGATGAAAGCGACACCTTTCCGCAGAATTATTACAGCGAGTCCGCACTCACGTTTCACTCCCACATCACCTGCGCCGTCCTGAACGGCCTGAACGGGTGCAAACTCTGGACCAGCGAATTCAACAACCCCGTCGACACTCAATCCCAGAAACGTTATGAGAACATCCTTGCACAGTATGGGGCTTTTTACGATGAACTGCTCCATACCGTTGATTCGATCGCGGAATGGAAGGGGGTCAAAGGACTGCTGTTCCGTCCGGACTCGGAAAAGCTTCATCCTTTCCTCGGAACCGGATTGCTGACGCCTCCGGAATGGTGTGCCTCGCTCCTGGCCTTCTTCGGTTTCCCGATTCATTACGACGTCCCGGGGAACGGAGGCATCTACGCACTCTCCGGATCGGAAGTCCGCTGGATGAGCAATGCGGAATTGGAAACTCTCCTCTCCGGTTCCGTACTCATTGACGCTGCCGCGGCAAAACAGCTCAGCGCCCGCGGATTGGCTCCTCTGATGGGTGTCGACGCCTCCGACGGCGATGAAAAGTTCCACTTCACACACGAACGCCATCTTGCTTCCGTACTCAATGCGTCAATGATGTGGGAGCCCGGATGCGCTTGTCTCAAGCCGCTCTCCAAGGATGTAAGGACCATTACCGGCTTCTTCTGGAGTCCGAATCGTCTCTCGCCGGCGGAATTCATCGCGCCCGGAATGACCTTCTTTGAAAATTCACGCGGCGGACGGGTTGTCGTCACAGGCTGGAATCCCGGCATGCCCTTCTACAAAACATTCCGTCCCATACGGAAAATATGGATTCAGGAGGCTCTTGACTTCCTCTCCGGAAAAACGTTTGACATGGGAATTGAAGCCGATCAGCAAGTCCTGGTACGGCATGCCCGTCTCAGAGACGGCGCTGAACTGCTTGCCGTGCTGAATCTGGCTCTTGACCCGCTTCCGGAAGTCCCGGTCAGAATCCCGGACGCGGATCCTGCCGGAATCGAACGGCTGGAAGCGGACGGATCGTGGAGCAGAATCGACTCCTTCCGCAGAGACGGCGCAATTCTCTTCATCCCATGTCCGATGGAATGCGTCACACCTCTCATTTTCCGCTTCCGTTTTGCCTGACAAATCACCCCGGGGTTCCTCTCCTCCTCCGCCTCGGGGAAATCACTCCCCCTCCTGATTCTCATCTCAGGCGGGAAAAAGGAATGCCGGGACTCAAAGGGGAAATGGATCGCCGGCACTCCTGTTCCCCGCAGAGGAGGCACTTCAGTCAAAGCCATCTTCCGGAAAGCCTTCTCCCCTGAAGAAGCGGGATGACTCCGCTTTTCCGCATTGCGGCTACAGGGGAGAGAGTGTGACGGCATTCTGTGTTATAATCCCCCCCCCCGTTCTCTCCCCTGCCCTCTTCGCTTTTTCAGAACAGGTTTTCGCAGAAGAACGGGAGAAAGAAGGAAGGGACTCCTCGCTCCTCCTCCTGAAGGAATCAGTCAGGGGAACTTTCGCCCGATGGGAAAGGGAAAGGATGACAATAGGAGATGGATGGGAAAAGGAGTCCCCCCTCCCCTCGCTCCTTTTTCGATTACTGAATGGAGCCGACGTTGATATTCATATCCTTGACATTCTGGATCTTGTCTACCTGTCCGTCTTTGATCCAGACAATGCGGTCGGACTTTGCCAGCATCTTGTAGTCGTGGGTTGCCGTAATGACCGTCACACCTTTTTCGAGAGTCATTCTCTTGAAAATTTCGATGACCTGCTCCCCTGTTTTCAGGTCGAGGTTGGCCGTGGGTTCATCCGCGAGGATGATGGCGGGTTCATTGGCGAGAGCGCGTGCGATGGCCACACGCTGCTGCTGTCCACCGGAAAGTTCGTCCGGGCGATGGTGAAGTCTTTCACCGAGTCCGACATAGTCAAGCACTTCCTCTGCGCGAGCCTTCGCCTCCTTTTCAGGAACTCCGAGGAAAGTCAACGGCAGCAGCACATTTTCCATGGCGGTCAAAAATGCAAGGAGATTGTAGTTCTGGAAGACGTATCCGATATGCTTGCAGCGGAAATAGGAAAGTTCTGAAGAGGAGAGGCGCGGCAGCTCCACCCCCCCCACGGACACAATGCCGCGGGAAGGCATGTCCAGCGCTCCGATCATGTTGAATAAAGTGGACTTCCCGGATCCGGAAGGCCCCATGATCGAAAGATATTCCTTTTTATAAATCGTCAAATTGATATTGTTCAGTGCGTAAAGCAGCTCCTTTCCGGTCTTGTAGATCCGGAACAGATTCTTTACTTCGACAATCGGCTCCTGTTCCATTTTCTGCATTCCCTCCTAGTATGGCAGCGTGCTCGCGGACTTGCAAAGGAACACCACGCCCACGCAGAGCATGGCGATCAGTCCCGCACCGACGAAATATCCCGCTCCAATCACGGTAATATATTTGCGCCAGTCCTGTCCGAACCGTTTCTGAAAATAAAACTTGCCTGCCAGCGCTCCGAGGAACTGCGGCAGAATCACATGCGGCATGGCTCCGCTCAGTCCCGGGATCAGTCCGTAGAGCAGCATCACAGGAGCATTGAAGAATGAGAGGACACCGTACACGCTCATCCCGAGTCCGAACCCGAGCAGAATGCGCGGCAGACTCAGAGCCTTTTCAAAATGCGAATATTCTCCCAGGGTCGAGGAATACAGAAGACATTCGTTCTTCGCCTGAAGCTCCCACATCGTGCTCGCATACGGATACACGCTCGACGGCACTTCCGCCAGATTCCAGATGAAGGACGCAAACAGAATGGTCGTGCAGAACACGATCGGAAGAAGAATCAAATTAGACTTCCAGATGGAGGAGAACTTCGTTCCCAGCAGTTCCGCCTGTTTGTAAAACATTGTCTGAGTCCCGTAGTTGTTCATTGGAACCGGAATGAACCAGACCGCCACCCCGCGGTAACCTGACATGATGAAGGACAGTTCCCGGATGTACGGAATCGCCACCGCCTGCCCCACAAGTCCTTCCAGACGGGCCGTCACATAGGAAATCAGCGGAGTATAAATAAATCCGAAAAAGGTCAGCACAATCATCACTCCCGGATGCCATCCGATCAGCCAGCCGCTGAGAAGAATATACGCCCCGGTGGAAATGAAGTAGAGCGGAAGCATCACTCCGTTCGGGATATCTCCACGCTCCTTGATGCGCTTGTGCATCGCCGCATCCGGATCCAGTCCCGGATGGGCCAGATTCAGTGCGGCACGTTCCTTCGCCCGTTCCAGTGAATTTTTCACGGTTGAAATGATCCCGATCACGGCAATGGTCAGGGACAACCCGATCCCGAAACTCATGTAGAAATCAATTCCGTTCTTGAAAACGATTTCAACGGTCGAGTCCCCCGGTTCATACAGACTCAGGACGTTGAAGTGGTGAAGAACGGGGTTGAGTATCGTGCTGAAAAGCACTCCGATGAAGGATCCCAGCATGGCATAAAACGGCATTACCATACCGGTGATGAAGTTCCCGAGGTCGAAACAGATCCCTGTCGCGACTGCGGGCAGAAAATCCTTGGTGTAAGTGGAAAAATCCGCAAACGGAATGGGAAACACCTGAAGTGTCGTCCCGAACAGAACGCCGCTTAAAGTCGGCACCACCATGTAGATGAGACTGAATCCCATGCCCACAGCGCAGCCGATGCTGAAAAGCATCCAGCGGGAGGCGGATCCGATTTTTTCATCCGTCCCCTCGATTTCCTCCGCCAGGGCCGCGATTCCCTGCGCATTCATGGGAGCCATCGGGAAAGGCAGACGCTCCACATCACTCGTCATCTTGAAGAGTCCGTAGCCGAGGATCATATTGTCGATGGCCCCCAGAATGCTTGTGAAAAGCATCAATCCGATGACGGGCAGCCAGGCACTCTGGAGAAAACTGCGTGTCACATACGCATCCGGGTCGGAAGGAGCCACCCATTCCGGGAGAAGTGTGTTGATCCCGTATGCCACGGCAGCCTCGCTCCGGACAAAAAACTGACGGTAGATCAAAGGCGTGCCCTGCGCAATCGCAATTCCCGCAATATAGAACAGGATGAACAACTGGGCTCTGGACAGCTTCGCGTTCGCACGTTTGGCCATTTCGATGAAGAGAATCACCGTCACCCACTGCGCGGCTCCGCCGATCCCCACTCCGGCGACCAGCCCCATGTAAATGCTCCCGGGCACCATCACAAATGCCAGGAACAGCGTCCCCAGCAGAGACGACAGCTTGAACCCGTTCTCAAATTTGTCCGGAGCCTCCATCAGAGACTGAAACTCCAGAAGCTCCTTATCCTGTTGTTTCGTTATCTTCATCGATCCTACGCTCTTTCCTGATTGGTTGAAGGATGAAGTCCATCCAGTGAAAACGACTTGTAGTGAAGAACCGTTTCCAGCGGCAGGGCTCTCCAGAGCAGGAACTGTTTGCGCATTTCCTCCACAAACATCTCATTGCCCCGGAGCCATGCGGCCTGCGTCCCGTTCAGACGCCTGATTTCAACTACAAGTTCATCTATCCCGGGAATGTCCGATTCCCTGGAGAACATTTTGAACTCCTGAAACACACCAAGATCAAACGGCGCAAGAGACATGTGCGAAACAATCCCGTATTTCGCCGCTCCCTTTTCCTCCATCCGGAAAATCTCCGCGGACGTCGAAGCAAAATTGCCCATCGACGCATCGCTGTGACAGTCAAAATACTCTTTCAGAAACGCCAGAATTCCGTTGATGTCCCCGGGCGAAACCGTGAAGGGGAAGATGAATTTCAGCACCCCGTTTTCAGGCACCGGCATTTTCCATTTCCTTGCAACTCCGGGATTGGCGGATTTTCCCGCTTTGTATGCGGGATACAGGGCGGACAAAATCACAGTCGCCATCACGATCAGAATGGTGTAGACCGTTGTGGAGGACGAAAAATTCATTTCAGGCGGATGCAGAAGCCCGAACGATGCGGCCAGTGTCAGCAGATACGCCACCAGCTGGCTGAGCAGATAGCCACCAAGCCCTCCGATCACGGCATACACCGTCGCTTCCGCAAAAAACAGAGATCCGACATCCAGCGGCGCCAGCCCCAGCGCACTGTAGGTAAAAATTTCCCTCGCTCTCTCCACCGTCGATCCCAGAAGCGAACTGAAAATGATCAGCCCCCCCAGGAGCAAGGGCACAAATACCTCGGTAAATCCAGAAGCTTCCAGTTGTTTTGTAAAGAAATGACGCGTTGCCGTGCCGGCGTTCACGGAGCAGAGCTGCCCCGTAAATATCGGCGCAATCGCCGTCGACGCCGCACGGATGTCTGTTTCGGGCGCGTTCGCATACATGATGACAAAGTTTGTGAATCCGGGCAGTGTACGGAAAGCCTCGTTCACAGTCACAGCCACCTGATTCGCTGAAAAATAGGACAAATCCACCATATCAACAGACACATTTTCTTCGAGATCAGGCATTTCCATCTTACCCTGATTATCCTCCTCTGCAAGATCCAGGGGCAGGAGCTTTGTCCCTCCGGTATTCCGGTAGTCACCGAGGAGCATCGGGTCGAACGTCCCAGCGTAGAAGAACTTCTCTCCGCAGATCAGGACAGGATCGCCGATTTTCAGCTCCAGCACTTGTTCCGCCATCGGGGGAAGAAGCACTGGAAGAAGTCCGTCCGGACGCGGTGTCGAACAGAGTTTCTCCAGGAATCGCGAAAGCGCCGGATTCGCACGGATCTCCCCGGGATCAAAACCAATCATGGAAGGCATCGGAAATGTATAATGATTCGCCGGGTTGTATGCCATCCAGACGGGAGATTTCAATGCGGTCTCACGCGGTTTGAAATGCGCTTTCCGTTCAAAAATGCTGAATTCACCGCCGTAAAGGGTCTTGATGGACTCAACCAGGGCCCCGGGAATGGTGGTCAGGGTGAAACGGTTGAGTTCAATCCGGTCGGGACCGTCACCCTTGCCCAGATAGACGTCGGTCACGCCGAGTTTGGAGGTGAAGGAGGAAAACACCAGAATGGTAAAGGTCAGCAGCACCACGGTGATCACTGTCAGCGCGGTTTTGAGTGGACGGTTCCTCATCCCGGAAATGCCGATGAGCACCGAAGCCATCGTCGTCCCCGATCCCGTCTGCACTCCGTGCGCCTTCGACGCAAGCCCCTGCAAAGCCTGAATCTGATACTTGAACTGCTCCATCACCACGTAAATCACAATCACGCTCAGCAGCAGAATCATGAAGGCCAGAAAGATGATGATCGGCGCAGCCGCCATCGAAAACGCAGGATGAACCACATACAGAAGACCGAAGGTCAGGAGAAATATCCCCAGAAAACCAAACACCTGGCGGTAAATGTCGGTAAACCCGAAGATCAGACGCTCCAGACAGAAGGCAAACGGGATCGAAAGAATCAGCAGCAGCACCACCGCCTGAATCATGTCATTCGCCTGCGCACGGAGAGGAACAATCACCTTCTCCGCCAGAACAGAGGAAAAAAGCGAATGCGCGGCCGTCTCCCGGTAGTCCTGTTCCTTTTCCGCTTCCAGAGCCTTGGAGTAATGGTCTTCCGCATCCGCATGAAGCGTTTCCAGAGATTCGTTGACAATGTTCTTCCTGCGGAAGATATTCAACCGGCTCTCATTCAGAATAATCTGGTCCTCGGCGTTCCGGAGCATGAGATTCTCGGAAAAAAGCTCTCTCCCCAGCGGCAGGCCGTCCCCTTCCGGGTGTTCGCGTGTCGCCCCGATCAGGGTATAGCCGCCCCCGAAGATCTTCAGATTCGCAAGTCGGTTGCAGAAAAACACCACGTCGCTCCCGTCATACTCGGTGAAAGCGGAGCTGAAACTGGAATTGGTCTTCGCATTCAGAACGTTCACCTTGACATTGTTGTCATAACCCGTCGGATAAAAGGGGAAATACAACGGCGCGGAGAATCCGTACTCAAGACGCCCTTCCCGGACACTGACACGGTTGATCGCCCCGTTCGCGTCAAATCCATAGGACGTCATGTTCAGAGGCGTCAGACGAATCCCGGGAAGGAAAATGTATCCGTTCGCGTCAATCCTCACAAATGCCTGATCCGAATGTCCCGGGCGGAGCGTCCGGGGCACATTCTTCTCCCCGAGCCAGACTGCCAGCGCATCTTTCGGCAGACATTCCAGTTCTGAACTGGAACCCATCTGGAAATTATAAAAACGGAGTCCGCTGTATTTCCCGTTGTTTTCGCGCGTATTGATGAAGCGCGCATAGCTATAGCCGGTCGGCTGAAGCTGGAGAGAGAGATTCTCATTCTCCGCCAGCGCCAGGAATATACGTTCCAGATTTCCTTTCAGCGGACTCAAGTCCACCGTCTTCTCATCAAAAGGCAGATCGTCATGCTTCAAATCTCCACCCGCCGTGATCAGGCGGTAGCCGAACACACCGTTGTCATGAGCAATCATCCCCGCAAACGGTTCGGTCCCGGGCATGGAAAGAATCGCAGGATTGTACCCTCCCTTCATTTCCGACACCAGCGGAAGGGAAAATTCCGAATCCAGCTCAGGCAAAACCGCGGAACAGCTCGATGTGAAGGCCACCATGTGACGCGTATAGGCTTCCGGTTTGGCGGGAACCGCCACAAAAGGAAGCGTCGCGGAAGAAAAATCAAAGTCAAAATGCCCCACGGAAAGCTGATCGCCCATATTTTCCTGCAGTTCGCGCATTCCCCGCAGCATGGCCAGATGAGTCTCCATCTGGCGTTTTCTCAGTTCCGCCTGTTCCCGATCGGCATCCACGATTTTGGAAAAGGCCTCCAGATTCACGATCTCCTTCTTGAAAATCTGGGAGCGGAGTTCGTTCAGAAGGGCCTTCTCTTCCTTCAGACGATCCAGCTCCGCTTTCATCACCGGATCCTCCTCCCCGTTGTTCTGCTTGGCGACATAGGGCACATAGATCTGCTGATAAAGGTAATTGTTGTTCCCGACCATTCCGTCCAGGTTTCTGGAAATGCGGTCCACGCAGCTCCGTACCGCCTCCCGGAGCTCCGGTTCACTGATCCGGAACGGATCCACCCGTCGCAACACTTCCAGTTCCCTGTCGATGGACTCCAGTTCCTTTTCCGCCATCGCAATCCGGAAGGAAACGCTGTCTTTTTCCGCATCGGTTTTCTCAAACGGGAAATAGAAAATCCGCGCGCCCTCGAAAAACGAGTAATGGGAGCCGAAAAACACAAAATACAGACTACGCGCGGGAGACACCGCTTTCCCGGCAAGAGAAACAGCCAGCGAAGTCATCAACGCGTTGTTCGCCGCCATTCTGCGGTCGAGCGTCTGATCCGGAACGGTTCCGAAGGTGTCGAGCGTAGTGGTGAAAAAAAGTGCCTCAGGTCGTCCGTAGAAAAAACGGCTGTCCTCCCGGCCTTTGATTTCCACCCACAGCGTGGTGGCAATCTCATCTTTCCAGCGGGTGAAAACCTGCAGATGACCTTCCTTTTCCCCGGAGGCATTGAGCAGTCCCGCCTTTTCCGCCTCGCTCTTCCGAATGCAGAGACGGGGCACCGATACGGGGGCCTGTGAAAAATGAGGCGCAAAATCATGAATGTCCTCCGTCCCGTCCACAACCAGGATCACTGCGCGGGCCCCGTGGGAAAAAAGATCCTTCATATTCGGGCTGGAAGCGTCCAGCAGGACAATGACGTCCTTCAGCTTTTCCTTTTCAATGTCGTCATAGGCTCCTTTCCCCAGATAAATGACCGGAGCCGTCATATCGGTCTTTTCCGTCATGGCCACGCCGTTCGGAGCAAGAGGATACACGTCAAAGGACTCACCGTTGTACGTGAAGGAGGACTGGACCGTTTCCGGAACCAGTGTCGGATAGGAAATCCGATGCGGAGTCAGTCCGGCATCACGGAGTTCCTTCTCCACGGCCTCCAGGCTTTTCCGATACCCCTCGGATCCAGGAAGACGGTTGCAAGAGGAAAGCAGAGCTTCATACACCCTCGTGTAGACTGGATCGGTGCTTTCCGCGGAATAAAGCGGCGGCAGAAAGGCCGGAAGGGCAAAAAAGAAAAGGATCGTCAGCAAAAACAGACTCGTCTTATTCATTATCTTCTCCGAGATTCGCTCCCTGAATTCTGCAGTCGGAACTGAGTTCGATCCGGTCGATTTTCCCGTGATCAATCCAGACAATCCGGTCACAGACGGCAAGCATATTATAGTCATGCGTCGCACAGATCATGGTGACGCCATCTTCCTTGTTGAGACTGTAAAGAAGCTGATGAACCTCCTTCCCCGTATGAATGTCCAAATTCGCGGTCGGTTCGTCGCAGAGCAGCACGGACGGGTTGTTCGCAAGCGAGCGGGCTATCGCCACGCGCTGCTGCTGCCCGCCGGACATTTCCTTCGGACGGTGATTCCAGCGGTCCGCCAGCCCCACCCGCGTCAGCAGACGCATTCCCCTTTTCCGGGCATCGTCCGGATGCATCCCCGCAAAGATCATCGGAAGCGTCACGTTGTCCAGCGCCGTCATGACGCTGTTCAAGTTATAGGACTGAAACACATATCCGATCTTCCGGCAGCGGAGAAACGCCAGTTCCTTCGCATTCAGCTGCGCCATGTCCACTTCGTCCATGAACACTCTCCCCGAAGTCGGGGAATCCAGCCCCCCCACCATGTTGAAAAAGGTGGACTTCCCGGATCCGGAGGGCCCCATCACACAGAGATATTCCCCTCGGAAAATTTCCAGATCAATCCCGTCCAGAGCATTCACAATCTCGGCGCCGCGGCGGTAGGTCTTGACCACACTGCATGCCCGGACTACGGTTTCTCTTCCCGCCGCATAGCTTTCCTTGTCAAACGCCATCGCCTCTTCTCTCCTTTATTCCACACGCATCGCATCCATAGGCGACATCCGCGACGCCTTCCAGGACGGATAGACCGATGCCGTCATCGCCAGCAGAATCCCCGTGCAAATCGCTATCCCTGTGCTCTCCAGCATCGGAATCAGCGAAAACCCGTGGACCACATACACTCCGTACAGCGCAAAACATTTCAGCGCGGCCAGAAGAAAACCAACCCCGGTCCCTACAAAACCGCCCGCAACTCCCTGTATGAACGCTTCCAGAAGAAACTGAAACAGGACAAATCCATCGGTCGCGCCAAGACATTTCATGGTCGCAATCTCACGGAAACGTTCCGTAATCGCCATCAGCATCGCATTCGCAATCCCCACCATGCACACCAGGAACGAAATCGCCAGAAGAAAAATCTGACGCGAGGAAATCCCGGATGCCGAAAGTTTCTCGCCTCCGGAAAACAGCTTCCGTTCCAGATTCACCAGCCGTTCATCGAGTGCGTCGGAAAGCAGAATGTCCCCGATCACCCCGTCCGGATACAGATCATTCATAATCTCGTGCTTCACACGATCCGAAGCGATCTGGGACATCTTCTCTTTCAGAAGCGGCTCGGATTTAAACATCTTCTTCCAGGCATCACGCACCGGATGCAGCTGAAGATACGCGATGATGTCATCCTTGTACTTGCGGGTCTGAAGCGTCTTCAGGATCTGCTGTGTCTGAGCTTCTGTCAGATCGAATCCTGCATCCCGGATCAGATCCCAGCCCCGTTTGGCATCAGCGGTAGAGGCAAACAGAAACCAGTCCCTCACGGGAAGGGTATCCTTGAAATTCTCTAAATCCTTTTCTGACAGTGCCCCGTAATCAGCACATTCCGAACTCACACCGGAAAGCAGAGCGGAACGAAGAACGGACTGCGCCTTCAAGGTACTGCGAAGTTTCTCTTCCAGTTCTTTTTCCTCCGCACCCGCATTCCGGTCCCGGATCAGCGCCTCTATTTCGTTCGGCGAGAGCGCGGCGAAACAGACTGCAGGAGACGCGGAGCCCTGGATCAAACGCCGCATATCATTCTCAAGTTTCTCCACCCCTTTCGTATATGCCCCGGAAAGAGCGGAAAGATCCTTCTGCCCTTCAGAAAACAGATCCACGAAACTCTTCAGTTCCTCCGTTGTCCCCGGAAGCTCCACATTCAGCATGTCGGCAAGACGGAGACTGAACTCCTTCCAGTTTTCCTCCTCCTGCAGATAGCGGAAAATCTCCTTACCCCGGTTTTTCCTCACAAGAATGCTTCTGCGTCCTGCCCCGAGGTCCTGAAAAAATTCCGTGTATAGCCGCTCCCGGGCGGAAAAGGCCGAAAGGGCCCGGACTTTTTCCCCGTCATAGGCGGATACCTCGGCAATCTCCTTCAGGATCCGCCCGCTCTCCTCCTCTGCGGAAGCTTCCTTTTCTTTCTCTTTCCCGGAAATCAGAATGAATTCTTCCATTGCGGCGCTTTCAGGATGGGCATCCGCAAGACGTTCCCCCATCATCACGGAGCTCAGCGGGGAAAAAACCTTTTCAAACAGAAGCGCCGGAGTCCGCTTCGCCCGGATCTCCTTCAGCAGATTCAGCCTCATGGACGAAAGAAGATTATTCTCCGCTAGAATGAACATGAAAAACGCCACGGCCATCGCCACCACCGCCAACGTCAGGAAAGAACGCAGCAGACGGTGGCGGATCCCCTTCATGCAGAAATGAAAGGATTCGTCCACAGGAAGACGGTACTGCTCCCTGACATCAATTTCCTTCTGTTTCAGCGGCTCATTCCCAGACATTTTCAAAAGTCCCTCTTTATTGAATCAGTTTATCGCCGGTCAGCATGTAATAGGCTATGGAAAACAGCGCCATGAATCCGCGGACTCCCAGTTCTCCCATCAGAATCCCGACGACAAGCGGTTTCAGTTTCTGGTAAATTTTTCCCCCTCCGTAACGCAGCACCAGCTGTTTCACCAGCCAGCCGAAAAAGAAGGAATACATGAACCAGTTCACCCCCACAATCAGAAAGAGCAGCGGGTGCAGCGGAAATTTCACAAAACGCAGACGGAGAAGAAAGAAGAACAGCACTCCCAGCAAGCCCACGGAAAACCACCCCACCACAGGCCCCGACAGGGAAATCTGGGCAAAACGCCCGATTGATGACGCCGCATCGGAAATCACTCCCGTGCCGGTGTCTTCCAGGAAAAACAAATCGGCCGCCGCACGGTCAAGCGCGGGGGTCGCTCCGCGTGTCCCCTCGATTCCCAGATTGAAGTTGGTCCACAACAAAGCGAAAAAACCAATGCAGAGTGCAATTCCGAATGCCACAACTCCGCTGAAAAACATCTTCTTCAGACTGATCCCGGCATCTTCCGTCACCTTATATGATGTGGAAAGGTACCCCGCAGTCGATTCCTGGGTATTGGTCGTGAAGATGGATCCCACCAGATAGAGCATGCAGAGGGGCGCCGTCCCAATCGCGGCCGGCCCGAGAAGTTTCACCAGCAGCACTTCCGGCTGCCAGCCCGCGGTGAAGTAATACAACCCCGCCTCGCAGAGAATCCGGGTCGTCACCAGATAAAGAATCAGAACCCCCATTGCAAAAAGCAGCGCCACCGGAAAGGTCAGCCCGATCACCATCAGGGAAATGATGAATGCGATGAAGCCCAGCACCAGAATCCGCGCAGCAAAAATGGAATCCGAAGAAAACACACGGTCACGGAATCCCAGCCCGAATGCCCGGAAGATCACAGGAAAATAATAGTTCCGCCCGATGTAGAGCAGAATCAGCGCATAGGCCACAAAACCGCCCGAACGCATCAATTCCAGATTCTCAGACGTCACAGGCGTCCCGGTCATCAGATAATACTGCGTGGCACAGAGCATCGCAATCACAGGCGTGATCCACAGAGTCAGACCCACTTCCGACGAAACAAAATAGGCAACTGCAAACGTCATGAAGGAAAGACTTCCACTCAGCACCGCATAGATCAGTCCGCCCGCATAGCGGAGAGACGGAAAATCCTGAAGCACACCTCCTGCCACGCTCCAGCTCAGAGGCACCACAGGCACGGTCCCGGGGAAGCTCTCCCCGAACCAGTTCAATAGTGAAATCAGAGCTACCGGACCGAAACCGAACCAGAACAGGGGATTCGTCAAAGCGTCAGACACCATCCGGCCCGGACTCTTCCGGATCAAGCTGTCCGTAATCGAGGCCAGCGGATACGGAAGCTGTTCATGACGGACCCACTGGCGCTGGACCAGAAGCACCATCCCCATCAATGTCATGATCAGCGCCAGAAACACGGCAAGCCAGAAACCCACCGCCCCGATCCATTCCATGACGGGAAAGTCCCAGACAAAGTCATTCCCCTTCGCCATCCCGTGAATAAAATTGCCGTGAACACGCTCATATTCAGCCACAATCTCGGGAGAAAGATTCTCCACGCTGCGCGATATCCTCGCATCCGCTATGGCCTTGGCAGCCTCCCCGGAGGGAAACAGTTCCAGAGGAAGCTCTTCCAGAATGTTCATCCGGATCCACATGGTCTTCAGCGGCGCGTCATTCCAGATCTGCACAAACAAATCCGGCAGCCAGCGGAGAAAACCGTTGATCACCGCCCCGCAGGAAATCAGCACGGTAGCCAGAACCACCACCAGTTCCTTGTAGTTCAGTACCAGACGCGGTGCAAAACGGGCACAGAGCCCGTTCCAGACCAGGGACACAAAGAAAATATACACCAGCGCCGCTGGCGGAAGCTGGTTCACGATCGTCCAGACTCCCAGCTTCACCTCGGCAAAATATGCCAGGGAACTGATGATCAGAATCCCCAGAAGAGAGAACAATATGGATTTACAAGTGAATACACGGGAGGAAGCTCCCGTCGTCTCCACTTCCGCGGCACCCGTTGTCTTCACGCTCATTTGCAGTCCATTCCAATTCAGCCTGCCGCCCGCTGCAGCTCTCCTTCCCTGAGTGTGGGGAGGGAAAAGCGGGGGCGGGGGAAACGCCCTTTTTCTTTTGCTCATCGAATGCATTTACAGAAAGAAAAAGAAGCTGAAGCGGGAATGGCTGTCCGTTCTTAAAAAAAAGCCCGCTGCGTGGAGCTTTGTTTCTTCTGTCAAGCATTCTACGTCTTACTTTACACCGGAACAAGCCCGGATCTTACATCGGGGCTCTGAAAAAACTTCAAAAAGATCATCCGGATTGTCTTATGCACAGAAAAACAAAACAGCATCCGCGCAGTGTACAATACCGACAAGTGATATCATCACTATACAGTCTCATTCCTTTTCTGGCAAGGTTTTTTAAGGGAATCCAAAGAAAAAGAAGTCAGAAAAGTTTTTCCGCCTTCCGCAAGAAATACGGGAATAAGGTAAAATCAGAGATCCTCACAAATTTTCTGAAAAGCGGCCGAAGCTGTTTATTGCAGCAGTAATCCACCTGTTCTTTGCCGGGATGACGTTTGAAAAATTTCTGCGGATCCTTATCTTTCCCCCTTCTTCTTTCTTCCATATGATTCCTTGCATGGAGAATCAAAAAAATCTGCCTCTTCTCCAGATGAAAAAACTGAATTCCTGTAAGAAACTGTCTGACGGGAAAATCTTATTTCACAGAAATAATGAGAATTCGGAAAAGATCATGACCTCTCATAATCCCCCTCCCCTGCCCTAAAGATTGTATGCAATGGAATGCAGAGAGCTGCAGGGTGCCGGAGGAGCCGAAAAAAAAAACAAACCTCCCTGCAATGCCTCATGCTCAAGCATCATTCCGAAGTCTTGGTGTTAATGCGTATAGCGTATAATGCTACTTTAAATTCAAGAGCTTAAGACGCAAAAAAACAATCAGGGAAACGGGAAAACGGAAACGGGATCTGCCGGATAGATATCGGCTCCGGGCTGGATTCCGGTCCGGATGCCTCCCCCCCACCCGGGAAAAAGGGGGAAAAGTGCGGCGGAGGCAAGTCCGGAATGCGCGGCGGAACACAGCGAGGAACAAGAAATGAGAGAGGAAGAAAATTTGAAGATTTTTTCCGGGAAACTCTTTTTTCCTCCGAAGACTTGAAAAAAATGCTTTCTGCTGTATACTCATCCATTGCCCCGCCGCCGCGGACCGAATGGAGCGCGGCGGCCCCATTCCTGGACCTGAATCACCGGACTGTGTCAATAAGATGATTATGATTTCCGAGAGCGGGGAGGAAATCAGCAGGATCGTTTCCGACGCTGTACCCAGAACGCTCGAATTTTTTTCTGAAAACGGCCCTTTGCGCGAAGCGGAAAAATATGGCGGACAACCCTACGAACGCCGTATTCAGCAGGAGGAAATGGCGCTGCGTGTGGCGACGGCGCTGGAAATGCGGAGGAATCTCTGCGTGGAAGCGCCGACCGGAGTCGGGAAAAGTTTTGCCTATCTGATTCCGGCGATATATCACGCTCTTGCCATGCGGACACCCGTTCTCATTACCACGGAAACCATCAATCTTCAGGAACAGCTTGTCAGCAAAGATCTTCCGCTGCTGAAGAAACTCACGGATCTGAATTTCACCTTTGTTATTGCCAAAGGGAGGGGAAATTATCTCTGTCTCCGCCGTCTTTCGCTGGCGCTGGGAGAACACCGAAGGGAAACGCTTCCGGGGGGAATCGCGCAGCAGGAAGTCGAACAGCTCAGGGACTGGGCTCAGAGCACAAAGGACGGAAGCCGAGCGGACATTTCCTTTCGCCTGGACCCGCTGCTCTGGACAAGCGTCTGCAGCGAATCCGCCAGCTGCACCGGGCCGAAATGCAGTCACTACCGAGCGTGCTTCTACTGGAAAGCCAGACATCAATGGGACAAGGCCGATCTGATCGTCACCAACCATGCGCTGTTCTTCACAGACCTGAAGATGCGCGAGCTCGAGGAACAGGAAACCGCTCCGCTTCCCACATCCTGCGCCGTCATTTTCGACGAGGCACACACTCTTGAGGACAACGCAGCCAAACATCTCGGAATCCATGTGAACTCCTCCTCCCTGCGCTTCTTTCTGAACCGCCTGTTCAATCCCTTGAACGGACGCGGACTCCTGATGAAGCCCGGCGAACACTCCCTGACAATCCGGGGACTGATCGCCCGCATCCAAGAGGAAACGGATCTCTTCTTCCAGCAGTTTGAAACAGCCCTTGAACACTCCCCGGAACACTGTTTCCGGATCCTCCGGAAAGGCTTGTACCGGGACACTCTTTCCGATTCCCTCAGCGAACTGGAAAACGTTCTACATGAATACGCCGAAGAACAGGAGGAGGCGGAGTTCAAAGCGGAAATCCTTTCCCATCTGGACAAATGCACGGCCTATCGCGAATCCATCGGGTCCTTCATGGAAATGAGCTGCGGAGAAGATCAGGTCTACTGGGTGGAGGGCCGCACCTCCGCACGGACGGGAGGAAGCATCGTGGATCTGAACTCGGCGCCGCTGAACGTTTCAAGCCTGCTGGAGGAAATCCTCTTTTCCGGAGACGTCCCCGTGGTGCTGACCAGCGCAACGCTGGCTGTCAAAGGGCGGCTGGACTACTATACGCGCCGGACCGGCTTCGCAAACGGAGACACGATGATCCTCGACTCACCCTTCGATTTCCGTTCCCAGGTGAAACTCTACCTGTCGAAAAGGATGCCGTTCCCGCATGAAAAGGAATACAATGAAGAGGCGGCGGGGAAAATTTCAGAATTTGTCAGTCTCACCGAAGGACGGGCATTTGTTCTTTTTACGAACTACAGCATGCTCCGGCAATGTGCGGAGCGGCTTCATCCCGAATTCCGGAAGAACGGGATCGTTCTGCTTGAGCATGGGGAATCCAGTTCCAGGACAGCGTTGCTGAATGAATTCAAACAGAGCCGGCGCGCTGTCATTTTCGGGGCCACGAGTTTCTGGACGGGGGTCGATGTTCCCGGGAATGCGCTGAGCAACGTCATCATCACCAAACTTCCGTTTGCGGTGCCCTCCCATCCTCTGATTCAGGCGCGCTGCGAACGGATCCGGGCGGAAGGAGGAGATCCCTTTTCGGATTATTCCCTGCCGGACGCGGTGCTGAAATTCCGTCAGGGAGTCGGACGCCTGATCCGGAGCAGGACGGACAAGGGCATCATCGTGATTCTCGATCCCCGCATCGTCACGAAACAGTACGGGCGCCTTTTTCTCAATTCCCTCCCTCCCTGCCCTGTTGAATATTTCTAAGTCCTTTTCCACACGCTTCTTGCCATTCTTCTTCAAAGAGTGTGGAAAAGCTGCGGAATCTTTCGGGAAAAGACTTGTTTTTCCACGGAGGGGGAATACATTATCTGAAGGGATTCCCAAAGTTTTTCGATTGAAAACAATTGAAAAGAAGAGAAATCAAAAAGAAGGAGCAACGGGGAATATGCAGGAATTTATGGACACCACATGGAAAATGATTACGGACAGCAACATTCTCAGTCTGCTGTCGGCGCTGCTGGCACTGGTCGCGGGGTGGCTCATTGCGACCATCGCTTCCAGACTTACCAGCAAAGGACTTCAGAAAATAGGTCTGGGCAGGAGTCTGGCCGTCTGTCTTCCGGAAGAGGAAGCGGAGAAAGCAGTCCGGATTGAGAAATTCATTTCCGGGATCGTGTATTATCTGATCCTTCTGATTGCGGTGCTGGCGTGTCTGACCGCGCTGAATCTCACGGAAGCGGCGGATCCCATCCGCGAATTCGTGAATAAGGTGACGGGCTATATTCCCCATGTGCTTGCGGCGCTGGTCCTGCTTTTCCTTGCCTGGGTTCTGGCCACCGCGCTTCGCTATGTGTCTCTGACGGCGGTGAAGGCGTTCAAGCTGGATGAAAAAGTCAATCAGTATGTGGATACGGACGGGAAGGAATCCCAGCTCGGATCCACCGTAGCCAATGTCGTCTACTGGCTGACCTTCCTTTTCTTTGCGCCTGCCATTCTGCGCGCGCTGGAAATCACGGGGATCACGGAGCCGCTTGAGACCATGATCGGAAAGATTCTGCGTTTCATGCCGAATCTCGTGACGGCGGCAGGGATCGCGTTCGTCGGTCTTTTCCTGGCGAATCTGGTGCGGAAGGTTGTCACTTCGACTCTCACAGCGCTGAATATTGATGTGCTCGGGGAAAAGGCCGGAGTCCACAAGCTCTTCGATCAGAAAAGCCTTTCCAAACTCACGGGATTCATCGCCTACGTTCTGATCGCGGTGCCGGTGGTGATCGCGGCGCTCGACGTGCTCAGGATCGAAAAACTTTCCGACAGTCTCAAAACTCTGCTGGACAACATTCTCTATGCCGCCAGCAATATTCTTGGCGCGGGGCTTCTGCTCTTTGCCGCCTATATCGTGGGATGTTTCATTGCCGGGCTCGTCATCCAGCTGCTGGAGAACTTCGGATTCAACAAGCTCATGACAGCTGTCGGCTGTCCCGGCAACGAGGAAAAAGGCCTCTCGCCAGCCAAGGTGGTAGGGAAGCTCACGCTGATTGCGATTCTCTTTCTGGCGGCAATTGCGGCATGCGAACTGCTGCATTTTGAAAAACTGGCGTCTCTGCTTCGGGACTTCATCCCGTTTGCGGGCAATCTCCTGGTGGGCGTGATTGTCTTCATCATCGGCATCTTCCTGGCCAATCTGGCGGCGGACACGATCAAGAGCAAGGGATTTGAGTCGAGAGTCTTCACCCTGATGATCAAAGTGATTGTGCTGGTGTTTGCCGGCGCAGTGGCTCTGCACAGGATGGAAATCGGCGGGGAAATCGTGAAGATCGCCTTTGCCATCGTCTTCGGGACGGCCGGAATCGCGGCAGCCGCCGCTTTCGCTCTGGCCTTCGGACTCGGTGGACGCGACTTTGCCGCGAAAAAACTTGAGGAATGGGATCAGAAGTTCAGCAAAAAAGACTGACACCCATTCGTTTCTTTGCCTTGGCAGAGAAGAAATCTTACACGCCTGTCCGGAACTTTTCCGGGCAGGCGTTTTTTTTCTCTGAAAACAAGGAAACAAGTTGAAAAAAAGACCGCACGCGTCTATAATCCCCCTGATGAAACTGATGAAAACAGAAACAATGACGCTCCTGCAAAAAAACAGGAAGGAAGAGGAGGGAAAAATCTCATGACGCAGCTCTTTGATTCCATGGATGAAATCACAGGGAAAACACCCCTGCTCAAACTCGGAAAAATGGACGGTGCGGAAAAAGCGGACGTCCTTGTCAAGCTGGAATTTTTCAATCCCGCTTCCAGCATCAAGGACCGTGTGGCAAAAAACATGATTGACCAGGCGGAAAAGAGCGGAGCGCTGAAGCCGGGAGGGCTCATTGTCGAACCGACGAGCGGGAATACGGGAATCGGGCTGGCGATGGAGGCGGCGGCAAGAGGATACAAACTGATCATCGTCATGCCGGAAACCATGTCCCGGGAAAGACGTCTTCTCATGACGCATCTGGGTGCGGAACTGGTTCTGACTCCGGGCGGACTGGGCATGCCCGGCGCCATTGCAAAAGCGAGGGAGATCGTCTCCTCCGCGGGGAATGCCTTTCTTCCGGACCAGTTCAACAATCCGGCCAACCCCCAGGCTCATTTCCAGACCACGGGGCCCGAAATCTGGGAAGCCTGCAACGGAAAAATTGACATCTTCACCGCCGGAGTCGGCACAGGCGGAACTCTCTGCGGAACGGGAGCATATCTGAAAAGCCGCAATCCCGCCGTCCAGCTCTTCGCCGTGGAACCGGAAAGCTCTCCCGTGCTCTCGGGAGGGAAAGCCGGACCGCACGGGATCCAGGGCATCGGCGGAGGATTCGTCCCCGGAAATTACAGGAAGGAGATTGTGGACGGCATCCTCCTCTGCAGCGACTCCGACGCCATCGCCGCCGCCAGAGAAGCCGCCGCAAAGGAAGGCATTCTCTGCGGGATCAGTTCCGGAGCCAATCTTCATGCGGCGCTTTCTCTGGCCAAACGTCCGGAAAACGCGGGGAAGACCATCGTCACAATCGCCTGCGACACCGCGGAACGGTATCTGAGCACTCCGCTCTTTTCCTGACTAGGACTTCCATTTTTTCCCATTTTCCCCATTATTTTTCCTTAATTCACGTCTTACGGAGGAATCCAAGCATGCGGAAAAAACAACATCATATATCCATCGCATTTCTTCTTCTTTCCACCCTTTGCTTTCATTTTGCGCCTGCGTTTTCCCTTTGCGGAGAGGAGGTGAAATCCTCCGTGGAGAAGCCCGCCACCCCCCCCGGCGGCGGCGAAGGGAAAGAAGAAGCAAAAGAAGAAGCAAAAGGCAAAGCGTATGAAAGCTTCCCCGGCGATCCGTTCCACACCCGGATCTACACACTGAAAAACGGGATGAAGCTGTATCTTCTGCAGAACAGGACGGTACCGAGACTGCAAACCTTCATCGCCGTCCGCGCCGGATCCGCGGATGAAAACAAAAACTCCACCGGACTGGCCCATTATTTTGAGCACATGATGTTCAAAGGATCCTCCGCCATCGCTTCTCTGGACTGGGTGAAGGAAAAAGTCCTTCTGGAACGAATCGAGGACCTTTTTGAACAGCACAGGAAGAGTACAGATCCGGAAGAGCGGAAAAAGCTGTATGCGGAAATCGACCGTCTCTCCCAGGAAGCGGCCAGATATTCCAACAACGAATACTGGGAACTGCTCAACTCCATCGGAGCCCGGGGAACCAACGCATGGACCAGTTTTGATGAAACGGTCTACACGAACGACATCCCCGTCAGCCAGCTGGAGAAATTTCTGTTTCTCGAATCCGAGCGCTTCAGCAATATTGCGCTCCGCCGTTTCCACACGGAGCTGGAAACCGTCTATGAAGAATTCAACCGGATGCAGGACAGAGACAGCGCCATCGCCTATTCTGCCATGCTCTCCGCTCTTTTCCCGAACCATCCCTACGGCAGGATGGTGATCGGGCTTCCGGAACATCTGAAATCCCCTTCCATGAAAGACATCCACCAGTTCTTCAACGAATACTACACACCTGAGAACATGGCCCTGATCATTGCGGGAGACTTGGATTACGAGCAGACGGCGGCTCTGGCCGAACGCTATTTCGGCAATCTGCCCCGGCACACGCCCTCCGACGGCGGAAAACGCGGGGGAAAAAGCGACCGGACGCTGAAGGAACCCCCGCTCACAGGGCCAAAAACCATCGATGTCACCGGTCCGGACAGGGAAGCCGTCTTCATCTCCTGGCGCTTCCCCTCCAACCCGGAATCCGAACCGATGCTTCAGCTCATCTCCGGACTTCTTTCCAACGGGAAAACAGGATTGATCGACAGCGATCTTCTTCAGCCGCAGAAAGTCCAGTCCGCTTCCGCCTGGGCGAACCGTCTCCGTGACTATTCGCTCCTTTCCTTCTACGGGGAACCCCGTTCCGGGCAGACGCCGGAAGAAGTCCGCGACCTGATTCTGAAGGAAGTCGACAAACTCAGAAAAGGAGAATTCGATCCCCGTCTCATCAAAGCGATTGCCGACAACATGCGTTACGAGCTTCTGCTCTCTTCCGAAAACCGGGAAAGCTCCGCCCGCCAGATGGTCGATCTCTTCATTCTGGGCGATTCTCCTGTCGATCTGATTCAGCTTCCGGACAAGATCGAAAAAATCACTCCGCAGCAAATCATGGATTTCGCCCGGGAAAATCTCAAGGAAAACAACTATGTCCTTGTCAACAAGCGTTCAGGGCCGCCCTCGGGGAGAATACATGCGGAGAAGCCGCTCATCACTCCGGTCCCGATTCCCGAACAGCATTCCGCATTTGCGGAAAAATTCAGGAAACTGCCCGTCACCGAGAAGGAAAGCGCGCCGGAATTCATCGACTTCCAGAGCGCCATGGAAAAAACACCCCTCGCTCCGGGACTGGATTTCTATTACCTGCCCAATCGCGAAAACGAACGATTTTCCCTTCTCTATGTTTTTCCCGCCGGCAGACGGAACAGCAAAAAGCTTTCCCTGGCTTTTTCCTATGCAAATCTCCTCGGGACGGACAAATTCACGCCAACAGAACTCCGGAATGAATTTTTCCGTCTTGCGGTCAACTGCTCCATCCGCGCGGACGAGGACACGGGAATTATTGAAATCCGGGGACTTCAAAGAAATTTCAAAGAAGCGGCGACTCTTCTTGACCATTTGATCCGCAGTTTGAAGCCGGACCGCCAGGTGTATGACAAGCTTGTGGAAAGTATTCTCAAAGAGCGGGAAAACCAGAGAAAATCACCGGATTCCATTCTCCAGGCGATGCAGGCTTATGCGGTTTACGGCAGAGAAAATCCCGTCAGAGACAAACTCTCGGAAGCGGAACTCAAAGCCGTCGATCCCGCCGAGCTGACGACAAAATTCGCGGAACTTCCGATCTATGAACACGATATCGTCTATTACGGACCTGAAAAGGCCCAGACCGTGCTCAAAGACCTGCAGGAGGTCATGCCATTCCCGAAGGAAACGCTGAAATTCCCGGAGGAAAAGAAATTCAAGGAGACCGTTCCCTCTGAAAACATGGTGTATGTGTTTGACTATCCCTCGTCGCAGACTCAGGTGCTGCTGCTGAGGGCGGATACGCCGTTTTCCTTGGACAAACTCGCTTTTGCGTCTCTCTTCCAGCCCTATGCGGGAAGAACTGTCATGCGGGACATCCGGGAAAAGCGTGGGCTGGCTTATACAGCCACCGCCTTTTACTCGCTTCCGGAGAAAAAGGACAAACTTTCCTACGCCGCCGGATACGTCGGCACACAGGGAGACAAACTCCCGGAAGCGCTCCGGGAACTCAAGGCTCTGATGGAAAAAATCCCCGATTCCCCGAATCAGTTCCACTCCGCCAGGGAAAAGGTCCTTCAGGGAATCCGTTCGGACCGCATTCAGCGCGAAGGAATTTACACGCTCTTCCGGAGAGCCGGGAAACGCGGACTTCATCATGACTGGAGAAAAAACATCTATGAGGATGCCTCCGCCATGACTCTCCAGGATTTCAATGCTTTCCATCAGAAACATGTCGCCGGAAAAAACGATTCGATTCTCCTCATCGGCGACCTGAAACAGATCGACCGGAAAGCCCTGGAATCCTTCGGAAAAATCAAGATCCTCACACTCAACGAAATTTTCTGAAAATCTTCTGAACAGGGAAAACGGAATCCGCTCCGTTTTCCTTTCCTCTTTCATACAACACAAAGGGAAAGGCATATAGAAAATGCTGCTGGACACATGGAAACGTTTTCAGAATCCCGGCCCGGAATTCCGCGGCGCACCGTTCTGGGCCTGGAACAGCGAACTGGATCCGGAAGAAATCCGAAGACAGATCCGTATTTTTCATCAGATGGGCCTGGGCGGTTTTTTCATGCATTCGCGGGTGGGCCTGAATACTCCGTATCTGGGAAAACAGTTCTTTGACTGTATCCGCGCGGCGGCGGATGAGGCGGAAAAATTCGGAATGCACGCATGGCTCTACGATGAAGACCGCTGGCCCTCCGGTGCGGCGGGGGGGAAAGTCACGGCAAACCCGGCCTTCCGCCTCCGCGTGCTCTGCTTCGATGAAACTCTCCCAGAAAAAGATGCGGAGGATGAAGTCACGCTCGGAATCTTTTTTGTGAAACTGGATCAGGAACAGTTTCTGCATTCCTTCCGTAAGGCCGCACCCGGAGAAGAAAACAGCCCTCCTCCGGCAGGGGAGAAACGCATCCGCTTCTTCCGGAAACTCGCCCCTCCGAGTCCCTGGTTCAACAATCAGACGTATCTGGACACCATGAATCCGGAAGCGGTCGGAGAATTCATCCGGATCACACATGAAGCGTACAGGCGCGAAGCCGGACAGTTTTTCAATCGGAGCATCCCCGGCATCTTTACGGACGAACCCTGTTACATTTACCTCGGGAGCATCCCGAACTCGCTCCCGTGGACAGACCGCCTCCCGGAAAAATTCCGGGAAAAATTCGGCTATGACATCCTGGAGCGGCTGCCGGAACTGTTTTTCAGGGAAAAAGATGAAGACTTTTCGAGAACAAGGCTGAACTACCGCGATCTCTGCACGGAACTTTTTGTCAGCGCCTTTGCAAAACAGATCGGGAAGTGGTGCGGGGAGAACGAACTGCTCTTCACGGGTCATGTCCTCGGAGAGAATTCCGTCGTGACCCAGAGCTACGTGGTCGGCAGCGCGATGCGTTTTTACGAATACATGCAGGCCCCCGGAATCGACGTCCTCTCCGAACACTGGTTCGTTTTCGATACGGCGAAACAGTGCAGTTCTATGGCCCGGCAGTTCGGGAGGAAATGGCGTCTCACGGAAACCTACGGATGCACGGGGTGGGATTTTCCTCTCGCGGGGCACAAGGCGCTTGCGGACTGGCAGTTCGCACTCGGGATCAATCTCCGCTGCCAGCATCTGGCGTGGTATTCCATGGAGGGGCAGGCGAAGAGGGATTATCCGGCAAGCATTTCAGAACAGTCGCCCTGGTTCCGTGAATATCCCGTCGTGGAGGACTACTGCGCAAGAATCGGAGCGGCGCTTTCGGAAGGGGAAGAGCAGAGAAGACTGCTTCTGATTCATCCGATTGAATCCACCTGGGGAATTCATGCCTGTTTTTCCCCGCCGGAAAGTCTGGAAGAGGAAGCGGCGAAACTGCCGGCAGTGAGCGGGAAAATTCTCGGAGAGAACATCGACTTCGATTACGGAGACGAAGAAGTCATGTCCCGCCACGCCGTCCTTTCCAAGGAAGGGGAAGATCCGGTCATACGGATCGGGAAAGGCGTCTACCACGCAGTGCTTCTCCCGCAGATGAGAACCATCCGGAAAAGCACGCTCAGTCTGCTCCGGGATTTCCGCAAAGCCGGGGGAAGCGTCTTTTTCCTCACGGGAGGCGCCCCGGTGTTTCTGGACGGCTTCCCTTCCCAGGAAACAACCCGGATCTGTCAGGAGGAATTCCTTCCCGTCGATCCGGGAAAGGATCTGGCAGCGAAACTTGATGCCAGCGCCAGAATCGTTTCCATCACAGAAGGAGACAGCGGAAGGGAAATCGTCCAGGTGCTCCATCTTCTCAAACGTGCGGAGGGATTCCATGTGCTCTTTCTCTGCAATCTGGGAATGAATCCGGCGGAAGCGCCGGAAGACGTCAATATTCCGCAGAGGGTGCTGGAAAGAAAAGACGTTTTCAGAGACGTCAGGATCTCGGTGAAGGGGATTCCGCCGAAAGAGAGATTTGTCTATGAGGCGGATCCGGCGGGAGGGAACGTCTCGCGCCTGACATCCGCGGTCCGGGAAGAGGGGGTCCTCCGTTTCCGGACTTCGCTGGAGCAGCTCGGGTCCCGTCTTTTCTTTATCACATCGGAAGAACTCCCGTGCGCCGGGGAAATTTCGTCAGACGGGAAAGAAGGTCTCCCGGGGAAAAGGAAAGACAAAGAAACGGGAAATGCGCATCGTCTTCTTCTTCCCTCTTCCGGATGGTCTTTCCGCAGAGATGAACCGAACGTGCTCGTACTGGACCGGCCTGTCTGCAGCATCGGAGAAGAGAAAACGATGGAAGAGTGTTTTGTCCTGACACTGGATGCCCGGCTCCGCACACGGCTGGGTGTGCCTCCGCGCGGAGGAGGAATGGCACAGCCTTATCTGAAAAGACAAGATCTTCCGCCTCGGAAAACGCTCTCCCTGCGTCTGGACTATTCCCTGAACTGCGGAAAAATTCCGGAAACGAACTGTTTCCTGGCCATGGAACGTCCTGAACTGTATCCGACCATCACATTCAACGGCACGTCTCTTGACCACAGGGACAGCGGCAGATCATGGTGTGACAGATCGCTGCATCTTCTGAAAATTCCCGCCTCCGCTTTCCGGAAGGGGAAAAATGCTCTCTCTCTCGAATGCGGATATCACGAACAGCATCCCGGGCTGGAGGCGCTTTTCCTCCTCGGAGATTTCGGGGTTTCCGATGAAACAATCACGGAATTGCCGGACACGCTCAGCTGCGGGGATCTCTGTTCTCAGGGACTGCCATGCTATTCCGGAAATCTGACATACATTCTGGAAATGGATCTCCCAGGAAAAATGTCTCCCCGTTTTCTGCTGCTGGAGGAACCCGCATGCACGGCCGCGGCGCTTTCCGTCAACGGGTCTCCGCGCAGGACTCTCGGATGGCCGCCTTACAGATTCGACCTTTCAGAATGGATCCATCCAGGATGCAACCGCTTTGAAATCACTCTGTTCGGAAGCAGGAGAAATTCACACGGTCCGTTTTACATGGATCAAAAGTGGCCGAGATATACCGGTGCGGCAGAGCTGGAAGCAGAAATGCAGAGAGAAAAGAATCTCGTTCCCTTCGGTCTTCTGCATCCACCCGTACTGGAATTCTGAAGAGGGATCCGGATATATTCTGAAGGGGAAACGGGGCGATTCTTTTCTTCTCTTTTGGCATCTCCCGTTTTCCCCTCCGTCATACAGGGGGCACATCCGCTGTTCCCGGTGCGGCCCCGCTTTTCTCCTGTGTTTCTGCGTCTTCTGCAGGAAAGGCAAACGCCCGCCCCTGTACACCAATACATATAATATAACGCTCCCTCCCCCCCCGCAGAGATCAAATACGGCAAGCTGGAAAAGCAGGAAAAAAAGAATGGAAGCAGGAAGGAAACAGGACGGAAACGGAGAGAAAATCAATCCATGGAACAGAAAATCTCCTCCGGAAGACTTGAGAAAGAAAGTTTTTCATTGAATTGACAAAACACAATGGAGGAGTTATAGTAATGGTTCGTTGTTTAAAACATCTAAAATATATACTGCAACCTTATTTTTTACGGATCATACAAATGCACGAGAAAACAGTGACAGTCAGGAACAAGGCGGGGATACACTGCCGTCCGTCCAGCACAATCATGATCGCTGCGGAACAGTATCCGGGACATGAATTTCTGGTGGTAACCGAACGCGGGAACTCGACTCTTCAAAGCATTCTGGATCTTCTTGCGCTCGGTTTGCAACAGGGTGACCAGGTCACAGTCAAGGTCACAGGCCCGAAGGAAACGGAGGCCTGCGAAAAACTGGCGGGGCTGTTTGCCACGGAATTCGATTTTGTCTGAGCATTCCCCCGCTGGGAGTCATCATCATCATCTCTGAGGTTCGAAAAAAGGGAAACAGCATGAAAGTAATCATCGTCGGAGCCGGCGAACTGGGGAGGCTCCTTGCATACACTCTGTGCGCGGAAAATCATGACGTTGTCATTGTGGACAGCTCTCTCGACGGACTGGAACGCCTTACCGACAAACTCGACATCATGACTGTGGAAGGCAGCTGCGCCAGCGTTGCGACATTGAAGTCAGCCGGAGCGGAATCGGCAGATGTTCTTCTGGCCGTCAGCGGAGACGAAGCCGCGAACATTCTTTCGTGCCAGATTGCCTCGAAACTCGGGGTAAGGCACACACTCTGCCGTCTATACAGTTCAGATGCTTTTTCGGAAAAAGACGGAATCACTCCGGACTCCTTCGGCATCTGGCGGACTTTCTCACCCCCTGAAGAATGCGTGAGAAAGATACTGGATGTATTTGACAACGAAATCATTCTGGAAAAAATCCGATTCAGCAGCCCGGATGCGCTCATGGCGGTATTTGAGATCACGCCCTCCTCTCTTCTGGCGGGACTCCGGATCAAGGACATACCCGGGTCCGACCTGATCGCCACAGTCCGTTTCGCCGCCATTCTTCGAAGCAAACAATTTCTGATTCCCCATGGAGACACCATCCTGGTTCCCGGAGACAAGATCTATCTGGCAGGGCATCGGGACAACGTGCAAGCCTTCATCCGCTGGATCACTCCGGACAGTCTTCCGAAACGGAAACGGGTCATCATCACCGGAGCCGGAGATGCGGGGAAAATGCTTGCCCGCAAAGCCGCTTCCATGGGCAATGACGTCGTATTCATCGAAAAGGAACTGAAAAAAGGCGAGGAACTCCTGGACGAACTTCCCTCCGGCATTCTTCTGATCCATGGAGACGCCACGGACGAGGAAACACTCGAAGAGGCCGGAATCTCCAGCTGCGACATTTTTGTCAGCGCAGCTCAGGATGATGAAGAAAACATTCTCTCCGCCATCATCGCAAAACGTCTTGGCGCGCGGAAAGTTGTCACACTCACGTACAAGCCCGAATACATCAAGATTGTTCCCGCGCTCGACCTGATCGACTCCGGCTTCAGCGCCACGCTGATTTCCGTGAACACCATTCTCCGCCTTCTGGAAAGCGGAATGATGAGGATCGACGCAATCCTCCAGCAGTTCAACGCCCATCTGACGGAATTCCGGATTTCTGAACGCTCCCCGCTCTGTGGCAAACGACTTCCGGAAGCCGGCATTCCCTCATCAGTGGTATTTGCCCTGATTTTCCGTGGCTCGCAAGTCATTACGCCGTCCGGGCACACGGTTTTCCATGCGGGAGACACCATTGTGGCCATCGTAACCAGCGAAAGCGAAAAAGAACTGAAACCGCTTTTCCCGGAAAAGTAAGCAAAGCGACGGACAAAGGAAAAATCTGATGAACAAACGCATTGTCATTCATCTGGCCTCGGTTGTTGCGGGGATTGTCGGTTTTGCGATGCTGTGCACGGGGGGGGTGTCCCGGATCATGGGGGATCCGCTGGAGGACACGCTTCAGATTCTGCTCTGCGCACTGTTCACGTTTGCCGTCTCGCTGAGTCTGGCATTTTTCACGCGCCCGAGGACGGAGCGGGAAAGGAAAGTCACGATGCGGGAGGGCTTCGCAGTGGTGGCGTTCAGCTGGTTTTCCGCCTGTCTGTTCGGCTGTCTGCCCTTCATTGTTGTGGTGGAAATGAATTGGTACGACGCGATTTTCGAGACGGTCTCCGGCTTCACCACCACAGGTGCGACTCTGATCGACAACACACTGCGCCTCGCCAGCGGAAAAACCCTTCCGGAAGGCATTGAAAGCCTGCCCTTCGGGATTCTCTTCTGGAGATCGCTCTGTCACTGGCTGGGGGGCATGGGAATTGTGGTGCTTTCGATTGCGGTGCTGCCGTTGCTGAATATCGGCGGACAGGTACTTTACAGCGCGGAAGTGACTGGAGTCAAATCCAGCGGCGACCAGCTGACGCCGCGCATCGCGGGGACGGCAAAACTGCTCTGGCTCGTCTATGTTTTTCTCACCGCGCTGGAAACGATCTTTCTCTGGGCCGGAGGTCTTTCTCTTTTCGACGCCCTCTGCGAATCCTTCAGCACCATCTCAACAGGCGGATTCTCAACAAAAACCAACAGCATCGGAGCCTATGACAGCAATTACGTCAACTGGGTTGTCATCGTCTTCATGTTTCTTGCGGGCTGCAACTTTGTCCTTCACTTCCGGGCGATCACGGGGAAACCGAAGTCCTACTGGAAAGACGAGGAGTTCCGTTTTTACACGCTGATCATCCTGTTTTCGACACTCGTCATCACCGGGCTTCTGTTTTTTTCAGACGTGCTTGACCCGATGAGCGGAAAGGAATACCGCCATGATCTGCTGGGATCGTTTGAGGCTGCGCTGTTTCAGGTGGTAGCGATCCTCACGTCCACGGGTTTCTCGACGGGGGACTACACGGCCTGGCCGACGGCTGCTGGGGCGATTCTCTTCGGTCTGATGTTTGTCTGCGCCTGCGGGGGATCCACGACGGGGGGGTTGAAATGCGTCCGCGTGCTGCTTCTGGGCAAATACGCTCTTTCGGCGGTCAAACGATGCATATATCCGCGGATGATTCCGGACGTAAGGCTGAACTCAACCCGTCTGGAAGAGACAACGCTCCAGAAGGCTGTGGGTTTTTTCGCACTATTCATCGCCACATTTTTTGTCTTTGTCCTGCTGCTGACACTGGTATGTGAAATGAGTCTGGACACGGCATTGTCGGCTTCGATCACATGTCTGAGCAACGTGGGGCCGGGTTTCGCGCAGATCGGACCCAGCTGTTCCTTCGCCTGGATGACGCCTGCGGCCAAGCTGATTCTCTCCTTTGAAATGCTGCTGGGGCGTCTGGAACTCTTCACCATCCTTCTGCTCTTTCTTCCCTCTTTCTGGAAACGCTGATTCAGGAAAAATCACTGCAAAAAAAATTCGTACGGGGACTTGCGAACGGAAGTTCCCGATATAATGTACAAAACAACTTTTGACAAACTTTCAGAAACAAAAAAAACATTTCATACCATTCAGATTCATTTCAAAGACAGGAGACTTGATTTTTCATGCGTATTTTTTCTCTCATTATCTGCACGGCGCTTCTGAGCTTCACACTCTCCCACACGGCTTTTGCGCAAGTTGAAATCAGCAAGGACGCAAAACAGGATACGACTCTTCTCTTCCGGGGCATCAACGGCAATACGGCCCTTTCCGAACAGGTGAAATCCGATCTGCTGAACTGCGGATGGTTCAACGTCATTGCCTCCGGTCCGGCGGATCTGATCCTTTCCGGCAGCGCCAGCGGGAACGTGCTCAAACTGGATATCGCCAACGGAGCGGGAGTGGTGATGAAAAGTCTCTCGGTCTCGGGTTCGGACACGGACAGAACCGCACATACGGCGGTCGACGCGGTTCTGAAGGAACTCTTCGGCATCCCCGGCATCTGCCGGACAAAAATTGTTTTTGCCGCGGAAACGGCGCCGGGAAGGAAGGAGATTTACGTCTGCGACTTCGACGGACGGAACATCACGCCGCTGACACGGAACAACACTCTCTGCATTGATCCCGTCTGGCATCCCGGCGGGAAAACGGTCATCTACAGCTACTTCGGCCCCTCCTACACCCATCTGATCGAACTGGATCTGGCTTCCGGAAAAAGCAGACGACTCACACAATATCCGGGGATCAACGCCGGAGGTGACATTTCTCCGGACGGACGCTATCTCGCCCTGATTCTAGGCATGAACAACCAGGTGGATCTCTACATCCGGGAAACCAACGGAAGCCGCCTTACCAGGATCACGAACGATAAAGCGGTGGAAGCCAGTCCGTGCTGGTCTCCGGACGGGAGGAAACTCTGTTTCGTCTCGGACAAAAGCGGGAGACCGCGTCTTTACATTGTTTCGCCCTTTGAAAGGAAAGCGCCCGTCATGCTCACCGCCACGATCGGAAGCGAACGCGTTGCGCCCTCCTGGTCAAAAGACAACAAGATCGCTTATTCGGCTAAACTGGGAGGCGTTTACACCGTGGCAGTCGTGGACCTGAACGGAGACAGACCTGCGGACAGCAAAGTGGGACTTCCAGAAACAGCTGCCATCGCAGGGGAAGGTCCCTCCTGGGCGCCCGACAACCGTCATGTGGTGGTCTCCGACCGGGGCGTGATCTATATTGTGGATACCCGCCTTGGCAAAGTCCGGCGCCTGGTCGCAGGGACAACCAAAGTCTCCGGTCCGGACTGGTCCCCCCTGCTCTACTGAGCTTCAGCGCAGCATACGCACTCCAGCATTACAACAAATTTTACAGGGCGCATCTTTTTCCTCGTGAACACGCAGTCCGAACTCGAATGGCTCGCCTCACTTGAATTCTTCGGAATCAAGCTGGGGTTGGAACAGACGGAGGAACTCTTCCGCCGTGCGGGGAACCCGCATCACAAACTGAAACTGATTCATGTGGCGGGAAGCAACGGGAAGGGGTCCGTCTGCGCCTTCACGGAAGCGGGTCTGCGGGCGGCGGGGTGGAAGACGGGGTTTTACTCTTCTCCGCATCTGATCCGTCCTGGGGAGAGATTCCGGATCAACGGTGTTCCCTGTCCGGAAGAACGGCTCGCGGCGATTCTCGCACAGATACGTCCTCTTGCGCAAGACATGGCCAAGGAAGGGAAACGCGTCACATACTTTGAGGTGACAACTCTGGCGGCGGCCCTGCTCTTCGCGGAGGAAAAAGTCGATTTCGCTTTATGGGAAACCGGAATGGGAGGACGGCTCGACGCAACCAATATCGTCATTCCCGAACTCTCCGTCATCACTGGCATCTCCCTGGAGCACAGCGACAGGCTTGGAGACACGCTTGCAAAAATCGCATTTGAAAAAGCGGGCATCATCAAACACGGGATCCCCGTCTTCTGTTCGGGAGCGACCCCTCCGGAAGCGCTGGACGTCATCCAGGCCCGCGCGGACGAGATGGGGGCGGAATGTTTCCTTTCCGATCCCTTCCCGGAAGGGCCTCTGCAGATGGAACCTCTTACGGAAAGTTCCGATGCCGCCCGCAGGCAAAGTGGAATCCATCAGAAATTTCCGCTGAAAAGCGGTGAAATTGTGACCCTTCCTCTTGCGGGGCCCTGCCAGCGGCGCAACGCGGCACTCAGTGCGGAAATTCTGAGATTTCTTTCCCGGAAATACGTCTTCGATTTCAGAAAGGCGCTGGACGGGTTTGCTTTTGCTTCATGGCCGGCTCGAATGCAGTTCTTCCCGGAACTTCACCTCGTCATAGACGCGGCGCACAATCCGGAAGGAGTCGAATCCCTCCGTGACGCTCTCCATGAACTCTGCCCAGGAAAAAAATTCCATTTCATTTTCGGTGCCTTTTCAGACAAGGATTTCAGAACCGGACTCGAAATTCTGGCTCCCCTGGCAGAATCCTTCCGCTTTGTCTCGCTCCATTCCCTCCGTTCGAGCCGAAGCACGGAGGAAATGGCCGCCGCTCTCAGGGAAATCGATCCTTCGATCCCCTCTGAAAGCGCGGATCTGGCCTCCGCACTCTTTGCCGTGGAGGAGAAGAAAGGGGAGGAACAGCCTGCTGTGAAGATCCTCTGCGGTTCTCTTCATCTCTGCGGAGAAGCTCTTGAAATTCTTGAAAACTCCCTGGGGAGAAGACTGGTCTGACGCCGGGTCGGCATGGCTCTCCGCAGCGCTTGTTCCGTCCCCGCGCATCTTGAATCCGGCAGACTCCACGGCAGCATATTCCCTCACAATCCCGTATGAAGCGACATATCCCGGCATATTCTGGCACAGTCTCTGGCACATCCACCCTGAGGGCGGAATGCGTCCCTCCTGTTTTCCGGAACGTTCCCCTGATTCCTTCCTGACATGAGAGAGGGGCTTTTCCCGGTGTGGAGCAATTCTTCATCATCACTCCCCATGAGAAAAAAAAACAGCGTCCACATACCCCCCTCCCCGTCCTCTCCAGTTCACTTCAGGAGAGAAGCCCCACTTCACACAGCAGAGAAAGCACACTTCAGCAGAGAAAGCACACTTCAGCAGAGAAGGCTCCGTACGGGAGAAGGCTCCGTACGGGAGAAGGCACACACTCAGTCGTCGTGCGGAAGCGGATTCCCCTTCAGCGGCTCGACGCGGTTGTCAGCAAGGATTTCCGGTTTGCCAAGCATGCTGTCCTTCTCGCGTGTAATCGGGCGGATGACACGGCAGGGACTTCCCGCGGCAAAGGAGAGAGGGGGAATGTCTCTTGTGACAACGCTTCCGGCACCGATCACCGAACCGTCTCCAATCGTGACGCCCGGGCAGACCACGACATTGGCCCCGAACCAGCAGTCGCTGCCGATTATGACAGGCCGGGCATAGCAGTAATGCCCCGGATGACCGTCTTTGTCGAACAGAGTGCGCCGTTCATCAGGGAGCATCGGATGGACGGGGGTGACAATGGTGGTGTTCGGCCCGAAGTTGTTATCATCTCCGATCACGACGGGGGCATCATCCTGAATCGTCAGATTATAATTGAAAAAACAGCGTTTCCCGATCCGGGTATGCTTCCCGTAATGGAAAAATACGGGGCCCTGGATGAAACTGCCCTCCCCGAATTCCAGCAGAATCAGTTCCAGAAGTCTGGCTCTGAGTTCCACATCGTCCTCATTCGTTCTGCTGTATTCGGCGCTGAGTTTGTGGGAACGGAGTTTCATCGCTTTGAGTTCCGGATCGCCGGGACGGAAAAGAATGCCTCGGAAAATTTTTTCTTCTTCCTTCATCTTGTCTTCACTCTGCTTTCTCTCCGCGGAAAAAAGGAGGCGGCGGAATGGAGAAGAGAAAGAGGAGTGCTCTTCTCTTTTCCATCATCTTCTCCCCCCGAACGGAGTATCGTTCCTTCTGAATTCATATTCAAGAGATTCATTCTTATCTGATTCACACACACACTCACACTCTCACACGCTCTCCCCCCCCCCGGCGCCCCCGCCGGACGGCGGCCGGGGCGTTTTCCTCTTTCCGGAAGAGTAAGAAGAAAAAAGGAAAGCGAACCCGACACATACGGGAGGGAGAAAAAAACGTCTTTTTCCCCCTCCTCCTCGTTCTTCTCACAGAGGAGGGAATGGAGTTGATTCAAGTTCTGTCGAATCCGCGTCAGGAAGCCGCGGCGGAGCCGAAGTGTCAGAAGAGAGGAGCCCCCTGAACCAGAAAACGAATCAGCTCTTCCGCAAGACGCTCTTTTTCCATAAGCGGGAGCTCTTTTACGGATCCATCCGCTCCGTAAACCGTGACCGCGTTGAAATCGGAAGCAAAGCCTCTGCCGGGGAGTCCCACTTCATTTGCAATGATCCAGTCCAGATTTTTCTTCCGGAGTTTCTGCTGCGCATACAGGGCAAGGTCCTGCGTTTCGGCGGCGAAGCCGACAAGGATCTGGGAAGATCTTTTCCGCTGCCCGAGAGAAAGCAGGATGTCTTCTGTCCGCTCGAGTTCCAGGAAGAGCGGTCCTCCTGATTTCTTGATTTTCTGTTCCGCACAATGCACAGGCCTGTAATCCGCGACAGCGGCGCACATGATGGTCAGCTCCGCATCGGGAAACTGTTCTTTCATGGCTTCCGCCATATCGGCGGCGGATTCGACCGGCAGGAAGCGGAACAGGCCCTCCGGGACGGGAAGGGAAACGGGTCCGGAAACCAGGATCGTCTCATGACCTGCCCGGACAGCCGCACGGGCAAGAGCATACCCCATTTTCCCCGTGGAACGGTTCGAGAGAAATCGGACGGGATCCAGAGACTCCCGGGTCGGTCCGGCACTCAGAAGAATTCTCATACCCGCTGCCCGTTCCTTGAACTGTTTCTCAGACGATGACGGATGAAACGGCATTCCGGGCACATGAAGCAGTCCAGTCCGAGTACGGGAGTCGTCTCATCGGAAAGGGAAATGGATGCGCTGTCCCCTTCATTCAGGGGAATGCTTTCCGGGATGTTATCCGCCACCAGCTCCCCGGGCCCGCGGAGAATTTCCACTGTAATCAGGGACTGCTCCGGCAGAACCAGATGGTTCACCAGTTCAGTGCTGTTGTTGAAGGCCAGTCCGATTCCGGTTCTGAAAATGCTGTGGGTGATGCTCCGGTAATAGGCGGTGGATCCGTGCACAGTCGCAACTCCGACTCCGTCTCCGACCGTTTCCCTCCCGTACAGTTCCCCGTCAATCCAGACCTTGTACCGGAGGGCGCAGACATTGCTGCGGTTATGAATAAAGATATCGTTCACCGCGCGCAGACTCCTTCCGCAGGCACGCCCCTCCAGCTTCGGGAGAAACGTTTTTTTCAACTGACCGGCAAGCAGAAGATCCAGCTGCTTCTCAATGCGGTGTTCGGGGCACAAAGGAGCGGTTTCGGCATCACGGACGGGGAATTTCAGTCTCCCGGGGAAACGGTATTCGGCGGCGAGCATGGATCCATCCCCGCCGTGGGAGAGGATCAGGTCCGCCCCGTCCGGGGAAGGCAGAAGCTCCACGCCCCTCTCCTTCAGAAGGCGCTCGATATTCCCGAAATTTCTGCCGTACAGATAGACTTTCATCGCTTCTCCTTTTTTCCCCCCGCACGGATCCCCGCCACTACGGAATATAGCGCCACTGCGGCACAGTTTCCAACATTGATGGAAGTTTTCATCCCGAACATGGGAAGAGATACCGCGCCGTCCACTTCCTTCAGAGTCTCCGGATGCACGCCGAGAGCCTCGTTGCCGAAAATCAGGGCCAGCGGAAACTCAAAGGACCGATCCCATACGTCCGGCGCACCCGGCAAAGTCTCCACCGCCAGAATCTCCTTCACCCCTTCCTTTCTCAGGGCCCGGACCGCATCCAGCGAGGTATCGAAATGCCGGAACGGCACGCTTTTATCCGCTCCCATCGCCGTCTTCTCCAGTTTCGGATGCGGAGGGAATACCGTATAGCCGCAGCAGAGAATCTCCGCCGCGCCCACGGCCTCGGCAATCCGGAAAATGTTGCCGACGTTATAGGCGCTGCGCAGTCGGTCCAGGATGATGACAATCCGTTCTTTGCGTTCCGTCACATTCGTCTCCAATGGGGCGCCCCCTTCCTTTGCTTCTTCTTCTCCTCCTCCGCCGCCCCGCTTTCCTTCCGGAAGAGCGGAGAAAGAGGAGATTCACCTGTGTTCACCTGTTCCCCTCTGCCCGGGAAAAGACCTCAGCGCCTTGCATTGCGTCTTCCGGAGGAGGAATAGGATCTTGCAGAAGAAGCGCCGTGTCCCCCGCCACGACTTCCGCCACGCCCGCTCCCGTGACTGCCGCCGCGGTGGCAGGAGGAGTCGCTCTCCTGAGAGGAGGGTTCCGAACGGACTTTCTCCGGCAGGACAAGCATGGCGTCCTCCGGCTGAACCGTCGTCACTTTCATATCAATATATTTTTCGATATCGGGCATGACATAGGCTCCGAATTCACAGACGAAACTGATGCTGACGCCTTTGGATCCGGCTCTTCCGGTGCGGCCGATGCGGTGGACGTAGTCATCCGCCTGTTCGGGGAGATCATAGTTGATGACATGGGTGATGCCGTCGACATGGATTCCGCGCGCGGCCACATCCGTGGCGACGAGAATGCGGGTTGCCCCTGAACGGAAACGTTCCAGAATCTTCAGGCGTTTTTCCTGAGCGATGTCTCCAGAGAGCAGCTCCGCGTCGATCCCGTAAGCATAGAGTTTGCGGACAAGGGAGCGGTTTTTGTCCTTGCGGTTTCCGAAGATGATGACCCTCCCGGGATTTTCTGTTTTCAGAACGGAAAGGAGCATGGGAAGTTTCTGATCGTCCAGCACGGCATAGAATTTCTGTTCGATGAGATCGGTAACCACATGTTCGGGCTCGGATTCGACGGAGACGGGATCGGAAAGCCAGCGGTCCACAAGGCGCAGGATTTCGGGTTCCAGCGTGGCGCTGAAAAGCATGGTCTGACGCTTCGGCGTCGGCGGAAGTTTTGAAACGATTCTCCGGACGTCGGGAATGAAGCCCATATCCAGCATCCGGTCGGCCTCGTCAATGACAAGGATTTCCACATGGGAAAGGTCCAGATCCCCGCTTCGGCTGTAGTCGATGATTCTTCCGGGCGTTCCGACAAGGATGTCCACGGGATCCTGAAGCGAATCCCTCTGGGCCTTGTGGTCCATTCCGCCGAACACCACCAGATTGTTGAGCGGCGTATAGAGCCCAAGCGCTTCCGCGTCCTTGTGGATCTGGATGGCCAGTTCCCGGGTCGGTGCCAGGACAAGAACGCGGGCTCCCCCGGGTTTCCGGTCCTGAAGCGGATGACGGAGCAGATGAGTCATGGAGGAAGCCAGGAAGGCAGCCGTTTTCCCGGTTCCCGTCTGCGCCTTCGCCGCCAGATCTTTTCCGGAAAGGGCATACGGCAGGCATTTTCCCTGAATTTCCGTACAGTAACGGAAGCCGAGAGTCTGTGTGCCGGCCAGAATTTCCGGAGCCAGATCCAGATCGGTGAAACGAATCTTCCCCTCCTCCTCCGGAACCGGAACGATCTCCGGAAGCGGGGGGGGTGCCGGCTTAATTTTCCGCCGGGACTTTTCTCCGGATGCGCGTCCGGAAGAAGAGGCAATGGAAGAGGGACCGGAATCGTGTTTCTTCTGAGGAGGAGCGTCTTTCCGGGAAGAGCTTCCGGTCCCGGAGGAAGAGGCCTTTTCACGCCGTCTGGCGGACTGTTCCGCAGAGGGAGAGCTGCTTCTTGTCCCCCCTCCGCGCATCGCGGATGATTTGACTCCGGATCCGGTTTCCTTCCCGGAGGACAGCGGAGAAGGATCCTTCCTGCGGGGTTGTCTTTCCTGAACTCTGTAACTGGGCACCATGACGGGACCGGCGGCGGGGGTGGAGGAAAGCATTCTTCTGAGCTGTCTGATCCGGGCCTTGATCCGGAAAAGACGTCCTACATTTTTTCTGATCTGCTGTAACACGATTATTCAATATACCTGATTGATTGTTTTTTTTGCCGGCTCTTGTGCATGTCTGTGATCCGCTGTGCGCCCGTACCGGCTCTTGTGCATATCTGACAAAAAGGGAAACCTGCCCGGGGGGAGGCTTCCCTGCGAATTGGACAATGTACAACATCCTGTTCAGATTACAAGTATTTGTCTTGAATTTTATGTTCTTTGACGTATATTTCCGGAAAAGAAAATCCATAATCAGATCAGGGAGACAGACTTCTCATGAGATGCGGCAATATTGTCAGAACCACCAAAGAAACCGATATATCCGTACGGATTGAACTTGACGGAGAAGGACTTGCCGATGTTTCCAGCGGCATCCCCTTCCTGGACCACATGTTGACTCTCTTTGCAAAACACGGCTCTTTCAATCTTGAAGTCAAAGCCTGCGGAGACCTGGGGGTCGACTGTCATCACACCATGGAAGATCTCGGCCTGGCACTCGGTGAGGCCATTTCCCAGGCTCTCGGAACCAAAGAGGGCATCCGGCGCTACGGAAACTTCCTGCTCCCGATGGATGAATCCCTGGCTATGATTGCTCTGGATCTCTCGGGGCGGCCTTGCCTGGTGTACCGTCTGGAACCGCCCGCGCCCTATATCCGGGAACTGGATACAGCGCTCTTTAAAGAATTCTTCACCGCTCTCTGCGTGAAGGGCGGAATCAATCTCCATATCCGCATGCTGGAAACGGGGGAGACTCATCACGTTTTTGAAGCGGTGTTCAAGGGCTTTGCCCGGGCGCTCGCGGAAGCGGTGTCTCTGGATCCGCGTGTCAAAGGGATCCCGTCCACGAAGGGGTGTCTGTAATTCCCGGACCGTTCCCGGGAAACTTTTTTCTGCTTTTGTCTCCCGAAATCAGAGACCGGTATTGAAGATCCTCGAGGGATCCGTATTGCTCTTCAAATAAAAGTGAATGGAGGCTTCCTGCGAACTCCAGGATTCCAGATGCCCGTCATAAAACGTGATGTTCACCATATTGGAATGGCGCCCGTACATCATATCCTTCAATTTCAGATCCAGCCCCGCTGAAGTTCCGGAGAAGCTGGACAGGCCGGCCGCCACGTATCCCGCTATCGTGCTCTCTTTCGATACCCCGACTCCCGGAAGATAATAGCTGGACGAAACCAGATAGTTATATCTGGAACAGGTATTGGCAAAATCCATCAATCCCGAACGCATCGAAGGCTGTTTGAGCTCGCTTGCACGGATTCCTTTCCATACCCCGTTGCTATGAATTGCCGTATCCTGATGCAGTCCGCCGTAATGTGTGGCCAGATAATAGCGGGAAGCTCCCTTGTCGATCCCGTTCGGACATTTCATGAATTTCGGAACCTTGGTATTCCCGTTTATCGCAATCCCGTGGGCGGAATCATATTCATAGCGCAAACATTCATGCCATGAAGTTGTTGGAAGAGCATAATAAGGATCTGGACGCCACATATTATAGAATGGTGTCAGATACCCATAGGACTCCATATAACCGAAGTCCAGAAGAGAAATGTTTTTCAGATTCCCAGTGCAGAGAATTCGTTTCGCCGTCTCCCGCGCCTTCCCCAATGCCGGCATCAGAATCGCCGCAAGCAGGGCAATGATCGCAATCACCACAAGAAGTTCAATCAGCGTAAAAGAAGTCGCATTTCGATTCCGCCTGGGGGTGAAAACGCTCTTCAAGATCATGAAACAGCCCCGCCTTCCATATTTTTAATACAGCTTTATTTTTATATTAAATACATTAACAAGCAATACTTTTTGAATATATTTCTGCTATTTCCGTTTTACAAGAAGACAGAGGTAGAAAAATAAGGAAAAATCATCCGGAATTTCATATTTGAAAAAAAAGGCGGAAAATCATCTAAGAATGCCGGTCTTTTGCAGAAAATGCGCGTTTCTTTTCTCCTCTTCCGGACTTCTTCTTCCCTGCTTCTAAAAAATGACGGAAAAACTTCACGCGAATAAGAAAAACGCGGAAGGAATAATGCTGAAAACGGAGAACGGAAGAACGGAAGAACGGAAAAACGGAAGAAAAAAACTGGACTTTCCCCATGCCCACCGCCATGTGTCAAAAAAAGCAAAAAAAGTCTTTCCCGCAACGGAGAGCGGAACGCGTACACAGGCTCTCAACAGAAATGGGGATCTCAGAACTGCCACCAGGATTTCTTACGCTCTTTCCCGGAAGCTGGAGAAGAAGGGGAAGCACCTTTCCCGCTGCGCGGAGGAGAAAGCGGAGTCATAATGATGTCGGTCTGATCGGAACTGATCAGTTTGAAGACATTTCCGGCAGACATGGGATTGTCGTTCGGCAGATGCCTGTCAATCACCTCCTTTGCCTGACGCATCATCCGGACCGCTCCGCCGAGAGAGGGATCCACAGGAAGAATCACCGCCGCCTCAAAGCGGAAATCATAGCCCTGAATGCCGCGGGATTCCATTTTGATGTTCACTTTCCAGCAGTCGATTCCAGCGAAACGATCCCGGGCCGAAAGCACGGCGGAACCTTCAATGTTTTCTTTTTCCGCCTTGATTTTCCGCGTCTTCAAGGTATTCAGAAGGGAATCGGTACGAATCGGCCACTCCTCTCCGAGAGAAAGAAGGCGGCTGGGGCCCAGAGTGTCCGAAAGGTGTTCCTCCACGGCCGGACGGAACATTGTGCCCAGAAATATTTCCGCTTCGGGAGACAAACGAATTCCGGAAGGAATTTTCCCGTTTGTCCCATCCGCCTTTCCGTCTCCGGAAAGACTTCCGCTGTTCCCGGAACTCTTGGAAGCGGCAGAGGATCCCCCCAGAATCGCGGCAGGATCAAAGGCGCTGCCGCCGGCCGGAGGGGAGGAGGAATCTTCCTTCAGGCGGAAGAGAGGGATGGTGCCTGTCAAATCGGCAGTAACGGTCCGTCCCCTCAGGTTCGCGCAGTCAAACGTCTTCCCGTTGATCTTTCCCCGGAGAGCGTCAACTCTGAAGTCGAGTTCAAGTGGACTCCCCCAGGCATTGACCTTCTTCAAGGTCAGAATTCCTTTGGCGGAAACGTCGATTCCCTCCGTCCGGAGAGCTTCCTTCTCCGCTCCGGGAACGACCAGCACATACTCAAGAAGACGCACACTGTGAATGCTGAATTCAAAGCGATCCCCGGAACGGGCCTTCCCGGAAAAGAAGACCTCCTGCTGTTTCCCCGCAGCCGGAAGAAAAACGGGCACAGCAGTGAGGAGAAAGAAAGTTACGATACTCGTCAGAAGGGGGAAAACGGCGCCTCTCATAGGCATTCATCCATTCATTCTTTTCAGTGAATATTTTTTTCAGATCGGGCTTGGCGGAAACGACATGGGATCTCATTCAAACTCAAAATCATCCATGGTCGCCAGTTCCCGTTTGATGAACTCCGCGGCAAGACGGAAAGCACGGGCCCTGTGGCTGATCCGGTCCTTCAGTTCGGGCGGCATCTCCGCAAAGGTCTGCTCATATCCGTCCGGGACAAAGACAGGATCATAGCCGAAACCGTTTTCTCCGCACGGGGCCTCCAGAATGGTGCCGGACAGCTCCCCGCGGAAACTTTCCACCAGATCCCCCCGGTACGCAAGCGAAATCACCGAAACAAATCTCGCCCGGCGGTTCTTCACTCCGTTCATCTCCTTCAGGAGCTTGGCGATGCGGTCGGCGTCCGAAGCCCCCTCCCCCGCATAACGGGCGGAAAAGACCCCGGGCGCGCCATGGAGGGCTTCCACTTCCAGACCCGAATCATCCGCAAAAGCCGCCATGTCCGCATAACGCGAGGCCTGACACGCTTTCAAAACGGAATTTTTTTCAAAGGTGTCCCCGTTTTCAATCAGTTCCGGAAAATTTTCAATCGAATCGGGGGAAATGATCGAAATTTTGTCTTCCAGACCGGAAAACATATCCCGGAACTCCTGGATTTTATGTTTGTTCGTCGTAGCGGCCAGCAGTTGAAGCATTCTTCCTCATCTCCTTTAATAGGCCCGTTCGTTTCGGCCTTCTATGAAATTGACGAAGGAACGGTTCACGACGCGGCTTCCGCCGGGTGTCGGATAGTTCCCCGAAAAATACCAGTCCCCTTTGTGATTCGGACAGGAATCGTGCAATCCCTGCAGTGTCTGGAAAATCACTTCCACTTCCGCATGCAGATCCACCGGACGCAGAAGAAGGGAGATCTTCGACGAAATCTCCGCTTCCGTGAAAGGCTCGTAGATTTCCTTCACATAATTCGGAATTCTGGCTTCCCCGGAAGCGAGAGCGGCTTTCGCCTTGCGGTAGACTTCATCAATGATATGCGTACGGTGCGTCTCCCGGAGAAGCTCGACCGCGGCACGGAAAGCGACCAGATCACCCAGCCGGGCCATATCAATTCCGTAACAGTCCGGATAGCGGATCTGAGGCGCGGAGGAGGCGACAATGATCTTCTTCGGACCGAGCCGGTCCAGAATTTTCAGAATGCTCTCCTTCATCGTCGTCCCCCGGACAATCGAATCGTCCACGACGACGAGAGTATCCTCCCCCCGGACAATCGAATCATAGGTAATGTCATAAACATGCGTAACCAGATCATTCCTCTGGGAATCATCCGCAATAAATGTCCTCATTTTCACGTCTTTCACGGCGATTTTCTCAAAGCGCGGCCGGAAGTGAAGCAGATGAAGCAGTTCCACCTGCGTGAAATCGCTTCCTTTGAGTTTCATGACATTTTCAGCGATTCTGCAGCAGCAATAGGTCCTGAGAGACTCGGAAAGTCCATAAAAACAGCTTTCGGCCGTATTCGGGATGAAGGAAAAGACCGTGTGTTCAATATCTTCGTCCACCGCCTGGAGAATGCGCGGCATGAGATGTCTTCCGAGAGCCTTCCGTTCGCGGTAGATATCCGCATCCGTCCCGCGGGAGAAATAGATGCGTTCAAAGGAACAGGGCGTCTTTTCGGGAATGGGGTCGACAAAAGGCTCCAGAGACGTTCTCCCATCCCGGCGGATGACAAGCGCATGCCCCGGAGGCAGTTCATGAACTTTTTCCGGCAGCACATTGAACGCCGTCAGGATCGGCGGCCGTTCGGAAGTCACCACGACGACTTCGTCATCCATGTAATAATATGCCGGGCGGATTCCGTTCGGATCCCGGAGCACGAACGCGTCTCCATGGCCGATCAGTCCGCCCATGACATATCCGCCGTCCCAGCCCCGGCAGGATTCCCGGAGGATTTTCATGACGTCCAGATTTCTTGCGATATGGGCCGCGGTCTCTCTTCTTGACATGCCTTCTGCGCGGCAACGGGCTTCAAGAGTCGCATTCTCCTCATCCAGAAAATGGCCGATCCTTTCCAGAATCGTCACGGAATCCGAATGGTTTTTCGGATGCTGACCGATATCCACGAGACGCTGAAACAGCTCGTCTGTATTGGTCATATTAAAATTTCCCGCGGTAATCAGGGTGCGGGAAATCCAGTTGCTTTCGCGCAAAAAGGGGTGACACGCCTCCAGAGAATTGTTCCCGTAGGTTCCGTAGCGGAGATGACCTAGAAAGATTTCCCCGGAAAAGCGGACATGATCCTTCAGCCAGAAGGGATTCCCCCTCACGTTTTCCGGAGCTGAACTGCGGATGCTTTCGATTTCCTTTGTCAGTGTGGAAAAGATGTCCTTGATGGGGGAGGAGGCGTTGGATTTCTGGATGGAAATATATTTGTTTCCCGGTGGGACATCGAGTTTCACATTGGCGATGCCGGCTCCGTCCTGGCCGCGGTTGTGCTGTTTTTCCATCAGGAGATACAGCTTGTTCAAGGCGTAAAATGCGGTCCCGTACTTTTCCGCATAAAAATCCAGCGGCTTCAGGAGACGAATGAGGGCGATCCCGCATTCGTGTTTGATTTCCTCACTCATGGCTGAAGATCTCTTTCGTCATGAAAAACCATTTTGATATTGGTTTAATGTAGCCTCGCGCATTGTTTTTCGCAATGGGGGAGCCGTTATTTTCAGAAAATATTCCTTCCGGGAGTAAAAAAAACGGAAAAAGGGTGTATAGTATACGCCACGCAGACAAAAACGATGCGGAACTGTTCGATGATGAACTGAGTAAGGAGTATATCCGGTCCCATGATGCTTCAGATGATCAAAGGAAAAATCCACCGGGCCAGACTGACCCATTGCGATCTGGACTACGAAGGCAGCCTGGAAATTGATCTTGACTTTCTTGACCGCGCCGGAATCCTGCCCTATGAAAAAATCCTGGTGGTAAACGCCACCAACGGGCAGAGACTCGAAACCTATGCCATCCCGGGTGAACGCGGTTCCAAGGTTTTCCGACTCAACGGAGCCGCCGCACACAGAGGACGCATCGGCGATATCGTAACCATTATGTGTTTCGGCATAATGGACGAGGCGGAGGCGGAAGGCTTCGCTCCCAAGGTGATTGTCCTGAACGAAAACAATGAAATCATCGCCTCCAGGGAAGGCGGAAAAAATTCCTGATTTGATGAATCTGCCCCTCTTCCCGCTTGACACGGGAGACACCGCGTGCTATTATGGTGCTGTGGTGACATGGAGAAAGAGTATGCCTGTGAAGATCCTCGGTAAACAATCTCGCGGAAACAGGGGGCAGATCCTGACGGAATACGCACTCATGCTGGTGGCTTTCGTCGCAGTGACATGTCTTCTGGTTCTGCTGCTCGCGGCCTTCACTGAATACGGCTGGCGTCTTGTCTCCCTGGTGGCCTGGGAGCCGTTTACCTGATTTTGTTTTTCATCCTGCATCCTGTGGAGAAAATGAAAAGAAATGAAAACAAAATCAATACGGCAGGAAGAAATGAGAAAAACAACTCTTTCGGGAAGAGAAAGATCCGCATAAAACAAAAAAAGCGGAATCGGGAAAACAACGAAAAAAACAAATCCCCGCCCGGACGGAAACTATAAAGCGAAGGAGATAAAAATGGACATCAGAATGAGAAGAAAACTGGCTCGTCGCGGGACGAAAGGACAGGCAATCGTGGAATACATCATCATCGTTGTGATTGTTGCGGTTGCCGCGCTGACGGTCCTGAGCATTTTCAGTGACGCGGTCCGCCAGAAGATCGCCGGAGTCGCCTCCATTTTCGGTGCGGACAATGCGGAAGACGCCGCCAGCACCAATTCCGCTGAAGTGCTGAAAAACCTGGAAGCGGACGGAAGCGGAGTCGATTTCAGCGACTGACGCTTCGGAACGACGCGAGATGACAGCCCCTTCTTTCCCCCCTGTATCAGCCACTGCTCCTGCCTGACGGACAGACTTCCTTCTTTCCGCCGGCATTTCTTCACGCACAGCGCCAGCAGTGCCGACGGCCGGACTTTCCGGATCCGCCACAGGTAAGGAGATGAAGGAGAAGGGAAAAGGAAGGGAAAAATCCTGATATTCCCGGAAATTTCCGGGCACATGTTTTTCCGGCGTTTTTCCCCGACCAGGGCGGATTCCGGAAGAAAGCGGAAATGCGAGGTGCGGCGGAGTATGGACAGGAAAAAAATCCGGATAAGACATTCCTCTGAACGAGGCTCCGCGATGGTGGAGGCACTGTTTGTCATGCTGCTGCTCTGCCTGATTCTCTTCGGTCTTCTTCAGCTTTTTCTGATTTCTGCGGGGCAGATGATTTCAGATTATGCGGCATTTCGTTCGGCGCGTTCCGCCGCTGTTGGCTTCAATTCGTACTTTGTGAATCGAGAAGGACGTGTGAAAGCCATTGGAGCCTCCGGGAACATGGTGGAACCGGAAAATTCCTCCTTCTTTACTTCCAAGACACATCAGTTTGCCTATGAGACGGTGGCGGTGGAGGAATTTCTGGACGGAAGACGCTGGCTTAATTATGAATTCTGGGACGGTTCCAGTTCCATGCATACCAATTACAAATGTCCCTATTACGGGCAGACGCGCGGGAGTTCCTCCTGCCCATACTGTCCTGCCAGCCGCCAGGGGACGAATCTGGAAATTCATGAACGCAGTGCCGGCCGGGAAGCGGAGGCGGAACTCCGGTTCAGGAATTATCCACTAAACATGCCGCTTGCCGATTTTCTTTTCGGATCTGACAGTTTCGACCTCAGCTCTCTGAGCGCGAAAACCGCAGACTACGCTTCGGACTATCTGGAGGACTGACGCCATGCCTGTGCCGAATTTCCGTTTCCGCTTCAGAGGCAGACGCCGGGAATCCGGCCAGACCCTGCTTTTCGGGGTTCTATCCCTGATCGTCATTCTGATCGGGATTCTGATTCTTTTCGACATTCATTCGGTGATCCGTGGAAAAGTCAAAGCCCAGACCGCCGTGGACGCGGCCGCCGTTGCGGGAGCGAACTGGCAGATGCACAGCCTCAATCTGATCGGGGAACTGAATCTCATCAAGGCCTGTACCGTGCTGATTTCGGACTCGGTGTACGGCTGGGGGACCGATCCGGAAACCTTGGGGCAGGTCAAGGAATATTCCGAATATGAGTCTCCGGAGGAATTCCAGGCGGATATCACGAGAGTCGAAGAGGAGATGACCAGACTGGAGGAAACCGCGGAACTCCTGACTCAGATGCAGACGCGCGTTTCTTTTGTCGGTCCGCTGATCGGTTACGGAGCCGCCCAGCAGGCAGCCAAGAACAACGGATTGACCAGCAATCCCGATGCCGGAGAGTTCAACAGAATCTTCCTTCAGGATATTCTGGATGAGACCATCTACGGTCATGAATCCGTGCCGCAGGAGATTCACGGCTATTACTGGCGTCTGCCGTATGCGGCCATGCTGGAGAGCATTCTGGACGTCCGTTTTCCCGAATCCGGGTCCGGCGAATCCACCAATATCAAAGGGATCGCGGTCGGGACAAAGATTCTGCGTCTCGGGACTCCTGAGATCTACTGTGATCCGCCCTCCTCTCCTGATTTCACGTCCTATCTGACCAGTAAAAGCCTGTATGCGGCGATTGCCGCGGATTACTGGTGTGCGCTCCGCTCCATACTGAAAATGAGCTACGGTCCGAAATGGTGGGGGGAACTGCGCCTGGGGCGGAACGACACCTTTATCGGAGAATCGGAGGTTCTCCCTCTCCACACGGAATTCTTTTCCGGTCAGAGCCCCTACGACTCCGCCGACGGCAGCGGAGTGCTCGACGCCATTCTCCAGACTCGTTCCGGGCTCAGTAAACACACCTCTCTTTCCGACACCGAAAATCCCTATGAATATGAAGCCGTCCGCGACGAGGAAGGAAATCTGATTCAGATTCTGATCAAGACAGATCCCGCCACCGGAGAACCCGTCCGGAATGCGAATGATACGGATCTGCGCTTCAACATCCTCCCCCGCATCACCTGGGCCACCTATGACAGTTACTGGACCAATTACGATGAAGAAACCAAAAATCTCTGGACTTCCGACTATCTCCGGGGAAATTTCCAGCAGGGCATGGAATATTATTCCGGCGCCCTCTCCTATTTCGTCGGGAGTCAGGAAACCACGACTCTTTCGGGTTCCCTGGGGGAACTCCCGGGAGACACCGACTCTTCTTCAGACGGAACTCTCGGTGAAGCGCTGGATTTTCACGGAAAGGGATCTCTGGGACGCAGTGAATCCGCTTTTGCCTCGCGTATGAGTTCCGCGGAAAACTCCATGAAGCGAACCGTCCCGGAAATCCAGGTGGATGCACTGGCCAAGCCTCTCGGCAGAATCAAAGTGGAATCTTCGTACAAACCGCCTTTTTATGTGGGGATGGTGCTCCCCGTCTTCACGCGGACTTCGCTGATTCCCGTGGCGCTCGAACCCGTCTACGGAATGTCCTCCATTGATCTGGACTGGTATCTGTTCATTACAAAGTTCCTCCCCGCTCTCGGAACCGTGGACAGCATTGACGCAGCCCTGGCAAAACTCGATTCCGACACACGGAGAAGAACTTCCTACTACGCCAACCTCTTGAAAAAGCTTGACGACCCCGAGTGGCGTCAGAAAGGGCTCGACTGGCTGGCGGAGGAAGTTTCCGGTCACTACGTTTACGATAAGGACGGACACCGGATCGGATACGTCGTGGATTCTACCAATGAGGACCATTGCGATGACTGGCCCACAGGAGGAGGCGGCGGTCACAGAACGGGTCCGGGGAAACTTCATTGAAATTGCTTCAGTTCCAATCATTTCATCATTCGGTCATTCTGTTCTCCCGGCCCACCATGCCGTTTTCAATTCATACTTTCTTTTCCTACGGACTTCCTTTTCCCTTCATTCCCCTCTACAGGAGCCGTCTGCTGAACCCGCCGCGCAGCAAGACGACGACAACGCGGAGGGAAAGTCTTTGTGAGCAGGAGACAGCGGAACTGCAGACGATAACATCACGAAGCGGTCTCTCAGAAGATCTGGCAGATCTGGCTCACAGAAGAGGGGAAAAAAACGATCGGAATCGGAAAGAAATGGCGGAGCGAACCGAAAGAAGCGGTTTTTCAGATACAATCCCATGGAACATCATACAAAATCACTTGAATTTGCATAAAATTGTATGAATTTACATGAATTTGCATGAAATTGCATGAGATCACATGAAATTCTTCTTACATATATCTCGAAAAAAGGCTGGACACAGCTACAGCGGAAAAATCAACTTGTCATACCGGCGATTGAGATCGGATGACGGAAAAAACAAGGAAGAGGAAAAATGTCGGCAGATTTCATTCAATGCCTGAGCGTGGGGTTGCTGGAGACCAATTGTTATCTTGTCCGCCCGGAAGATTCCGGGATTCTGTACATTATCGATCCCGGCGGAGCACCGGAACAGATTGCGAATGCGGCCGATGCACTGGAATGCGAGAAAAGGGTGATTCTCCTGACACATGCTCATGTAGATCATATTTCGGGGATTCCGCTCCTGATGGAACGTCTGAAAATTTCCGGAGTGTATCTCCCGCCGGAAGACCAGTTTCTTTACAGAAGCCCTGAAAACGCGATCCCCCCCTACATTCCCGCGGCGGAAAATCTGCCCGGGACCCAATGGCCACCCGCTTTTCCGGAGCTGGAATGCCTCCCCTGCCCCGGTCATACGCCAGGGGGAGTTTCCTACCTTTTTCAAAGCATGAATGCGGTCTTTACAGGGGACACGCTTTTCCGCTTCTCCGTCGGACGCACGGACCTCCCGGGAGGCGATTCCGATGCACTGATGACCAGTATCAGGGAAAATCTCCTGCCCCTGCCCGATTCCCTCACCGTCTATCCCGGGCATGGCCCTGCAACGACAATCGGAGAGGAACGCCTTCAAAATCCCTATCTGTTCCATTTCTTCGGAAACTGATTTGATTTCAGAGAAAGAACAGAAAAAAATCACCTCTTTCTTCTGCTTCTTTCTGCGCTCCAGTGGGAAATGCAGGGGAAAGCGAAAAAATCCTTCCATTCCTCTTTTCTCCGGATTCGCTCAGCGTTTTCGCACAGCGTTTTCCTTCAGCGTTTTGAAGAAGAGGCGCCGGAAGCCTTCACCGGATAAGGATTCCGGGAGGGAAGAACGGGGGTATATTTCGGAGTCGGCGATGACGGAAGAACTCTGGGGGAGGAAATGCTTCCGCTCACAGATGCCGGCGTTGACACCGTCGGCAACGGACTCTTCTTCCCTGCCGAATCCGGAGGAAAATTGTTCTCCGGACGTCTGTTCTCCAGAATGGAAACACCCGGAGATACGGATGAATTGGGAACAATGACAGGATACTCCTGTGCTGCCGTCCCTCTTCCGTTACCCGCGGATCCCTCTCCGGCAAAAGAAACCGACATTGCGCCGGATGTCAGAATCACAAGAGTGAAAAGCGTTTTCAGGCCAAATCCTGCAGTGGGAAAAACATTCATCCCGAACATCCTCCTCCTTCTCCTTCTTCTTCCTTCCATTTCAGAATTCTCATGCGCTAAAAGAATTCTCATGCGCTGAAAATAAAATCCATACAGAATTGTAAAGTAAGCTCATCGGGGGAAAAGTCAATTTTTCTTCTTTGTTTCTTCCTTATTCTCCTCCGGTTCTTCCCTCTGGACACTCTCCTCCACCCTCCGCCACCTCATCTTTTCCCGGATGTCGGAAAAAGAAAGAAAGGAAATGGCGCCTCCAGGAGTGACACCAGGAGACACGCAGCCGGGAAGGGAAGCGCGGAACCGTTTCCCGTTTTCGGAGCAGGAAAAGAAACGGGGTGAAATGGGAGAGAAAATTTCTCCATCCGGATGAAGAGGGGGAAAAAAGTTTTCCCTCCTCTTCTTCACTTCACGGAAAGGCAAAGATCAGTGCAATAAAAAAAAAGAAGCACATAAAAGAATGTGCTCCTTTGGGATCTGTCCCTTCCCCGAATCTGCGCCTTTCTCACTTTTCCCTGATCGTAAAAGGAAGGACAATGAGTGGGAAAAGCTCTTCTTATTCCGGATTACCCGATTCCTCCTCATCAGGACGGGCCAGATAGCTTGCGGAATTTGCCATAATCCACTGCATGAAGGCCGTGGCAGCGGTCTGACGCTTGCTCATCAGAGCCATGGATTCAAAGAGAGGTTTGGATTCCTCCATGAGCTTTGCATCCGGCTGGACACGGTCATCGACAAAGACCATCAAAACGCCGTCCTGGAGATTCTGAGGCTGGGAAAGTTCACCCGTTCTTGTTGAGGCCGCCATACTCCGGGCGATACGTTCCTTGATGTCTGCGGAAGAGGGTGCATCCCGGAGCGTGAAGTCCTTCATGTCCGCGACTCTGGCCTTGGCGGATTCCGCCAGTTTCACCAGATCCTTTCCCGGATTCGCAGATTCCGAAAGAAGAAGCGGGAAATTTCTTGCAGCCTCTTTCGCACGAGCCATGCCTTCCTGACTCACGCGCACTTTCCGGACCTCCTCCCTGACATCCTCATACGGAGCAGGAACAGGTTCCCTGCGGTTCTTCAGCACCGCAATGAACGAACCGTTGGTTCCTTGAACGGTGGAACTGATCTGGAGCGGGTTTTCCAGGGAAAAAAGCGTGGAAATCAGCTCTTTTTCCGGACCGATGTTGTTCATTGCCTTTGCGGAAGGATGCACATCCTGAACAGTAATGAAGCGATATCCCTTCTTTTCCATTGCCGAACGGAGCGAAGCTTCCGGATCGGAGGCATATTCAGAGGTATCGGCCAGATTGTACAGCTCTTCACGGAAGGCCTTTGCCGCGGCATTCGCATTCCGGCGGGCCTGTTCGCGCAGAAGTTCGGTACGGATCCGGGCAGTGGATTCAGGCAGCGTCTGAAAAGTTCCGTCCTGTTTTTTGAACGATTCTCTGTTCTTTTCATAATAGGAACGGATCTGCTCGTCCGTAATGGCAGAAGCATCGGCCTTGTAATCCGAATTGAAAAAGGCGATGATCTCGGCATCAACCACAGGTTCCGTCATGAAAAGAAGACCGTTCGCCTTATGGAAAGCCATCAGATCGTCTTCGGAGAAATCAAGACCTCTGGAAAATTCCTCATAAGGGAAAAGCACGGTCCTGGCTTTGTAGGTTTCCAGTGCGACTCTCTCGTATTCAGAGACTTCCGAATCCGTGACAAAAACCGTTTCCGTAAAACGGGAAGGCAGCGTCACTCTGGCAATCGCATCCCGGAACGCCTCCTCCAGATCATGTTTGCTGTACCCCAGCGGAGCAAGAAATTCCTTTTCATACTGATCGTACAGCGTGACGTCAAATCCGTTTTTCCCCTGAAATGCGGGCAGAGACTTGATCTGCGCCACCACTTCTTCATCGGAAACGGAAACCCCGAGCTTTTTCGCGACCAGAAGCACCGCATACGATTCAAACGCGTTTTTAGACACATATTCCATATAATTGCGCGGACTCCCTCCGTAAGACGCTCCCAGCACAATCGCATCCCGGACCACATTCCGCCGCAGATCCGCGTTTCTGACCTTTTCGCCGAATACCTGACCCACTACCGCATTCTGTGAGGAAGCGTCTCCGGAAAAGAACATGGACCCATCCATTCCAGGAGTGAAAAACCACACAAAGGAAATGATAATGACTCCAGTGAATACGCCGAATAATGTTTTGCTGTGCTTCACAAGCACATTGTTCATTTTCATGATGACCATAAATTCGTCAAGCCTTCTTTACAAATCTCGTTCAAACAATTCAAATCCGGTAAAAAACAGAAACGGAAAACTCCGGTAATCTACTCTCCCATTTCTCCATATTCAACTCTCCGGAGGATGAATTTCCAAAATATCCCCCGCAATTGCCGCTTCGGACTTTCATTTCTCCGGAAGACATTGATTCCAAAGAACGGAAAGGGCACGCAGTTTTTCAAGTGTCTCTTTTTTCTGGGGAAATTTTTCCAGAAAGCGGTTCAGGAACAAAGATTCCTCCGGAAGAAAGGTGGATCGGAACATCTTCTCCGGAAGGATGGAATCCGCCCGCCGACAGGATTCTCCGGAGAACACGGGACAAACGGCGGCGCCCGCGCCGGAGGCGGAGGACTCCCGTCCCTCACCACCCGGTCTCCGGGCCGGATTCCTGTTCGAGGATGCGACTTCCACCAGTTCTCTGGTCTCCCGATGCGCGTTCCTCCCCAGCAGGGTCAGAGAAAACGCCTTCAGATACAAGACGCTCGGAAGAAGGGGACTGCGGGCCGTCCGCAGCATCTGCACATATTCCTCCGGCAGGAATTCCAGCGCACGTTCCGTGCTGCCGGCAAGGATCAGGCTCTCAGCCAGACGCAGGGCATTGACCGGATCAAAGGTGTCGCGCGTATAAATCTCATACTGAATCCGAACTGCCGCCGCGTAGTCCTTCATGGCACGCTTCACTTCTGCGAGCAGAGCAGCGCTTTCCCCGTTTCGGGCTGAAGAGGGAAGTTTCTCCAAAACCGCCTCCGCCTTCCGGTATTCCTTCCGCCTGAGATGAATCATGGCGGCGAAGCACGAGAGGCGCGGATCAGTACCCGGAAGAAGGCGTTTCGCCTCTTCCAGACTCGAAAACGCATCGCCGTATTCGGATGCCTCCAGTTCAATCATTCCTTTGCGCAGAAACAGTTCCGGATCAAGCGGAGAAAGTTTCACCGCCGTTTTCATGTCTTCCAGAGCTCCCGCCAGACGGCCGGACGCAGAACGGACTTCAGCGCGTTCCGCATATACCGGAGCTCGGGGTCCGCCGATTTCTAGAACGGCATTCCAGTCCTTTTCCGCCGACTCGAATTCCCCCTGTTCCTTCCGCAGGGAGGCCCGCATCGCATAAAAAAGGACATTCCAAGGATCCTGCCGGATCAGGAGATCAAGTTCCGCAAGCGCCCGGTCCCTCCCCCCCACAATGGAGAGGCGCTGAAGAAAATTCACTGCCATCATTTCAGCCGCCGCCCGTTCCTCCGTCTCCGGAGCCGTTTCGGCATAGGTTTCCCGGAGCAGGGAAAAGGCTCCGTCCCATTTTCCCCGGGCGAAATACAACTCTGCAAATCCGAACTTGTTATCAGGATCATCAGGGAGAATCGACTGGGAACGGATCAGAAGTTTTTCGGCCTCTTCGAGTTCCATATTCCTTCTGATCCAGAAAACGGCAAGAGCTGTCATGCCGGCGGGAGAGCCGCTCTCCGCGGCGAGGCGGAAATGACGGGCTGCGGCGATCTCATCCGGATTCCCGTTCGCCAATCCGCGCTCAGCCATGACCCCCAGAAGAATCCGCGACGACGCCCGGCCTTCCCGTTCCGCCTCCTGTGTCAGGAGTCGACGCGCCTCTTTATAAAGATCTTCCGCTTTCCCGGAATCTTGTTCAAACGCAGCCGAACGGAATGCGCATTCCCCGGAAGAAAGTCCGGAACTGAGCGCCTGACCGCAATGGCGGCAGACGGGATCCGACAAATTCCATCCCGGAAAAACAGCCGAGGAACTGATTTGCTGCTGTAAAAATGGATCTCCAGACGGAAGGGAAAATTCGTTCTTTTTCTGCTTTCCCGTCAGGAAATGCGGTCCAGGGGCTTCTTCCGACAGCACCATCCCAGGACCGCAGGAATGGAAGTGAAACATGGCCGCACTCAGAAGAAAAAAGGCGAACAGGGTAAATCGGGACGAACTCATCATAAGGCTCTCAGAAAAAAAATCATTTTTCCATGTCCGGCGTCTTCCCCGGACGGAACAGTGAAATCAACAGGCTCACGCAGAAAAGAATACAGGAGATCAGCACCACGGTCGCCCCGCTGGCTGTCCCCGCCCATTCCTGCGCGGACACAATCAGTCCGGACACCGCCGACACATAAGCCACGCCCAGCGATATCCAGAACATTCCACGCGAACTGCCCGCCAGATTCCGTGCCGTCGCCGCCGGAACCACCAGAAGCGCCGTCACCAGAATCACCCCGACCGCACGGACCGAAAATATCACCACCAGCGACAGCAGCGCCGTAAAGGCGTACTGGTACACACCCACGGGAATCCTGTGCACGCTCGCAAGACGCGGATTCACCGAAATGCACAAAAGACGGTTGTACGAAAAATACTGAAACACACAGAACAGTAGAAACAGAAAAAACAAAATCGCAATCTCCGTTTCTCCGATCGTCAGGATATCCCCGTACAGAAACATCTGCATATCCCGGGCCACCGATTTGTTCCGGCTCACTATCGCCAGTCCGAACGCCACCACCGCAGAAAAAATCACGCCGATCGCCGTATCCGAGGAGAGACGGCTCCCCCGTTTCAGCGCCATGATCAGAATCCCCACCAGCAATGCCAGAAGCGGCATTGTCCAGTTCGGACTCACGGCAAAGATCAGTCCCAGCGCCACACCCGCAAATGCGGAGTGCCCGATTGCGTCTGAAAAAAATGCCATCCGGGAATTCACCACCTGCACACCCGTCACCGCCGCAAGAGGCGCAATCAGAAGAAGACCGATCAGCGCCCTCTGCATGAATTCCAGGGTCAGACATTCAAAAGGAAGGCAGAAGGAAAGAAATCCGCCCGTATTCTGGATGATTTCATGAAGCATGCTGTGTTTCTCCGTTCTTCTTTCCTCCTCCGCACGGGGGGAAAGCGCATCCTTCCGGAGCATGCGCCGCTGTCTGCTCCGCGGAGGAAGAATCATGATGACTGTGGTGATGATGATGATGTGTGCAGTCCGCTCCGCAGACCAGGGCATCTCCTGCAATATCCTCCACGGAAGGAATCCCCATATGAAGCCCGAAGGTTTCAGAAAGGACCTTGTGTGTCAGCACATCCCTGGGACGGCCCTCTGCATACACGCGGTGATTCAGGCAGATCACATGCGTTGCATGCGCCGCCACCGTCGCCAGATCATGGCTGACCATCAGCTGAGTGAATTTCCGGCTTTCCCGGATTTTGTTCAACAGTTCGCAGCAGATCTGTCCGCCTTTGAAATCGACCCCTGCGGTCGGTTCATCCAGAATCAGGATCTCCGGTTCCTGCAGCAGCGCCTGCGCCAGAAGAACCCGCTGAATTTCTCCGCCGGAGAGCGCTCCGAAAAGACGACCGGAAAGACGGGCGCATTCCACTTCCTCCAGCATCGCTTCCGCCCGGCGCTGAAGCCTGGCGGATTTCCCCAGAAAAAGCGGCATGCGCTGCATTCCGGACAAAAGAAAATCCATGACCGTCATCGGCATGTCCCGGTCAAACTGCAGCACCTGGGGAACAAATCCGAAGCGCGGGAGACGTCTTCCCCCCTCCAGACACGGGAACTCGATCCTTCCACGGTACGGCATCTGCCCGAGAAGCGCCAGTGTCAGACTGGTTTTCCCCGCCCCGTTCGGCCCCACCACAGCAGTGGAACTCCCCAGGGGAATCCGGGCGGAAACGTTCTCCAGAATGCGGACATCTCCCATCGAAACGTTCACATCACGGAACAGTACGGCGTTTTTCTCCAAATCACATACCTCGTTCATTGTCCGAGATGCCTTTCCAGAAGGGAGAGATTTTTCCGCATCGTGCTCTCGTAATAATCCAGCGGAGCATCCGCACTACCGTTCGCAACGGGATCCAGAAGAAGAACCGGTACGCCGGTTTCACGTCCGATCATTTCCGCAACATCCGTCGGATACTGCGGCTCCGCCAGTATCAGGGAGATCTTCTCCTTCTTGGCAAGACGGATCAGACCTATCAGTTCCGAAGCGGATGGATTCTCTCCCGGTTCCGTCTGAATCACAGCAACCATTTTCAACCCCAGCTCCTTCGCGGCATATTCAAATACATCATGCTGTGCAAGAACGCTTTTCCCGGAAAATTTCTTCGCCGCACGGGACATTTCTTCCGAAAGCTGTCGCAGTTTCGAAAGATACACCTCCAGATTTTTCCGATACAATTCCGCCGAAGACGGATCCTCCTTGCAAAGATGGGACGCAATGGATTTCACCAGTTCAGCTGCGTGTCCGGGCGAGGCGAAGTTGTGGGGATTTTCTCCTCCTGTCACTCCATGCCCATGATGATGATGGGAATGCCCTTCCCCCGGACAGCTGGTCTGCCCATCTCCGTCGCCGGCAGCCCGGCAGACCGCTCCGGATGATCCGGCGGAAGCACCTGCTGTTTCTTCTTCCCCGTCCGAAGCGTAACACACACGAAGCGAGGGATTCGCCTTTTTCAATGCCTCACAGACCGCATTGTCCAGTCCGGCTCCGTTCGCAATCAGAAGCGGACTGCCCCCTGAAACTTTCCGCAGATCCTGCGGCGTCACGGCATAGTCATGAGGACAGCCGAGATTCGCAGGCAACAGCAGCTCCGGCTGACGCGGCGCTCCCTGCATGATATTGCGGGTGAACAGATACACCGGAAAAGTCGTGCAGAAAACCTGATCCGCCGCCGTCAATGCCGTTCCCCACAAAAGCGCCGCAAAAAAGAACAGTGCTCCTGCCGCTGGACGGCCTTTCCGCATTTCATGATTCTTGCGCATTTTCTTCAGTCCTTATTCTTCCTTCGTACTTCGTATTGAATGTTCATGATGCTTTCCCCGTGCAGATTATTGCCGGGGGTGTCTTGTTTTTATCCTGTTCGGACGAAATTTTGTCTTTTGCCTTCAGCAGGAGTAAGAGGGGGAGGAGCGTCTGGAGCGCATGACGCATCCTTCCGGAGAATTCATGACAGAATCTGTCTCCCCGCCTGCACTTCCTCCTGCCTCGATTTCTTTTCCCTTTCCCCTGCCGTTTTCCCTGACGTTTTCCCTGTCGTTTTCCCTGCCGTTTCCCCTGCTTCAGGGATGCCTCTGCGGCAGGAGGAGAGCGGGGAGTCCGGAGATGCTTGTGATCCGCGCTGCTTCTTCTTTCCGCGGAGGCTATCGCCGGAAGAATGACACTGGGTGCAGTTGATTTCAAATCCATTGCAGGTTTGACAACGGATCAGGGTGTGTTCCTTCAGAAAATGACGCCAGTGCATCCGCTGATGCGGATTCAGCGTCCCTGTCCCGCCGCAGAGCGGACAGGATTCGTCCAGGGCAGACAACACTGCGGCACGGATGAATTCCGATTTGTTCGGAATGCGTTCCAGCGCTTCAAGCATGTCACCATCGGCCTTGAAAGTAATCACGCCTTGTTTTTTCATTGTCACTCTCCTTTTCCGTCCGGCATTGGGCATGCTTCCGGGATCCGGTGTTCCGTCCATCGTTCCGCGCCGGTGAGAGATCCGCACCGGGGTGGAGGCGGGACGGAGGGGGGGGGAAGCGGCCCGATTCTTTATTAAGGTAATACAAAATAATACTTTTTTCAAGTCCCCCGCCCCGAATTCTGCTCTTTTCCGGCGTTTCTCTTGACGAAAAGGGAAAGTGGGGTTATGTTTTCGGAATTCAATCGGATGTTCAGGAGTGTTTTTTTCATGTGTCTTTTTGATACGCATCTGCATCTCCCGCAGAAAGAAGGGGGAACGGAAGAAAACGGATCGACGGACTGCCCGGGGGCAGCCGGGGAAAGCGCTTTCAATCCGCTGGAGTTTTGCAGACGTGCGGCGGATTCCGGAGTCGGATACCTTCTGGCCTGCGCTTCCGGAATGGAGGAAAGCCTTCGCGCAGCGGATTTCGCCGCAGAATGCCCGGGAGCCTTCTTTGCCGCCGGAGTGCATCCGCATGATGCGGAGAAGATGAACGGGACAGCGGCGGATTTCAAGGAGTTCGCCAGACGAAAACACTTTGCGGCAATTGGCGAAATCGGACTGGATTTCTACTATGACTTTTCCGAACGGACGACTCAGATCACGGTCTTCCGCGATTTTCTCGCAGTGGCACTGGAGCTGAATGTACCCGTCTCCGTCCACTGCCGTGACCGCGGAGGAGAAGACTCCGCTTATGACATCGCCCATGAACTTCTCCGCGACTATGCGTCATCCAAGGGGGTCTTTGTCCTCCATGCCTTTGCAGGCAGTCCGGAATGGGCGGATAAGTTCATCCAGCTCGGCGCTTACTTCGGAGTCGGCGGAATGATTACATTCAAACGCGCAGACAACATCCGGGAACTGGCCTGCCTCTATCCGGAAGACCGCATCCTGCTTGAAACGGATTCCCCGTATCTGGCGCCCGTTCCCTTCCGCGGCAAAGAAAATCATCCCGCCTACCTGCCTCTGATCGCGGAAAAGCTTGCCCTTCTGCGGAACATCTCACTGGACGACTGCGCACGCATCACCACAGAAAACGCCTTCCGCTTCCTCGGGATCCGGATCCGCCAGGAAAATGAAAAAACGGATTTTCTCAACGTCAAAAAAGGACCCGGAGCATGAAATCTCTCCATAAAGCAAAAGCTTTTCTTCAGCTGCTCAGGCTGCCCAATCTTTTCAGTGTTCCCGGGGATGTCCTGGCAGGATACGTCCTGGCGGGAGGAATGCTTCATGCCTGGCTGGAACTTGCGGGGCTCTGCATCGCGTCTCTCTGCGCTTATATTTTCGGACTGATCTCCAATGATCTTGCCGATCTGAAGGAGGATGCGGCGGAACGGCCGGAACGGCCTCTGCCCTCCGGCGCCATTTCCCGCACGGCGGCATTCACCGCCGCAGTGGCTTCCGCACTGACTGCCCTGGCTTTCTCCGGAGTCACACTCCGGACACTTCTGATCTGCTCTGCCATGCTTCTCTGCATTTTGCTTTACAACTGTGTGCTGAAGAAAAGCTCCGGACCCGGCGGGGCGGCAGCTGCGGCGGCGGGAATGGGACTCTGCCGCGGACTGAACGTCTGGCTCGGAGTCCTGCTTGTCGGGGAACCGGATTATCTTCCGGCGGCCTGTTTCGCTCTTGGAGAAGTCCTTTATATCGCCGGGGTCACCCTCGCGGCAAAAGAAGAAACAAAAACCATGGAAAAACGTCCGGGACGCCTCCTCTTCCTCATCGGCGCAGGAATCGCCTACCTGACTCTTTTCACCATGGTTTCCATTCAGAAAACGGACAGTTTCAGAATGTTGGCTTCAGGTTTCCTTTCCGCGGTCGCCGCGGCTGTCTTCGTGATCCTCGCCTACTGGGGATTCCGCATACTCCGCCGGCGCTGTTCCCCGGGAGAGGCCCAGGCGTGGATCGGAATTCTTGTCTGGAACCTGATCTTCCTTCAGGCGGCTGCCGTTTCCGCCCGGATGTGGATCCTCTGCGCGGCAGCTTTGCTTGCCGCAGCCCTCGCCGCAAAAATCACCGCAATAAAATTCTATGGAAGCTGAATTTCTCCTATGCAGAACATGGATGACTGGATTGATATCCGTAAAGACCCCGCACACGTCGCACGCGAACGGAAAAAAGCACGCGAACTGAGAAACTCCGCATGGTGGAAGGCTCTTCTCGAAAAGGGGCTCTGTCATTACTGCGGAGGGAAATTCCATCCGGAAGAACTCACCATGGATCATATCGTTCCCGTCGCACGCGGAGGAAAAAGCACCCGGGGAAATGTCGTTCCCTGCTGCAAGGAATGCAACAACCGGAAAAAGTATCTGACTCCCGCCGAAATCCTGATCCAGCAGATGGAAAGAGAAGCCGAAGCAAAGACCGGGGATACTCTTCCGGTCTCAGAAGAAAAGAGTTCCGGGGAGAAGGAGGAAAGCAATTCTTCCCTTTCCTCTTTCTGATTTCTGTTTTTTCAGTCGGAAACCGGTCCGGCTTCTCCCATGATGTTGTTGTATCCGCCTCCCCCGCGCGCTCCGATCCTCTCAGAAGCTGTGCATGGAATACAGTTCCTTGTAGTATCCGCCCAGAGCAAGAAGTTCCTTGTGGGTGCCGGCTTCCACAATTTTCCCGCCGCGGAGACAGCAGATGGTGTCCGCATTGCGGACCGTGGAAAGACGATGCGCAATGATAATGGTGGTGCGTCCGCTGCAAAGACGTTCCATGGAATCCTGGACCAGAGCTTCAGACTGGTTGTCCAGCGCACTGGTGGCTTCATCGAAGATCAGGATCGGGGGATTCTTCAGAAAAACGCGCGCAATGGAAATACGCTGTTTCTGGCCGCCGGAAAGTTTGACGCCGCGTTCGCCGCAGACGGAATCGAAACCGTCGGGCATGCTCATGATGAAGTCATAGATATTGGCATCGCGGGCGGCGTTTTCGATTTCCTCCTGCGTGGCGTCCGGACGGCCGAAGAGAATATTCTCCCGGATCGTGCTGTCAAACAGAAACGGAGTCTGCTGAACGATTCCCACGCAGGAACGGAGGAATTTCTGTTCAAAATCCCGCACGTTGATCCCGTCGATGGCGACGCGTCCTTCATTGACTTCGTAAAAACGCGGAATCAGAGCCGCCATGGTCGTTTTCCCCGCTCCCGATTCCCCCACCAGGGCCAGAGTCTTTCCCGCGGGAACCTTCATTGTGATGTGATCCAGCACCCAGTCGGAAGAAGATGAATTCTTTGCTGTATCGGCGGCGGCTGAAGAAGACAATGACGCCCCGTTCTCCTTCTCCTCCTCCTTTTTCACCTCAATCGGATAGCGGAAGCAGACGTTCTCAAAAGTGATCTCCCCCCGTAACGGCTTCGGAAGAGAGGAAAGCGCGCCGGGCCTGTCCATGATTTCCGGCGCTTCCAGCATGATTTCATGGAAGCGCTCGAACGCGGTCATCCCCTGCTGATACTGTTCCACAAAGCCTACCAGGCGGAAGACGGGCATCGTGATGTACTTGGAATACATGAAGAATGTGATGATTTCCGGCAGGTTCGCCCGTCCGAGATAAATCAGGACAATCCCGATGATGATGAAGATCAGAGAGTACGTCTGAATCAGAAACATCATCCCCGAATGGAAGAGCGCCAGAATCCCGCAGACATTTTCCCGCGTGACCCGGAAATTCCGGTTCACGGAATCGAACTTCCCGATCTCATATTCCTCGTTGGTGTAGGACTTGACTTCGCGGACGCCTTGAATGGAGTTCTCCACCTGGCTGTTGATTTCCGCAACATCCTTGCGGACCTGACGGAAACCGCGTCTCATCCTTCCCTGGAAAACCGATCCCCAGAGAATGATGAGCGGGAGCGGAAGAACCGTCATCAGCGTCAGGAGCGGATTGATCCAGAGCATGACGCCGAAACCTCCGATCAGCATGAGAGTCGCCGAAATCAAATCCTCCGGGGAATGGTGCGCCACTTCCGCAATCATGGTGAGGTCGTTGGAAATCCGGGACATGATATGCCCCGTCTTCGTCCGGTCGAAATACGTGAACGAGAGCGACTGGATGTGACGGAAGAGATCTCCCCTCATATCCGCTTCCATCCGGACACCGAGAATATGTCCCCATCGGGTCGCGATGTAATCCGTCACCGCAACCATCAGAGAGAGGAAGAGAATTCCCGCCAGAGCCCAGGCGATCATTTCCTTGTTTTTCTGCGGCAGATACTCATTCAATGTCTGGAACACCAGAAGCGGAAGCGCCATCGTGAAGACCGGACTCGCCACAATCACCGCAATATCCAAATACAAAAGCTTCTTATGCGGAAGATAATAACGGGAAAAGGCCTTGATCAGCGTGATCTGTTCTCTGATTGAGAATTTCTTCGGTTCTTCCATTGGCGGCGGCGGCATCAGTCAGCTCCTTTCATGAGGGAATCCATCGCATTGCGGCTTTCCTGATCCAGAATGGGATCCAGGATCAGATCCAGATTCCCTTCCATCACTCCGGGAAGATCATGGACGGATATGCCGTAACGGTGATCCGTAACGCGGTTCTGCGGGAAATTATACGTTCGAATCCGTTCGCTCCGGTCTCCCGTCCCCACCTGCGAACGTTTGGAGGCGGCCTGTTTTTCAGCCTCCTCCCGGTTCCGGATTTCCAGAAGTTTCGATTTCAGAATGCGAAGCGCTATCTCCCGGTTCCGGATCTGGGAACGCTCCTGCTGACTCGACACCACAATCCCGCTGGGAAGATGATGGATCCGGACCGCGGAATCTGTCCGGTTGACATTCTGCCCGCCCGGACCGGAGGAACGGAAGGTTGAAATCTCCAGATCTTCCGGACGGATGTCCAGTTCGTCCAGTTCGTCCGCTTCCGGGAGAACGGCCACTGTGATTGTCGAGGTATGAATCCTTCCCCCCGCCTCTGTCACCGGCACCCGCTGCACCCGGTGAACTCCGCTTTCATATTTCATCCGGGAAAAGACATCCTCTCCGGAAAGGGAAAACACTGCCTCCTTCACGCCCCCGAGTTCCGTTTCCGAGAGATCCAGCACATCCAGTTTCCAGCCCCGGCGCTCCGCATATCGGGAATAGGCCCGGAATAGATCGCCGGTGAACAATGCGGCTTCATCGCCGCCGGCGGCGCCGCGCATTTCCACAATCGTATTGCGTGCGTCGTTCGGGTCCGGAGGCATCAGTGCAAGCAGCAGGGCCTTTTCCTCCGCGGCGGCCTTTGTCTCCTGTTCGGCAAGATCCGATTCTATCATCTGACGCAGTTCCGGATCCTGCTCCTCCTGGAGCATGGCATGATTTTCACGAACGGAATCCAGTGCATCCGTCCATGCGTCATACACGGTGAAAAGGGAGCAGAGGCGTCTGCGTTCCTGCGTAAGCTTCCGGCAGAGTGCTGGATCGGAATACAAGCCGGGGTCTCCGAGAGACTGTTCTATCTCCCGGTAACGTTCGCGCATCGTCTCCATGCGTCTCTTCAGATCTTCAGGCTTCACTTCGCAGGACGGCTCCTCACTCGCTTTCAAAACGCGAAAAAACCCGTTTCCACTCCTCCGGCGGATTCCTTGTAAAGCGCCGGGAAAGGGAGAAAACGGGATTCTTCTATGGAAAAAAAGGAGTTATGCACCCTTCTTTTCATAACGGCGGCGGAATTTCTCCACCCGACCGGCAACGTCTACCAGTTTCTGCTTCCCGGTGATGAACGGATGGCATTCGGCGCAGATACCGACTTTCTGTTCCTTCCTTGTGGACATGATTTCCCAAGTCTTGCCGCAGGCGCAGATCACTTTCGCCGGCCCGTAGTTCGGATGAATTCCAGATTTCATTTTGCAAACCCCGTAAATATGGTTATTGTATAACATGTAAACAAGAATGTTTCCGGCCGTTTCATCCGTTCATGACGGCATTCCGGATCCGGAAGGAAAAATATACCATCTCTTTTTCGTTTTTCAATCCGGAAAAAACAGTTTTTTTCAGGAGAAAATACCATGGGGAAAAGTACTCATCCGCTCTGGGCGCCCTGGAGGGGAGAATTCATTCATTCGCGGAAAAGCGGCGTATGCTTCCTCTGCGGTAATGAACAGCCTGCGGAGAATAAGCCGGAGGAGGAACTCATTGTCACAAGGATGCGTCATTGTTTCATCATGCTGAACCGTTATCCCTACAACTGCGGGCATTTGCTTGTCGTCCCCTACCGTCATACGGGGGACCTCTCCGCACTCGAAAAGGAGGAGCTCCATGAGCTCATGGATGGATGCGTCGCGGCAAAGGAGGCTCTTCTCAAGGCCATGGCTCCGGACGCCTTCAACATCGGATTCAATCTCGGGGCCGCAGCGGGCGCAGGAGTGGCGGAGCACCTGCATCTGCATATTGTCCCGCGCTGGAACGGAGACACCAATTTCATGTCGGTCATCAGCTCTACCCGCGTCATTCCTGAAACGCTTGCACGGACTGCGGAACTGCTCCGAGCCTTCTTCTGATCCGGAAGGAAAACGATCCGGAGGAACCCCCCGGAAAAAAGCTCCGCGTCCGCTTCTGAAACAGAAAAACGCTGATGAATTATCGGAGCACACGGAGAGAGATGACCGCCATGACCGCCGAAGTCTTTGCAGAGGTATAGATCACATACAGATCCCCCCCTGCCACCCACGCGGAAGGATAACTCCATTCCGGAGAGGCTTTCAGCTCCGCATCATCACCGCACTGAAGAAGCAGGGCTCTGGAAAGGGGCATTTCCCCAGGTGCGGCGGACCAGGCGATCATCAGACGTGTCCTGCGCCCGGATTCGACGGGATTCCCGATCACATAGCGGCGGCCGTCTGGCAGGATTCCGGCGGCGGCTTTCACCGGGGCCAGCGGAAGATTGTGATAAAAGGGGCCTTCCCAGCTTTCTCCGCAGTCGCGGCTGCGGAAGAGCAGAGGAGCTCCATGGTCGTTGCGGACGAAGGCGGTGATGCAGTCGTCCTCGACCCAGAGTCCGGTTTCGGGAAAGAGGAAGGCGGATCCGTCCGGGAGGATGCGGTCGTGGATTTTCACGATCCGCCACTCTTTTTCCGGATCGCCCGAGTCGCAGACCGCCACGGCGGGACATTCGGGACGCGTTCCTTTTTCCGGAGTCCACCTTCCCCCGATGATCCACTTCCCGTTTTTCATCCGGAAACCCGGAGTGTTCGGGAGAAAGGTTTTATCCACAACTTGGACGGAACGGAAGGTTCCGGAAGGCTCCTCCCAGCGGAAGATTTCAAAGTCCTCCATCAGATCCGGCCCCGTCATGCGGGAAACGATCAGGTACAGATTGTCCCCGTCCGCCAGAAACGCCGGCGGGACATAGAGCAGAGAAGCGCTTCCCCTTTTCCCAGCCGGAGACGCGTTTTTCCCATCCCCTCCCGCCAGGGTGAAGATTTCCGACCACGTTTTCCCGCCGTCCTCCGAACGACGCCCCCGGATCACCGATTTCCCGACCATCTCCCCTTCCGGGCAGTTGTACCATGCCGCAAACAGAGTCCCTTTGAACAAGATGACCGCACAGTCGTGCAGAAATCCGTATTCTCCATCCGGACGGCAGAGGACCTCTTTGCGGATGCCGTCTCCCGAAGAGTCCGGGAAATTTGAAGCAGGGTTCGCCTTTTCAAACGGAAGCGCCTGGAATTCCGTTCCTGTGTCCCAGATTTCCATTTCCGGCTTGTTTTTTTTCATCAGAGGTCTTCCTGTTTTCTGTTCTGAAGTTCTGTTTTCTCTTGTTTTTTTATGATTCGGAGAGGCCGGGGAACGCTCGGAAGCGGAACAATCCGGCAGAAGAAAAGGAAAAAGGATGAAGAGTAAAAGTGAAAGAGAAAAGACCGTTTTCTGGCAGAGATTCCCCATGAAGAATCTTCTTTCCGGAAAGAATTTTCTCTTCCCTTCCCTTCTTTTTTCTTTTCCTGACGACCTTACTGCGGCAGAGCCCTTTGCCCGGCGCCTTTTCAGCGGTCCTGACTGAAGAGATACAAATCCGCACCGGCATATTTCTTTCTGGCATTCACGGCCTCAGCGCACGGCATGGCAGCGGCATGACCATCGTAATACAGGAGATTGGTCAAGCCCTTGTGTCTTCCGTAATAGAAATCCCGCTGTGCGTTTTTCTCCGCCGGGTTGCTCGTCTCAAGACACTGTGCGGGTTCACGCGTACGATATTCGGGACTGAGCCATACGCCGGTCACAAGAGGCGCAGTCGTCCTGTTCCCGTCAAAGAGAGCGCATTTGGCAGACGGTCTTTTCAAACGGGAAAAACGCTGAATATTCCGGTAAAGCGATTCCAGCGTATTCAAACGGTGCGCCCCCCAGGCGTTGACGTCATAATGCTGGCCCTGATAAAAATAATTGACCCCGTTCCCTCCCAGTATCCCGTTCGGACAGAGGAACACCGCATGTCCGTATTTCGACGACTGCCCTTTCCCGTAGGCATACTTGTTTTCATTCCCGTCCCGGGATCCCGGCATATGCAGAATTTTCGCTCCGCAGGACGCACGCCGGAAAGGCAAATTCATTTCCTCCGCCGCCACGGAATATCACTGACGCCCCACATTCGGCTCAACCGCATCGTATACCGCCGAAGGAATGCAGTAGTCAAACTGCATCATATACCCGTAAATCCCGAAATACAGCTGCTTCTGATTCGCAAGACAGACTATTCTCTGCGCGGTTTCCTTCGCACTCTGCAATGCCGGGAGCAGAAGGGACGCCAGAATCGCAACAATTCCGATCACCACCAGAAGTTCAATCAGCGTAAAACGTCTTCTTCCCCATGCAGAAATGGTTCCACAATCCTTCCACAGCACAGCGGTCTCCCCCCTCCTTCTCCTCCTCCTTCCGGAGAAGAGGGTGGCGTTCCCGTCCATCACGGGACAACTTCTTTTGCTTTTTCCGCAAAACGCAATCGCAATGCCGTCACGGCTCATCATCAGAAAAAACTCCGTCTCAAAAATGAATTTTCCATCCCTGAACCAGTTCCCCGAATGAAGTACAAAACAGAAAAAACGAAGCTCTCCTTTCCCGCAAAGACTCATTCATCTATTATACAATTACAAGTTCAAGTTGCAACTTCAAGCGGGAATGAATTATCTCTGCCTTTATCATAAGCTCTGAAAAATGAAAACACAAGAAAAACTCAAAAAATTTACGAAAAAGATTTCTGAAACTTTCTGAAATATTTCCGGACCGTATCTGAGAAACCCTCCAACCCTTTTCTCCGGTCTTCCCTCTTTTCCTTTGTTTTTTCCTCTCATTTCCACACAGGCGCAACGGGAAGCATCCCTTCTCTGTTCCTGGTCAAAGGGGAAAAAAGTTTGAAGGGGAATGGGTGATGTTCCGCGGCCATCAGGAGAAAAAAAACACACGAAGCGGCAGGACACAACAGGGCCCAACTGTTTTCTTTCATTGACACAAGATCCCAGGACGCGTACATACACGCGGCAACATGCACCTCCTGATGTGACACGGTCCCGGGAAACAAGAAAGTGACTTATTTTTCAGCGGGCTCCTCCATGGAAGCCTGATCCTGCTTGCGGATCACTACCTTCCGGATGCGGCGGTCGCCGGTTTCCTCGACGATGAAAACAATTCCGGCTTCGGGAAGGGAAAATTCGGCCCCCTCCTCAGGGATCTTATGAAAATGATCAAACAAAAAGCCGCCCAGGGTGTCGTAACTGCCTTCGTCCGGGATTTGCAGGGAAAAGAGGCGGTTCAGAATGGAAATGCGAGTTTTCCCGTCGACGCGCCAGACATTTTCCTGCAGCACTTCAAATTCCTCATCAGGCGAATTTCCCGGACTGGCGGCAAGTTCAGAAAGAAGGTCGGAAACCGTTACGATTCCGGATGTTCCGCCAAACTCATCCAGGAGGACAGCCATGGGGATCTTCTTTCTTCGCATATCCTGCAGGAGAGCACCGGCCTTGGTGTTTCTGGGGGCGAGATAGGCGCTCCGGAGGATCCCGTCCAATCCGGAAGACTGCGCCAGCGCAGCCGGTGTTCCCCCGGCTGCCGCCCCGCGGCTCAGACACTGCGCCTGATACTTTTTCATGACATATTCCCGGAACAGGACCACTCCCACGATATTGTCAAGATTTCCACTGTAGACGGGAAAACAGGAATGCCCAGAAGAAAGGATCGTCTCTTCAATCTTTTCCGGAGTTCCGGCCTGATCAACGCCCACGATATCTTTCCGGTGAGTCATCAGTTCACCGGCGTCGCGGTCACTCAGCTCAAAGACGTTGTCGATCATCTGTTTTTCCTCGGGTTCGATCAGGCCCTTTTCCTCGCCGATATCGGCGAGCATCCGGATTTCCTCCTCGCCCGCGGTCTGTTCATCGGTTCCCGCGTTCCCGAAAACCTTCATGCAGGTGTTGACCGACAAATTCAGAATCCATACAAACGGCGCCGCCAGTTTCGACAACGCATAAATCGGCAATGCCACATTCAAGGCCAGCGCCTCCGCGAAACGCAGCCCCAGCTGCTTCGGAATCAGTTCCCCAAACACCAGTGACACATAGGACAGCAGCACCGTAATCAGAATCACGACCACCGAATCCAGCGCACCATAACTCAGATAATGGAAACCGAGACTTTCCAGATAATCGGTCAACGGATCGGAGAAACTGTCGGCAGCAAACGCACTCGCGAGGAATCCCGCCAGAGTGACGCCGATCTGAACCGTCGCCAAAAATCTTCCCGAATCCGCCGTCAGCTCCGCCAGACAGCGCCCTCTTCTCCCTCCGCTTTTCCCCAGCTTGCGCACCACTCCGGGCTTCACCGAGATCAGCGCCACTTCCGACGCTGCAAAAAAAGCATTCAATGCAATCAGAACGATCAGAATTGCAAACTGCCCGAACATTGTGTCACTGTCCAAAATTCATCCTTTTGTTCATGGTTCGGGGAAAAAGCGCCTCGGCGTTTTTCCCTCCTGTTTTTGATCTCCCCTGCGCTTCCGTTCCGCCGGGAGAATGGCGACAATTCATTGAACAATAAATGCGGAACGGCCGTTTTTCAAGAAAACGTTTCGTTTTTCCGGCTCTTTCTCTTCATTATTCCGATTGTTTTTACGGGGATGGTCTTTCCGTCCGTCCAGACATTTATTCCCCCTCTCTCTCCACTGCTCCGGGGAAAAGCAGGGAGAGGACACAACTGCACGGACGGCAGAAGAAAAAAAAGAACAAAAAAAGATGGCAGGCTCAGCGCCCCTGCATCATTTCCTCGACATCCGTTACCGGATCGGCCGTCTGGCGGATTCCGAACTGCTTCACCAGCACGGAGAGAACTCCGGGCGAGAGGAAGGCCGGAAGAGTCGGCCCCAGACGGATGTTCCGGAATCCGAGAAACAGCAGCGCCAGAAGCACGGCGACGGCTTTCTGCTCATACCACGCGATGTCAAAAGAAAGCGGAAGCCTGTTCACATCGTCAAGCCCGAAGACTTCTTTCAATTTCAGGGCGATGAGAGCCAGGGAATAGGAGTCGTTGCACTGTCCCGCGTCCAGAACACGCGGGATGCCGTCGATTTCCCCGAGATCCGCCTTGATGTAACGGTACTTTGCACAGCCGGCGGTCAGGATGACGCTGTCCGGGGGGAGCGTTTCGGCGACACGGGTGAAATACTCGCGCGAAGACTGTCTTCCGTCGCATCCCGCCATCACGATGAAACGCCTGATCTTCCCGCTTCTGACCGCGTCCACGATTTTCCCCGCCAGCGCCAGAACCTGGGCATGGGCGAAGCCGCCTGTCAGCGGCAGATCGTCGATGGGCTCCGGAGGCAGGGACTTCTCCGCCATCCGGATCAGCGCGGAAAAGTCTTTACACCCGTCCTCCCCAGTCCCTTCAGGGATATGGATGGCCCCGGGATATCCCGCAGGACCAGTGGTGAAAAGACGGGACAGATATGTATTTCCGCTCCGAAGCGGAATGATGCAGTTCGTCGTCATCAGCACAGGTCCGTTGAATTTCTGGAAATCCTGATTCTGCAGGTACCATGCGCCGCCGTAGTTGCCGTGAAGATGAGGGTATTTCTTGAGTCCGGGATAGGAATTCGCGGGAAGCATTTCCCCATGCGTGTAGATGTCGATTCCCTTCCCCATGCTCTGTTCCAGAAGCTGCTGAAGGTCTTTGAGGTCATGCCCGGACACCAGAATCCCGGGACGACTGCCGGCGGATGTCTTCACCTTCGTGATCTCCGGATTCCCGTATGTCGAAGTATTCGCCCTGTCCAGAAGCTCCATCGCCCGGACCGCGGTCCCGCCGCATTCCAGCACAAGCCCGAGCAGTTCCTCCGCACTCGGAGACGGCTCCTTCGCCGAAGCCGCCAGAGCCTTCAGCAGAAATTCTGGGATTGAATCATCCCGGAATCCAAGATTCCCCGCATGTTCCGCATACGCGGCAATCCCTTTCATTCCGTAAAGAAGCAGTTCCTTCAGGGAACGGATGTCCTCCTCCTTTTCCGCCAGAACTCCCGCCGGCGGACAGGGAAAATCCGGATCCAGGGAATCGGAAAAAGTCCTGAGTTCCCGGATCTGCAGGAGAATCCGGGGTGGATCAAAATTCGTATTCGTCACGGTCAGGAACAGTGACCGGATCAGAAGAGCCGAGAGTTCCGGTGTGATGATTCCCCCTCCCCTGCGCTCATGAATCAGAGCAAGACGTTTCAGCTCCGCGATCAGTTCATCCATCTGGCCCGAAAGTTCCGCATTCTTCCCGCAGACGCCCCGGACTGTGCATCCCGTCCCCCGCCCCGCTTCCTGACACTGGAAACAAAACATCCCTTCTTCCATTGGCTTACACTCCTCTCCTTTTTTTTGAATGTGGATTCTTTTTAATGGATTCTGGAAACGCCTTCCTCACAACAGGATATCCCTTGGAAATGGAAAGGATTCCATCTTCTCATTTCATTCCCATTTTGCGACCCCTTTTCCCCTATTTCCCCGGGACGGAACGGCAGACAGACAGATATGGGAATCCCCGGGATAAGATAAGAGGAAAGGGGAAAGGGACCCCCTCCCGATGGATTCCGGAGGAAATGCCCGGAACTGGAAGAAAGAAGAAAATAAAGATTTCTTCAGTTCCCCGCCTGAGCTGCCTGCTTTGCCTGCTCTCCGGCGGAAAGAGAAATCAGATCCGCCATGATATTGAGACTTTCTTCAAGATAGAGATCTTTGACCTCGGATTTTTTTTCCCGGGAGGAAGTTCCTGCGGAAGCGGAACGGGAATCGCCGAGCCGCATGAGTTTCTCCTGTTCCTCCTGGAGATTTTTTTCATCGAGATATTCCTGCCAGCGTTTTTCGAGATTGAGGGAAATGGATTTTTTGTCCCGGATCTTGTTGAAGGTGTCGATATCGAGTTTCAGGGTTTTGAAATCGGCGCTGGCGGCCATTCGTTTTTCGGAATTGGCCTTCAGACGCGGGATCAGGGAGGGAAGCCCCCCGAAATACTTCTGATATTCGGCGGAACGAATGCTGTCCCAGGGAAGAGCGTGTTCGAGTTTTTCCTCGCCGATTTCCATGCTGTCCGTGAAGGAGGGGAAAGCGATATCCGGGACAACGCCCTTGAGCTGAGTGGATTCGCCGTTGATGCGGTAGAACTTGGCATTGGTCAGCTTGATGGATCCGGCAGGGAAGACTTCGCCCGAGTGGAACGGCATGTAACGGTCCAGATCGCTCACGACCTGCACGGTGCCCTTGCCGTGAGTTTTGCTGTCGCCGACAAGCACACCCCGTTCGTAATCCTTGATGGCCGCCGCAAAAATCTCCGAAGCGGAAGCGCTCAGACGATTGATCATCACCAGAAGAGGCCCGCCGTAAGCGATGTAGCCGCCGTCTTCATCCTCCTTGACCTGGATTTCGATCTTATCCTTGACCTGCACAACGGGACCGGAAGGAATGAAAAGACCTGTCAGGGCAATGGCTTCCCAGAGGCTTCCGCCGCCGTTGGAACGCAGATCTATGATGACGCCGTCGACTTTTTCCGCCAGAAAGTGCTCAAGAATTTTATTGACGTCTCGCGTGGAGCTTTTGAAATCGGGATCCCCCCTGCGCGCGGCATCGAAATCCATATAGAAAGAAGGGAGCGTGACCACGCCGATTTTCTTCATGGAGCCGTCCGGCAGCTTCACCTCGCGGACCACGCCCTTGGCTTCCGCCTCTTTGAGCATGACTTTATTGCGTATGATTTCAATCCGTTTGGGAATGGACTGAAGACCCTTGGTCGCATCCAGAACGGTCAAGGTGACCTTGGTGCCGAGTTCGCCGCGGATCATGTCCACCACTTTCTGAAGCGGCATGTCGATCACGTCGACGGGATCGGCGTTTTCCTGTGCGACGGCGATAATCCGGTCCTCTGCCTTCAGCTGGCCTTCCTTGTCGGCCGGCCCGCCGGGAACGATTTCCACCACCTTGGTATATCCGTCCTCAGAGGTCAAAACCGCGCCGATCCCAACCAGAGAAAGACTCATGCCCATATTGAAATCCTCTCCCGTCCGCGGAGACATATAGGCGGAATGCGGATCATAGACCTGCGCAAACGAGGAAAGAAAGAGTTCCAGCACTTCCACCAGTTCCAGGTCGTTGTAATTCCGAAGAATCTGTTCCAGACGTTTTTTCACACGCTCGCCGGGAGTTTTCCTCGCCCAGGAGGAATGAACTGTCGGCTGCTGCGGCTTCTGCGGCTGCTGCTCTGCGATTCCCACCCCAGGAGCGGAAGAAGCGGATGGAGAAGAACCCGTTTGCCCCTGACTGCCGCTGCCGGACGACTCCGCCTTCCCGGCGGAACCCGAGGCGGCAGAGCTGGAAGTGGTGGCGGGAGTTTTCCCGGCTTCCGCATCCATGGAGCGGTCCATCAGGGCAAGCGTCAGAATATCGTTTTTGATTTTTTTTCTCCAGAGCTCATGCAGTTCCTCTTCGGAGGCGGGCCAGTCGGCTTTGGAGCGGTCGTATTCAAAGGTTTCATCGACAGTAAAATCAAAGCCTTTGTCGATGAGCGAAGAGGAATATTCCACATAGTCCTTCATGCGCAGGAGCATGAGATTGTAGGCGTCAAAGGCGAAATCAACCTTCCCGTAGGGGAGAAGTTTGTTCAGATTCCGGCTGTTTACGGAAAATTTCTCCACATCGCTCTTTGTAAAAAACATTTTCCCGGGATCCAGAGTCTTCAGATAATGATCGAATACGGCTTCGGAGAGTTTTGCGTCAAAAGGTCTGCGGTCATAATGCTGTTTGGTGATGAACGTCACAGTCAAACTGGTGATTGCCGACATTTCACGGGTCGGCTTCTTCTCCTTGATTTCAACAGCATGGACCGCTGATGAAACGGTAAGCAGCATGACAAGGAAAAATGCCGGCAGAAGTGCGGCGGGATTCGTCCGGCGTTTCAAATGCAGAAAAGTCATATCAGACACACCTTCATTATTCACTTTATTTTTCTTTCCAGCTACAATCACTTCCTTCAGTCCCCTGTACTCAGAGCATTTTCCTGCAAGGACAAGCAAAAGGAATAAAAAGTTCGTTACTGTATCACATCTGTTTCAAAAATCACGGGGAAAACAGGAAAAAAAAGGGATTTCTTCTTTCCGCTGTCCCGAAAATCTTCACAAAAAAAATGCAGGGGGAGAAACAGCAAGAAATCAAGAAATAGAGACAGAGAAGAGCCGGAAAAGGAAGGGAGAAATCCGGAACGAGTGTCGCAGTCCCTCTGTGTCACGGGACATTTTGACGCAGAGGAAAGAATGGATGGCCTCCCTCTGATGCGGCAGGAATATACTAATTTTCAAATCATTGCAAAGATCCCGCATAAACTGGCACAAAGATTGCTTGTCTATTTCACTGATATTTTTTTCATAAAAAAATAAAGAGATTTGAGGAGATCACTCGGAAATGCCCACGTATGAATACATCTGCAAGGCCTGCGGACACGAATTTGAACAGTTCCAATCCATGAAAGACGATCCCCTGACCACCTGCCCCGAATGCCGGAAAAATTCGCTGAAACGCAAGATCGGCACCGGAGCCGGAATTATTTTCAAAGGAAGCGGATTTTACTGCACGGATTACCGTTCGGGAGGGGGGGCTTCTTCCGGAAAGGACGGCGATTCCGCCAATGCCGTTGCCTCCCCCACCCCGATGCATGAGTCTCCGAAGAAGGAAAAACAGAAAACCGCCTGACAGCAAAGCCCTGAAACAGCACACGACGGTCTCCTGAAATGAAAACAAGAAGGAATCCACTGCCATGACAACGGAAAATTTACAATTCAAAGCGGAAATTCAGCAGATTCTTGATCTGATGATCCATTCGGTCTATTCCAATAAGGACATTTTCCTGCGGGAACTGGTGGCCAATGCCGCTGACGCCATTGACAAAGCCCGCTTCCTCTCCCTCACGAAACCTGAACTCACCCGCGACTGGGAAATCCGGATCTCCGCCGACAAGGACGCCCACACCCTTTCCATTTCCGACAACGGAATCGGAATGACCAAGGAAGAACTCATAGAAAATATCGGCACCATCGCCCATTCCGGGACGAAGGCGTTTCTGGAAGCGCTGAAGAATCCCGGGGAAAACATTACGGGTCCGGAGCTGATCGGACAGTTCGGCGTGGGCTTCTATTCGGCATTCATGGCCGCAGATAAAGTCTGCGTGGAAACGAAGAAAATTGAGGGCAATGCCAAAGCCTGGAAATGGGAGTCCGACGGGAAGGAGAGTTTCACCGTTTCCGAATCGGAAAGACAGGAAAACGGCACCACCGTCACGCTGCATTTGAAGGAAGATTATCTTTCCTATCTGGAATACTGGCAGATTTCCTCCGTCATCAAAAAATATTCGGACTACATTGAGCACCCGATCCGGATGAAGCACACCGTGACAAAAGACGGCAAGGAAGAGACTGAAGACAGCACGCTCAATTCCCGGAAGGCAATCTGGCTGCGGAACGAGTCGGAAGTCACGGAAGAAGAGTACAAGACCTTCTACCAGCATCTTTCCATGGATTACGGCGAACCGCTGAAACGCATTCTGTTCAGCGCGGAGGGGACCTCCGAATTCCGTGCGCTGCTGTTCATCGCCGGACGCATGCCGTTCCAGTTCCAGTTCGGCGAAAGGAACAAGAACGGGATCCATCTTTATGTGCGCCGCGTCTTCATCACGGATGAATGCCCGGGCCTGCTTCCGGATTATCTCCGCTTCGTCTACGGGGTGGTGGATTCCAGCGATCTGCCGCTGAACATATCGCGCGAAACGCTCCAGGATAACCCGCAGATCGCGAAAATCAACAAGGCCCTGACCTCCCGCATTCTTTCCGAACTCGGGAAAATGCTCCGGGACGACCGGGAAAAATATGAAAGTTTCTACCGTGAATTCAGCCGTCTTCTGAAAGAAGGCGTCCATTCCGACTACAGGAATCAGGACAAGCTCAAAGATCTCCTTCTTTTTGAAAGCATGAACCACCCGAAGGGCAAGCTCATCACGCTCAAGGAATATGTGGACGCGATGCCTTCCACTCAGAAGGAAATCTATTATCTCTGCGGAGACAGCCGGGACGCAGTCGAAAACTCCCCCCAGCTGGAAATGCTCCGGAAACAGAATTTCGACGTTCTCTTCATGCTCGACCCCGTGGATGAATTCGTTTTCGGCGAATCCATGAAATATGCGGACAAAGCCTTCCATTCGGTTTCCAAGGGCAATGTCAAATTCGACGAAGCCGTTCAGAAGGAACTCGACGAAAAAACCCGCAAGGCCGGAGAGGACAACAAATCCCTGATTGATTTCCTGAAAAAGACACTGGAGAACAAGGTCAAAGACGTCCGTTTCTCCTCCCGTCTGACCGAGAGCGCCTGCTGCCTCGTAAGCGATGAATTCGATCCCAGCGCCAACATGCAGCGGATGATGAAGGCCTTCAACAAAGACACTCCCGAAATCAAACGGATTCTCGAACTCAACGCCGACAATCCCCTGATCGAGGCCATGAAGAAACTTCATGACAAAACCCCCGATTCTCCGGAACTCTCCGAATATGCGGAGATGCTTTATGATCAGGCACTGGTCAGTGAAGGCAGTCCCCTTCCCGATCCCGTTCTCTTCGCAAAACGGACCGTGAAGCTCATGACGCAATCCCTTGAACAGGGACTGGACGGCAAATAATGGCCACGTACTACGAACTTCTTGAAATTTCCGAAGAGGCCACGGAAACCGAGATCAAAAAAGCCTATCGCCGTCTTGCGGTCAAATACCACCCGGACAAAAATCCCGGAGACAAGGCCGCGGAGGAAAAATTCAAACAGATTGCCCAGGCTTACGATGTCCTGGGCAATCCGGAAAAACGTCAGCTCTACGACCGCTACGGGGAAGATGCATTCAAATCCTCTTACGGCAACGCCTCTTCCATGCACGATCCGTTCGACATTTTCCGTGAAATGTTCGGCGGAGCCGCAGGTGCCGGATTTGAATCCTTCTTCGGCGGCGGACGCAGAAGCGATCCCAACGCCCCGGTGGATGGAGCCGATCTCCGTTACAATCTGGAAATCGACTTTGAAGACGCCGTCAACGGAGCGGACCGGGAAATCGAGTTCATGCGCATGGCACAGTGTTCGAGCTGTTCCGGGTCCGGCTGTGAACGGGGGACGCAGCGCAAACGCTGTCAGCGCTGCGGGGGCTCCGGTCAGGTTTCCGTCTCCCAGGGCTTCTTCACCATGATGCATGAATGCCCCGCCTGCCGCGGAGCCGGTTTCACCGCCGAAAAACCTTGCCGGGACTGCTCCGGATCCGGACAGAAAAAAGTCCGCAGAAAAATCCAGCTCAAAATTCCGCCCGGAGTCGATACCGGCACCAGAATGCGCGTCCAGGGCGAAGGCGAACCCGGGCTCAGGGGCGGAGCTGATGGAGATCTTTACGTCCTTCTCCATGTCCGAGACTCGGAAATCTTCCAGCGGGAGGGTGACGACACTTTCTGTGAAGTCCCCATCAGTTTCACCACTGCCGCGCTCGGAGGCGACATAGAAATTCCCACCGTCAAGGGCCGGGAAAACTTTCATGTCCCTCCCGGAACACAGAATGGCGACATTCAGCGGATCCAGGGGAAAGGGATGCCTTCTTTCCGCAGAAACGGCGGACGAGGAACACATCATGTCAAATTCTTTGTCGAAGTGCCGAAAACACTCACGGATGAGCAGAAGGAGCTCCTGCGCCGCTATGCGGAATCGTTTTCTCCGGAGGCGAAAAAACGTTCCCATCCCATCGCGGAAAACTTTTTCTCGAGAGCAAAGAAATTCTTTCTCGCGTTTTTCGCCAACCTTCTCTGAATCTCTCCTTCATTAGTATGAAAGAGAGGAGAAGCCGCCGGGGATCTCCCGGAGAAAAGAGGAAGATCTCCCAGCTCACATTCTTTCCACAGGGAATATAGAAATTCAGGAAGCAGCGGAAGGGAAACAAAAGGAGAAGAGAGGATGAAGGAGAACAGCAGAAAAGAAGAAAACAGGAATCTTTCCCCCTGGACTCAGAAATCCGATGAACCGCGAAGGCTTCGTGGTTTATTCCCGTTTTCCCCATTCCGCAACCTCTCTTTTGTTTGCGCGCTCTTCTTTTCGATTCTGCTTCTGCTTTCTTCCGCCTGCCGGAGCAGCGGCGATGGCGAAGAAAGAGGAGAAAGAGGAGAAAAAGAAGCGCCGGAGCTTTCCGGCTCGCTTTCTGCGCCGCAGGAGGGAACGGCAACAGCAGCGGAAGCGGCGCCGCCGGGAAAAGACTCATCTGCTGCTGCAGATGAAGAAGCCGGAGAGGGGGAAATTGATTATTCCGATGAATCGAACTGGGTTCTGCTCCCCTGGAGCGAAGGAGGCAGGGACGAGTTCGAGGCGGATGTGTTTTATGTCTATCCGACAGTGTTTGCGGACAGGCACCAGGCCCTGATGTCCTGGGACAACCCTCTTCTCCGGAAAAAAACTCGTGGCATCGCCCGATTCCAGAGCGGGATCTTCGGATCCTTTGCCAATGTTTATGCGCCTTTCTGCAGACAGCTGGAGTTTTCGCGCTGCATGGAGCATCTCCGGTCTGGAGAAGGGATTTCGGGCGGACTCCCCCGGGGAATGGAAAGAGGGGCCATGGATGTCAGAAGAGCTTTCCGTCATTATCTCCGACACTACAACAAAGGCCGACCCATTCTGCTTCTGGGGCACAGTCAGGGGGCGATGGAGCTTTTCGAACTGCTGAAAGAGGAATTCAGAGATCCGGTTCTGCGTTCCCGTCTTGTAGGAGCCTGGCTTCCGGGCTGTCCAATTCGTCCGGAGGACCTGAAAGGGCATCCGCATCTGAAGATGGCGCAGGGGGCTCTTGACATCGGGGTCATCATTTCTTTCAATACGGAATCGGAAGACTGCAATATATCCTCTCCTTTTTCCGGAAAAGGGGTTTTCTGCATCAATCCGCTGAACTGGTCCACCGGCCCTGAACCCGCTTCCAAAGAGAAGAATCCGGGCGCTGTGATTTATGACTACAGGACGGGGAAAAGTGTGGAAATTCCCGCTTTCTGCGGGGCGAGAATTCATCCGGAACGCGGAGCGCTTGCGGTTCATCTGAAGGACAGGGAAAACTTCGAGGCGGAGAAACTCATGGGCAGAGGAGTGTATCACATGTACGACCTCTACTTTTTCTACCGGGCTCTGGAAAAGAATGCGAAAGAGCGTCTGGAAGTCTGGAAATCCCGTCAGAAGAGTTCTCCCGGAAACTGAAAATGTGTCAAGCTTCCTCCTCCCGGGGAAAAAATCACAGGGCGATCTCATTTCTTCCGCCCCTTCTCCTCCCGTCCCTTCCGAATCTGGGAAAGGATCCTCCGGGATGAGCCGGAAATATGAAGAATGAGCTGAATTCCTCTCCTTTCCAATCCATAAAAGCAGAATGAATCCGTGAAAACGGAGACTAGAAAGTGCGGCGGCACTTCTCCCGGATCCATCTCATGGATTCAGGGGGATTGAAAAAAAGAAGAAAAGGGAAGCCAAGAGAAGCAAAGGAAAGCAGGACCTATTTCCTTCGGGCCGACTCCATACTTTCAACGGCATGTTTCAACGCTTCCAGATATCCGCGTCCGAATCGGAGATCGGGCTCCATGTAATTTCCTTCGCCCCATTCGTTCCAGGATTTGATGAATATCAGCCGATGCTCGGGCTGCTTGAGTGAAACTGCGTCCAGGGCGTCCAGCACATTGTGCTCGAACAGTTCGGGAGACGATCCGTGAATGATGCTTCCGCCGCGACCGGAACGGGGAGAGTGGTCCCAGTTCGGCAAAACCGACGGGTAGATGTTCTCCCTGCGGTCTTCCTCCGCAACAAAGAAACGCGCCACATCTTTATAGTGAACAATTTTCGGATACGGGGAAAGATTCCATAGAATCCGCTTCAGGAAATACTTTGCAGGATTCCAGCGTTTTCTATAGTCATGCATGCGCAGAGTATTGATCCCGTCAAGAGCGGTCCGGGAAAGAAGCGGCAGATCCCGCTCCGCATTGGGCGTCTGCCCGACAAAAAAGATCCCATCGAGATTGTTTTCATGTGCAAGCGCCTGCCAGTGAGCGATGAATGAGTTTATGTCCGGAAGATCCAGAGGCCGGTAGATCATGAACAGAGGCTTTCCGTCGACACGGATGTAGCGAGGATCCCGGAAGGCCGGCAGACATGCTTCAAAATGGGCCCGTTCGTCTTCCGGACCGGGATAAAGCTGCTCCCTCAAAATCTCCGCATCGATCACCGTATCCTTGTTCCACATTTTCTTTTTCCAGGTCTGATTCGCCCAGCAGAGACAGAAAGGGAAATCCGGCTTGCCGGTCTGGAGAACTTCCCGGAAAGGGCGGTCCAGTTCCCGCACACCGTTTCCGAACCAGTAGTGATAATAGCAGAAGCCTTTTATGCCATATTCCCTGGCAAGGTTTGCCTGCGCTTCCCGCGTTTCCGGCAGACGCAGATCGTAATAACCGAGTTCCCCCGGGATATGGGGGAAATCATGCCCGGGATAGCATTTTTTCGCTTTCCCGAGATTGGTCCACTCGGTAAAACCCGCACCATACCAGAGATTGTTGCTGGGAGTCGGATAATACTGAGGCAGATAAAAGGCTATGAAACGATACTGGTTCACTCTTTCTTCTCACAATGGGAAAATCGGATTCCCCGTTCAGGATAAAACACCATGACATTTTTGAAAAAAATATCCTGGGAATATACTTCCGACGATTCAATATTCCAATGTCTTTTCTGGATTTTTCGGGTATGGATCCTGAATTTTTTCGGTGAGTGACTCCCTTCCTTTGCCGAGGGGGAAAGGAATTCCAGGAGCTTCTTGAGCTTATTTCCTCCATGTCAGAGCCCTTTGCTGGAGGAGACGACAGCTTATTACATTCCCGGACAGGTCAAAGCCGCCGTCCTGCCCCCGCCAGTCCTGACGATTTGATCCTTTCAGAAACGGAGGGAATATATGAGAAGATGAGAGCGGAGAATGAGTCTAGATCATTTCCAGTCCGTTTCTGTCCGGGAGCGCAGGCAGGGGGACGTGCGGCTCCTTCTGATACCAGTAGGCGACAGCGGAAATATCGTCGCGCAAAGGCAGATACCGATGTTCGGAGCGCCATCCGAGAGCCTGTATGCTGCAGCGGAACGACTCCTGGAACCAGATGGGTTCCGCAAGATGAAAACGGTACATCGCATGACGCGTTCCCACTTTTCTGAGTTCTCCGCAGAAACGATATCCCGAATAAGGCGAAGTGAAGGATTTCTGCAATCCCCATGCTCCGCAGAAATAATCATCTGTGCCGGTGCCGCAGATGCTGGGATATTCCCGGTCTCCATCCAGGAACATTTTCATTTCTCCTTCTCCCCACCATCCGGAATTGTTCTGCTGCCAGAGGAGGAAACATCCTGCGAAGCGCCCGGCTCCTTTGATGCCGTCGGCGATGACGAAGTCCTTCCCGGACTCAAGCGAATGGACCCGGCGGAAGGAGGCATGGAAAAAAGTGGAATCCGCAGGAATTTCCTCCAGAGTGAAATGAAACGTGTAGAAAAAGTCGCTCTGGACACTGCGGAAATCCTGAAACTCCTCTTTGAAGCATTGTTCCGGACTCTCGCAAGGGATCTCCGGGAACCGCTCCGGGAAAACATTCCACTCCCCTTCCTGAAAATCCAACGGGAAATGGAACTGGAGGATCATCCGCGCCCTCTGGCGGAGCTGGCACGGAGAACGGGCTATTCCACAGCACGCTTTTCCGTTCTCTTCCGGAAATTCTTCGGAGTCCCCCCGATCCGTTTCAGCCATGAACTGCGCATGGAACGGGCGGCCGATTTCCTGATGAACAGAAACTGGAATGTTTCCGAAGTGGCGGACCGGGTCGGATATGCTCAGATACGGCAGTTTTCAAGAGCATTCAAAAAGTATTTCGGAGTCTCTCCGGAAGAAATGCGCAGGCGCGACGATTCCCGCTGTTCCGGCATCTGAAACTTCTCTGAAGAATCTGAAGAAAAAAAAGAAACGTTTTGTCTCATTTCATTTGCCGCTTTTTCTCATTTGCCGTATTTTCTGTTTTGCAACGGCATTTTCATCCATTCCAATTCCGTATCCCATCTTTCTCTGCGTCCGTCCGGCCCTGCATTTTAACGGGTCAGTGATCCTCGACACGGAATACCAGAAGATGGGAAGTCAGGGAAGGATCGCAGTCCAGCGCCGAATACGTGGAGATCCGGTACAGCGCATTTTCAGAGATCTGACCATCCAGAAGCGAAATCACCTCATCTGCAAGATCACGGGCCGTGAATTCAGAGTTTTCATCCGAAGCATCCACACTGACAATCACCGAAATATTCGCCGTCCGGCGCGGCAGATTCCCGTATTCCGACGAACTGTGCGTCACAGCAACGGAAGGAAGTTTCATTCCCGGGATTCTCTCCATCAACGATTCCGGAAGCATGCCCGGCAGTTTATATGCCGTCCAGTGCGTAGATGCAGAAAGTTTCTCCAGCGCGAAAATCACCAGCGATTCAGTCCGGTTGATGTAAAGGGTGACGGGATCGGCCATCTTGCGGATTCTCCTCTCTCTCTTGTTTTTCCTTGATCTTCTTTACTCTTCTTGGCTTTTCTTGGCTCTTCTGTCACTCGTTCTTGACCGTTTCTGCCCGGGGCTTCTGCCAGAGGCGGAAACGGGGAAGAACGTTCTTGACTGATTCTGAAGCTTTTACTGAAGAACACGCGTCAAACAAAAAAAAGAAAGAGAGTTCCCGGATACTGCCGTTTTTTTCCCCCCCACTTTTTTCGGGAAAAGAAAGGAGTCCGTCTTCTTCTCCCCGCCCCCCTCGTCCGGAGAGCAGGAAAAGAAAACGGACTCCGTTCCGCAGATGCATCAAAGACAAATTGACAACGACTCTTCAGCTGTTTTTTTTCTTTGCTCTTCTGAAGACGCCAGTCATCACCAGCCCTGCCCCTGATACGGCAGGGGATTGACCTGATGACGGATCGAACCGGTTTCCGCATATTCGGAAATTCCCATATCCAACCCGACTTCCCGGACATGCCGGTTAAAAAATTCCATGGGATACAGCCCCGGATACTCCTCCCGGAACGGATTCCATGATGCATTGGAGGCGGAATAGAAAATATTGAACATGTGCCAGGAACGGTTGCAGTGCCAGGTGGTGGCAAGCATCCCATGCAGATTTTCCGTGGAGGCGAAACGTCCAAGACTCCTCGTCCCTGCGGAATGAATGAAAGGACAGACAAGCACATCAAAACCGTTCTCCTTGAAAAAGCGCGAAGTGGGCCAGAGCGGTTCGGAGCCATCCTCCCCTTTCGGATAGTCATACTGCCAGTCGCAGATAACAATGTCTTTCGGCAGTTCCCGGTACAGGGATTCCAGACCGTTCTCCCGGTGTCCGCAGACGATATATCCTTTCCAGCGTTCATCCTCTCTCAGCAGCAGCATGTCGTGCCACATCATGATACGCGTTCCCCGTTCGGCGAAGAGATTTCGGAAGTAAACCAGATGCTCCTTGAAAATCTCTGCGTAATCTCCGCGGCGGCAGAGGGCGCAGCTTCCTGCGTTGTAAGCCTCGTCGCAGCCAATGTGGAAATACTCCGGAGAACCGAAGAGCTCATGAATTTCCAGGACAATATCACGCAAAAACGTGCGCGTCGCCGGATTGGAAAGGCACCAGGTCCAGCCGTCGGGCTCGAAAAACGGGGCGAATTCGGGATGAAAGTCCAGGAGGACATGCTTTCCCGTCCCGCTCCGGGACGCCGTGGCATGACCGAAAATGTTCACCTGCGGGACAAGAGTCACCCCCAGATCCTTCGCCAGCGAAAGCAGGCGGCGGATCTCCCCCCGCGGCACCCGGTATTCCGACCAGCAGAACTCCGGATGACTCTCCAGCTCCAGAACCCCCCACGATTCCAGCACCACATAATTGAATTTGTAATACGCCGCAAGACGAAGCTGCTTTTCAATTTCCCAGACCGGAGTCTCCGGGAACCAGCAGAGATGCACTCCGCGGAAATGAAGCGCGGGCGAATCCTCCACCTTCACGCAGGGCAGGATGAAATGAGTCGTCTTCTCCACCCCGCGGGAGCTTTCCGAGAGCTGCCGGCACGTCCGAAGCGCATTCCGGAAACCGGACACACCGGACGCTTCGATCCGGAGTCTTTCCGATGTCAGCTCCAGCACATAAGCTTCTTCCGCAACCGTTTTTTCATTCCGTTCCGCCGGCGCCGCGCTCCGTTCAAAGACGGGCACACAGTTCCAGAAGCGCAAAGCCTCCTGACGCAGAATGTCTTCCGCTTTCTCCAGTTCTTCCGGATCCGAACCTCCGCAAAGGAGAATCCGGCATCCGTTTTCCAGTTTGTAGAAATCGTCCGAAATCAGTTCCAGGCTTTTCACCTGGGGAATGGTCCTCCCCGCCAGGAGCTGCTCTTCTCTTTCCTTCGAGACACTCATGATGTAAGATCTTATCCTTTTTTTCTGTTGTGGATCTTCTTCTCACCTCTCTTCTGCTCCGGCCGGGGAAAATTTCCCCGGCCCCGATGCAGACTCAGGCGCCGACCCGGGCAATCTGACGGGTACGGATGCTTTCGTAACAGGCGAGCATGGCTTCGATTGTCTGGCGATGCCATTGGAGATTGATCTTCGGCTGTTTCCCCGTCCGGCAGCAATCGACGAATTCATCAATCAGTCCGATCCATTCATCGAAATAGGTATACTGCACGGTGTAACGGTCGTTGGGCGCGCCGTTGTGGTAGACATTCGGGCCGAAGCAGTCGCAGACGAGCACGCCCTTTTCCCCGGTGATCGTGACATTCACCTCCATGCGCTTCGGGAAGACCTCCCACCCCGGCGCCGGCACGCGGAGACGCTCCTCCATGCGCGACCAGGACGGATCAAACAAAAACGCCGTCCCGTCCTTCATTTTCCCGTTGGCCAGAAGCATGTCCTCCACGGGGATGTCCTTGCGCAGATTCGGTGCGACTTCCGCAAAGAGATAGTCGAAATCAGACCCCGTCAGCCAGCGAATGAGGTCGAAGATATGGGGATGATCGCAGAGCGCGCCGCCGCGGAAGCGCGGATCGCCTTCTTTCAGCGGGACCCGGGAACCGAAACTGGCCTCGGGAACGCCCTGCCAGGGGAAGGCCCAGACAGGAGAGAGGGTGATGTTCGTCGCCTGCACGGAAAGGATTTTCCCGATCGTCCCGTCCGCGATGAGTTTCTTCATGCGGTGGACGACGGGGTTGTAATGCATTTCCAGCTCCACCTGGCAGATGATGTGCGCCTGATCGCAGAGACGGATCATTTCATCATATTCATCCAGATTGAACGTCGGGATCTTCATGGAGAGGATGTGAATCCCGCGTTCCGCGCAGAAACGGACCTGTTCCAGATGCTTGTCATTTGCAGAGGCAAGCACGACAGCCTCGATGTCCGGGTGTTTTTCAAACATCTCTTCCGGACTCAGATAACAGGGGACGCCGGTCCGGTAGAGTTCATACACCTTCATGGCTTCGGCGTCTTCGGCGCAGGAGGCGACCCAGTCGAGTTTCGGGTTGTCGCGGAGAGTCTGATAATATTTCCTGGTGTGTCCGTGCGTAAGGGACATCATCGCAATTTTCAACGGTTTCATGGCTGCTGCCTCCTTAAAAAGTCACAACGCTTTGCGTGCGGTCGGATTCAAAGACTGCCGCGGAAAAACGTTCCATATCCGCGGCCGCGGCATTCCAGACGGCGGCAAGTCCGGGATCCGAAAGAACCGCAAATGCGGCCCGGACCAGCAGAATTTCCTCCTCCGGAAGTCCGAAAAGTTCGGAATCCGTATCCGTGTAGCGCGTTTCCCCGGAATCCGTATAGGAATAGATCGAGGACTGAGGGACTTGCGTGTCCACCACGCGGTCGGATGCAATCCCGCGCCGGGCGATGATCTCGTGACGGTCCATCGTCTCCTTCCCCTTCGGCAGACGGTTCCCGCACTCCACACTCACATTCACCTCATTCTCCATCTTCACAATCACATTCGCCGCCGAACAGTCCGGCGCACACACCGCAAACAGCGAACGGATCTTCTTCTCCAGGATCCAGACCGCCAGATCCAGTTCCTTCCCGAGCTGTTTCCCCAGATCCCCCCCCGCCGTCATCGAGGCGAAACGCAGTGTGGACACCTCTTCCAGCGTCCCGTTCCGGATCAGATTCTTGAGTTCGATGAAACGCCGCTCCGTCCTCCAGGGAAGAAGCCGTGCTTCCGTCCCGTCCGGCAGACGGACTTTCACTTTTCCTTCCGAATCCACCATTTCCCCTTCCTGCACACCGTATTTGGCGCACAGAAAACGCAGTGCCTTGTTCATTTCTCCGATCATTTTCACAAGCTCTTGATTTGAGGTTTGTATTTTTTCAGATAAACGGCGTTGAACTCATCTCCGCCCGGCGCGTTCGCACTGCGCCAGACCGGCGGAGTCACGCCGCGGGCCACACATTCACGGATGCATTCGATTTCCAGAAAATGCGCAATCGTAAAATCCACGATATTCGACACAGGAGCAATCGGAGTGTCGAATCCGGGAACGGATACCGCCGCATCGCCCACAGGGTTGTAATCGTCAATGCACACATCCGCCAGATCAAAGAGATTCTTTCCGGAAGGATGGCGGATGAAGTGGTCCGCGGGCATCTCCTTCTGCCAGTAACTGCTGGAAACGGCAATGATTTTCACTCCGTTCTTCTTCGCTTCCAGTGCCGCGTCGATCGTCGCGGGATTGATTCCGATGTTGTGGAAGATGATCAGCAGATCGCCTTCCCTGAGGTCGTAATACCTCATGATCGAAGCACCGTAATTCACGCAGCGCTCCAGCTCCAGGTACTTCAGGGCCTGGTTGAAGACGGAAAGACCCGTTTCCATGATCGGATTGATGTTGGAAAGGCCTCCGGCGCGGAAGAACATCTCCCCCATGACCAGCGTCGTGTGACCGCCGCCCCCGTAGACACTGATGAGTTTATCAGCCTCCACGGCGTCCGCCATCAGTCTGCCTGCGGCGCGGATGTTGTCGGCCTGTTCCTCCTTCACGCGGCGGATATTGTCGAAGGCCGTCTGCGTGTACCCCAGATCGTCAAACATGTTTTTTCACTCCTCTTGATCTTGATTTCTCCTGAGCCGCCGCTTGAAAACGGCCCGGCTGTTTTTCTTACGATTTTTTCGGACAGGAAATTCACGAATAGCGGGAAAAACCGGACTCGATCAGACGGCGTTCCCGCAGAAGAAAATCCTCAAAATTCTTCTGTTCCGGAGTGGCCCATGCCGATTCCGAAAGGGCGCGGAGACGCGGAAAGCTCCGGACCGTCAGACGACGCTGCGGAATCCGCTCCGTCCAGAGACATCCCTCCAGACCCGCAAACAGGGGCTTCTTCTCCTCCGGACAATCCGCCGGGACGGGATCATACTCATAGGTGAGCTTCTGCCATTCCCGAATGGACTCCGTCAGGGCAAACGGATAGTCGAAATACAGATTCCCGTGCAGGGAGGAGACAATTTCATTCCCGCAGCGGAGAGCGTCCTCCGAAGCGTTCCCCAGCCAGTCCTGAATCAGGGCCGATGCCGTATAATGCGAGCAGGAAGCACCCCCCCAGACCATGGCGCGCCTGCCTCTCGAAAGAAGATGATCCTCCATCCCGCGCATGAAAAGCGCCTCCAGCTCCCGTTCGGAACTCAGATTCAGCTCCTTCATCCGTTTCCGGCATCGCGGACAGCGTTTCCAGTAATAGGTCCCCGCCTCGTCGCCGCCGATGTGAATGACGGGGGAATCGGGGAAAAGTTCAAGGACCTCGTCCAGAACAGCCTTCAGAAACGCCTCCGCCTCCGGACTGGAAAGACAATATTCCCGGACGTCGTTCCCCGCGGGATCGTCCGTCACCGGACAGGCAAATTCCGGATGATGCTGAAACACCACCGCGCTGTGCCCGGGCATCTCGATTTCCGGCACCAGCGTGATGAAGCGTTCGCGGGCGAACTGCCGGATCTCCTCCACATCCTTTTTCGTGTAAAAGCCCTGATTGTAGTAACTTCTCCTGTCGAAAACCGCTCCGGAAAGTTCCGGAGCCGAATCCAGCTCGATCCGCCAGCTCTGGCGGTCCGTGAAATGCCAGTGAAGGCGGTTCAGCTTGTACGCCGCCATCTCTTCCAGCAGTTCAAGGATCCTCTCCTTCCTCTGGAAATGACGCGCAGAATCCAGCATCAGCCCGCGGTAAGGGAAACGCGGGGAATCATGAATCGTCCCCGTGGGAAGATAAATGGCGTGCCCGCCCTCCGCGGAAACGGTGAAGAGAATCTGAAGAAGGCTCTGGATCCCGTAAAACACGCCCGGAACGCCTCCGCCGCGAATGGATATCGCGTCTTCCTGGATGTGAAGAACATAGGATTCCTCCCCCTTCCCCTCTTCCGCCGGGGACAGGCTCAGCACGATGCGTTCCGCAATGCCAAGGTTGATCTTCTCCGTGAGAATCCTCCGCGGCGGCTCTTCCAGACGCGCCAGAGCGCGGTTCAGCGCTTCGGCGCAGGAGAGAAGCGCCGGATCCGTCTCAATCTCCTTCAAACGGGAGAACGGACACGTCACCCCCCTGCCCTCTTCCGCCTCCAGCGGACGCGGAAGAAGCATTTCCCGGATCGGCAGACTCATGAATCATTTCCTCTTCGCGCTCTTTTTCCTCATGTTTTTCCCGCCCGCAGTTTCAGTGGAAGAGTGGGAAGAGGATGGATGCGAAAGAACCCGTTTGTAATTTTCTCCGATGCGGTCCCAGAGTTTCAGGGCGTCGGGCGCCGCGAGAACCGTCCCGTATCCTCCGCGGTAGGTCCACGCGGCAAGACGGTCCACGCCGAGCGATTCATACAGATCCACCACCTTGTCCACCTGCGTGAAATCATGCGGCTGCTTGAAATAGCCCATCAGCCAGCGTTCCGACTTCTTGCCGTATTTCTTCGCCATCGCCACGGTACGGCGGGTGATGTTTTCAAAAAAGGCTTCGGGAAGTTCCCAGGCGATGATCGTGGTGGAGAAGACGTCGAAATAAGGGGAGGAGGCGACCATGTCCCAGTTGTCGTATCCGCGGTATTCCGTCACGTAATAGGTGTTCAGAGTTGCGTGGACGCAGCAGGTGATTTCCAGATCGGGATTGATTTCCTTGATCTTGCGCGAAGTGTCCTCCAGAATGAAAAGGGCTTCGCGCCAGCGGAACTGCTTCACGTCGTCGTTCATGACTTTCGGCATTTCATAGCCGTAGTACTCCTGGAAGCGTTTCATGCAGACGGGACAGCGGCAGGTCCAGTCCTCCCCCGCCCCTCCGGTAATGGAGGCATAGGATTTCGGGAAAGCGTAATGAGGTTCGTCCCAGAAGAACCCGTCTGCCCCCGCCTCCCGCGCAAGCGCAAGGCAGATCTGCTGGAAATAATCCCGGAAACTGTTTGTGTTGAAACACGCATACGGCAGTTTTTCGCCCGTCAGCGCGGAAACCTGGCGGTTCTCCGTGTTGTTCTGAAGGAATTTACTGACCTGTTCTCCCCCGAAATATTTCCCCACGCCCCAGGGATCCAGCAGCACGCGCAGCCCGGTCTCATGCGCCTTTTCCACAATTTTCGGAATGTTCGGACGCCAGAAATCAAAATCGAATTCCGTCACGGCCAGAATCACCGTCGTGCATCCGTGTTCCTTCATCTCCTTGAAATCCGCAGCCGCGTGCTCCACATAGCCGAGGCCGTAATAACTGATTGCCGTCTGCGTGATTGCCATCGTTTTCTCCTGTTCTGTCTTCTTGACTTATCTTTGTTCAAGTGAAACTGAATTTGCTCTCGGAATGACTGGCGCGGGGAACCGGAAGTGCGCCGTCCCTCCTGTTCCTGGGGAGCGTGCTCTCCCGGACGATCAACATGGAATCCAGATACCTTGCCGTCCCGCCGCCCACGCGCTGACAGCGGATCCGTGTAAAAAGAATTTCGCAGGCCATCCGCGCGATGTCCCGCAGAGGATAGCTCACCGTGGTCAGCGGCGGATAAATCGCGGCCGCAATCGGCAGATTGTCGAATCCCGCCACCGCAACACGGTCCGGAATCGAGAGTTTCTCCTCATGACAAAGATTCACCACCCGCGCCGCATACAAATCGTGATAACAGAACACTCCCGTCTTTTTTTCCGCTCCGCTCAGGCGGTTGCGGAGGGAACGCATGTCGTCTTCCATCCCTTCCTCCGCCGGAAAGACATCTTCCGCCCTCAGCTTTCTTCCCGCAGCCAGAAGCCCCAGGCGGAATCCCTGCAGACGGGGATCATCCTCCAGATTCCTGGGCCCCACATACAGAAAATCCTCGCACCCCGCCTCCAGCAGATGTTTCGCCACCGACTGCGCAGCCTTCACGTTGTCTACCAGAATCGCATCGGATTCCGTCTGTTTCAGGCGCCGGCCGATCAGCACCCACGGCACGGGAAGATCCCGATACACCGCTTCATTCTCCTCCACTCCCCACGGACACGCAATGATTCCCGCCACGCCGTTCCGGCAGAAACTCTCCAGGCGGCAGCGTTCCAGTTCCGTATTGTAATCGCTCACGGCAATACTGATTTCCGCTCCCAGTTCACGCGTCATTTCCTCCAGGTGCGAGGCAAGATTGGAAAAATACGGTGTGTCCAGACGTGTCAGCAGAAGTCCGATCACAGGGCGTTCCCGTTTCTCCACACTCCCCTTCAGATAGTAGCGTTTCCCCTGCACCTCAAGCAGTCCCCCGGCGCAAAGACGCCCGAGAATCCGGTGCGCCGTCTTCAATGAGACATTCTTGTAGGTCATCAGTTCCCGCGTCGTCATGAACGGAGTGCCGACCGTCCCGTGTCGGCCGTCCGCAATTTCCAGCTGGAGTTCTTTCTCGATCCGTTCTGCCTTCGGGTAGCGTTCATATCCGGGAAATGGATTCATCTGTCATCACCATTTGTTATACCTTTGTTGTACAATTATAATAATCTTTTCCAAGAAATCAATAGAGGAAAAGGGTTTTTCTTCTGTTTTTCCAGAATTTTTTCATCCTGACTGGAGTTCAAAAGGGGAAAGGGCATGTTTTGTTCCCTGGAAGGGATACTCTTCCCTTTCAGAAAAAACAAGGAAAAAAATACTTTCTTCCGTTTTTTTATGGAACATTTGATAAAACAGTTTTTCAAATTATATTATTTCCAGCTGGAATATATTTTCATTTCTTAAATATTATAAAGGCGCAAAAAAAATGAGAACAGACAACTTCCTGGACAACCAGCTTCAGATCTCAGCTGCTTTGCTCGAACTTGCGCGGAAAGGGAAACGGCGAAAGAGCCGGATCCGGATCTCTCAATCGCCCAGATCCGGGTGCTGATTCTGGTGGCCCGTTCCGTCCCCTCGCGTCTGACGATCAAACAGCTCGGACAGCTTCTGCAGCTTTCCCCCGCGGCAACATCAAAACTGATTGACCGGATCGTCCGCCACGATATGATCCGGCGGATTCCCTCCGAATCGGACCGCCGCTCCTATTATCTGGAGCTCACTCCGCGTTCCAGGGAAATGATCCGGCATCACAACCGGGCGGGGAAAGCACTCTTCGACCGTCTGCTCTGCCAAGTGCCGCAGGAGGACAGGGAAACTTTCGTACGCGTCAGCCGCCTCTTCAACAAGCAACTCTGGTCTCTCCTGACACAGCAGAAAGCAAAGACGCCTCCACGCAAAAGGAAGCCCCGTCTCTCTTCCTCTATCCCTTCTTCTTCCTCCGGAAGCTCCCGGCATGGAAAGACCGTCCCCACCGGGATGCAGAAAGGAAAGCTGCTGCAGAGATCCGGCATTTCATCCTCTGATCCGTCCGGAGCCTGCCGATCATCCGTGAAGGATTTCAGCTGACAGGCTGCGGTTCATTTTTACATTTTACAGAAGTATAATTGCATTGTGAAACATACGGGACATCCCCCCAGAACAGGAAACACAGGAGCAAAGCCATTATGAAAGAAACGAATCAACCATCCTCTCTTCAGAAATCCGGGAAAGGGATTCTGGAAGCAGCCCTCCTTCTTTCGGCCGCCGTTTTCGCCCTTCCGGGACTTCTTCATGCGCAAGAACCGGAAGGGGATAAAGCCGGAGGAGGAAAAGAGAAAACGGAAGCTGCGCCTTCGGGCGCCCCGCAGGGCAGCGGGATGAATCTCACTGTAAGCGTCCCTGTGGAAAGTGTCAGGGAAAAAGAAGATATAGAAAGGAGCAGTTACACCGGGCTTGTTCAGTCTCCGCAAATTGTGAGGATTGTTCCGCGCGTCTCGGGCGAACTGCTTGAAATCGGGTTCAAAGACGGAGACAGAATCCGGAAGGATCAGATGCTCTACCGGCTCGACGACATCAAATATCAGGCCGCCGTCAAAAATGCCGAAGCACAGGTGGCGCAGTGCAAGGCAAAAGTCAGTTATGCGGAAAAGAACTATCTCCGGAATAAAACGCTTTATGAACGCCAGGCCGTCAGCCGCGATACATTGGAAAACGCGGAAAGCACACTTCACTCTGAACACGCCTCCCAGAAGGCCGCCGAAGCGGAGCTGATGTCCGCAGAGCAGGACCTGAGCGACTGCACGATCAAAGCTCCCATTGACGGACTTGTCGCAGCCACGAACTATACGGTCGGGAATTATCTGACTCCCTCCTCCGGCACGTTGATCACGCTGTTTCAGATTCATCCGATCCGTGTCCGCTTTTCCATCAGCACCCGCGATTTCCTGACGAATTTCGGGACGCTGAAAAGCCTGAAGGAAGACGCCGTAATAACCGTTCTTCTTTCCAACGGCACGAAGTATCCTCTGAACGGGAAGGTCGAACTCATGAACTACGAGGCCAACCAGAATACCGACACGGTCCAGATCTACGCCCTCTTTGAAAATCCGGAAGGCAAACTCATTCCCAACAGCACCGTCACAGTCACCATGACCAAGAAAAACGGGCTGAAGCGCAGCTGCGTGCCCATGACCGCCGTGCAGCATGACGCAGATGGAGCGTATGTGTGGTTTCTCGGAGAAGGAAAACGGGCGGAGAAACGCCGGATTGTCCTCGGCCGCGCAAGCGAAGAGGATCAGATTGTCCTCTCCGGACTGACTCCCGGAGACCTCATTGTAACCGACGGCACCCACAAGGTGATCGAAGGCATAACCATCCTCCCGGACATGCGGACAAACGGAGAGCAGCAGCCCGGAAACGGAAATCAGCCCCCGGAGAATCAGAATTCCGGAACCAAGGAATGAACCCCCCAGGAGAAGAAAAGAGATGTTTTCCCGTTTTTTCATTGAACATCCGCGTTTTGCGATTGTCGTCTGCGTCATCATGGTGCTGACGGGGATCATTTCCCTGACGAAGCTCCCGGTGGCGGAATATCCGGAAATCACTCCTCCGCAGGTCTTCGTTTCTGCCTTCTACACAGGCGCAAGCGCGGACGTAGTGATGCAGACCGTCGCCATTCCCATCGAAGACCAGATCAACGGCGTGGACGACCTTCTGTATTTCACCTCCACCTGCAGCAACGATGGTTCCTACCGCTGCGTTGTCACTTTCCAGAGCGGAACGGATCCCGATATTGCTATGGTCAATCTTCAGAACGCAGTCAAACGCGCGGAAGCCAAACTGCCTTCGGAAGTCACCCAGACCGGAGTTTCCGTCGAACAGCGCGGCAACGATATCCTCGCCATGTTCGCCTTCATGACCGACGGAAGCCACATGAGCACCATGGAACTTCATAATTATCTGGATGCGAACGTCAAAGATGCTGTTGCACGGCTTGAGGGCGTTTCCTCCGCGGATCTCATGTCCTCCAAGGAATACGCGATGAGAATCTGGCTTGATCCCCTCCGCATGGCAGGACTGAACATCTCGACCTCGGACATCACCTCCGCCATCCAGGGGCAGAACATCCAGGCCGCCGCCGGAACCATCGGATCGGAAGGAAGCAATCAGTACGTCAACTACAAGCTGAACGTGCAAGGACGTCTGACGGACGCTCAGGAATTTGAAAACATCGTTCTCCGGCGCGACACGGACGGAAGCGTGGTTTTTCTCAAGGACGTTGCCCGCGTCGAAATCGGCTCGAAGAGCTATTCGGGCAAGGCCGCGTTCAACGGGGATGAAGTCATCGCAATGGCAATCTACCGGACCCCGGAATCCAACGCACTCGCCACGGTGGAAAGAGTCAAGGCGGAACTGGACAAATGGGCGGAACGTTTCCCTGAGGGGGTCAGTTACGACGTGGGATACGACCCGACCGAATTCATCAACGTCTCCATGAGGGAAATTGTCACGACAATTGTTTCGGCGCTTCTCCTCGTTGTTCTGATCACCTGGCTTTTTCTTCAGGACTGGCGCGCCACGCTGGTGCCCTCCATCGCCATCCCGATTGCGCTTCTCGGGACCTTCCCCTTCATGCTGGTGCTGGATTACAGTATCAACGTTCTGACCATGTTCGGTCTGATTCTGGTAATCGGATCGCTCTGCGATGACGCGATTGTGGTGGTGGAAAACTGCCAGGCCCTGATGGTGCGGGAAAATCTCTCTCCGAAAGAGGCCGCCCTGAAATCCATGAACCAGATCACAGGAGCAATCATCGCCACGACGCTTGTCACCGTCGCCTGCTACGTGCCCCTGGCCTTTTACGGAGGCATGGTCGGAAACATCTACATCCAGTTTGCTGTGACGATGTGCATTTCGCTGTGTCTTTCGACCGTTGTGGCGATGGTGCTGAGTCCGGTCATCTGCGCATACATGCTTCGCAAACCGGCGGAGAAGCCCTCCGTGTTTTTCCGTCCCGTCAATGCTCTTCTGGACCGGAGCCGTGGGATCTACCTCTTCTTCGTAAAACTTCTTGTCCGGAGGGGAATCCTGACGATTCTGCTCTTCGGAGGCGTCCTCGCCGCCGCCTATTTCCTGTACGGCCAGACGCGCAGCGCCTTTCTCCCCCAGGAGGACAAAGGCATGATCATGTGCGACATCTCCCTGCCGAACAGCGCCTCACAGGCCCGTACCGATGCCGTGCTGGAAGAATTCCGCCGGAGCATCCAGGACATCCCCGGCATCCGCTCAGTCATGATGATTTCGGGTCATTCCATGATCAACGCCAGCGGCGAAAACGCCGCCATGGGCTTCATCCGGCTGGATCACTGGGATAAAAGAAAAACTCCCGAAACCCAGCTGAACGGCATCATCCAGCAGATCCAGGAAAAGACACGGCACATCACTTCGGCAAGAATTCTCTGCTTCACCCCGCCGGCCATCATGGGGCTCGGCGCAACGGGAGGAGCCGCGTTTGAACTCTGCGCCATCGGCGATGTCGACAACACGGAACTTTCTGAAACGGCGAAACGCTTTTCCACAGAGCTCTCCGCCGATCCCAGAGTCCGCTACGCCAACAGCTCCTACAACGCCGACACCCCGCAGGTGTTCCTGGATCTCGACCGCAAGAAGGCGGAAAGTCTCGGACTTTCGGCCGACACGGTGTTCAATGCTCTTCAGGGGAATTTCGCCTCCATCTACGTCAACGACTTCACGATGGCGGCGCACAACTATGAGGTCAAGATCCAGTCCTCAGCGGAAGACCGCAGTTCGCTCAACAACGTCTCTTCCCTGCAAGTCCGCAACAGCTCCGGGGAAATGGTGCCGATCTCCTCCGTCGGGACGCTCCGCTACACCGTGGGTCCGAATCAGATCACGCGCTTCAATAAAATGGTCGCCGCAGAAATGAATGCGGACGCGGCTCCCGGAATCAGTTCCGGAGAACTGATGAAGCTGATCGAAAACTTTGAACTTCCCTCGAATTACCTTGTGGAATGGACCGGAATCAGTTATCAGGAGAAGCAGAATGAAGGACAGCTCATCCCCCTGATGATCCTGGCAATGCTTTTCGCCTACCTCTTCCTGGTGGCACAGTATGAAAGCTGGACGATTCCCGTGCCCGTGATGCTCACCGTCTCCACGGCGCTTCTGGGCGCTCTCTGCGGAATCTGGTTCTGCGGAACCGAACTTGGAACAAAGCTCGGGCTCTCAGAAAGCGCCACTTTGAACATCTACGCTCAGCTCGGAATGGTCATGCTGATCGGGCTGACGGCGAAAAACGCCATCCTGATGGTGGAATTCTCCAAACAGGAACGGGAAAGCGGGAAAAGCGTTTTTGAAGCTGCGGTCAACGGGGCTTCGCTCCGCTACCGCGCCGTGCTGATGACGGCATGGAGTTTCCTCTTCGGCGTCTTCCCGCTGGTGATCGCCAGCGGCGCCGGCGCGGGAAGCAGACAGGCCATCGGAATCACAACGTTTTCGGGAATGCTGCTGGCAACTATGGTCGGAATTATCTTCACCCCAGCTCTTTACGCAGTATTCCAGCGTATCCGCGAATGGGTGAAGCGAAAACTCCACTGGAATCCGAAAACAGTAACGATGGCGTCTTCTCCGGAGAATCCCGCCTGAAGAGTATCTGGGAGGTGGATTTTTCCGGGGAGCCGGCTCCCCTCTCTCTTCCTCTCCCCAAGCTCCGCCGCGGCGGAAGGGAGAAGGAGAGAGAGAGAGACGGGGAGAAAGGGGGGAAAAAAGAAAGAAATCTCTTATTCTCCCGGGATGGGGGAGGTGTTCACGTTTTTCTGCATCGGAGTATTCGTCTTTCCCCTCCTCCGGCAACAATCTTTCACGGATCTTTTCTCCCACCCAATCCGAGTCCTGTTCCATCCCTGTTATATGATTGGCGGAAGAGGCAGGAAGCAAGGGGGAAGCCAGGGGAAAAGGAGAAGCATGGAGCGGAACCTCCGGAAAAGAGAGGGCCCCCCGGAGAGATTGAAAAAAAAGTTTTACAGAGTATATTACGGGAATAAAAACAGGAACTCTTCCAGCGCACTTATACAATTTGGAGTCAACAAACATGCCGTCATCACTGAAAGACCAGATTAAAGAAGCCTTTATTCATCATTTGACCCGCTCGCTGGCGAAACGTCCGGAAAAGGCGAGCAATCTTGACCGCTATCACGCACTCGCGCTCAGCATCCGGGATATGATGGTCGAACGCTGGATCGCCACCAAGGATGAATACGAAGATAAACACCCGCGGACGGTCTATTACATTTCTCTGGAATTCCTGATGGGGCGGACTCTCGGGAATGCCATGATCAATCTGGGAGTCTGCGAGGCCGCGACGGAAGCGATGAAGGAACTTGGCTTCAACCCGGATGAACTTTTTGATGAAGAAGTCGATGCCGGCCTCGGGAACGGAGGACTCGGGCGACTTGCGGCATGCTTCCTGGATTCGATGGCAACACTTGAACTCCCGAGTTACGGCTACGGGATCCGTTACGATTACGGCATATTCAAGCAAATCATCCAGAACGGCTATCAGGTGGAGGAGCCGGACAACTGGTTGAGCCGGGGGAATCCCTGGGAAGTCCGCCGTCCTGAACTTGCCCGGGTGATTCAGTTCGGGGGCCGCGTGGAGCAGCATCCGGACGACCGGAACCCCTACCGCCGCAAATGGGTGGACACGCAGGAAGTTCTTGCGATGCCGTATGACACGCCGATTCCGGGCTATCGGAACAACACGGTGAACACGCTGCGTCTCTGGTCTGCCGAATCGCTGTGCGGGTTCAATCTTTCCAAGTTCAACCAGGGGGATTACATCAGCGCCAATCTGGAGGCGTCGATGGACCAGAACATCACGAAGGTGCTGTATCCGAACGACAATAATTATGAAGGCAAGGAGCTCCGGCTCAAACAGCAGTACTTCCTTGTTTCGGCGACTCTTCAGGACATTATCGGGCGGATCAAGTTCTACGGGGCGGACATGCACGACTTTGCGAAGGAATCCGTCATCCAGCTGAACGACACGCACCCAGCGCTGGCGATACCCGAACTGATGCGTCTTCTGATCGACGTGGAGAACTTCAGCTGGGACGAAGCCTGGAAGATCTGCACGGAAACCTTCAATTACACGAATCATACTCTGATGAGCGAAGCTCTTGAGAAGTGGCCGACCGCATTGATGGAAAAACTTCTTCCACGGCATCTGGAAATCATTTACGAAATCAACTTCCGTTTTCTGCGTCAGGTGGCGACGAAATATATAGGTGACACGGAACGTCTTGCCCGGATGTCCCTGATTCAGGAACGACCTGAGAAGATGGTGCGCATGGCCTACATGTGTGTCGCCGCCAGTCACAAGGTCAACGGGGTGGCGACGCTCCACACGGAACTGCTGAAGGACGGTCTTTTCAAGGACTTCAACGACTTTTTTCCGAACAAGTTTGTCAACATCACGAACGGGATCACCCCCCGTCGCTGGCTCCGGAAGGCGAATCCGGAACTTTCGGATCTGATCACGGGCAGAATCGGCGACAACTGGGTGAGGAATCTGGACGGTCTGAAAGCGCTGGAAGCCTATGCGAACGACCGTGAATTTCTGTTCAATCTGGCTGCGGTGAAACGGAAGAACAAACTTCGTCTTGCGAAATACATCTATGAGAACAACGGGATTGCGGTGAATCCGGATTCGATTTTCGACGTTCAGGTGAAACGTCTTCATGAATACAAGCGGCAGCTTCTGAACATTCTGCACGCGATTACGCTGTATCTGGAGATCAAGGACAATCCCGACGCCGATTTTGTTCCTCGTACGATTCTCTTCGGAGCGAAAGCCGCGCCCGGCTATTTCATGGCGAAGCTGATCATCAAACTGATCAATGCGGTATCGGAAGTGATCAACGAGGATCCTGCGGTGGGAGACAAGCTGAAGATAGTGTTTCTGTCGAACTACCGTGTTTCGCTGGCGGAGAAGATTATTCCAGCGGCGGATCTTTCGGAACAGATATCGCTTGCGGGGACGGAGGCTTCTGGGACGGGGAATATGAAGTTTGCACTGAACGGAGCACTGACCATCGGCACCATGGACGGAGCGAATATTGAAATTCACGATGCCGTCGGCAGGGACAACATTTTCATCTTCGGGATGAATGTGGAAGAAGTGAAAGCTCTTCAGGCACGGGGTTATGACCCCTCGGAATACATTGCGCGCAATCCGCTTTTGAAGAGGGCGCTGAATCTGATCAAGGCGAATTTCTTCTCTCCTGCGGAAATCGACGTTTTCCGTCCGATCATCGACAGTTTTGCGTATGACACCTACATGACGGCAGCGGATTTTGCATCCTACGCCCAGGTACAGAAGGAAGTCTCCGGGGTGTACCGGAATACGGAAGATTGGCAGAGACGTGCTCTGATGAACATTGCGAACATGGGTATGTTCTCGAGCGACCGTTCGATTCACGAATATGCGACGCGGATCTGGGATATTTCCCCTCTGCCGGTCTCTCTGGAATCCGCCCGCGGGCTTGAACTCAAATAATCCGGAAGGGGAAACGATTCTGCCATGAGACAGCAGCAAAGAAAATATCCGGAGAGAGACTGCGGGAAGATGACCATTTATCTGAGCGGACCGATCATGGATGAACATGAGGGTCTTGCCCGGTTCTGGCGTGAGGAGGCGAAACGCCTTTTGTCCGCGGATTTCCGGATACTGGATCCGATGCGCCGGAAATTTGTGGACCGCCAGGTGGACAGTGCCAATGAAATAGTGGAATTTGATCTTCAGGATGTTCGTGATGCGGACATTATCCTGGTGAATTATAACAAGCCGTCGATCGGGACATCCATGGAAGTTTTTTACGCTGCACATGACGAGGGGAAGTTCGTGGTGACATTTTCTCCTTTTGAATTTGAGAATTGCAGTCCCTGGATGGTTCGTTATTCGACGAAAATTCTTCCTTCACTGGAAGAAGCCTGTGAATACATCAAAACGCATTTTGGTCCTGAGCTCATCTGATATTCCTCTCCCCTCCCCTTCCCTTTTGATGATATAAGGGCACAGAGAGGGCAAGAGAGAGACCGTTCTCTTCGGCGAGTTCCGTATTGAACGGTCTTTTTTTTTGTTTTTCTTCTGAAAGATGGCCCGATGCATGCGGAGTCAGCGGGATGGGATCGGATCTGATTTGTTTTTTTCACGATGGGAGAAGAGAAAGGCAGGGATTTTTCATATCTGAAATTTATATGTGATTTTCATATGGGCGGGTATGGAGAGTCTCTCTCATGCTTTATTTCTTTCCGGGCCATTTTTCCGTCATGAATTTTAAAGGAGAGCAGTAAAATCTTGTAAGGGGGGATGGGGAAAAGGGGAGGAGAGTATAGAGAGAGAAAAAAGGCAGTATTTTTATCTATTGAGCTTGACATTTCAAGAATAGATAGTAGATTAAGAGCATACCAGGAGTTCCGGCATAGCTCAGCGGTAGAGTAGGTGGCTGTTAACCACTTGGTCGCTGGTTCGAATCCAGCTGCCGGAGCCAT
>CAKUDG010000003.1 GCA_934644965.1 uncultured Victivallales bacterium | reverse complement strand
AAGGGGTTTTACGCAAGAAATAAAAAAGCCCGAATCAAAGGGCTGACTCGGACAGAGAATTTATAATGGGGTGGTAGGCCGGACTTGAACCGGTGACCTCCTGGGCCACAACCAGGCGCTCTAACCAACTGAGCTACAACCACCATGAATACCAGAGACGCCTCATATCCGCATCCCGGATGATCCAATGAGTCTTTACTATAGCATCAAAAACATTTCTTTCAAGCCCTGGATACATCTTTTTATCGCTTTTTCACGAAAACGCTCTGCCCCGCGAGAGGAGAGTTCGGAAAATTCAGGAATATTTCAAAAAAAACTCTCCAGGCATTTGAAAAAAAACAGTTCATGGAAGATAGTTCCCGGTTGCGGAGTTTTTCCCCGCACCGTCAGACGGATGCTGATTGTTTTTTTGAATGTTCGGAACACTCTCTCCAAGAGGATGACATGCCAAAGGAATTTGTCCACCTGCACCTGCATACGGATTACAGTTTGCTCGACGGAGCATGCGCAATCTCGTGGGATAAGCTTAAAAAAGAGGACCAGGAGGGGAAATACGATATTGTGAAACTCGCCAAAGCCCATGAAATGAAAGCCGTTGCCATAACCGACCACGGCGTCATGGGCGGTTGCCTGGAATTCCACAACGCTTTGAAGAAGGAAGGTCTGAAACCGATTATCGGATGTGAAACGTATGTCGCCCCGCACAGCCGTCTGGAAAAATCTGTGGAAGTACCTTACATCAAGGGGTTTCACCTGATTCTTCTGGCAAAGGACGACCGCGGGTACCATAATCTTTGCCAGCTGATCTCCGAAGCACATGTCAGCGGTTTTTATTACAAGCCGAGAATCGATAAGGAACTCCTGGCAAAATATTCCGGGGGATTGATCGGGATGAGCGCATGTTTGCAGGGGGAGATTGATGTCGCTTCCCGCTTCAAAGGCTATGACGCGGCCAAAAAGGTGCTGGGGGAATATCTCGATATCTTCGGGAAGGATAACTTTTATCTTGAACTCATGTATCACGGAATCGAAGACCAGAAGAAGGTCAACCGGGATCTGATCGCCCTTTCAAGGGACTGCGGGGTGCCCCTTGTCGCCACGAATGACGTTCACTACCTCCGGAAAGAAGACGCCAAATCCCATGAAATCATGCTCTGCATCCAGACCCGTACCACTATGGACGATCCGCGCAGAATGAAAATGGATCAGGAGGAATTCTATTTCAAATCAGGCGACGAAATGGCTGAAATCTTCGGCTCCGAAGTACCGGAGGCTCTTTCCAATACCCTTGCCATCGCCGAACGCTGCAATGTCACGATCGGGTATGAGAACCATTATCCGGAATACACTCCCCCGCAGGATTTCATTGAGACTCTGGACCTTTCCTCTCTGCATGCCGATTCCGAAAAGGAAATCGATGCCGAATTCACTGCGTTGCGTGAGAAGAAAATGGATACCCCCCCGCCTTCTTCCCAGGAGCGTGAGGCTCAGGTCGAACGGCGCATGATTCTGAAAAAAGCCGGCGCCTATCTGAGAAAAATCTGTCTTGACGGATTCCGCAGACGCTTCGGCTATGATCCGGATCATCCTCCCGCCGAACATGCGGAGGAAGCCGAAGTCCTTCTCCAGCGCATGAACTATGAGCTCGGCGTCATCAACCGGATGAAATACAACAGTTATTTTCTGGTGGTGTGGGATTTCATCCATACGGCCAGAAGCAAGGGAATTCCCGTGGGTCCGGGCCGCGGGTCCGGGCCCGGGAGTCTCGTGGCTTATCTGACGGGGATCACGAATATCGACCCCATCCGCTACGGACTGCTTTTCGAGCGCTTCCTGAATCCGGATCGAATTTCACCGCCCGACTTTGACGTCGATTTCTGCGAACGCAGGCGTGGAGAAGTGATTGATTATGTCATTGAAAAATACGGTTTTGACAGCGTCTCTCAAATTGGGACCTACGGGACTCTGAAGGCGAAGGCGGTTTTGAAAGACGTCGCCCGTGCCCTCAGCCGGACTCCGGCGGAGGGGGCCATGATCACCAAAACCGTCCCGGACGACCCGAAAATGACGCTTGCCAAAGCCGTCAAGGAATCTCCGGATCTCCGTCAGCTTCTGGACCGTGAGCCGTGGGTCCGCGACATTTTCGCCTACAGCGCCCCGATTGAACAGCTCAACCGCCAGATGGGAATCCATGCCTGCGGCGTGATTATCTGCAATCAGCCTCTGGCTAATCTGGTTCCGCTAGGGAGAGGCGCGCATGACGAAATCATCACCCAGTATGTGGCTCCGCTCTGCGAAAGCATCGGACTCCTGAAAATGGATTTTCTCGGGCTCCGTACACTGACCGTTATTCAGGATGCCTGCGACAATGTCAGGAAAAACCGCGGCATCGCGCTCGACATGGAGCAGATTCCCCTGGATGACAAACCCACTTACGATCTCCTGAACAGCGGAGACACTGTGGCCGTCTTTCAGCTGGAATCCGGTGGAATGCAGAATCTCTGCCGGAAGTTCGGAGTGGAAAACATCAAGCACATCATCGCTCTTGTGGCGATCTACCGCCCCGGGCCCATGCAGTTCATCGACCTTTTTGTCGGACGCAAGAAAGGCACCATTCCTCTGGAATACGACCATCCCCTCATGGAGCAGTATCTTTCGGAAACCTACGGGATCATGCTCTATCAGGAACAGATCATGCAGGTGGTGCAGGTCCTGGCCGGCTTCTCCCTAGGACAGGCGGACATCCTCCGCAGGGCCATCGGGAAAAAGAAAATCAAGGACATGGAGGCACAGCACGACAAATTCATCGAAGGCTGCTTCAAAACCAATCAGATTCCCGCCGCCCAGGCTGAAAAAATCTGGGAGAACATCAAAAAGTTCGCCGATTACGGATTCAACAAGTCTCACAGCGCCGCTTATGCCACGATGTCTTACCGGACCGCGTATCTGAAGGCGAATTACCGCCCCGAATTCATGGCTGCCGTGCTCACAAGCGAACTTTCCAATGCGGAAAAACTGGCGTTCCTGATCAATGAGTGTCGGACGTCCGGCATCCGGATTCTGCCGCCTGACGTGAACAGGAGCGACGTCAACTTCACCGTGGACCGGGATGCGATCCGCTTCGGACTCGGCGCGATCAAGGGCTTCGGGCAGGGGGTCTCCGCCAGCATCATCGAGGCGCGGGAACAGGGGCCGTTCAAAAGCCTTTCCGACCTCATTGAACGTACGGAGGGACTGACCTCCAAAAGCATTGAGGCTCTGATCCGCTGCGGCGCGCTCGATTCCCTGGGGCTCAAACGCTCCCAGCTCATGGCGATCATTGATTCGTCCATTCAGTCCGCGAACATGCGCAAGAGGGACAAAGCGAGCGGGCAGGGGAACTTGTTTGACATGCTTTCCGACTTTGAAGCGGAGGGCTTCGGGGATGTGCCGCCGCCGGACATCCCCGAATTCGATGAGTCGGAAATCCTCAATGACGAGAAAACGTTGTTGGGATTTTATGTTTCCGGGCACCCTCTCTCGAAATACTCGAACCTGATTTCCACGTTTTCGACAAGCTCCATTGCGCAGATCACACAGATGCCGACGGATATCGGAGTCAAGCTGGGCGGCATGATCAAATCCGTTACGCGCAAAATCACGAAGCAGGAGGGCAAACCTTTTGCCATTCTGCGTCTGGAAGACCTGAGCGGAAGCATCGAATGCATTGTCTACAACCGGACGTATGAGAAATGCCGCGAGCTGCTTGTGGAAGACGGCCTGGTGTTCATCGAGGCTCTGACGAAGAAGAACGATGAAAATGCACCCTGCGCCCTCATGGTGGAAAACGTCGTCCCCCTGGACCAGGTGACGGGGAAGTATACGAAAGAACTTCATGTTCATATTTATCAGAAGGAGTTCGACGTTTCCGTCTTCGGAGCACTTCAGACTCTTCTGAAGCGGAATCCCGGCCCCGTGCCCGTGATTCTCTGCCTGACGATGGAAAACGGCATGGTGGCGTTTGTGGAAACGGGCCGAGAATTTTCCGTCAGCGTCACTTCGGGACTGATCGATTCGATTCAGCATCTGGTCGGGGAAGGTCATTACAAACTCAAGGCCGACGATTTTGTCCCGCAGACCCGCCCTCGTTATCAGAAGGCGGAATGAGAAAAATAAAAAAGATCGCGTCTGTCCGGCGGCGCGGACTGGACTGAATATGCGGGATTGGATGCGGGATTGGATGCGGATCATCCTTCCCCGTCCGGACCGTGACAGGTCAAGCTGCCGATGACAGGGAATGTTGTGATGAAAGAAAACAGGGTGATCTGTTGAGGATGGATTGTCCATTGCGGAGGAAAAAAGCGATGAGGAAGAAAGCGTTGCATTTGATTGGGCTCTTGTGGAGGAGCCGTTGTTTCTGTCCGGTATTCTGTCTGTTGACCCTTGCTCTGCTTTTCCCGTTTCGGCTCAGTTCTGCGGACGGGGCGGCGGGAACGAGGGAGACTTCTCCTTCTTCATCCGGGAAAGCGTCCGCTGGGGAAACGGAAGGGAAAACGGAAGGGGGAACGGTTTCCGGAAATGCTGCCGTACCTTCTCCTGCCGCCGCGGGAACGCTTCCGGGACAGCAGCAGAGCGCCATTCAGAAAACGCTTGCCCGGCTCAGCACTGAACTTCAGGACTGGAACCGGATACACTTCAATGCTGAAAAGATTGTATTTCCCGGGAAAGCCCCTGCGGAAACAGAAGTGCTCCGGGTGGTCTATACGCGTCCTTTTGTGTCGGAACGTCTGAAGGCGGCGGAGGAGGCGATGGTCCTCAAGTCGGACACTGCCAAGGAACGTCATTTCGACCATATTGATCTGGTGCTGGTTCCCCGGGCTGCTGCATCGTTTGATCTTCAGGCGGCTCTTGCCGCCGGCCGGACGGAAGGGAAGGATCGGAATTCCTCTTTCTATTTCTGTTACGGGATTCCCTGGAGTCCGAGCGAAACGGAGGCCGCGGATTACACGCTGTATCTGGGAGCGGACCGGAATTTCCATTATTTCGGCAGGGCGAACATCGCGCTGCTGGAATGGATCCGGAAATTTCTCGATCTGGAAGGGGGATATGAAAGACTTCCTCTCCTCGCCGATGCTCTCAATGTGGAGGACCGGGTCCTTTTCACTTCCCGCTATGCGGTGGATGTCCTGCGCGGGATGGGGCCGGAGATTGTACCACTGCTGAAGCAGTCTGCGGAAAAGGCGATTGCGAAGGACGTTTCCCCAGTTGCTCAGGCAGCCATTCTTTACGGGATGAATGCACCCGAGGCGGAACAGGAACTCCTTGCCATGCTGAAGACCGGGAATCCGCTGTACGAGGAGGCGATTTCTTCCGTGGTTGCCGCCGGAGCCTTCCAGAACGGGAAGAAGGCCCTTTATGCCGAACTGCTTCGTCACCGGAAAAACATCGAGGAAATCTCCCGTTTTGCAAAGACTGCGGGATGGGGGAAGGATTTTCTTCCGATTTACCGGAAGATTGCATTGTCTCCGTGGAATTTCCGCGAATATGCGCTCTGCACGGTCCTGACCGCCGAACTGACGCGGAAGGACAAAACCCGCCCCATGATTCAGGCGGATGCCGTGGAACACATCAAACTCTTTGCAATCCGTTCCGGTGACGTGCCGAATACGGAAAAATTCATGAAGCTGGAGGAAAGCGACGCAGCGAAGGAGGCGCGTCTTTCCAAGGAGGACCGGCTCCGTCTGGAGCCTTATGAAATCGCTCTGGCCAATGCGCCGGAGACCCGTGTGAACATCATGGCGGCTCTTTCCCTCTGCCTCTTTGACGCCCTTGACCCGCGTGTATCGAAAAAGTATATCGTCCGGGTGCGGAATTCGGGAATGAATGTCCTGACCCGACTCCCGAATGATCTGGTGGAAAAGACCTTCCGCATGTTGATCCGCAATCTGAAGTCCGAAGACGAATTGAATCGGATCCGGGACGTCTATGCCCTCTACCGTTCCCGGACCATCACCCGATTCTGAAAAAAAAGTCCGAAACGCTCTCCCCTCCCCGGGGAAATTCCGGATTTTACTGATTTTTTCTCTGTCAGACAGCTTGATTGGTTCCCGGATTGATTCATCCGTTTGATGATTTTCTTTTTGAGTTCCGGCATCTTCAGGTGTTGTACCTCCGGGGAAAGGGGCTGAGCTTCTTTTCTCTGAAACGTTTGAATTTCGGAGAGAGAGGACTATATTACTTCTTTCCCTGAGAATCAGAAGAAATACAACTCTTCCTGCCGCAGGGAACGCCTTTTCTTTCCCCTTCCGGCGGAAAAAAGACGGAAACAAAAAATCATGGAAAACTCATTTTACTGTGGAGAATTTGAGATATGGCGAAATTGATGCTCGGCTTCCCGAAAGGCAGTCTGGAAGATGCAACGGTCGCGGTTTTTGCGAAGGCCGGATATAAAGTGGAAATCAGTTCCCGCTCCTATTACCCGACCATTGACGATCCCGAAATCGACTGCATGCTGATCCGCGCACAGGAAATGTCCCGTTACGTGGAAGAGGGGATTCTGGACTGCGGCCTGACCGGTTACGACTGGATTCGCGAAAACGGTTCCGATGTGGTGGAAGTGGCGGAACTTGTTTACGGGAAAGTCGGGCGCAATCCGCTCCGCTGGGTTCTGGCGGTGCCGGAGAATTCCGACATCACCTGCGCAAAGGATCTTGAAGGGAAGCGTATTGCCACGGAAGCGGTGGGAATGACCAGGCGTTATCTTGAATCTCATGGAGTCAAGGCGAATGTGGAATTTTCCTGGGGGGCGACCGAAGTGAAGCCGCCGCGTCTGGCGGACGCGATTGTCGAGATCACGGAAACCGGCTCCTCGCTCCGGGCGAACAAACTGAAAGTCATCGACACTCTCTGCATCAGTACGACCCGTTTCATCGCCAACAAGGAGGCAATGAAGGATCCGTTTAAAAAACGCAAAATTGAAAATCTCGCTCTGCTTCTGAAGGCGGTTTTCAATGCGGAGGGGAAAGTCGGCATCATGCTGAATGTGAAGAAGGAACATCTGGATGCGGTTCTGCAGAAACTTCCTGCGATCGAGCATCCGACGGTTTCCAGTCTGGCGGATGGGAAGTCCTTCGCATTGAACACCATCGTTTCCGAACACGTGGTTCGGGACCTCATTCCTGTGCTGAAGGAAATCGGGGCGACGGGGATTGTGGAATATCCTCTGAACAAGATTGTCGACTGATGTGATATTTCCTTTCTGTTTCGTGACTGATGCAGGGGAAGTCTCCATGGCCTGAACAGAGCTTTGGAGACTTCCGGAGTTTCTTTTCTCTTTCTTCTTCGTCTTTTTTTTGCTGATGCGCAGGCTGTATTGCTTCCCGGAGATGGATGCACAGCTTGCGTTTTTGTTTTTCTCTCTTTCTCATTCATAGTCAGGAGAGGGGAGAAAGAAGTTGTGGACATCTTTCTCCTCGTATCACACCTTCCATGATTTTTTTTTCAGACTTTGTTTGCATCAGTTTTCTGCGTCTTCCCGGTACCACTCGCAGACTTCACCGGGACGCAGGCGCAGCGGCATGGAGAAATTTCCGGGGACATTGACGAGATTCATGGGAGAGTCCTGCATTTCCCCGTCCGCGGGGGCCTCTACTCTGAAAGCCGTCACATTCCCGTCTTCCATGGCGGCGGAGACGAGGAATCCGCCCTGAGCACGGAAACGGGCGAAGTACCCCGTGAAGTGCTGTGGCACGGCGGGGAAGAGACGGATTTCCCCGCCCCAGCTCTGGAGAAGAGTCTCGGTGGAGAGGAAAAGGAATGCGGAACCGCCTTCCAGGACGGGAGGGGAGAGTTTGGAGGCTTCCGGATTTGGAGTGGTGTCATTGCTTCCGCGTCTGCTTTCAAAGAAGTTTCCGTCCCAGGAACGGAATTTGAGGGGGGCTTTCCCGAGGCAGGAGCGTTCCGCGCTTCCGGAGTCGGAGATGAGAACCGGATTGTGAGAGAAGAGGCGGTTTGGCTTTCCGAAGAGAGTCAGGAAACGGCGCATGGCATTCCATCCCTGTTCCGGCGGTCCGAGTCTCAGTTGCGTGACTCCTGTGAGAAAAGCGCTCCATTCGTGCATGGGATGTGTCTCCGGAGAGAGGGTGGAGATTTCGATTCCTGAATTCCGGATGTATTCGAGCGTTTGTTCCGCGTGTTCTTTGGAGAGGTCGGCTTCGGAGGGGAAGAAGGGATAGAGCAGGTGAGCTCCGTAACAGTAATGGTCGGGAGGAATATCCGGTCCGCCCCACCATGAGCCGTTGTCGGCGCGGAAGGAGAGGGGAGGGTAATGATCGAGAAGATCGAGCCACAGCGGACGGAGATCCTGATCTCTGTGGAGGATCTCTGAGGTTTCGAGAAGGGTTTCGAGACAGGTGCGGAGCATGGCGAGTGTTGCTGTGTCGTCCCTTGTGAGCGTGAAGATTTCCGGTGGAATGGACCAGTCCAGGTGGTAGAGTCCGTCCTGCGGGCTTTTTTTCAGGAGTCCGAGATAGAAGCTGACAAATTCGCGGAGGAGCGGATAGATGGCGGATTCAAGGAGTTTTCTGTCACGGGAATAGCGCCAGGCTAGGGAGAGAATGAGTCCGGAATACGCGCTCCCGCAAAGCGTGTAGCGATAGGCCCCGACCGGGATTTCGGCCCCGGAGGGAGTCATGTTGTTCGGCAGATAGATTCCATCGGATCCGAAGCGTTCTCTTGTTTGTTGTTTCAGGCGTTCTTCCATTTCCAGATACGTTTGAGCGAAGGGCCGGATGAATTCGCAGTGATTGAGGGGAAAGAAAGGCATCATGGGGATCTGGACGTTCTGATCGTGAGTGTATCCGGAGGAGCCGACACCGGCGTCGATCTGGTCCATCGGGCCGTAAGTGAGTCCGTTCAGTCCGGGCATGGGCGTTGCCCCGTAGGAGGATGCCAGCGCATAGAGACTGAAGTACCATTGACGCGTGATGTCTTTTTCCGAGGAAAAATCGACATGAGACCGTTTCCAGAAATCATGCCACCAGCGGACATGTTCACTGTGCAGGGCGTCAAATCCGCGTTCCGCCGCGTTCCGGACGGCTTCGACAGCGTCGGAGAGAGCTTTCCTCCCGTTTCTTCTGCTCGATTCTCCCCGGTCCGTACGGACGGCAAGGAAGTAAAAGGCGTCTTTCCCGGACTGTTCTTTCATTCTGCCGTAAAGGCGGCCGTGTGAGATCTGCACAGCAGGATTTCTGTTTTCTTTGTTTTTCTTGTTCCCGGGCTCATCCGCTTCCGGGGAATTCCCCGCGAAGAGAAGAGCCACGGCGTAATGCCCCTGTCCATTCGGGAGGCTCTGGGAGAATGCGAGGATGTTTTCTGAATCTTGCATTTCCCATTCCGGCAGTTTGTCCATCTGTTCGTTCCAGGGGCGGAGAAGTTCAAGGACACGCGTATGAGTCACTTCTTCCGGCTCATGGATTCTGAGGCAGAGGACCGAAGAGGAACGGGAGACAAAGGAAAGAACTTCGGGGTGAAGGAATGCCGAATCCATGGAAGTGTTCAGGATTGCGTCATAGAGCGAGAGAGTCTGTTCCGTCAGGGGAACGGCGGGGGTGTTCCAGCCGGATCCGGTCCAGAATTTGATGCGGAGAACGGTTGCGGAAACGGTCTGGGGCAGATAATGGATATGTCCGGTTTCGCGGTCTTCGAGAAACATGAGATGCTTTGGATTCATGTGTTCAACGCGTTCCATGACTTCCGCATGAGGCATGAAATCGGCGGTGTTGACTGTCCCGTCATAGAGATCGGTTTTATTGACAATCCATTCCAGATGGGAGGGGGCGAAGGCCATGATTCCGGTATCGCCGTCGCCGAGGAAAGTGCCGTCCTGCCAGTTGTGCGGCGCGGGGGAACGTTTGTAATCGCAGGAGCGGATGAGTGTTTCTGTTTCTGCCGGGAAATCAAAAAGCCGTTTTACGGAAGGAGTCTTTTCGTTAGATTTCATGGAGTGGATTCCTGTCCTTTTGTGTTTTGTAACATATTGCCGTATATAAAAATTACGGAAAAATGCGTTGAGCATTTTTCACGAGGTCAAGGTCCGTGACCTTGTCGCGGTCCAGCGGCGAGACGCTGGCCGCCGGAGGCAAAAAAATAAAAATTTGCGAAGCAACAAAGGGAAAACTTGCGAAGCAACAAATTACGGAAACATGCGGAGCATTTTTCACGAGGTCAAGGTCCGTGACCTTGTCGCGGTCCAGCGGCGAGACGCTGGCCGCCGGAGGCAAAAAGGGAAAAACTTGCGAAGCAACAAAGGGAAAATTTGCGAAGCAACAAATTACGGAAACATGCGGAACATTTTTCACGAGGTCAAGGTCTGTGACCTTGTCGCACTCCAGCGGCGAGACGCTGGCCGCCGGAGGCAAAAAAAACAAAAAAACATGAGGGCTGCTCGCCCTCATACTTCTCGGCTCCCGCATTTTTTTATTTTTTATTTTTTATTTTATTTTTTCTGAAAAACATGAGGGCTGCTCGCCCTCATACCCCTCGGCTCCCGCTGCATCCCCCGCATCCGGCAGGATCACAGCAACCCGCCGGATGAAGGGGGGGATCCCCATCCCGATCCCCGCAAAAAAGCAATAAGCCCAGAAGAGAGCAGTCATGCGCAGCAGATCAGCGGTCCACGCGCGCCGATGCTCCTTTCATCAGTTTTTCAACTTCATCGAGCGTTGCCATGGATGTATCCCCCGGAGTCGTCATCGCCAAAGCCCCGTGCGCCGCCCCGTAATTGACCGCCTTTTCCATGCTGTCAGAGGTAATCAGGCCGTAAATCAGTCCCGATGCAAAACTGTCACCCCCGCCGACACGGTCAAAGATCTCGAGCCCCGGCCGCCGGATGGATTCATAAAAGTTCCCGCCATGCCACGCAATCGCACTCCAGTCATTCACAGAAGCCGTTTTCACCGTGCGGAGAGTGGTCGCCGCGACCTGAAAATTGGGATAGACTTCCAGAGCATGTTCTATCATTTTCCGGAATCCCTCTACCTGAATGTTTTCGAGATTTTCATCGACACCCTCGACTTCAAATCCCAGACAGGCCGTGAAATCCTCCTCATTTCCGATCATCACATCCACGTATTTCGCAATCTCCCTGTTCACCTCTCTGGCCCGTTCCTTCCCCCCGATGCTTTTCCAGAGCGAGGGACGGTAATTCAGATCGTAACTGGTAATGGTGCCGTATTTTTTTGCTGTTCTGAGCGCCTCGGCCACCACACCCGGCGTGGAATCTGAAAGCGCCGCAAAAATCCCCCCCGTGTGGAAATGACGCACTCCGAGTGTGCCGAAAATGTATTCCCAGTCGATATCGCCCTCTTTCAGCTGGGAAACAGCCGTGTTTCCTCTGTCGGAACACCCGCGCGCGCCGCGGATTCCAAATCCGCGTTCCGTAAAATTCAGTCCGTTGCGGACGGTTCGGCCGGTGCCGTCGTAAGGGACCCATTTGATCAGGGAAACATCCACTCCCCCCTGCAGGATGAAATCCTCCACCAGACGCCCCACAGGATTGTCGGCCAATGCCGTCACCACCCCCGCACGAAGTCCGAAACAGCGCCGGAGTCCGCGCGCAACATTGTATTCTCCGCCGCCTTCCCATACTGTAAAGGATCTGGCGGTATGGATCCTCCCCGCTCCCGGGTCAAATCGAAGCATCACTTCTCCAAGACTCAGAATGTCATAACGGCATTCTCCGGACGTTTTGTATTGCAGAACAGACATTTCTTAAACTCCCTCTATCTTCTTTATCTGTAAAAAAATCAAATCTCTCCGGAGTCCGGATTTTCCTCCTGTCCCCCCTCCGCCCGTCTTGAAGATCTGAAGACGATATTTTTCAAATGCGGGCGGCGAGTTTCACAGCGTCCCGAACGGCGTTTTCGACAGCGTCCCAACGGCCGGCTTCCAGATCCGCCGCCTTCCCGAGCCAGGTCCCGCCGACAGCGGCAACCTCTCGCATGGACAGATATTCCGCCGCATTGGCGCTGGTGACTCCTCCTGTCGGCATGAAACGGATTCCGAGATGTTTGTATGGCGCAGACATCGATTTCAGCATGGCCGTTCCCCCCGCCGCTTCTGCAGGAAAGAATTTCAGGAAGGTGCACCCGAGATCATACGCCTGCTCGATTTCGGAAGGCGTGCAGACTCCGGGTGAGAAGGGCAGCGCGTGTTCCACAGCCTCGCGCAGTACCTTCGGGTTGAATCCCGGTGCGACTGCAAAACGGGCTCCCGCATCGAATGCACGATGAAGGTCATCCGTGTTCAGGATGGTTCCCGCTCCGAGGAAAAGCTCCGGAAAACGTTTCGAGGCTTCCCGGATGATGCTTTCCGCTTCTTTTGTCCGGAAGGTGATTTCGGCTGCGGGGAGTCCGCAGCGTTCGAGCAGTTCACAGATGCGCAGGCCTTTTTCCACTGAGTTCAGCACCAGTACGGGAATGATCCTGATTGCGGAAAGCCGTTCGACTGCGGCCGCGGATTTTTTCTGATATTCATTCAGCATAGCGTCCTCCTCCGGGGGGCTGGTTGATGATGGGGGGTGATTCCTCTGATGAACTGGATTCCGCATTCGTGTCTGCGGAGTCCGTATGTCCGTCTCCTCCGGAATAAGTTGCGGGGAGGGGTAACATCGGCAGTCTGCCTCCGGTCGATTCCAGAAGCAGTTTTCTGATCCCGCAGGGGCGGTAACGGATCAGAAGAGTATCGTTCTTGATTTCCACTGTTTCCAGAATCGTCCGGATCCGTTCCAGATCCTCGGGGGAGAAGAGCTTCCTGAGATCTTTCGCGGATCCGGATTCATTTCTGCGAAGAGTCAGATTCCCGATTTTCAGGCAAGTCAGCAGGCAGTACGGCTGCCCGGCGCGGTATCCCGTGCGAAGAGAAATGTTGAAATTCAGAAGAGAGCCGAACGGCGTCCGCACTCCGGCATCCTGCGAATAGACAAGATTCAGGCAATCCCCTTGAATTTCCGCCCAGCCGTTTTCCAGACGGATCCCTGGATTTCTCCGGGAGACTTGCTCCTGAAGAAGCGGAAGCGTCGGAGAATGAGTGCCAGCAAGGAAGGTCAGGAGCGTATTCACTTCACCGGAAGTGAGTTCGATGCTGGAAACCTGGTCGGCTGTATCTTCACGGACGTTCAGGATCTTGAGAAGTTCGCCGGAAAGTTTCTGCTGGACTCCCAGAAGTTCCTTCCTGTCTATTTCCCTGAAATCTGGGCGGTTTACCGGAGTGTCGGAAAAGACTCTCGAAAGCAGAAAGAGAAGCCCGCCCGCAAAAAGCAGGAACAGCACCGCAAGCAGAAGAGAACAGCCCAGACATGATGCAGTGAACTTTTTCATGGCAGCACCCGCACCTTTCCCGGTTCGACAAATACCGCCGGCCTCAGATAAGTCAGCTCCCCGAGTCCCGCATCAAACACTCCCGGACGGAATCGCGCCAGTTCCGCCGCCGGAACATGTTCCATCACCTGTACTTTCCTGGAAAAGGCTTCCCCTGCGACTTTCTCGAGTGCGGGAAAATCTTTCCTTAAAATGAGCAATGCATCAAACTGTTTAGTCAGTTTCTCCGCCTCTTCCGGATTTGTGATCACTCGGATTCCACTCCCGTCATTGCGGAAAAAGCCCTCTTCCTTTCTCAGCGGACAGCCCAGGATTTCCTTTTTCCTGCCGTCATAAAGCACAATTGCCGTTTCTGCCGTTTCCGGGAGATCGGCTCCCCCCGCAATTGCCGATGCGCTGGAAACGCTCCTGCGCTTGACTCCCTCTCTTCCAAAACAGAGCCCCATCAGGAGAGAGGAGGCAATCCGGAGCCCAGTGAAGGAGCCGGGACCGGAGCCGCAGCTCCATTCGGATATACAGGAAAAATCCAGCCCTTTTGCTTTCAGGGTTTGTTCCATCCAGAGCGGAATCCCGGATGCGTCGCGGTTGTTCAGGGGAAGAGTGGCGTCGACAATCACCTGACCGTCCCGGTCGAGGACGGCGAATGCGGCTTCTCCGCAGGAATAGTCGAGTCCGGCTTTGTAATCCGTTGTCATCTGCTGCAATCTCCATGAAGCAATGAAAATGCGGTGTTTCTGATTCCTGACAATATAAAATGAATCCCTTCTTTTTTCCAACGTCCACGCCGGAAAAACAGGATTTTTTCCATCTCTCTTCCTTTCCCTCCGGATGGGATGGATCCGCAGAGCTGCGCTTCCTTTGCAAGTTTCCCCATTTCCCACGATACGGGGATTTTTTCCCGCAACGCGGGGATTTTTCCATACCCGCTTCTCCGGAGAAATTTGACAGGTTCCTGCCGAACGTCTATAGTAATCTCGTTGTCCTCTCGTACGGTGAGCTCGAAGAAAAGGCGTTGGTCCGTCCGGAACCCTTCTCTTTTTTCCCTCTCCGGGGAAAAGGCCGGATTCCGCGGAATCAGGTCCGTTTCCTTTTTTTGGTTTTTTTCAGGACAAAAGGAAGAGAGATTTTTCTTCCTGAGTCTTTGTTTGGAAACAGGTTGCCGCAGAGAAGCCGGAAGAAAAAACTTCGCGTTGTGCCGATGTAGAGGCCTAGAGGCGTAAAGACGTTTGAAGCCAGTCTCCTGACCGCTGGAAAGTCCGGGGGGAAAGGGAAATGCAGAGATGAATGCATTGGAAATGAAAGAGCAAATGATGGCGTATCTCCGCAGTCTGGATTTTTCATCTCAGGATGCCGAGGAATGTCTCCTTCTGTATTTTTCCACCTTCGGGAGCTGTGTCGCTCAGATCCGTTCCGGACTGGAGCATCGTGACATCCCCCTGATCCGCACGGCTTCGCATACTCTCGCAGGAAGCTCCGGCACCATCGGTGCAAAAGAAATCGAACGGAGCGTGATTGAACTCAATACGTTTGCGAAGGCGTCCGATTTTGTCCGCGCGGAGGAATGTTTCCGCCGCTTGGAGGAAATCTATGAATCTCTGTCCTCCACCATGCCGGATCACAGCAGGCGGGCGGATCCGGAAGATCTTGCGGTTTCTTCCTGGGGTTTTCCTGAATGACGGAAAAAAAGGGCCCCTTTTGCCAGCTTTTCCCGTTTTTTCCCCCCCCACTTCTCCGGTTCCCGCACTCCTCTCTTTCCGTTCTTTCTTCCGCGGCGGACTTCTGAAATGGAGCTCCCTGTAGAAAAATACTCCCTGTAGAAAAACACGGGAGAAGCAGTTCCGCTTATGAGATGTCTTCCCTTTCCTGAGCTGCAGAGTGTCTGAGAGCCCTTCCCGGAGTTTCCGGAAACGGAAAAGAGAACGGGGAAGGCTCTTCTTCTTCTTCTTCTTTTCTTGACTGTTTTACTGCATTCTTCCGGGGGAGAGGCTGACTTTGTGAAAACGGATCACCTGGACTGCCGTCGCCGCGAGAACCAGGACAGCCGCTCCGAGAAAGGGATATCCCGTATTCTCCGTTGCGAACCATCCGCCCAGAATCGGCCCCGAGATATTGGCCAGGCCCACCAGTGCTTCATTGACAGCGACATATTGCGCACTCCTCTTCGGATGCACCAGTGAATGGAACACCAGATAAAAATACATGCATCCGGAGAAAATTCCGTATACGACGGCGGCTCCGTAGAAGACGAACATTTTCCATCCCAGTCCGAACCCCGCCAGCGCCAGTGTTCCGCAGAGTCCTGTCCAGAACGCCGGTTTTGCCCGGTACATCCAGTATTTCCCCTTTGCCAGCAGGAATGCGGTGAGAGCCTGAGCCAGACTCAATACCGCAAGTACGGCTCCCGCATCAAACTTCCGGAAACCCAGCGACACCGCCCGTTCCGGAAACAGAGAACGGATCACCGTGATGCTGACCGTCCCGATCCCCCCGACCGTCCATCCGACCCATGCCAGATCCGGATACGAAGAATAATCTGTTTTCTCCTCCGGGATTCCCTTTTGAGCTGTTTGAAGCGTATTGCTTTCCTCCTCCGCTTTCTTCATGGCGCCGTGGTTTTCGTGTGCGGGTTTGCTGCAGCAGGGAAATGAATCCTGCCCGGCTGTTTTTTCCTGTTCCTGCTTTTGACGCTGTTTGACGCGTCCCGCATAAAACACCCCGCACGCGATGAACAGTCCCAGAAACGCATTGATCGCGAAAGCCGTATTCGCCTGCAGCACTGCAAAGAAAAACGGTCCTACCGCCATTCCCAGACTCCAGGATGCCGTATAATAGGCGGCGGAACGCACCGTCCCCGTATTTTCATCCTCTTCCAGCGATTTCATGAAAACCTGGAAGGGCGTGCAGTAACAGGCAAAGGCACTCCCGTTCAGCGCAAGCCAGAGATACTGCGTGTAAAGACCGTCGAAGACGATGAATCCCAGCGCGTCCAGGGAAAGGAGAAGGGCTCCGGTGATAATCAGTGCCGGAGAATTTTCAGGCGTCGTCTTTTTCCCGACGAGAAGGGACAGTGTCGAATAGACAATCGCCCAGGTCGCCAGTGTCAGCCCGACCAGGAACCCTCCCGCTCCCGCGTCCGCCATCCGGTAGGCCGTGATGAAAAACGTCCCCCCGGAAATGAAATTCACCAGAAAGGGAAAAAGGTAGATCAGAATGCGTGTCATGAGGTGTTCCGTTTCTCCAGAATGATAGAAGTGAATGAGTGATCATAAGTGATATGGAAGATCTGACGGGAAGGGGTGAAAACAGGAATCGGCCGTCTCCCCCCATCCTCCTCGGGAAGGAGAGAATCTTTCATTTCCTCCGCAGAAGTACGACAGCTCTTGCCTCCATGGCTCTCCCTTCTCCGATGTCTCCGAGTCCTTCCGCCGTTTTTGCCTTGACGGAGATTCGTGAACAGTCCACCCCCAGCGCATCGGCAAGGGACTGCCTCATTTCTCCGATATGCGGGGCCAGTTTCGGTTTCTGTGCAAGAATGCTCAGATCTGCGTTGACAAGTGTCCAGTTACGGAAGGCGTCGTGTGCCAGAATCTGCTTCAGCAGCTCCATGCTGTCCGCATCTTTGTAGAGAGGATCGGAATCGGGAAAGAAGGAACCGATATCCCCCAGCGCCAGCGCTCCGAGAAGAGCGTCGATCAGCGCATGGACGGCAACGTCTGCGTTACTGTGACCGAGAAGCCCCTTCTCAAAGGGAATTTCCACTCCGCAGAGAATGAGTTTCCTGTTTCCCGCAAGTCTGTGCAGATCGCATCCGTATCCGATGCGCATGGCGTCTGTTTCCTGCATTTTCAGTTGTTTTCTCCGGATTTCGGACTCTTGTCCGAGTCCCATTCACACTTTTTTCTCACATATCCCCAACGCCGTTGTTTAGCCCTTTTCCCCCCCGCTGATTACGGCAGGGGCACGTTGACCATGTAAACCCAGATGTAGAAGGCGCTGACGGTAATGATCATTGACATGAAGGCCCGTATCCAGCTTTTCAAAATGAATGACAAAACCGTCAGGACCACTCCCGCAAGTGTGGAAAACACCGCCAGCGGCAGTCCCGCCGCCAGAGAAAAATACAGTCCCGCCGCCAGGACATGCCCCTGAATCGAATATTCCTCCGCCAGAGGCAGTCCCGCGCAGCTGTAGTAGAACAAGCCCAGAAGCCCCGCGGCAATGACCGCCAGAAAGGCGGGGAGGATGGCTATGGACAGAATGGTTCTCATAAGTTCCTGCTATTGCCGTCTTCCGCTTCCGGGGAAGGGAAGGAAGAAAGGAAGAACTGACTTCAGCGGGACATCAGTTGTCCTGCATATAGTTGGGAGCATCCTTGCGCATGATGATGTCATGCGGATGCGCTTCCTTCAATGCCGAGCCGCTGACGCGGATGAGTTTTGCGGTCGCCCGCAGCGTGACAAGATCCCGTGCGCCGCAGTATCCGAGCGAATAACGCAGTCCGCCGGAAAACTGGTGGACGACTTCCCAGAGTTCGCCGCGATAGGGAACCATGCCTTCCACACCCTGCGGGACCAGTTTCTTGCTGTCGTCCACATCGACCTGCCCATAGCGTTCGCGGCTGCCCTTGGACTTCTTCATCGCTTCGAGACTGCCCATGCCTCTGTAGACGACATAGCGTCTGCCGCGGTCGATGATCTTTTCCCCCGGGCTTTCCAGCGTGCCCGCCAGAACGGAACCCATCATGACGGTGCTGGCTCCGACGGCAATCGCCTTGGCAACGTCTCCGGATTGTTTGATCCCCCCGTCTGCAATGATCGGCACACTGTCCCCGATGGCCTTGGCCGCCTCGTAGATGGCGGTGACCTGAGGCGTGCCGACTCCTGCCACCACGCGGGTCGTGCAGATGGAGCCCGGCCCGATTCCCACTTTCACGGCGTCGACACCTGCGTCCAGAAGCGCCTTCGCCGCATCGTAAGTGGCGATATTTCCTGCGACAATGTCAATATCGGGGTAACGGTCCTTGAGGATTTTCACGGTTTCGATCACTCCCCTGGAATGTCCGTGGGCGGTGTCGATCACGAAAGCGTCCACATCTGCGTCGGCGAGGGCTTCGGCTCTGGCTTCGTCATAGGGGCTGATTGCCGCGGCGGCGCGAAGGCGGTGTTCCGCATCGCGGTTGTAGGCGGGTTCCATGTTTTCTATGATGGAGCGGACGTCGGAAAAACTGTAAAGCCCGGTCAGACGCCCCTCCGCATCGACGGTCGGAAGTTTGCCGACCTTGTGCTGAAGCATCAGATGAAAGACTTCGTCCAGACCCGTCCCTTCCGGCGCGGTGACGGGCGGAGCCGTCATGACTTCCTTGAGCTTCATGTCATAATTCGTCAGGAACTTGATGTCCCTCGCCGTGACGATCCCCACCAGAATCCCTTCATCGTTGACAATCGGAAAACCGGAAAAGGAGTACTGCTTCTCCTCTTTCTCACGCAGCATTTCACGGACAGACAGATTCTCGTGAAACAGCACCGGTTTCCGGATGAATCCGTTCAGATACTGTTTGACTTTCCGCACTTCGTCCGCCTGAGCCGCCGCATCCAGATTCTTGTGTATCACTCCGATTCCGCCGAGCTTCGCCATGGCGATGGCCATTCCGCTTTCCGTCACTGTGTCCATCGCGGCGCTGACAAACGGAATGTTCAGTTTGATGTTCCGCGAAAAATTCGTGGTGATATCGGTGTCGGCGGGAAGAAAATCCGCGTACTGTGTCAGCAGGGAAATATCGTCGAAGGTAAGTCCCTCATAGCGGAACTGCGACATGAATCCGTCAATAAACTGGTTGCCCATAGCTCTCTGTTCTCCTTGAGTTGGGCCGCCTCTTCTGGGGGATCAGGGGGGGACGGCAAACTGTTCTTTGTTTGCCTTCTTACTATATCATGGAAATCTGTTTTTACAAGGGTGCGTATGAATTTTTGAAGCGCTTTTCCTCTCTTCCTTTCTGCGGGGAGCGGGTTTGTACCGGGAGCAGGTTTGTACCGGGAGCAGGGGACATCAATGTGAATATCAATGTGATGGGAATGCCGCCCTGAAAAACGGGGGTATTCCATATGCCATATCCTATTCCTAAATATTATTCTTTCCCTGTTTTCTTTCCGTCAAGTTTTTCAAACGCGGCTTTCAGAAAGGCTTTTTCGCGGGCATTGATGTTTGAGAAGAGGGGAAGAAGCCCGGTGTAGTTTTTTGCATCGGTCTTGAAGGTTTTTGTGGACCCGTCCACAAACCCCACATTGACCGATCCGGAGTGATTGCCCGGCTTGTCCAGAACGATCGGCATTCCTGCACTCATGGAACTGTTCAGCCCGCCGATGACTGTATAGGAAGCGGGGGGCACCTTTTCCGATTTCGGGCGTCCCGGACAGCGCCAGATCTGGGTGCTTCTCAGGAAACCGCTGTCCTTCAAGGTCTTGACAATTGTCTCCGTATCTCCTGCGGGGAATTTTCCGTTGTTGGATTCCGCATAGAGTTTGAGCCCCATGACGATCTGCTTCAGATTCGATGTGCATGCCATTCCCTTCGCCGGCGCCATCGGGTTGATGAATCCGGAAACCGGCGGCGCAAAACCCGCGGCGAATGACAGAAACAGAGTGATGGACATCAGAACCGCCGTTTTCATGCTTCTTGTTTTCATACTCTTGAAGACTCCTGTTTTGTTGTTGTGTTGTTATGTGATGATGAGTAGATTGTATTTATTGTGAATCGGTGTCGGATTTCTGACTCATGAGAAAGCGTCTGGACTCATGCGAAAGCACCTGGCCCCGATTCCTTCCGGCGCATCTGTGTGTTCCTGTGCCACAGCCGCAGTATCCTCTGGCGTCTCTCCCGACAGGAAAAAAGCAGAAAGACGAAGAAAAAGTCATCTCTGCAATAAGGAAGAAGATACCGGAAGAATATAAGACACCATGACTCCAAATGCAAGGCCTTTTCTGTGTCACGGAAGAATGAGGCGGATGGAGGGATCGAGGGTTTCCGAAAGACTTGCCATCGCATGTTCCGCCTCTTTTCCGGAGCGAAAGAGTCCGAAGAGCGTCGGTCCGCTTCCCGTAACCATGACCTTGAGCGCCCCGGATTTCTCCAGCTCTCCGCGGAGGAGGCGGAGAACGGGGAATTTTTCATAGAGCGGCCCTTCCAGGTCATTCCTCATAACGCGTGCCAGCGCTTTCCAGTTTGCATTTGCCATGGCTTCCGCCGCATCCAGGGATGAACTCCGTGAATCCGGCGTTTTTTTTCTTCCGCTGAGATCCAGAGCCCGGTACGCCCAGGCCGCGGAAATGGGAAAGTCCGGCGCGGCAATCAGAAGCGGAGGATGCGCAGACTCGACAGACGTCTTCAGCGGAGTCAGCCTTTCTCCGATCCCGGAGGCAATCGAAGGACGCGGATCCAGAAAAAATGGGACGTCCGCCCCCAGTTTCAGTGCAGTCTTCTTCAGCTGTTCCTCCGTCAGGGCCTGAAAACGGTTCTGGAGAAAGAGAAGCACGGCCGCCGCGTCCGAGCTTCCTCCTCCCATTCCTCCTGCTACGGGAATGACTTTTTCTATTTCGATCGTCCACTCCTGCGGGGGAGGGGGCATGCCCGCGCGTTCCCAGTAGGCGTGATACGCTTTTGCACAGAGATTGGCTCCCGTGCAGGGAACGCCCGGCGCATTGCAGAGAATCCGGACGCCCGCTCCGGATTCCGATTCCGATCCTGAAAATCGAATGGTGTCGGAAAGAGTCGGGAGCGGGTAAAAGAGGGAATCAAGCTCATGATAGCCATCGGCCCTTTTCCCCGTGACGGAAAGGAACAGATTGATTTTTGCCGGAGCCTTGACTTCCACAACGGCGGCATGAACAGCGCGTTCACTCATTTTTTTCCCTCTGAGCAGCCCGGATTGCGGATTCGGATGACGGGTTTATTTTTTTGAATTTATAGAGACCGTATTTTTCGTTGTAAGCCTGGATTTCGTCGCAGATGGCGACTGCGAGTTCCAGGGCTTTCAATCCCTGGCGTCCGGGCACTTTCGGCTGCACAAGGACTCCCGTCCTTTTCGTTTCGATCACGGCTGTGACAAAATTGTTGATTTCGTCCGCGAGCGCGTTTTTCTCACACAGATTGAGATTCTTTTTCCCGACGCCGAGGAATCCTTTTCTGTAAATTTTACCTGTATTCCTGGCATAATCCATGGAAATGTAGGAATCGGTCTGGAAAATCCGGAATTTCCGCATGGGTTCGGCGCTGACACGGCTTGCGGTGATGTTTGCGACTGCGCCGCTTGTAAATTTCAGCCGGACGTTCGCAATGTCTTCCGTATTGCTCAGAATCGGGACTCCGACCGCATCGAAGCGTTCCACTTCCGCCCCCACCATGGTCAGAACAAGATCCAGATCATGGATCATCAGGTCCAGGACGACGCTCACTTCCGTTCCTCTCCTGTGCTGTCCGGGTCTCGGCGGCGGATATTTCGCGAGTCTGTGCGCTTCGATGAAAAGCGTGTTGGATTTGTTTTTTTCAAGGAAGTCCATGGCCGGATTGAAGCGTTCCACGTGTCCGACTCCGAAGACAATTCCCCTGGCTTCCGCCGCCGCAACCATTTCCCGCGCATCCTTCACGGTGGAGGCAAGCGGTTTTTCAATCAGGAGATGTTTGCCCATTTCGATCAGCGGCATGGCGGTTTCATGATGGAATGTGGCGGGAACGGCAACTGTAACGGCGTCGCATTCCGATGCCAGTTCCTGAATGGATGGGAAGACCTTCACTCCGAATTCACGTCCGACATCCGCCGCAGCTTTAGCCGAAACATCGTAGATGCCCATCAGTTCAACTTTGTCGTTCGCCTTGTAAAGACGGGTGTGATGCCGTCCGAGGACACCTGTCCCCACCACGCCCACTTTCAGTTTTTCTTTTTCGCCGGATCCGAACATCCTATTCCTCCGTGACTGGATTGCCTGGTATTGTATTCTTTATCTCTAGTCTCTAGTTTTTTTCATGAATCATTATTGCGTGGGGAATATAATCCCTTTTTCCGCTTCTGGAAAGCCTCTTTTGAAGAAAGACGCAAAAAAGCGCGCTTCCCCCCTTTCCGGGAGCTCATTCCGGTGATATTTTAAAAAAAAGACCTGTGTGATGATTTTGGAACAGACGAAATACCGGATCGGGCGCCTCATGAACAGGGCATCCGTCCCGCTTTTTTCGCCGGAAGGGGAGAAAAGCGCCGGACAGGGGGAAGAAACAGAGGAAGAAGAGGGGGGGGGAAGCCGTCCCCTGAAGAACGGGAGCCGTCCCAGTCCGTCTTTTCCGGTTTGCTGGAATCCATTCTTTCACCTGCCGTCTTTTTGGACTTTTCTGTAACAGAGTAAGGTATAGAAAAGATCAGTGATCAGTCCATCGAACGAAGAACAATCATCATTCATCATGCACGGAGTTTCATGTCATGTCTGGAACACTTCTTTACAAGCGGATTCTTTTGAAGATCAGCGGCGAATCTCTTCAAGGCGCCGGCGAACGCCACGGCTACAGCCGCGAGTCGATTGATTCGGTGGTAGCCCGGGTCCGGGAGGCCCTGGACCTGGGGGTGCAGATCGCCCTGGTGGTGGGAGCGGGCAATCTCTGGCGCGGAGTCGCCGGAGCAAAAGGAGGAATGGATCGCGTGACCGCGGACCACATGGGAATGCTGGCGACTGTCATGAACGCGCTTTGCCTGAAAGACGCCTTCACTGCGGCCGGCGTACGAGTTCAGGTTCACTGCTCTGTGGACATGCGTCCCTTTGCCGCGAAGTTCGACCGCGATCAGGCGATGAAAGCTCTTTCCGACGGGGAACTTGTCATTTTCGCCGGCGGAACCGGCTCCCCGTATTTCACGACGGACACCACCGCCTCTCTGCGTGCTCTGGAAACCCGTTGCGAAGCCGTGATGAAAGCAACCAAGGTGAACGGCATCTATACCGCGGATCCCGTGAAACATCCGGAAGCGGTCAAATTCGACCGTCTGAGTTTTTCCGAAGCCCTTGCCGGACGCTACGGAGTCATGGATTCCGCCGCCTTTTCCCTCTGTGCGGACAACGGACTTCATATCATTGTCTTTAATTTTTCGGAGCCGGGAGCGCTGGTGAAAATTCTCTCGGGGGATTGTTCCGTCGGGACGGTGGTTTCCTGAGTCCGTGTTTTTCGGGTCTGCCCCGGATTTGCCGGAATGAAAGATTCGAGATTCCGGATACTTTCCTCCCGCAGATCCCCCTGGGAAAAACGGGCAGGTGCGACAGAATGGAAGCATGGGAGTGCGACAGAATGGCGCTTGTCGCATTCCCTTTTCTGTTTTTTTCCTTCCCGATTTCTCTTGGAAAAGATTATTGAAAAGATCTATCTTGCTGGAAATTAAAGTAATTTCTCTTTCTTTCAAAAAGTTGGCATCGTTTTTGCTTGAATAGATGGCGATGAAACGGTGAACAAAAAAGACAACCTTCTATTGAAAGGAAGAGTATCATGGGCAAAATACTTGGTATCGACTTGGGGACGACGAACAGCTGCATGGCTGTCATGGATGGAAACACCTTTAAAATCATTCCGAATGCGGAAGGCGCCAACACGACTCCGTCGATTGTGGCTTTCACGAAAAACGGCGAGAGACTGGTCGGGCAGACGGCGAAGCGTCAGAGCATAACCAATCCGAAGAATACGATTTTCTCGATCAAGCGTTTCATGGGGCGGAAGTACGATGAAGTGAAAGGGGAACTGGAAAGAGTCCCCTATGAAGTCGTGCCCGCGAAGAACGGAGACGCTTATATCAAGATCGGAGACAAGATGTATTCTCCGCCGGAAATTTCCGCGATGATTCTTCAGAAGCTGAAAGCCGATGCGGAATCGTATCTTGGCGAACCCGTGACGGAAGCGGTGATTACGGTTCCGGCGTATTTCAACGATACGCAGCGTCAGGCAACGAAGGATGCGGGCCGGATCGCCGGACTCGACGTCAAGCGGATCATCAATGAGCCGACCGCCGCCGCACTCGCATACGGGCTGGATAAGAAATCCGATGAAACGATTGCCGTGTATGACCTTGGCGGAGGCACGTTCGATATCTCCATTCTGGAAATCGGAGACGGTGTCTTTGAGGTCAAGGCGACGAACGGCGACACCCATCTGGGCGGCGATGACTTCGACAAAGCCGTCATGGACTGGATTGCCGACGAATTCAAGAAGGAAAACGGCGTGGATCTCCGAAACGATCCTCAGGCTCTCCAGAGACTGAAGGAGGCTGCGGAAAAAGCGAAGATCGAACTTTCCTCGAGCATGAGCACGGACATCAATCTGCCCTTCATCACCATGACTCAGAGCGGTCCTGTCCATCTTCAGATGACTTTGACGCGTGCGCAGCTTGAGAAGCTGGTGGATCCGCTTCTGGAACGGAGCCGTCCGCCCTGCCAGGCGTGTCTGAAGGATTCCGGGCTTGCGCTGTCAAGCATCAACGAAGTGATTCTGGTTGGCGGGATGACGCGAATGCCGAAAGTTCAGGAGATTGCCAAGAGCATCTTCAACCGTGATCCGAACAAAGGAGTCAATCCGGATGAAGTGGTTGCGGCGGGAGCTGCGATCCAGGGCGGTGTGCTGAGCGGAAGCGTGAACGATGTCGTTCTGCTGGATGTGACGCCGCTTTCCCTCGGGATTGAGACGCTTGGCGGCGTGTCGACCCGTCTGATCGAGCGGAACACCACGATTCCGACCCGCAAGAGCGAAGTCTTCAGCACTGCGGCAGACAATCAGCCTTCTGTGGACATTCATGTGCTTCAGGGCGAACGTAATCTGGCGAAGGACAACAAGTCGATCGGTCGTTTCCGTCTGGACGGCATCGCACCTGCGCCCCGCGGCGTTCCGCAGATTGAAGTGACGTTTGACATTGACGCGAACGGCATTCTGAATGTCACCGCGAAAGATCTCGGTACCGGCAAGGAACAGAAGATCACGATTACAGCGAGCAGCGGTCTTTCCGAACAGGAAATCCAGAAGATGGTGGACGATGCCAAGGCCCATGAAAATGAGGACAAGGCCATCAAGGAAAAGATCGAAGTCAAGAACCGCGCCGATTCGATGGTGTATCAGACGGAAAAGCAGATCAAGGAACTCGGAGACAAGATTTCCGATTCCGTGAAGGCTCCCGTCCAGGCTTCGATCGAACAGCTCAAGAAGGACATTGAGCGCGATGACACCGAAGCCATGAAAAATACAATGAAGACTCTGGAAGAACAGCTGATGGCCTTTGGACAGGAAGTGTACAAGGCTCAGCAGGCCGGCGGCTCGGCTGCCGGCGGGGCGGCGGGCGGAAGTGCGTCCGGGAGTCAGAAGGACGACGGTGTTGTTGATGCGGAAATCGTCGACGACGAGAAATAATCATACTTCAACGGCAGGATGCCCTGGGAACAGAATCTCCGGGCATTCCTTCCTGTGATGATGATCTTGGATATGTGAAACACATACAAAAAAACGGTTTGAAAACCCAAAACAAACAAAACAGGAGTAAGGAACAAAATGGCAAATCAGATGATCCAGCCGCTTGGCGACAGAGTTCTTGTCGAGCCCGTTGAAATCGGCGAACAGATCAAGGGCGGAATCGTGATTCCCGATGCGGCGAAGGAGAAACCGCAGGAAGCGAAAGTCATTGCCCTGGGAACGGGGAAAGTCGATGACGAGGGGAAAAGAGTTCCCTTTGACGTTGCAGTGGGCGACATCGTCCTCACCAGCAAATATGGCGGAACCGAGGTCCGTTTTGATGACAAGGAATACAAGATTCTGAATTCCAGCGATATTCTCGCCGTCATCAAGTAAGAGAGAAATCCGACTACAACAAAGCATCAGTACCTATTCTTATTTTTTTTCAGGAGATTGACAATTATGGCAGCAAAACAGCTTCTTTTCAATGATGAGGCGAGACGTCAGCTTCTTTCCGGTGTGGAACAGCTTTCCGCCGCAGTGAAGGCGACGCTCGGTCCGAAAGGCCGCAATGTGGTTCTGGACAAGAAATTCGGATCCCCGACCGTGACGAAGGACGGAGTCAGCGTGGCGAAGGAAGTCGAACTTGCGAATCCCTTCCAGAACATGGGAGCGCAGATGGTCCGCGAAGTCGCCAGCAAGACCAGCGACATTGCCGGAGACGGCACCACCACCGCCACGGTTCTTGCGGAAGCCATTTTCAAGCAGGGACTGAAGAACGTCACCTCCGGCGCGAATCCGATGAGCCTGAAACGCGGTATTGACAAGGCTGTGGAAGCCATCGTCAAGGAACTGGACGTGATCAAGAAGGAAGTCAGCGAGAATTCCCAGGTTGCGCAGGTTGCAACGATTTCCGCCAACGGCGACGCCGAAATCGGAAAGATCATCGCCAATGCCATGGACAAGGTCGGCAAGGACGGAACCATCACCGTCGAAGAAGCCAAGACCATTGAAACCACCCTCGACATCGTCGAAGGCATGCAGTTCGACAAAGGCTATCTCTCCCCCTATTTCGTGACCGATTCCGAAAACATGGAATGCGTTCTTGATGACGCCTATATCCTGATCCATGAAAAGAAAATCACGAATCTGAATGATATCCTGCCTTTGCTCCAGACCGTGGCAAAGAGCTCCAAACCCCTGCTCATCATTGCGGAAGACGTCGAAGGAGAAGCTCTTGCAACGCTCGTCATCAACAAGATGCGCGGCATCCTGAACTGCTGTGCGGTGAAGGCCCCCGGATTCGGCGACCGCAGAAAAGCCATGCTGGAGGATATCGCCATCCTCACCGGCGGAACCTGCATTTCCGAAGAACTGGGAATCAAGCTGGACACCGTCGGACTGGACAAACTCGGAAAAGCCAAGAGAATCACGATCGACAAGGAAAACACCACGATCGTCGAAGGCGCCGGCAAACAGAGCGCGATTCTCGGACGTGTCCATCAGATCCGCAAGCAGATTGAGGAAACCACCTCTGATTATGACCGTGAAAAACTTCAGGAACGTCTTGCCAAGCTGGCAGGCGGCGTGGCCGTCATCAATGTCGGCGCCGCGACCGAGACGGAAATGAAGGAAAAGAAGGCCCGCGTCGAAGATGCTCTGCATGCGACACGCGCCGCGGTTGAGGAAGGAATCGTCCCCGGAGGCGGCGTGGCTCTTCTGAGAGCTTCCTCCGCCCTGAAGGATCTCAAACTCGCAGGCGACGAGGAAATCGGCGCCGACATCATCCGCCGTGCCATTGAAGAACCCCTTCGCACTCTTGCGGCGAACGGAGGTTATGAAGGCAGCGTCATTGTGAAGGAAGTCCTTGCCGGAAAAGGCAACGAAGGATTCAACGTCGCGACCGGTGAATATGTCGATATGCTTCAGACCGGCATCATCGATCCGAAGAAGGTGACTCGTTCCGCACTGCAGAACGCCTCCTCCATCGCCGGACTGCTCCTCACTACCGAGTGCCTCATCACCGAAGTCCCTGAAAAGGAAAAACCGGCTGCTCCCGACATGGGCGGCATGGGCGGCATGGGCGGCATGGGCGGCATGATGTAATTCATCATCGGTCATGACCGATTGCGTCATCCTCCGCATTTCTCTGCGGAGGGACTGAAGAAGATGCGCCGCGGCGTTCATCGAAAGAAGAACGCCGCGGCGTTTTTTTCTTTTCATTCCAGATTTTTTGGGGGAGGAGATGAAGGGGAAAAAACACGGCAATCCGTTATCAGCGGGTTGCCGTGTGATACGGACGGGTCTCAGTCATCCGCAATCGGGAGAAATAGAAAGGCGTTTTGGTTCTTTCAGATCCTTCTGACTCGAAATGCCTTTTTCAGTGGGAAAGAGGGGACGAAGCATTTCTTTCGGGAAACATATCTCTTTTCCTGATGATGACTTTCATGGTTTGATAATGTCATATCCCTGCAGAGCTGCTTTTTCCGGGTTCCCGGAAAGATCCGACTGCGAAAAACTGCCTTTCGGCTTGATATGAGCTGCGATGAGTCCGGATTCCCAGAGCTTGCTGTCCACTTTTGATCCGCACTGGATGGCTTTTTTCCCTTTTTCGAAGAGGCGGGAACAATCAGCGCTCAGAATCACTCCCGGCCCCATGGCGACAATGATCCGGGCGTCCGGCACCTGTTCCATTGCGCTTCTGATCCGTTTCAGACGCGTATTCGGGGGAACTCCGATCGGAACAGTTTCAAACACCTGAACATATTCCGTATTTTCCACTCCGTTTTCGCGGAGAATGGCAATATAGGGATCCATTTCTTCCGGAGCCGTGACTCCCAGAATCAGGATTTTCCCTCCGCTTCCCCCTGCCGTCTCTTTCAATGCCGCGGCAAGAGCGTACGCTTCGGCGTGGAACTGATTTTCGGCTCCTGTTCTGGCTTTGCTCTGCCGGAAAGTGCTGCTCATTGTATAAAAATACCAGGCGCATATGCCTAGTCCAAGCAGAGCCCCGCAGCTCAGGAGAACTGCACTGTTGCGCCGCTTCCCGAAAAAGATGCAGAGTGCGCCAAGAATGATTCCTGTAAGGAAAACGATGGTGGACATGGGGATGATTCTCCTTTTTTTCCCTTTTGTCAGATAAAAAAACAGGCTTCCTTCTTTTCTCTCCTTTTTTCCCTTCTCCCCGGGATGGGAATGGAAATGAACTCAAGGAATACCGTCCGGGAAGACAGGGGAAGGGGAAAAGAGAAGGAAGAGTTGCGCATTCAGAAGAAAGAGCTCAAGTTCTTAAAGAGCGCATTCGGAAGAGCAGATACTTTCATGATGGTCGCCTTCGGCGATTTTGACCGTGGCCATATAATTATCGTAGAAATCATCTCTGGCCTGCGCCGTGAACTGAGTGACGGACGCATCCGCCATCAGAGCGTTGGCTGTTCCGTATCCGATTTCCGATCCGACATGCCCGAGGAGAGGCCATCCGCTGAACTCTTTCACCATCGGAGAGGGGCCGTGCCTGAAACTCGTATGGACATAGTCGTAGGCTTTGCCCAGATTGCAGGCTGATCCGTCCGCATACAGGACACCGTCGCTGTAACGTTCATAGTTTTTGCCGCTGGGGCCGAAATAATGAAGATTGGCCGCATAGGACTGTCCGTAATCGGTGGAAAGGGTCATGGATTTTGAGAAGTCGCCCATACTCTTGCTGGCCATTCCCCAGATCAGGGGGCAATGCCAGTTTTTTGTATTGTTTCCGCTTGTGTCGCTTCCCTTGTTGCAATATCCCACTGTATTGAAAATCAGGAGCGGGACCACGACTGTGTTTTCATCTTGTGCGTAGGGTGCGGCATTGGAATTCCGATGCATCAGGCGTTGGAAATCCGATCCATACATGTAGACATAAGTTCCGATCTGTTTCAGATTGCTTTTGCAGCTGATTTCCTGAGCCTTGGCTTTTGCCGCTCCCAGAGCGGGCAGAAGCATCCCCGCCAGTATCGCGATGATCGCGATCACCACCAGAAGTTCGATCAGCGTAAAACGACGCATAACATAGGTTATGTTGTGTAATTTTATTTTTTCGATATTCCTTGCTCTCCTTCTCATCTTCTGATCTCCTTTTCTCCTTTTTGATTCTATATCCGTGAAACGCAACATAACCTATGTTATGCGGCAAAGATAATGAAAAATACTCACTTTTCTTCCCGGCCGACCCCTCCTGTTTTTCTCTTTCATCTCCTTTCCTTCGTTTGAAAACAGGTGAAATGCCTTTGCCATGCCCCTTATCCATGGAGACGGACGTTATTGATAAGACTTTTCTGTTATTATAATCAAAAAAAACAGCCTGTCAATACAAATTTTTATCATTTTAGAAAAAAAGAATCCTGTCTCCCCTGTTTGGCTTGCCTTCCCTTTTGCAGAAATGGGAAAGGGGCGGGTAAGAGTCTGAATCGGAATGGACCTCAACAGCCGTAAGTGGGGTGTGCCGGAAAAAATCTTTTCTTGCAAAAGAAACTCCGTGTCCGTATTATTTTCCTTTGTTCAACATGCCATCAGATGCCTGATGAGAATTTGTGGAGGAGAAGCCGGATCAACGCGCCGGAAAAGAATCGAGAAATGCTCTTCCCCTATTTCTTTGATTTCTTTGATTGTCATGAGAACTGCTCTGCTGTATCCCCGCCTGTAAAGCGGACGCTCACCGCATAGCCGGAAGTAGAAACAAAGTCTTCATGAAACTGAAGAAGCATTCCCCGATTTTTTTATCCGTTTTTCCCTGATGATAAAACTCTTCTGTTATATATACGCTCGGACCCGTTCACGGATTCCCTTCCAGAAAAAAATCTCTTTTTTCCTCTTCCATACTTGACAAATACAGGGGAATGGCGTACAATTTGATTGAACGTTCTATTTTTTTCACTCTTATTTTTGGAGCCTGGAAAATGAAAAAAGATCCGTTTACACTGATTGAGCTGCTGGTGGTGATCGCAATCATCGCGATTCTGGCGGGGATGCTTCTTCCAGCGCTGAGCATGGCAAGGGAATCCGCGCGAAGTATCCGCTGCGTTGCCAATCTCAAACAGTTCAGCACGGCGGTCGAGTGCTATTCCATGGACAACAACGAAGCAGCCGGACCTCCGGGAAGCATCAGTCCATACAACTGGACGGACTGGGACCGTGGCGGCTCCACCTATATTACCTGGATTTATTTTCTGGTCCCCTATCTTGGAGAAATGCCAAACCGCCAGACAGGGAATTATATCCGCTACGCGGTCCCGGACAGCGGAAGCAATCTGAGAGGAATTTACCGCTGTGACACTTTGGTCGCATCCTGGGAGGCTGTGAATGTGTCAGGCAGCAGAACCGGCTACGCCCTCAACGGAGACCTGGTATACTTTAAACGGAGTATGGTTCCGAAGCCGGATAAAGTCATGCTGATGGGGGAACCCGGATTCATCAAACTGGATGGAACGGCAGGAGCTCATGCATGGAATGGACAACACTTCAACAGAACAATGGGCCCGACATGGGGAAACACGCCTCAGATCGGGTCCCCGCATCAGAGAGGGATTCTCTCCAACGTTTTGTACCGGGATCTTTCCATACTCCCGACACGGGGGGAAATCCTGAGGAATGAGTTTTATTCAACTCTCTTCCCCGTTCATCCCTGAATGAATGATTTTGATTTCTTAATTATAAAAAAAGAGAAAGGTGAACAACATGAAACAGTTCCTCACATTTGCGGCGCTGCTCTGCTGTGCTGTTGCGCTGAGCACGGCAGTTCTCGCCGCCGACAACAGCAAGGCCGCCCCGCCTCCGCAAAAAAAAGCCAAACCGATTCTTTTCGCGTCCGGGCATGGGACGACGTTTAAGATCGTGGTACCCAGCCGGATGAGCCTTCCTGAATACACCGGGGCCCTGGAACTTCAGAAGGCAATCCGGGATATGGCGCTTTCCTTTCGGAACAGCGGGGAAATCGTCACCGCGGACAAAATTCCGGACGCTCCGGCAAAGAGCATTGTCATCGGAACGATGGATTCTCCGCTCATACAGCCCGTTGCCGATCAGCTGAAACTGAAGAAATCCCCCGACGATGAAATCGCCATCCATGTCATCGACGGCAACATCTACCTTGCCGGGAACAGTCCGCGCGCCACCCTTTACGCGGTCTATGACTTCATGCGGAAGTATATGAAGGTGAAATGGCTGTGGCCCGGGGAAAGCGGCACGTTCTATACTTCGAACTGGTGCAGCGTCCCGGCGGATCTGGCGTACAACTACAAGCCGACCTTCCGCTTCCGCATGATCAGCCTGCAGGAGAAAGACAGCGACGAAAGCCGTTTCTTCAACGCCCGCAACTTTGTCCACGATCAGGATTTCCGTTTCGGCGGCGACCGCTACACAGGCGGCGAGGCCATCTCTCCGCGCCGGAGCGATTTCAAGGAACATCCCGAATGGTTCGCCGTCAAGCAGGTGACGAAGGAATGGTTTGAAAAAAATCCCGATCTCTGTGCCGAACCGGTCGTCAAAGGCGACAAAGTCCTGGTCCGTTATCTTCCTCCTCCGACAGGCTGGAGCTGGGTGATCAACGGCTGCTGGTCCAATGAGGAATTCACCAAAGCCTGCGTGGAACGCGTGAAGGAAACGATCCGCCAGCAGCATGCCAACCATGTTTCCCTTCATCCCGCAGACGACATGGGCCGCTGCCTCTGCGACAAGTGCAAGGCCATGATCGATCCGGATGAAAGCACCCGCTGGTACGACTATCACGCCAGACTTGTCCGCGAACTCAAGAAGGAGTTTCCCGACATCCGTTATTCTGTGCTCGCCTATCAGGAATATTACAAGGTTCCGAAACATCCGGTGAAGGAAGTCGAATTCGTCGAATACTGCAATTACCGACGCTGCTTCATTCACAAAATCGACAACCCGAACTGCGCCAGCAACCGGAGCGATTTCAAGACACTTGATGGATGGATCCATCATCAGGTCGGCGAAAAGGTGCCCGTCGGACTCTGGGACTATACGTATGACATGTTCAACCCCATGCTTTCCGTTCCCGTCTACTCCTATTTTGCCGACCTCATCCGCTACTGTGCGAAAAACGAACTGGTGAAAATCTATTTTGAAAACGGGAACGGCGCGAAGAAGAGCCGTCCCGCCACCTGGATCGCCGCACAGATGATGTGGGACGCCAGCGCCGATCCGGAAAAACTCCTGAACGAATACTGCAAAACCGCATACGGACCCGGCGAAAAACCCATGGCCGACTACCACCGCGCTTGTGCAAAGGCATGGGAAGCCATGCCGATTCATCTCAGCCAGTGCTTCAACAACCCGGCGGGGACTTCAAAAGTCTATCTCAATAAAGAGCTGATCGCCCTCGCGGAAAAGTCTTTTGCCGAGGCCGAAAAGGCCATCCGCTCCGTCAAGATCGACACGAAAAACAAAGCCCAGGCGGAACGGGCGAAGACTCTTCAGGAGAAACAGCTGGCCGCAGTCGAATTTGAAAAGGAAATGTTCCGGGAATGGCTCGAACTTCATGAAAAAATGATGAAGGATTCCGTCATGCTGACCATTTTCAAGGGAAGCGGTGACAGCGATTTCGAGAACTTCGGCGTCTCCACCCCGAAGTTCCAGACCCGGGCCAAAAAGCAGAGCGACAAGGTCAAAAGTGAAATTTACTGGACCGATGACGCCCTCCTCGTCAAAGTCTCCTATGAAGATCCGAAGTACACCCCCTCTCCCTTCAAACTCAACAAGGACGGAAACGGCGCCTTTTCCACCATGAGCGCCGAAGTCTTCGTCCAGCCGAGCGGATCCCCCACCTACAACCACTTCGCGGTCGGCGAACAGGGCGACTATTACGAGGGCGAAGCCATGAGCGGCGCATGGAACGGAGAATGGACCTTCGACCGCAAGGCTGAAAAGGGAAAATATTCCGTGACATTCAAACTGCCTTTCAAGACTCTCGGGAAAACACCCGTCAACGGCGAAACCTGGAAACTCCTCGTCATTTTCGCCGATCCTGAAACCGGTCCGGTCGGAGTCCCCTACACCGCGCATCATGACATCGGTGCAGGAGCCGATCTCGTCTTCAACGAAGGGAAACGCCCGTAATCCTTCTCTCTTTGGCGGAATTATCGGGGATGATGCCGGACTGCTTTTACCCCCTCCCCAGGGGCAGGGGGGTAAAAGCCCCGAATCCTCCTCCCCCCCGCCTGGCGTCCCCATCCTCCCCCGGGAAGAAACGGAATGGACGGACAGAAAACTCAAAACGGACAGAAAGCATGACAGGCAGAAACAAACAGGATCTGAACAGAAGCATGAAGCAGAAATATACCTGGGATGAATCGACTCCGGAGGAAATTGCATCCGCGCTTGAAATCCTCAAGGAATATGTTCCCGCCCTGCGCGGCGGGAGAAGCCGGCGGAAGTCGCCGAAACTCATTTACCGCAGACGCAAGAAAAGCTGCGCCTGCGGGGCGGAAAAACGGGAAAACGGCGATGTCGTCATTTCATACTCGGGGATGAATCAGGCGCTCCGCATGACGGGGAATGTACTCTCGGGAATCATTCCCGAAAAAGAGGAAGCGTGTCCTTTCACTCTTTTCGGGATCATGCTGGACTGTTCGCGGAATGCGGTCATGCGCGTGGAGCGTCTGAAGGAGTATCTGGCAAGGCTCTCGCTCTTCGGATACAATGCCGTGATGCTGTATACGGAAGATACTTACTGTGTCAGGGAATATCCGTTTTTCGGTTATATGCGCGGGCGCTATAGTCCTGAGGAAATCCGCGAAACGGACGCCTTCTGCCGTTCTCTGGGCATGGAACTCATCCCATGCATTCAGACTCTCGGGCATCTTTCCGCCGCCCTGCGCTGGAACGAGTACGGCAACGTGCGCGATACCGGAGACGTCCTCCTTGCCGAATCTGAGGACACCTACCGCTTCATCGAAGCCATGCTCCTGGCCTGGAAAGACAACGTGAAATCCAGACGCATCCACATCGGCTGCGATGAAACGCATTCCCTCGGGCGCGGCCGATATTACGATCTTCACGGAGACGTTCCGCATGCCGATATTTTCAACCGGCATTTGGCACGCGTGATGAAGCTCTGCAGAAAACACGGGTTCCGCCCCATGATCTGGTCGGACATGTATTACCGTCTTGCCGGATCCGATCACCAGTACTACAATCCGGACCGGAAAATCGACGAACACGTCAGACAGATGATTCCCAAAGGTCTGGAACTCGTTTACTGGGATTACTATCACGACGATGCGGAATTCTACGGAAAAATGATTGAAAGCCACCGTGCCCTTGCCGGAGAACCGCTCATGGCCTCCGGAGTCTGGACCTGGAACAAATTCTGGTATGACCGCGAAATCACCGAAGGACGCGTCAGCGCCTGCATCGACGCCTGCAGGAAAACCGGACTCCGGGAACTCCTTTTCACCCTCTGGGGCGATGACGGCGGATTCTGTGACTACGGAAGTTCCCTCGCCGGACTCGCCTACGCCTCGGAATACGCCTTCACCGGAACGGTTTCCGAAGATGCCCTGAACCGGAAATTCCACGCTCTGATCGACGGCGCCAGCTACAGCGATGTCCTCGCCGCCTCCGACATGGAACTCACAGACCGCCCCACCGGAACCGACGGCCCCGAACGCATCCTCTGGGACGATCCCGTCATGATGATGCTCATCGGAGGACACAAACTCTTCGAGCCCGAATGGCTCGGGAAACATCTCTCTCTCTACCGCTCGGTCTCGGACCGACTCGCGCGGGCGAAAAAACAGGGCGCCGCCGGAGACCTCCAGCACGCCCGGAATCTTTCCGAAGCCCTGATCGCGAAACTCCTTCTCGCCGAGGCCGTCCTGGACGCCTACTTCTCCGGGAAGCATTCCCGCCGGAATCTGCAGGCCGCCTTGCCCCTTCTTGAAGACTATGAACGCAAATTCAACACCTTCGTCGATTCGTTCCGCGCCATGTGGTGCCGGAACAACAAGCCCTTCGGATTCGAGACGATGCAGATCCGTTTCGGCGGCCAGTCCGCACGACTGAAGGAACTGCGGACCCGTCTTGAAGAATATATCGGCGGGAAGGCCGATGCCATTCCCGAATTCGATGAACTGAAAACCGTCGGCAAAGCCCCGTGGATCTGCAACTACACGCAGATTTCCCACGCGACCGTGCTGATTTAACAGATTCTCTTGTGGAAAAAGAACTGCAAACATGACAACTTTGAAAGAAATAGCAAAACGGGCGAATGTTTCGTTCCAGGCGGTTTCCGCCGCGCTGAACAATTCCGGGACGAGCCGGATTTCCCCCGCACGCAAGGCCGAGATTCTGAAAATCGCCCGGGAAATGAATTATCGTCCGAACCGCATGGCAAGCGGTCTGCGGAAACGCAGCAGCAGCCTTATCGGCATTGTGCCTTCGTCCTACAATATGTACGACATTGAAATCATCAACGTCATTCACGCCCGGCTTCAGGAGACTCCCTACAGCGCCATCCTGACCGTCAGCCATGGCTCCCAGGGACGGAACAGCACGGATAAACTGCTCGAACAGCAGACGGACGGCATCATTTTTCTGTACACGGAAAACAAGTTCAACACCGAAGGCATCCCCTGCATCTTCAGGAGTGATGAGATTGTGAAAAATCCGAGCAGCGACCTGGTCTGCGTGGATTTCGCTTCCGCCATGGACCGCGCTTTGAGCTACCTGGCTGCTCTGGGGCATCGGAAAATCGCTTACATCGGTCCGACTCATGATGTGCGCTACCGGACCTTCATCGGGCATCTTTCGGACTATGGTCTGAGCACGAAGGAATCCTGGATGTATCATCACTGGGGCGTACACGAGACCGGGCGCCTGGGAGCGGCGCAGATTGCGGAAAACAGAGAGGATCTGCCCAGTGCGGTCATCTGCTTCAACGACAGCATTGCTCTGGGAGCCATGTCGGAATTCCAGATGCGTTCCATCCGCATTCCCGGAGACATTTCCGTGATCGGTTTCGACGACATGCCTTTCAGCCGTTATCTCTATCCCCCCCTCACGACATTCGACACATTCATCGGGAAGACCGGGGAACTCCTTGCCGATCAGCTGATCCGCCGGATTGCGGTTCCTTTGCAGGCTCTGCATACGGATCTGGTCACCCCCTCGCTTACGGAACGGGGATCCTGCGCTCCTCCGGAAGCGGTTCAATCTTCTTCATCAGCAGGGAGGAAAAAGAAATGAAGCATTATGCTTTGCCCGGGCACGAGGACAGCCTCCTGCCTGAAGGAAAACAGTGGAAACTTGTCTGGAACGATGAATTCGACGGAACGGAGCTGGATGAATCCAAATGGAATTTCCGGCGCAATTTCTGGGGCCGTCCCTGTCCCTGGTTCACCGATCAGGGCGTGCATCTGGACAACGACAGCTGCCTGCACATCGAACTCCTGCGCGGATCGGACGGCTCCTATTCCGCTGCTCAGCTCCAGACCGGAAGCCTTCTGTACGACACCCCCCCTGAAACCAATCACGACGGCCTCCCGGAAGGCGGCATCTGGCCCTTCGGACGCAATCAGCCGATGAAATTTCTGCACCGTTACGGCTACTACGAATGCCGCTGCCGTCTGAACCGTGAATTCGGATGGTGGGTGGCGTTCTGGCTTCAGTCGCCCTCCATCGGGGCGCATCCCGATCCGCGCCGGGCCGGAATCGAAAGCGACATTATGGAATCGCAGGAATATGCAAAGGACAGAACCATCCGCTGCGGAAACATTTACGGCGGCTACGGACATGATGCTGTGTATCCGGGGCATTCCCATCCCGTTGTTGAAGACACTCCGGACGGCTTTCACCGCTTCGGTCTGGACTGGAGTCCCGGAGGATATCACTTTTACGTAGACGGCCGGATGGTCAAGGAAATTCTTTCCCCCGTTTCCGAAACGGAACAGTTCATCCTTCTCACCGCCGAACCGATGGGCTACCGCGCAACGCCCTCCAGACCGGTCCCGGAGCTGGATCGGATTCAGCTGCCGGACAGCTTTGTGGTCGATTACGTCCGCGTGTTTGACGAGGAGGCGAAGGCCTGAGCATGAAAATCACCCGCATAGAACCCGTGCTTGTCGGAGCCCCCACTCCCGGTGTGGGGCTGCTCTCGAACCGCAACTACATTTTTATCCGGGTCCACACCGATGAGGGAATCACGGGACTCGGTGAGGCGACGCTCGAAAGTCATGACAACGCCGTGCTCGGCGCACTCAGGGACATCGAATGTCTGGTGCTGGGAGAGGATCCGAGGCGCATTGAATACCTGACTCAGAAAATGGTCCGGCAGCTTTTCTGGAAGGGAGGCGTCATCAAGGGAAGCGCCGTTGCCGGCGTGGAACTGGCGCTCTGGGACATTCTGGGAAAATCCATGAAGCAGCCCGTGTACAAACTGCTCGGAGGTGCCTGCCGGGAGAAAATGCGTGTCTATGTCAACGGCTGGAGCGGCGGTTCTCTGGATCCCGCCGTGATCCGGGAAAAGGCGCGGATGGCGATGGAGGCGGGATATGACGCCTTCAAGTTCAGTCTTGCGCTTCCGGTCTGGAATGTGAATGACCCGGCAAATCTCCGGAAAATCGAAAAGGTTTCCGAAACCATCCGCGAAACCGTCGGCCCGGACGCTCTGATCATGTACGACGGGCATGGACGCTATGATGCGGATCTGGCCATTCGTATCGGACGGATTTTTGAAGAACTGGACTTCACCTTCTTTGAGGAGCCCTGCCAGCCGGAGGATGAAGAGGGTCTGGCGAAGGTCGCGCGACAGATTCGTATTCCCGTCGCCTCCGGTGAGCGGCTTTCCTTCCTTCCTGAATTCAAACGCCTTCTGACACGCGGATGTGCGAGCATCCTTCAGCCGGACATCGGGCACAGCTGCGGTTTCGGCACGGCGCTGAAGGCTTCGCATCTGGCGGAGGCGTTCAACGCGTTTATCGCCCCGCACGGGCCTATGAGTCCTGTCATCACCACGATTTCCCTCCATCTGGACTCGATCATTCCGAACTTTCTTATACAGGAGCGTCTTTTCCTCAACGACTGGCGGAATGAGGTCATTACGGAGCCGATCCGGGTGGAGAACGGTTATGTCAGACTCAACGACAGGCCGGGCTGGGGAATCGAACTCAATAAGGAACTCTGCCGGGCGCACCCGGCGGAGACGCCATACACCCCGCAGCTCTACCGTCCCGACGGTTCGGTATGCGACTGGTGATGCTGATGCTGCAGAAAAAAAACAGGTGAAAGGAGGGAGGGATTCCCATGAATGAATTTGCCGGCAGGACCGCGCTTGTCACCGGCGGTTCGCGCGGGCTCGGAGAAGCCTTCTGCCGTCTGCTTGCCGCGGAGGGCTGCCGCGTCATTGTGAACTATGCCCACGGAGCCGGAGCGGCGGAAGCCGTCGCTCGCGAGATTCATGGAAGAGCCGTTCAGTGTGATATTTCCAATGAACGCGATGTTCAGGAAATGTTCCGGGAAATCGGTCCCGTTTCCATTCTTGTCAGCAACGCGCGGATTGATCCGTACATGCGCAGTGCGGAGATGAGCGACGGCGAATGGTGGGATGCCGTCATGAACGTCAATCTCAAAGGCGCCTATCTCTGCGGAAAATTCGCCCTGGAAGACATGAAAAAGGCCCGCTGGGGGCGCATGCTTCACATTTCCTCCTTATGGGCGTATCAGCCGGCAAACGAACGGATGCTTTCCTATGCTTCCGCAAAATCCGCCATGCATGCCTTGAGCCGGGGGTTTGCCAATCTCGGGGCGGCTTACGGCGTGACATCGAACGTCCTTGCACCCGGACTGATTCTGACGGAGCGTCTGAATTCGCGTCTTACCCCGGAAGCTCTTGCTCAGGAAATGTCGGGAATTCCTCTTGGACGCGGGGCCTCTCCGGAGGAAATCGCCCAGGCGGGAATGAATCTGCTTCACTCGGGATTCATCACGGGGGAAATCGTCAACATCAACGGCGGCGCATTTATGCGTCCCTGAACGAAGAAAAAAAGGGGAGGGGGCCCCTCCTCTGGCGGTCCGTGTGGGTCTTCTTCCGCTGCACTGCTGAGAAACGGCTCTGAGAGAGGAGGAAAGAGGAGGAGGGGATCTTCTTTCTTTCCTCTCCTCCGGGATCCCCGGAGAAGAGCGGAATGACAGAGCACGGAAGAACGCAAATGCCGCGCTGCAAAGGCAGGAACAAAGAAACAGATTTCCGCCGCACTGGCAGGATAAATTATGAGAGAGGAATGATTTTCTATGAAACTGAACGTCCGATTTCTCAGTTCGCTTGAGAAGGTTTTCTGCGAACCGGAACTCAAATTCGAGCCCCTGACGCATCTGACCGCTCTGCGCGGTGAGACCCTTTCCTTTCAGATTGCTTTGAAATCGGAACGCGGCAGCGCACCCGTCTGGGATGTGCTGGAAACGGGAATTCCGGAGTATCAGATCCGCGAAGCCGCCGTTGTTCCGTGCCTGATGCCGGCCGTCCGCGAGGATCCTTACACGCTCCGTACGACGGCGGGGCTGTATCCGGACCCGCTGGTTCCGCTGTCCGGCCGGATCCGTCTGACGCCCGGCAACTGGCATTCGCTCTGGGTCACGCTGCGTATTCCATCGGACTTCATTCCCGGGGACTGCCAGTTCCGCATCCGCTTCCGGAACGACACGGAGCTGTACTGGGGCGAATTTGAAGATGAAAACAGCGACTATACGCTGCCCATTGAAATTCTTTCTCCCGTCCTTCCGGAACAGACACTTTACAACATCAACTGGTTTTATGCCGACTGCCTCTCCGAATATTACCGGACTCCCTGCTGGAGTGAACGCCACTGGGAACTGCTGGAAACGTATTTCCGCAACATGAGGGCTCACGGGATCACGCATCTTCTCACTCCGCTCTGGAGTGTGCCGCTTGACACGGCAGTCGGGGGGGAACGTCCCACGGCGCAGTTGCTGGGGATCTCGTGGAAGGAGGGGAAATATTCCTTTGACTTTTCTCTTCTGAAACGCTGGATTGACACGGCCAGACGTTCGGGGTTCGAGCATCTGGAAATGTCACATGCCTTCACTCAGTGGGGCGCGGAGGCGACTCCGAAAATCATTGTGAACGGCGAAAAACGTTTCGGCTGGCATGTCAGGGCGGATTCCGCGGAGTACCGTGATTTCCTGGAACAGCTTTTCCCGGAACTGCTGGAATTTCTCAGGAAAGAGGGGTTGGAAGGCAAATGCCTGTTTCACGTATCGGATGAACCGTCCGAGACCCAGCTGGAGAGTTATGCGTATGCCTCGAATCTGCTGAGGCGTCTGCTTCAGGGAAAGTATGCTGTGATTGATGCGCTTTCGCATGTCGACTTTTTCAGGAAGGGGCTTGTTTCCACTCCGGTTCCCGTCACGAACGCGCTGGATGAATTCATGAAGGAGGAGAAGATCCCGGAACGCTGGGTCTATTACTGCGGCAACTGGGAGGACGGCGTCCCGAACCGGCAGTTCGGAATGCCCTCCGCGCGGAACCGGATTCTGGGCGTGCTCCTTTTCGTCTACGACCTGGACGGCTTTCTCAACTGGGGATACAATTTCTGGTTCCGGAGTTTTTCCCGCGGTCTCTTGGATCCTTGGAAGGAGACCGAGGCGGGGCGCTCCTTCCGGGGCGGCGGTTCCTTCAATGTATATCCGGGGGAAGATGGTCCTGTCGATTCCATTCATTATGAAGTGTTTTACGAAGCGCTGCAGGACCTGCGCGCGCTTCGTGCACTGGAGAAGAAAATCGGCCGCGAAGAAGTCCTGCGCATATTGACGGAAGGCCTTTCAGAACCTCTTAGCATGCGGCACTATCCGCGTTCGGCAAGCTGGATTCTGGAAACACGGGAGAAAATCAACCGCCGTCTGGCTATGGAATGAGAGTTTGAAGAGACATGCCGCGTTCTCATCGGCCTGAGTCCCGTTCCGGATGAGATGTTTCTTCCGCGTATTTCTTCCGGAATTGCTGTACCTGAGAACGGGAATGCTTTCTTTCCTTTTTTCCCGTAAAGAAAGGGGGGCTGGGAGGGGGGGGAGTCCACAGGATGGATCCTTCGGGAGAAAAGGATGGAAAATTCCTTTCTGCAGAAAAAAAGAATCCGCCCCTGCCGGAGGAGGGTGGGGGGCGGAGCGTAAATTTTTTTATTTCATTTTTTATTTCAGTTCCACCGTGGCGCCCGGTTCGATCCTGACAGGTTCCCAGTTGTTTTTGATCCAGACCGGAATGGCGGAGGGATTGGAAACCAGTTTTCCGTCGATTCCGAAGATCAGGCGTCTGCATGCCTGCACGTAATCGTAGATTTCGATGTTGGTGGCGTACCAGACGCTGGCGATATCCTTCATCTGTGAGCAGAAGGATTCGATCAGATCCCAGTTTCCGTCGTTGTCGAATTCATAGCTGTGGCCCCAGATGTAAAGGAGATTCAAGCCGTAGGTTTCTTTGACAAGACGTTTTCCGAGTTCGGCGATGTTGGCCTTGTGGTGAGCGGTGGGATGCCATTTCATGAAATCCTCCGGGATATCGAAACGGCCGGTGGACTGGACTGTTCTGGAATAAACGATTCCGAGAGTTTTCAGAATTGCGATGCTGTCGTCGTCATACCTGCCGCAAGGGTAGGATAGTCCGCGGACGGGATAGTGGATGACGGATTCCAGGATCTTGCGGTCCCTGCGGATTTCTTCGATTGTCTGGACTGGGGGAATGCGCGGGTAGTTGTGATGGGTCAATCCATGACAGGCCACTTCATGCCCCGCATAGAGTGCGGGATATTCTTCATATTTGACATGGTCGGGGTTGTCGTTCAATCCTGAATTGAGATGGAAGGTGGCCTTCATGCCGTAGCGGTTGAAGATGTCGACAAGAGTGCGGTCATGAATGGTTCCGTCATCGTAACTGAAAGTCAGCGCCTGGGCTTTGCCTTCGGGAAAACAATAGAGCAGATTCATTGCGGCAGTCTCCTTTTTGTGTATGATGATGAGGAAAGCGTATGTGCATCCGTGTCCGTTTCAGAGGGGGAGCGTCAGCTCAGGAAAAGTGTTTCGCCGGGAGGAATTTCCCGGACGCCTTCAGGAGTGTCGATCCAGACGGAAAGCACCGAGGGATTCCGAACGAAATGATTGTCCATTGCTGGAATCAGGCTCCTGCACGCCTCGACGTAATCATGGATTTCCATATTCGTGGCATACCAGATGGCGTCGTTGTGTGCCATGAAGTCGCAGAATTCTTCGATGATCTCCCAGTTGTTGTTCCGGTCGAATTCAAAGGCGTGTCCCCAGATGTAGAGGAGATGGAGTCCCCAGGGATTGTTCAGGAAGGCTTTGCCGAGTTCCAGGATGTTTTCCCTGTGATGTGCGGTCGGATGCCATTCCAGCCAGTCTTCCGGAATATAGTTTGTGCGCCGCAAGGACTGCACTGTCCGTGCATAGACGATTCCCAGTGCGCGGAGAACGGATTTCACTTCCTCCGTGTAGGTTCCGAAGGGATAGGCCATCCCGTTCACGGGACAGCCGGCGGCCTTCTCCAGCGTGATGCGGTCGCTGCGGACGTCTTCCAGAAGTGAGGTGAGGGTGATTTGTTCTTCAAACGGATGTCTCGCCCCGTGACAGGCCACTTCATGTCCGTGATCCAGAAAGACGCTTTTCAGTTCGTCCAGATGGATTTTTCCGGGGTTGTTCTGGAAGGCGGAATTCAGATTGAAAGTCGCTTTCATGCCGTGTCGGGTGAAGATTTCGGCAAGGCGGCGGTCGCAGTCGTTGCCGTCATCGTAACTGAATGTCAGGGCTTTTTTTCTCCCCTGAGGGAAAAGGTAGGAAATGGCCATTTTTTTCTGTCCCATCCTTCTGTTTTTTTTTACATTGCTTACAATATGGAGCCGGGAGCGGATTTCATCTTCTCTGCTGTTTTTTCTTCTGTTTCACGATGTCTCTTCCTGAAGAAAGGAGATATGGAAACGGGAAACGGAGGGAGAAGAGAGGAAAAATCGTTTTTCCCGATCCTGTCCTCTCCTGGGATAAGATGGCGTTCCGGAAATGAAATGCAAGCCGGAGTCTTTTGAAAAAAGGTTTTTCCCCCGCAGAAAACCGGGGAAAGGGAAGAAATGATGGATATCCCCGGGAAGTGCGCGCGGAAAAAGAGACGGAACTTCCTAGTTGCCGGCACTCGCTTTTCCGCTTTCTGTTTTGTGATCGCCGCCGGGGGAGGCGCCGCCGCGCTGCAGTGGGCCGTAGCTGAATTCATTGTGGGTGAAAAAGCGGAATTTGTAGAAGCGCATGTTTTTCCGTGTGCGGAAATTCTGGAGTTTGCCGTCTTCTTCCAGCAGGGAAACGGTGTCAGTCCACCACTGTTCGCGCGGGATGGCCACGATGACGGGGCCGCCGGGGAATGCCTGCGAAATGCTTTTGCAGACCACTCTGGAATAAGGAGTGTATGTTTTGGAGACGGTGTCGAAGAGAACGATGCTTCGTCCGGTCAGGAAGAGTTTTTTCGTTCCCGGGACCGGGAACAGATCATGCCCCCAGAATTTCCGGTTCTTTTCAACGGGATAGAGCGCAGTCATCTTCAGGGCGGGGAAGGGCTTGCGTTCATATTCCCAGCGGCTGATTCCATCCGCGTCGTCTACCCAGAGGCAGTTCTGTTCGTAATCCCAGACTGTTCCGTGGATGTCGGGGAGAGGATAGGACACATGCCTGACCGTCTCCGGATGGAGGGGATCATAAGTGCTGAGATCAAAAAGTTCCAGTTTCCCGTCCGCTCCGGATGCCGCGCTCACGACATTGCCGTCCGGCAGCAGTTCGGCGGAATGGCAGCCACGAGAATAGACGCAGAAGATGGTTTTCTTGTCCTTCATCCGGATGAGTGTCACTGCTCCGCTCGATCCTGTCACAAGAAGATGTGTCATGTTGAGCACCGGTTTTGCATCCGTGATTCCGCCGAACCAGGGAATGCATTGTGCGGGGAGCCCATCCGTATCGAACACCGGGTGCCAGTTCCAGAGCAGGGCCTGGGGGGTGTCCCAGTCTTCGCATCCGCTGTCAAGAAGAAGAATCCGGGAGCCGTACTGTTCCGTGCCGAGAATCGGAGGAAGGGCGGAGGAAGAGGTGGAGTTTGCTGTCGTTGAGGAGGATTTCCCGGACGATGAGGAATCGGGGCCTTCCCCGGAGACGCTTCCATAAAGAGGAATGAATGGAAGTGTCGCGCCTGCAAGAAGCGGAGTGATTTTCAGGAACGTGGAAAGTTTCATGCTTGACCTCCTTATTCTGATGGAATCTTTTTCCCAGTTTGTTTCGTTTTCCGGAGTGCGGATCAGGAATCGCTGAAAACCTTTTGGATTTCAAGTCGTTTGAATTTCCATTCGCCTTCCTGGCGGAGGAGGCCGGCGGAAAGTTCCCGGATTTCCCGGACTTCTTCTCCGTTCGTCAGCCTGCCGGTCAGGACGGCGGAAAAATGGACGCGGGCCTCTGTATCGGAAAGAATCTCGAATTCATAATCGAGAAAGTCGAGTCGGAGTGAGGAAAAGAGTTTCCTAACATTGAAGATTCTCGTCTGGAGTTCCTCTTTCCGGAAGGTCCCTGTCATATGCGAGTCGGGCAGCTCGAAGCTGACGCTGTCGCAGCACGCGGACGCTGCGGCTTTTGCTTTTCCTGCCGCCACGATCAACCCTTCGTTTCCGGTTTTTCCCATCTCTCCGGAAAGGGCGGAAAAAACCTTTTTGATGCGCGTTTCCTCACTTTCTCTGAAGAAAAAAAAGCAGACACAGAAGACTCCTCCGCAGAGAAGACAGCCAGTCAGCAGAAAAAAGAGCGCCTTCCGGAGGGAAGGCCTTTCCCGTGATGATGCTACCATAAGGGCTTTCCTTTCAGTCGCTTCTTTTCAATCTGGCCGAACTGGTGTTCGGAAAACGGCATGGAACGGTTGTCTCCGACAACATAGATTTTCCCTTTCCCCACCGTGCGCGGCGGACGGTTCCAGTCACACGGATAGCGGACGTACGGTTCCTCCAGTGCTTTCCCGTTGACATACAGTTCCCCCTCCCGGAATTCCACCGTCTCCCCTTCAAAAGCCACGATGCGTTTGAGCAGCATCAGACGATTCCCCGCATAGCGCAGAATCACCACGTCTCCACGTTTCGGTTCAGAAAACCAGATTGCGGGAATCCAGCAGAAATTGAATCCTTCCTCCGGATAAGTCGGCATCATGCTTCCCCCGTGAATGAATACAGGCTGGCAGATGAAACGGAAGAAGAAAAAGGCCGCCGCCGCAAGCAGGCCGAGTCGGATGAAAAACGGGCGTTTCATCCGGGGAAGGAAAAAGCGTCTCAGCAGATTTCCATCCTCCCGGAGGGAAGGCGGATCCTTTGTTTCCGTTTCCTTTTTCCCATTTTGTCCAGCAGGAGGTGCCGTTCCCGTTGTCCCTGAAAGATCCCGGTCCATTTTTCCGTTGCGTTCTCCGTTCCCCGGTTCCATTCATTATCCCGTGATCTCTTCCCGCAACAAAATAATTCCTTCTCCGCGGAAAATCAAGGAATCAGGCAAAGAAAGAAAAACAGAGGCAATAGAAAAGGAAGGGGCAGGGGACTGATGATCTCCGGCGAGGATTTTATTTTGACGCTTTCCTCCTTCATAAGATAAGAAAAAAAAACCAACCCAATCCCTAACAAAAGGAAAATGAATCATGCAGATCACATTCAGCAGAACGGGCATGGAGTCCATGACGCTCGACATCATCCCGGGAACGCTCAGGCTTAACGATGAATGCGTTGATGCCGGAGACTCCTCCATCCCGAAAATCCGGAACGCCAGGGGCGCTTCCGGCAGCTGCAGCGTCCTGATTGACGATGAAAATTTCACGTATGAAAAGGCTGTGTTGCTGATTTCTCCCGCAGGCGCAGGCTCCACGTCGGTCACCGGTGCGGCGACGTGTCATGACGCCATCGTGGATGTCAGCATCACGGGGAGCGGCGTCCAGACCGCCTCCATCAGCTGGAAAGGCGCCGTCTCCGCCGGCAATTCCTGAACTCGAGCTCCGGATTTTCCGGTTCTTTCTCCAGGGAGAATGTTCATTTCCCTCTCCACCACCGCGCCATCCCCCCATTCTCCATTTTGTTTCCATCTGAACCCTTCCCTGGCTTTCCGCGCATTTTTTGTGCAGAAGCGCATGGAACACCGGGGCGGAAACAAGGCAGGCAGAATCAATCCGATCGGCAAAAACGATTTCCAGACAAACAGAAAAAGAAAGGAACTCAACAGAATGTCCTCCTCCCGTATCGCCTTCAATAAAGTTGTCGTCGATTCGACGGCGATCAGCGGAAGCGAATTTGTTTCCGGCAGCGGCCTTCTTTCTCTCCGTGGAAACGACAAAAGCGTGGCCACCGCGGACGGCATCATTCATTATTTCCGGATTTCCCTCACTCCGGAACTTTCCTTCCAGGTATTCGGAGACAAAATTTCCCTTTCCTCTCCTCCGGGCGAAGCAGTCTCCGTGAGCGTCTATCAGAATGAGAAGCAGATCTATGCATTCCAGGGGCTTGTGACTGTAACGCGTTCCAGCGATCCGGATCTTTCCGCCATCAGTATTTCCGGGAATCCGGAATTCTGATTTTCCCTTTCCTTTCAAGCCTTCCCATCTGAATGATTACGCCTCCCCTGCCGAAAGTGCCGAAAGGGACAGGGAAGGCGTTTTTTTCTTTTCTTCCCTTTTTCTTTTCCTTTCTTCTTCCTTCTCCTTCTTCCGGAACTGAAGGGGCGGCCTGCCCGGCAGACGTTTTTTTGCCCGGCTCATGAACTTGTCTCCGGAGAAGGGGACAGGGAGAGGCTGAATCTTCATGGACGGAAGCGGAGAGGGGCCTTTTGTCCCTTCCGGGACCAGGGATCTTCAAAAAGGAAGAGCTGGAAGGGATGTTGTCTTGCCAGGAATTCCAGTTCTGAAACATAGATTCTGAGAAAGGGAAGAAGGGAATTCCTGTCCCGTCCCTGCATGATCGGACGGATGACGGGGCCGTGACGGATGCCGAGGATCCGGTGTCTTTTCCGCCTGACGGCCGAAAGAACCTGAATCGGGCATTGACAGCGTGCTGCGAGATAGAAGGCTGCGATGGGGAATTCCGCCTCTTCGCCGAGGAAAGGGACACGGACTCCCTTCTGTTCATGACACCTGTCTCCCATGATGCAGACGATTTCCCCCTGTTCGATGGCCTCGCATGCTTCCGGGAGTCCTCCCATGGGCGAGCGGGTGGAAATGCTGCGCCATGGGATTTTCAAGCGGTTGGAAGCAAGGGTCTTTTCCACATTTCTGTTCTGATCCGGTGTGACCAGCAGATTGACCGGACGCGTGGCGATGTTCAGTTCCTGAATCAGCGCCTGCCATGGTCCGAAGTGGGAGAGCAGCAGAATGAATCCCCTGTGTTCCCCGGCATCGAGAGCGGAAAAGGTGTCAGGTGTCTCATATTCCCATTGGAGCATGTTCCCGAGGCGCGATGCAAATGCTTCCAGCAGAGCCTGGCCCTGACTGGTGAACAAAGCCCATCTGCAGTAAAATCTTTTCAGTCGTCCCGCTTCGGGGAAACGGTGTTTCAGATATGCGGAAGCCGCGTCTGCCGCCTTTCTGTCGAAAAGGGCGTAGAAAAAGGCCACTGCCCAGACGAATTCCGCAGCACGGTTCACTCCGAGCAGACGCAGCAGAATTTTGAAAAAGGCAATTCCGGGAGCGGATCCGCGGCTGTCGCTCAGATTGTTTTTGTCAGGACTCATGTTTCAGGAATCTCCTTTGAAGAAAACGGGCGGAAATCCAGACCGCAAGACCGCTCAGAAGTGCGAAAACGGGGCCCAGAATCAGACTGCCGATCAGCCATTCGAGCAGACGTTCCGGACTTTGTGTGACAAGAAGCTCGAAATCCGGATTCGTCAGAAAACTCCCGTGCCTCAGAAAATATCCCGTTTCGATGCAGAGAATGGGAGTCAGCGGCGGCATGAACGGGTGCTGAATGGTCAGGGCCATGATTTTGTTCAGATGCAGTCTGGCCGTCACATAGAGAATCGCAATGGAATGGAATCCGAAGATCGGCAGCACGGCAAGAAGAGTTCCCGCGGCGGCGGAGGCGGCAAGTCCGCCTGGCGTCGCGTGCTCTTTCAGAAGATGGAGGAAAAGTTTCTTCGGGTGAAGGAGAAGGGAGAAGGAGGGGGTGATGTCCTCCTCCCCGCCACGATGTGGAGATATGCCTGCTGCATCGCGTGTGCGGTCCTTTCCCTTTTCCTCCGCGTGCCGCCTCCTCTCCCGGAACGACGGAAGTTTTCTGTGAGGGAAGGGCAGAAGTCTTCTCCCCACCAGGCGGCAGTGGGTGAGGGAGATCCGCCAGTTGTCCAGTCCCTTCCTGAAGTGCGAGACCCGTTCCCCCGGCGGGAGGTAACAAATGCGGATCGCCGTTTCCCGGACGGGCAGCCCCGCCCAGACCGCGCGAGTCAGAATTTCCGTTTCAAAATCGTAATGTGCCGCAGAACAGCGGATTTCCCGGAACAGTTCAAGCGGATAGGCCCGGAATCCGCTCTGGCAGTCCTGGAGAACGAGTCCGGTTTCGACCCGCATCCAGAAATTGGCGAAATTTCTGCCGAAGCGGCTGGACGCGGGGATCTGTTCGGGCATGGAGTCGAAGTCGCGGACTCCGATGAGAAGGGAATGGGGCTCCTGGCGCATGAGGGGCAGGAAAAGCGGAATGTCTTCCGGGAAGTGCTGCCCGTCTGCGTCGAGAGTGAGCATGTATCCGGTTTCCGGGCTGTGTGTCAGAAGAAAATCAGCGGCGGAAAGCAGCGCGGCGCCTTTCCCGAGATTGCGTTCATGGCGGAGAAAAGGAATGTTGCGTGAACGGCAGAAGGCGGGAATGTCCATATCCGTGGATCCGTCATCGACAATCAGCAGTGCGGAGCTGAAGCGGAGAGTCCGTTCCACCACTTCCTCCAGAGTTCCCGCATTGTTGAAAACCGGAATGACTGTGACGAAGAGGGGGGGCTCCCTGTCCGCCGCCGGATCGTTTTTCCCCTCCCGTCCGTTCATGACAAATCCCCTCCTTCCCCTTCTTTTTTCTCTTTCTCTTCCCCTTTCAGGAAACGATTGACGGCAAGGAGTCCGATTCTGTGAATCATCCTCAGTTCCCTTTGCCGCGCATGAGGCGGATATATGCAGAAAGGATGATCTGCAAAGGCTTCGGAAAGAATCCTGTGCAGTTTTTCCGGGTAGATTCCCGTTGCGAAGTAATAGCGTTCTTCGAGTCCGTCCCACGAATCCGGCAGGAGCTTTTCCTTTTTTGCGAGTTCCAGAAGCGGGGTGCCGGGCAGGATGCGGACACCGGAAAAGATCAGATGAAAGGCGTTTTTCAGGGAAAGAAGATTGTCGATGCCTTCCCGGACGGTGTCCCAGGTTTCTCCCGGTCCACCGAAAATCAGGTTCGTGGTGACCCGGATCTGCCTGCGCGTGAGGAGTCCGCAGGCATGGGCGGCTTCGCGGAAGGAAAAGGATTTCCCCATTGCTTTGAGTGTGGCGTCGCTTGCTGCATCCACGCCGAGTTCCGCGGAGACGAGTCCGCATTCCTTCAGGAGAGCGGCATCCTCATCCGTCAAACCCGCCGGCGTGAGAAAGGCCGAAAAGGGAATGGATTTTTCATCGTTGTGTTTTTTCAGGGTCCTCAGGAGATCCCGGAAGAGCCCTTCCGGATCATTGAAGACCGAGTCCGTGAATGCAAGTACGGCATCGGGATGTTTCCGGTGCAGGAAAAGCATGTCCCTCACGACGGATTCAGGATCCCTTGCCCGGATCGTTCTCCCTTCCAGCGCCGGATAACTGCAGTAGACGCAGCGGAAAGGGCATCCGCGTTTCGACTGGAGAGGAATCACATGGGATTCCCTGCAGTAATACTCCGTGATGTCCTCCTGATAGAGCGGGGCGGACTGGCGGAGAGGCCGTTTGCCGCGGAGCAGATGCCTTACGGGCTTTTCTCCCTTCTCCAGCGCACGGACGAGTTCCCTGACGGATTCCTCTCCTTCCCCCGCCACCGCGTAATCCGCTCCCGAACGCTCCAGCAGCAGATCCGGCAGAAGCGAGAAACCGGCCCCCCCCAGAATCAGCTGTTCCGGGAAATTTTCTTTGCAGAAGCGCGCGACTTCCAGCGGAAAATCCAGAAGACTTTCCTCCTTTTCATCCCTGCTGTTGACCGAATCCACGTTCCGGATTCCGAGTCCGATAAGTCCTGGGCGGAATGTTCTGTAGACTTCGGAGAGTGTTTCCTTCCAGCTTCCGTCCCGTGCGCAGGGGGCCAGATCAAGCTGCCGGACGCTGTGTCCTTCTTCCGAGAGCGCTCCGGCAATCACGCTGATCCCGAGCGGATAAACCGGATAGGGATCTTCGCAGAGATTGGCGGAAATCAGAAGCACTCTCATGGGAAACAGATTCATTCCTGCTGTTTGATGAAGAGTCTTGAGGGCGGAAGCTCGGGATCCTCCAGCAGAGTGCTCCCTTTCGTGAAACAGAAGGCATACAGAATGCCACCGATGAAATGGAAGAGAAGAACCCGTTCGTTTTCATCTTCTTCCAGAAGAAATTCAATTTCATCCCAGAGCAGTTCGTTCCTGTCGAGCGGATCCATGTAATAGGCGGGTCCGTTCAGACCAAGAGAGATCGCCGCCTCGCAGAGCGGGGTGCTTGGAAGAGTGCCGACAAAGAGGTGTCCTCTTCCCAGATGCCGCCCGTTTTCCAGATAATCCCGGTAATAGAGAAGATTCTCCTGATGACAGCCTTCGCGTCCGCAGTCCAGCACGGCGGTCCTGGAAAGACTTGATCTTGAGTATGTTGCTGTCTGTCTTCTCTGTCCGGGAGCGGCTGTTTCCGTTTTGTCTGCGGCGGATTCTGATTTCGAGGGCGTTTTTTGAAAAGGACGGCTCTCCATCCCCATCTTTTTCTTCTTCTCTGCCGCAGGCGCAGCAGTTCCGGGATCGGGATGCGGCGAAGCGGAGGAGATGCGGGAAAAGGCGTCTCGGAAAGCGAGGAGGGCGCCGATGATGTAGGCACGGCTTTTGGAATCGCTCCTCCTGAAATTTTCAAGGCGGGCTTCAGGGACGCCGGGAAGTTCCCGGACCTGCCTGAGCAGATCCTGCCAGTTTCCTCCGGAAAGGAGACCCGGCCCCGGAGAGGACATCTGTTCTCCCGTTCTGTGTTCCAGGTCAATTCTGGATCCTCCTATGAGTTTCCAATGGAATAACTTTGGATTCATTTTGCTTCCTCCAGAATAAGGACTGCGTTGAGTCCTCCGAATCCGGAATTCATCGTGAGAATGCGCGGAACGGAGAGGCGGCGCACTTCTTTGGAAAGCATTTCCTCGGCACCTTCTCCCGGAGTTTCGAGCGAAGTCTGCGGAGGAATCAGCCCCGTCTGCAGCATTTTGACGGCGACGGCCGCCTGAACAATCCCCGCACCCGCTAGCGTGTGCCCGCATCCGCCTTTGACGGAGATAAGCGGTTTTTTCGGAAGTCCTTTGTAAAGAATGTTCAACGCATTGATTTCCATGGCATCGTTGTATTTTGTTCCGGTGCCGTGGCCGATGACGGCGCCGATGTCTTCCGCTTTCAGGTCCGCCTGAGCAAGCGCTTTCCAGGCGGCTTCCGCCAGCATTTCGCCGCTTTCCATGGGAGCGGTGATGTGGACTGCGTCGCAAGTCATTCCCCATCCGCTGATTTTTGCCAGAACATCCCAGCCGTTTTCCTGGGCCTTCTGCGCGCTTGTGAGTCCGAGGATTCCGGCGGAATCTCCGAGAATGAGTCCGGTGCGGTTCTGATCGTAGGGGCGTGAAGGCGCTTCCGCCATGGCCCGCAGGGTCGCAAAGCCGGAGAAGACGAATTCGCTGACATAGTCGCACCCCGCGATCAGGGCGTAATCCAGCCGTCCTGCGCGGATCATGGCTCCCGCCCTCGCAATGGCGCTGTTGGACGATGCGCAGGCGGCGGAAACCACCATTCCGCGTTTTTTCCCGAAACGCTTCAGTGCTTTTTCCAGAAGCGAGTCGGATGTGCAGCGGCCTTCCGGATTTTCCAGCCGTTCAATTTCTCCGAGCGTGCTTGCCAGCATCAGGAGTGCGTCTTCGGGGAAGAGGGAGGCGCATTTGGAAAGATAGTCCAGGAATTGTTCCGGAAGGGGCTTCTGCGGATCCAGAAGCCCTTCCGGGACGGTCCCCGCCAGAAGAGAATGAAATTTTTCATTTTGAAAGCGTCTGACGCAGGAAAAGGCGTGACGACCTTCCATCAGCCCTTCCCAACAGGCATCGACTCCCGCCCCATAGGCGCTCAGAAGATCCATGGCAGCGATGACGACGTCATTTGCTTTCAGCATGATGGAACTCTCCTTTTTTCCAGCGTGTCCTGCATTCTTCCCAGAGTTCAGGGGAGAACCAGAGCGGAGTCCCGCTCTCAAGTTCAGTGAAGATCTGGACAGTATAGCCTCTGGCATGAATGGTCCCGGAAGCGCTGTCACGGAGCGTGTACTGCACGTTGAGCCGCGCACCTTCGTTCCAGAAGAGGGCGGCTTCGGTTTCAAACTCCTCGTCCAGACGCAATGTCCTGAGGTAGTCTACGTGGAATTGCACGATGGGCGTGGAAAGGCCCGCGTCTCTGAGCTGCTTCCAGGAAATGCCGCATTTGCGCGTCAATTCCGTATGCGCTTCTTCAAAAAAGGAGGCATAGCGCCCGTGCCAGACGATCCCAAGCGCATCCACTTCGCTGAAGCGGGCCCGCCGGTTTGATACGTGGACCCGGACGGGCGGCGGAGAGCCGGGATCTGTCCTGAAATAATCCTGAAGTCGTTTCATTCTGTGTTCTTCCTGTGAAAAAGCAGTTGCATGGAGGCGATCTTTTGCTCCCCGAGGAAAAATTCAACGTCTGTACGGAGAAAGAGTCGGCGGCGCGGATCTCTGCTGACTGGAAGCGGAGATCCTCCGCAGGAGGATTTTCCGTTTTCCTCTCTGATTTCTCCCTTAACAGTTAGTTCGCTGCCCGGATGCACGGGGGCGGTGAATTTCGCGCGTCTGACAGAGGAAAGAGCCAGTGCTTCCCCTCTGCAGCAGGGAAAAAGTCCCGTGAATTTTACGGCCGCGGAAATCAGCAGGATTCCCGGAAGCACCGGATTGCCGGGAAAATGACCGGCAAAGACAGGCAGATCCGCCGGAATGCGCAGACTCGCGGAAAGAATGGCTCCGCCCTTTCCGGGGACGGGGGAAAAAAAGTGATCCTGACTGATGAGTTCCATTGTCATGTCCCGTTTCTGTGAATGCGGTGGGTTTTGACGCTGATCCTGTATCCTGCCCGCGGCCTCTCCAGTACAGGATTCTCCGGGAAAAGCCCATGATCGGAAACTATATACCTGTCATAACGGACTTGCCAGGGATTTTCCGTTCCCGGAGCGGACTTTTTGCGGAGAATCCGCATCGGAGAACCGGCAAAGACATATTCCGTGCCTTCTTCCGAAAGAAGAGTGAGAGTCCGTTCCGTCCGTTTCCCCTCCCTGAGTGATTCAAAACGGTCATGGCAATAAATCGCCGCCAGATCCGAAAGGATGGCCGAAGCGGTCCTGCGCGGGTCTTCGGACCAGGGCTGGCCGGGCATCATTTCCCAGCGACCGGGAATGGCGTCTCGGTTTCCCGCAATGTCATATAGAGTGATGCCGGAGGGCGTGACTGCGGCGGATTCCAGAATCCCTCTCTCGAAATCAATGGAAAGCAGGCAAAGCGCCGTGATCTTCCGGAATCCGTATTCCAGAAGTACGGAGGATTCCAGAAGCCACTTTCCCTTTTGCTCCGGAAAGTCTGCCCCGGAAGGGAAATCCCCGCTGGGAAGAATTGGAAGCGTATTACATTCAAAATTTTCTGTCGTGCATCCGGATCCTGTCCCGGATGCAAGTAAGAGAAGAAGAAGAAGCAGAAGCGGAAGCGCTCCACGGCGGGACGCTTGCTTTGCCGGGATTGTCCCATGAGCGGCGGAAGCGTTTTGCGTTTCCGCATTCTCATTTCCAAATTCATGGTCGAGTTCATGTGTTCTGCCGTTTTCTTCCAGACTGGCGTCCCCCACTTTCGTTTCCGGGGGAGACTGCGACGGAGATGATTGCGCAGAAAGCGGAGGTGCCTGAGCGGGATGAGACGATGGCAGAGCTTTGCGTTTTTTCAGAGCATGGAGTGCGGGAAGGAGAAAGACCGCTGTCAGACAGGCAAAGAAGATGCCGCAGAGAAGCGTGATTCCCGCGTCCCGCAGCATCGGATGCGTGGTGAAGACGACGGTCAATCCCCCCGCCGCCGACGTAGCCGCCGAAAGATACAGCGCATGAAACACCCCCGCCGAATCCTTTCCCCCCCGTTTCAGCGAATTCACCATGAAAATGCCGTAATCCACCGCCAGTCCGCTCAGGATGATTCCCGCAATCAGCACAGAAAGATTGACGGCAATCCCCGCCGCCGCAAAAAACGCCGCCGTGAAACACAGTGTGAAAAAGACAACCAGCAGCGCTTTGAGCGTTTCCCCCGCATTCCGGAAGAAGATCCATGTGATGAACACAACCGACAGAACCCCCGCAAGCGCCGGAAAGAACACCTCCTGCGAAACATCCCTTGAAAGAATTTCCAGGAAATGCTGTTTTGACATCACCAGTTCTGCCCCAAGCTGTTTCTTCGCAGGAAGAGCTTCTTTTTCATCCAGGAGTATTGCCGCCGTCCAGAGTCCGTCCGTTCCTTTCACGACCATGCGTTCGAGCAGCGGCTGAAAGAGTTCCGGCGGCTCCTGGGGAGGATGCAGGATTCCTTCTCTGAGAGAATCGAAAAAAGGATCGAGGAATCCGGGATGGAATCCGGCTTCCTCTGCCAGTTTTTCCGTCTGCCCGCGCCAGCGGTCAAACGCGCCGGAATTGTAAAAGTTCTTCCAGCTGAGAAGGTTTTTCTCCCGGATGGATTCCGGGGGATAAAGTTCTGCCGGGGAGAAGAATTCGATGAAGCTGTTTTCGGACGGTGCTGAGGAAGGGGAATCTTCATCCGCATTCTGAAGCGTATCCTGAGCCGGAACGGCCGGCAGTTTTTCCAGAACTTCACGCTTGCTCTTTCCGCGGAACAGCCCGAATGCGGGGCGGATATCTTCCTTCTGGAAAAGGGTCTGATACTGTTTTTCCAGCTTCAGCAGTTCAGGAGAGGCCACGTCAAACTGGCTCACATCCGTATTGAAGCGCAGTTCCGGGAGCAGTGCCGCCGCCGGAATCAGAAGCGCTCCCCAGATGCACAGAACCGTCTTCGGACGGCGGAAAGGAAAATCCGGCGGAGGAATCCTCCTCAGGCCGTGGTATTGTAGATTCTTCTCTTTCCTCTTTTTTTCTCTGCCCCCCGGTCCGAGCAGCAGCGGCGGAAGAAACAGCAGCATCAGGATCATGGAGAGCAGAAGACTGCATCCCGCGAAGAATCCCAGCTGACGCAGTCCGTCCGTCGAAGAAAAAAGAAAAACTGCGAAGACGGCAAAAGAAGTCAATGCACCTGTAAAGAGCGGCGCGCAGATCCGGAACAGACGGCGCAGCGGATGTGTTTCCGTCATCGCAGAGTAGATATGAATACCGTAGTCCACCGCCAGTCCCACCACGACTCCTCCCATGCCCGCGACAAAGAAAAGACAGTCCCGGAACAGAAGCGGCATTGCTCCCAGCACAAGAAACGAAGCCGTCAGGGGAATGAGCGGAATCAGCAGACCTCTCAGGTCACAGCGGTAGCACAGCACCGTCAGAAGCGTGAAAATCACCAGAGAGGCGATCCCGACTGTGCGGACGTCTCTCTTCAATACCTCCTCGTTTTCCATTGCTCTTCTCTGTCCGGCAATGACCCCCCATTCCAGTTCTTCAGGACAATCCGCAAGTTCCTTTTCAAGCTCGTTCATCCATTTGCGGCTCCCGGCGGAATCCGTGGCGGAAACTCCTGTTTCCAGGAGCAGCATCTGGTGTCTGCCGTCTTCCGAAACCAGCCCCGTGCTGCCGGGACGTAGCTTGATTCCGGAAAGTTTCCGGAATTTTTCCAGCGGAAGGAGCAGGCGCATGTTCCAGCCCGCAGGATCGGATCGGAGCATCTCCTCCGTCTGCCCGGGAGAAAATACAAGAAGCCTCCGGTAGAGTTGATGGACCAGGGCTTCCGCCGATCCCCCGGGAACGGTTTCTTCTTCTCCACCTTCTCCACCTTTTCCCTTTCCTTTCCCGCTGCTCCGGTCCCGTTCCTCCGGCAGGACTGCCGCCGCACGGTACTGCGGAATCCAGCGCGTGAGATCCCGGATCTTTCCCGGCGGATCATCCGGAAGAAAACGGTGCTCCACGCGCAGGACAAGGGGATGTCCTGTCAGACGCCGGGCGATTCTTTCCGTATACTCGTCCATAAGCTTTCTTTTCCCGGCGGCGACTTCTTCAGATGCCCCGGGCGTAGTAGTATCCTCTCCATCCTCCTTCACGCTGAAGAGCAGGAGGGTCGTATTGAACATGGCGGAACGGGAGAAAGCCTGATAGAGCTCCAGGGATTCCGAATCACGGGGAAGCATCCGGGAGATGTCTCCGCTGAAATTCATCTGCCGGAGCATGAGTCCCGCCCCAGCAAGAAGCAGAATCAGAATCAGCAGATTTCTCTTCCAGCTCCGGACGCCGGAGCGGGGAAGGGCCCGGAGAATTCTGCGCAGGGATATCGTCATTTCCTTTGCCTTCATGAGACTCAACCCGTAGGTCCTTTCTGCGCCCTTTATGGCCCCGCATGCCAGGTTTCCGGGGGAAGAGCTTCATTCAGCACAGTGTTTTCAAAAGTCAGAATCGTTGAATTCCCATCGGCTTCCTGAATCAGGACGCGCCGCACATGGTTCAGCTCCGGAGCAAAAACAAAGCGGATTTCACGGAAGAAACGGGAGGCCGGGTGCTTCTCTCCCGGTTTCAGAATCAGGACGGGGAATTTTTCCGCCGCAGATTGTCCGGCGTCCGGGAGACTTTCTGCATTCGTCCCCGCCACCCGGACTTTTTCGCCCCCGGAAGTGTTCCCTGAGTCGGACGCGTTTGTGAGATCATCGGCATTTGCTGAGGAGTGTATCGAGTTTTCATTTCCGGAAGCAGGAGGAGAAGGGGAAGAAGAAGAAGGAAGTGAGGGGTCTTCGGTGGTGATGAGAAAGCCGTTTTCCAGTGTCTGGAAATCGCCCGTGAAGTAACGGGCCATGGTTTCGGAAAAAAGCTGGAGGGAAGGATTGTCTGTTGCATCGATCCGGATGGTTTTTCCGCTTTCCTCGTCCCACTGTGTGATTCCGGAAGAGTCCAGGATGCAGCAGGATCGGATGGGGGAGAGAATGCGCCAGGCCATTTTTCCGCTCCGGTCGAGGGCAAAGGTCCCGCGGATGGTCAGAGGACGGCTGAAGTGTTTCAGGCGCTTCTCCTGGACAAAGTCCGCCCGGATGCTCGTGACCTGAGACATCGCTTCCCTGATTTTACTTGTCAGGCTGATGACCTTCTTCTCGTCCTCCCCTCCGGAGAGGGACGGCCGGACAAGCATCACGCTGAGAAGAAGGCAGAAAAGCGCCGTAAAGACGGTGTCCGGAATCCGCACTATTCCCTTCTTTGCATTCTGTTTCACTTTTTCTGTTTCACTTTCGCTGTTTCACTTTTTCTGTTTCACTTTCGCTGTTTCCCCCTTTCCTTGTTTTCTTTTTTTCTTTCCTGGCCTTCTGTCTGTGAGATTTTACTTTTTTGTTTCGGCGGAATTACTGCGGAAGCTGTGGGATGCAAAGTTTCAATTTCCCTTCCGCCAGAAGAAGGAGGGGGGAGGCGTTTTTGAAAATCCGGAAGGAAAGGATGTTCCATTCTCCGAGTTCGTCCTCTTTCCTGAGGAAGACGCGGATGCGGTCGCCCCGGGCGGCGCGTTTTTCTCCAAAAGAAAAGGAGAGAATACCTGTGAGAAGGCCGCTGGAGATGTTTCCGCTGTTTTCAAAACTGTCGAGCGCCGCCGCGGACTGGGCGGCATATTCGATGAGGGCTTCGGGGGAAAGGAAGCCGTTTTCATCCAGAAAGAGATTGTCGTCCCGGATGAGGGAGAGTGTTTCGCCTGTTCCGTCGCCGAGTTTGACCAGTTCGTCGACCAGTGCCATCTTCCCTTTGTGAGGGATCAGTTCTCTTGCATTGGCGGGGAGAGTCCTGATTTCAGAAAGACGTCCCGCATTGCGCCAGCAGGAGGGATCTGCTGCGAGGAAGTCACCTGTCATCTGCCACGCGGTGCCGCGGCATCCGTAGCAGTGTTCTGCCTTGTCACAGCTGCGGCAGGGTTCCTTGATGTATTTCCGGTGATCTTTGAGCCTGGCGAGAATCCGGCTGTTTTTCAGGATGTCGGCCAGGGGCTTTTCCCGGATGCTGCCGATGACGCAGTCCAGTCCGACGCAGGGGATGACGTCTCCATTGCTTTTTACCACACAGGAATACAGATGACGCAGACATTTCTGCCCTGCGAGCGGCGGCTGGGGAGACCACTCGTATCCGTATTCCCGGTCGATGCGCGCCAGTTCACAGAAGACTTTTTCCAGTTCCTCCGGCGCCGGGAGCAGTTCGTTGTGTTCGAGAAGTCTTCCCTGCGGAGTCATGCACTCGAAATAGGGGCGGATTTTTCTTTCGCGCAGGAAACGCCATATTTCGGGGGCTTCCCGGAGATTGAGCGTGGAAAGCACCGTTGCCGCTCCGAGCAGGTCCGGGGTTGCGGCGTATCCGGCCTTCTGCAGGATCTCGAGAGCCCGGAGCGCGGTACGGAGGGAATCCCGGATCCCTGTCATCTGATCATGGATGGAAGAGTCCAGACTGTTCAGCTTCACTGCCACACGGCATTCCAGGCGATGCAGTTCCCTTGCAAGTTCTTCCGTCACAAGAGAGCCGTTTGTAAAAATCTCCGCATGCATTCCGAGTTCGCGGATGCGGCGGATTTCCCCCGTCAGATCCGGGTGGAGCAACGGTTCCCCTCCCAGAAGGACGATTTTCCGCGCTCCGAGCGCAGCCGCCTGTTTCAGAACCGACAGAATTTCCTCTCCGCTCAGTTCCCCCTTCTTTGCCGGAAATCCGGCGGAGGCGCTTGAGACGCATGACGGGGAAATGGGGAAAATGGCTGTCTCTCCTTCTTCCCGAGTATCCATCCCCGTCTCTTCCGCTTCCGCCGCGGCATCTTCCGTTTCTTCCGCCGCGTAGCAATAGGGACAGAGATAATTGCACGCACGGGTGAACTCGAGTTCAAGAGAAAGCAGGCGGCCTTCCCGGACAGCCTGCCGGATTTCGGAATCGCTGAAGTCAAAAGTGTCCGATACACCTTCTCCGCTCATTCCTGCGTCCGTCCTTTCTCTGTCCTCTCTTCCTGCTTTTTGACGGCAGAAAGAGAAGGCATTTCATCCTCTCTCTTTCCTTCTCCTTTTTCTTTTCCTTTTCTGAGGTCAAAAAAACGGACAGGCTTCCGCGAGACGGAAAAAATGCGGGCACGCACCTCCTCTTCCGGTTTCAGTGTGATCGGAATGGAAAGACGGCATTTCGCCCTCAAACGTTCCGATACGGCGTGCATGGAGAGCCCCTCTTCCTTCGGCGCAGCGACGATTTCCAGACGGTCCGAAAGGTTTTCCCCCGTTGCCACCAGATAATAATCAAGGATTTCTGGCGATTCGTCCAGAACCGAAAAGACGGTCTGCGGATACAGAGTCGTCCCCCTGCATTTGAGCATCTGCGCTTTCCGCCCGAGGATGGGGCCGATCCGGAGCGAGTTCCTGCCGCAGGGGCAGGGCGTGTCGTCGATGAAGGTCATGTCTCCCGTCCGGAAGCGGATCAGGGGCATTCCCCGGCACTGGAGCTGGGTGAGAACCAGTTCCCCCGCGGACCCGGGAGGCAGAACATTTCCGGCATCGTCAACGATTTCCGCGAGAACCAGATCCGGCAGCAGGTGCCCCCCCCGCCTCTCGGTGCATTCACAGAAGCTGCTGACAATTTCAGATGAGGCGTATGTCGAATGCACGGGCGCATTCCAGAGTTCTTCAAGCTGACGACCGAGTCCGCTGCTGTTCAGCTGCTCGTCCCGCACCGGTTCCCCGATGCAGATCAGGCGTTTCACCGAACTTGCGTCCACCTTTCTTCCCTTCAGATGATGTCCCAGATGACGCAGGAAGGAAGGCACCCCGATCAGACAGCTCGGATGCACTCGGCGGATGATTTCCGCATGACTTTCAAGGGTATTGAGTCCGCTGCGTATCGCCGCGGCTCCGAGACTCCGGACACCGAGATAATAGGCCAGCCCCGCCACGAAGCAGCGGTCGAGTGTACAGGTCAGGAGAACGGTATCCTCCGCAGTCATGCCCGCTGCCGCAAAGCAGCGGTGTTCGTTGTAGGCGAGTCTTTCCATGTCATGTTTCGTGTAGGCAATCATGCAGGGATTTCCGGTCGTCCCCGAGGAAAAGACGATGTCTTCAAAATCCTTTGCCGGTGCCGCCATGAAACGTTCCGCGCCTTCTTCCGCAAGATCCGCTTTGGAGGTGAGGGGAAGTTCCGGCAGATTGTCCAGCCCCATTCGTTCACAGTCGAATCCGGCAAGTTTGTCCCGGTAGAACGGAGAATGCGTCTTGCAGTAGAGAAGCTGTTCTCTGAGCAGACGTTCCTGGAGAGAATGAATGGCTTCCACCGGGAGAAAGTCGTCTTCCGGACGGTAATGGAAAGTGCTTCCGGTCATGAGTTTTTCAGTTCCTGATCCATTTTCACTGTTTCGTCCCGGAGGATCCTGCGGACGAAATGCTTCAGCTGGTAACTGTTCATCGTTTTTGCCGTTCCGCTGTCGATTGCGGGGAGTTTGTGCACGAGAATGCGGCCTGTCGAGATCCTGAAATTCCGGTCTGGGATGTGTTCATTCCCTGCGATGGCCACCGGGATCAGGGGACAGTTCAGATCCCTTGCAATTCGGAAGAAGAGCCCGTGAAACTGATTCATTTCCCGATTCCCGGAGCGTGTTCCTTCCGGGAAGACGACGATCGGCGTATTCTGCCTCAGAAGCGCTTCCGCCTGATTCCGGAGTTCTTCATATCCGTGAGCCGTCGCATCCAGATATCCTCCCAGGCGGGCGAAAAAGCCGAAGAAGGGCAGGCGCATCGGCCAGCGGTTGACCCCCTGGGCGATCGGACGGCATGTCTTCAGCACTGCCGCCAGAAACGGATCCGATGCCGAACGATGATTGCAGACAAAGATCGCCGGAAAACATTCCCCTTCCGCAAAATCACGGAATCTGACCCGGATCCAGGGACTCAGACCCGCACGGAGCACGCATCTCCCGTACCAGACAATGAAAAAACGGATGACTCCCGCACAGCTTTCTTTCCGGAATCCATGAACAAGCAGTGCCGCCAGCAGAAAAGGAAGCACACAGGCACAGTATAGAAACGTGACCGCAAATACTTGCAGATAAACCAGAACGGAAATCAGCATCGCGTCTGCCGCTTTCTCTTTCCTTCTCTTCCTTCTATCTTATTACCGCCGTCTTGCGCCCTTCCGGGCCTTCAGGAGTCGCTGCGGGGGGAATCCGCCGTATTCCCGGTGCGGTTTTTCTCCATCCGCTCAAAAAAGTCGTACACATCACCCAGCGTGACGACTTTCCTGATTTCCTCATTCTGGCGCAGGGAGATCCCGAATTTTCTCTGGAGCCCGATCATCAGATCCACCATATCGAGACTGTCCAGCCCCATATCCTTGAAAAATTCCTTCTCCGGACTCAGTTCCTCTTCGGGAATTTCCAGCATTTCCACAAAAGTCTGGTTGACTGCTTTGATGATTTCCTCTCTCGTCATCACATTCATCCTGATTTCAAATTTTCTGATACAAGCAACCGGGAATATAATGGAGCATCATTTATGGAAAAGACAATAATTTCCCGATCAAAAATTTTAGGTATTTTAATTTATTTTTTTCCCAGTCCGCGCTTTCTCAGGAGAGCGAGATACTTTTCTTCTCCGGCGATTTTCCTGAAGACGGCGAATGCGGAAAGCAGTGCTCCCATGGCTCCGGGCAGAAGCGCGTTCTGGCCGACGGCGTAACAGTTCCGCAGGGGAAGCCGGCCGAACAGATTGAACTGGCCCGTTTTCCGTCGGATCCCGTAAGCGGAGCCGATGGGGGGCAGATAGTCCCGGTAAGTCAGCATGGAGGCGCTGTCGAGGATTTCAAACTCCTTCCTGAGCGGAGGCAGGAAGCGGGAGATCAGTTCGCAGAGTTCCCGGCTTTTCTGCTGTTTGTATGCGGCGTAGTCGGGTGGACGCCTGCCTGTGCGGCTTTTCTCCCAGCGCTGAGTTTCTCCGGGATGAACGTTCTGGAATGCGGTCAGGGTGCGGACTCTTTCTCCGGAGGAGAGTTCTTCCGTGCAGAGCATGATTCCCGTGGCGCAGTTCCAGGATGTGTTCTCGGCGGCGGAGGTGGCGGACGGGGGAAGAATGGAGGTGAAAAAAGTGGCTCCGGAGCGGGAATCGAAAGAGGAATACGGACTGGTCGGCGTGCGGAAAAGATCTTCGATCCGACTGCTGGAAAAGCAGGAATAAAGACCGTCCTTGAGTTCTGGAAAGGGCTTGAGAAGGCGTCCGAAAACGGTGAAGAAGCCGCAGGTGTCCTGAAATTCCTTCACGCGCGTTCTGAAATCCTCCGGGACCGTTTTCGGAGGGAGAATCCGCAGAATTTCCGCCGGATGGATGGTCATGATGCAATGATCGAATCCGATTTCCGTTCCGTCTGTCAGACGCATTTTTCCGGCATGTTTCCGAGTGATTTCGGAAAAGGAATCCACGGTGCAGGAGCTTCGGATATGAATGTCCAGACGCTGTGCCTCTTTCAGAAAGGCGTTGATGAGGGCCTGTCCGCCGTTTTTGAAACGCACCATGTCGTCCATGAGCCCGTAGCTGACGCGGCAGTGGTCCGCAAGGGAGATTTCGTCCGGGAAACTGCCGTGACAGGTCATGAAAGAAGCCAGCAGCGCCTTTGCCTCCTCCGGGAGATTCAGTTCCTGCAGATAGCTCCCCAGAGTGATGAAATCCTCCGGGAGAGCGTTTGCCTGGAAAAAGGAATCCTTCCCTTCCGGATCGAACATGGGGGTGTTCAGGAAGATTTCCTTTTCCTTTTTGAAATAACGGGAAATGGCTTCCTGATGGAGTGGAAAATGTTCGCAGAGACAGCGCCGGACATTGTCCTGTCCCCTCGGGAACGTGTAGACGCTTCCGGTATCTTCAAATCGGATCTGTGTGGAAAGCGGGATTTCTTCAATATCCTCTCTGATTCCGAGTGCCTGGAGCATGGCGCCCATGCTTCCGGAGGAGAGGCCCTGTGTGAAATGGAATCCGGTGTCGAAAGGAATTCCGGAGCGGGAGAAGCGCCTCATGCTGCCTCCGATCCCGGGAGTCTTTTCTAGAAGAAGAACTTTTTCCCCGATTCCAGCCAGAAGCAGACTCATGCCCATGCCGCTGATGCCGCTTCCGAGAACGACGGCATCGTAGAAGGGGAGAACTTTGTCTGTGCGGACGCCTTTCATGATACTGAATTTTCCCTGGTTCCGTTCATGTGAGAGGGGGAGGGGGGAAAACGCTTTCCCCCATTTCAGATGACGAGTCCTCCGTTGACCGAAAGAACTTGTCCATGGATGTAGCTGCTGTCCGGACCGGAGAGAAAGGCGACGACGGAAGCGACTTCTTCGGCATGTCCGATTCTGTTCAGCGGGATCAGCGGCAGGATCCGTTCTGCCGGGAGATCTTTTGTCATGTCCGTTTCGATGACTCCCGGTGCAACTGCGTTCACCAGGATCCCTTTCCTTCCGACTTCGCGGGCGAGGGCCTTGACGGCTCCGGAGAGGCCGGCTTTGGCGGCCGAGTAATTGACCTGTCCCGCCTGTCCTGTTTCTCCGGAGGCGCTGCCGATGACAATGATCCTGCCTTTTCTCCGCCCCATCATGTTCATGAGAAGGGGATGAACGCAGTTGTAGAATCCGTTGAGATTGGTGTTGATGACGCTGTCCCATTCTTCCGGTGTCATCAGGGCGAACAGCGTGTCGCGGGCGATGCCGGCATTATAAACCAGTACATCCGGGGCGCTGTCCCCATACAGGTTTCCAAGCTGGCGGGCGGCGTTTTCGCGGTCGGAGACGTCAAAGAGAAGTTTGCGGATTTTCCATCCGGAGAGCGCCGCCTCCTTTTCCAGTTCAGACAAAGGACCTTCCTGACGTCCAGTTGCCACGACTTCAAAACCATCTTTTGCCAGACGCAGTGCGATGGCTTTCCCGATTCCTCTGCCGCCTCCGATGACAAGGGCTGTTTCAGACATCTTTCCGGATCTCCTCTTCTCTTCTGAATCTGAATCCGCCGAATCCGCAAAATACATTCCGCCCGGGGATCACCGGCGGTGTCATGCGATATCATTTGGATATTATATAATATTTATTTTGTTTTTTTCTCTTGACAGCAACTATACTGCAAACAGTGCCTTTCTGCAAGTTTTCTTTCCTGAGTCACAAGGCCCGGAGAGAAAAATAAGGGAGGGATCCGTTCCCCGGACGAGGCAAAAGGAAAATAAAAAACAAATACTTGTGAAGTCATGAACAATACGGGAAAATGCAGTGAATATTTTTTTCATAGGGTCAAGGTCCGTGATCTCGTTGCTGTGTTGCTGTCCCGCGGCGGGACGCTCTCCGTACGAAGCAGGCAATCTTGATAAATTAACAAGCTTGTGCCCTCTGATTTCCCTTATACTCCTTATACTCCTCTGCTCCCCCTCTCCGTTGTATTTTTCCTTACACCCGGGATGCACGACCTGACGCATTTTTTTCTGTCTGTTATTTAATAATATCTATTATATGTTCTCATAAAATTTTTTCAGATTTTTTTATGATATTCAGATCTGCCCTCCATGCAGGATTCATTGTTCAAACTTTTTTTTGTTTGTTTTAACCTGTATCTCTTTATAAATAAAAGATGTGAAGCATGCAATCATAAAAAATATGCTTCTTTTGGAATTTATAGATTTGAATATGACGAGCAAAAGGCTATATTGACTCCCATGATGATGAAGCCTGTTGCAATATTATTTCTGCTGATATTCGGCATTTCTGAATTAAGAAGTGCTCCCGCCGCTGTCCTGATCGGATTGACTTCCGGGAATGAACTGGAGTATCAGCGTATTTCCCGACTCTTCGATCAGACGGAATCCATCCTGCATTCTTCCGGATTTCCCGGAGAAAGAATCTTCCGTCTGGATGAAAATCGGCCGTTCGGGAAACAGGAACTTGCGGAACTGGGAAAACAACTCTGCGAAAATCCTCCAGCCCCTTCCGAAGCCTGTTTCATTTTTGTGGCAGGGCACTTGCAGATTACAAGACGCGGAGAAATCCGCCTGAAAACTCCGAAAGGGTTTGTCAAATCAGAGGACTTCTGCAGTTTTTTTTCTGAAATTCCCGGAAAAACCCTTGCCTTCTGCTTTACACTTTACAGCTGGGAGCTTGCAAACGAACTTGCCTCCCGGGGAATGACTTCCGTTGCTTTCACTTCGGAACCCGGCATGAGTTCTCCGCCCGCCATACCGGATTTCTTCATCGCCCGCTGGAACAGCGGGGAGGCTTCTTCCCCGCATGAACTTTATGACACACTGAAACAGGCCGCCGTGGATGCACAGGCCGATGCCGCAAGACGCAAAGTCTTCTTCAATGAGCTTCCGGCCGTCTTCATTCCCGGTGAACCCGGGAAAACGTATCCCTTTCCCCATGCCGAACCCATTCCATTGACAGCGGAACTCCGGCCGGAAAAAGCAGATTCCGAAGTCCGGACGCCGGAACCCGTCCCGGAGGGAACAGGATACGCCTGTTTTGAAAAACGCGTCTGTGAACTCATCCTTGCAGACGGTTCGGAAGCACTCTGGAAAGAACACGGAGAAATCCGAATTCTCAGCGACTTCGGAGCCAGACTTTTTACTTTGTTCCAGCCTTCCCGCGGAGGCGCGGGGAAAATTTTTTCCGCAGTCCACAGAATGCCGTCCGGACAGGAAATTTCCGTGCAGATCCGTCCCGAAACCGGACAGATCCTGATCCCGGACTTGTGCCCCGGAAGCCGGATTCTCTACGACTTTGAAGCCCCCGCGGCTTCTTTCCTTTCCGGAAACGGCAGATTCGGATTCTCTGTGCCGTTGTCCGGGCTGATTCCCCAGAAGAGTCTCTCCTTGCGTCTGCGCATGCCCGAATCCATGCAGTTGCTGGTCCGTTTTCACGGAGAAGGGGAAATCAGCGCTTCTGCCGCGGAAAAAAGGGGCCCGTACAGCTTGGAAAGACGCTGGGAAATACGGGATATCCCGGCGATTCCGGATCTTCCGGACATTCCGCCGGAAATCCGCAGCGGGACGGTAATGCTGATCTCATCCCTGAAAAACTGGGAGGAGTTTGCAGAGTATTACCGGGGATTGACAGAAGGCTGCGAGGTCGCGGGGGAGGGCGTTTCCAGACAGGTGAAACGTCTGACGGAACATACCCCGGATGGAGCCGGAAAGCTCCGGAAAATCTATGACTTTGTCAATCAGCTCCGTTACGACAGCACTGTCCTCGGGATCCGGGCATTGCGTCCCCGGCTTGCGGAAACGGTCCTGGCCACAGGCGTGGGGGACTGCAAGGACAAGGCAAATCTCCTGACAATCATGGCGCGTCTTTCCGGATTTCCTTCAGCCAGTCCCGCAATCCTGAACAGGGGTGCGTTCTGCGATCCGGATTTTCCCGCCTGGCAGTTCAATCATATGCTTGTCCGGATTCCCCCCTGTGCCGAGTTTCCGGAAGGGCTCTGGCTGGATCCCACGGATTCGGAAACTCCTTTCGGATCCCTGCCTCCGGGCGATGCCGGGCAGAATGCCCTGGTGTTTTATCCCGCCTCCGTCCGTTTTGAAAAGGTGGCGAATGTGCCGGGAAAACTTCCTCGTCTGAGCCAGATCTGGCGTGCCGGCACTCCGGATCCGGAGGGGAAAAACGGCGGAAAAGAGAAGAAGGCGGGGAGGGAAGATGAACTGCATTTGACTCTTCTTGCCAGCGTACTTCAGGCATATCCGCTCCGGCACCAGATAAAACGCCTGTCCGAAGAAGGAAGGACGTATTTTCTCCAAACGCTTCTGAATCGTTTGCTTCCCGGAGCGGAACTCTGTGTGGTGGGAACGGCCGGAACAGAAGAAGAAACAGGGAAAAACTATGTTGATACGGAGGAGGGAGTCAGGCTTTCTCTTCTGCTCCGCCGGGGGAAACGCCCCCTTTTCCGGATTGACCCGGCCCTGACGGATTCCTTTGCCCTGCCCGGACGCCGTCTCCCGATTTGGTGGAACGATGGGCATGGGCTTATTTATGAACTGGAATTTCCCTGTGCGCGCAATGTCCCGGATCTCCGGAAGAGTTTTGATTCTCCGGATTTGCGGGCCTCGGTGGAAGTCACCGGGGGGAGAGTGCTCTGCCGCGTGGAACTGTCTCCGGGAGCGATTCCCGCGGAGCACTACCCCGTCTGCCGGACTGCGCTGCGCGCGGCGGATGATTTGCTTTTTCAAATTCAAACAGAAGGATGGACAGATTGATGACGCGGCCTTTTTCTTCATCGGAACTGGAGAAGCTTCTTCAGGAGATCCCGCCGACATTTCAGGCTCTGCGTGCGGAGTTGTCCAAACGCGTTTTCGGGCAGGAAACGCTGATGGAGGATTTGCTTCTTGCACTGCTCTGCCGCAGTCACTGCATGCTGACCGGTGTGCCGGGGCTGGCGAAGACTCTTCTGGTGAAAAGCCTGGCTCAGGTGGCGGAACTTTCCTTTTCCCGTGTGCAGTTCACTCCGGATATGATGCCGAGTGATCTGATCGGAAGCGAGATTCTGGAGACGGATCCGGAAAGCGGGAGGCGTCAGTTCAAGTTTTCTCCCGGGCCGGTGTTCACGCAGCTGCTTCTGGCGGATGAGATCAACCGGACGACTCCGAAAACGCAGTCCGCCCTTCTGGAAGCGATGGAGGAGCGTCAGGTCACGGTCGGAGGAGTCCCTCATTCCCTTCCGGATCCTTTTTTTGTTCTTGCCACGCAGAACCCGATCGAACAGGAGGGAACCTATCAGCTTCCCGAAGCCCAGCAGGACCGTTTCATGTTCTCGCTCAGGATTCATTATCCGGGCCCCGATTCCGAACGCAGAATCATTCTCGAGACAACCCGCAACAGCATGGAGGAGCTCCGGACCGTGGTGACTGCGGAGAAACTGCTGGATTTCCAGCGGGCTGTCCGGGAAATCGACGTTCCGGACTCGGTGGCAGATTTTGTCGTGAAGCTGGTTCGTTCGACTCGCCCAGAGGATCCCTGTGCCGGAGAGACGGTCCGGCATTATCTCCGCTGGGGCGCCGGCCCCCGTGCCGGACAGTATCTGATTCTGGCTTCCAAAGCCTATGCGGCCCTGAGCGGACGCGCCAATATCTCGCGTTCCGATGTGGAGCGAGCAGCGTATCCCGTGCTGAGACACCGCCTTCTGCTCAATTTCCGCGCACAGGCGGATTCGGTGACTGCGGATGAAATCATTGCCGGAGTCCTTGCATCGTGATGAAGAAACATCATGCCCCGGAGCTGCCGCCTGTGGAAGCGCTCCGCCTGGAGGATCTGGCAGGAGTGGAGTCTCTGGAGCTGCGCGGCCGTCTGCTCGCGGAGGGGTTCCTGGCGGGAATACACCGGAGCGGCCGCAGCGGTTCCTGTCCTGAATTCCGCGAATTCCGGGCGTATGTTCCCGGAGATGAGCCGCGCCGCATCGACTGGCGCGCCAGCGCCAGGAGCGATTCCGTGCTCCTGCGTCTGCGGGAGGAGGAAAGCAATCTCCGTGCAAAGATCATCCTTGACAGCAGCCGTTCGATGGCATTCCGCGGAGAAAAGGCTCTTTTCAGCAAATGGGATTATGCCCGGACTCTGGCCGCCGCGCTGGCGTGGATCCTGCATCGGCAGCAGGATTTGTGCGGACTTGATGTGGTCGGGGCGGAGCTGGAGGCCAGCTTCCCGTATTCCTCGCGCCGCTCCGCTCTGACGAGGATGATCGCTTCCCTGGAGCGCGCCGCTTCGGGAAAGGAAAGTGCTGTGGGCGCGCATCTGCTGAATTTTGCCGCAAAGCAGGAACTCTCCCACGGCATACTCATTGTCCTTTCCGATTTCTATATGAAGACGCGTGAACTTGAGGAAGCGCTCCTGTGTTTCCGCGGGACAGGCAATCAGGTGCTTCTCTTCCAGATACTCGATCCCGGAGAGCTGGCTCTGGAATATACCCGGAGCACTCAGCTGCTTGAGCTGGAAGGGGAGGAAAACCGTTTTACCGTCCATCCCGATCTGGACGCGGAAGCGTATGAAGCCCGGATGGAAAAACATCTTCAGTCCCTGGCGGATGCCGCATCCGGATCCGGCACGGACTGGAGTCTCTGCCGGACGGACATGCTTCCGATGCAGGCTCTGGAAAAGATTCTGTCCGCATCGAAAAGGAGACGCTGATGAGTTCATGGTATCTGCTTGCTCCCGTCTTCCTGGCCGGAATGGCGGCATTGACGCTCCCGCTTCTTTTGCATCTCCTGAAACGGAAGGCGCCCATGGCAGAATATTTTCCCTCTCTTGCGTTTTTCCAGACGTCCCACCCGGAAAGCCGGCGTGCCCAGCGCTGGCGCAGGCGCGTGGTCTGTTTCCTCCGCTGTCTGGGACTTGCTCTTCTGGCGCTGGCGTTCAGCCGGCCCTTCCATTCGGAACATGCGCCCGAACCGGATTCTCTGACAATTCTTCTCTGGGATGACTCCGCATCGCTGGGATCAGGAGAGACATATCGACTCCTTCAGAAAAAACTCACGGAGGAATTGCGCCGCTGTTCTCCGAAGAATCCTGTTTCCATCGGTCTCGTTCGTGGAGGCGGCGAAGTGCTCTGGTCAGGCGCTTTTTCGGGCGATGCGGAAAAACTCCTGCAATGGTTCCGGACGACTCACAGCAATCAGCTCAGCAGCGATTTTTCCGGAGTCTCCGAACAGACGGACCGCCGCTTTGCCTCGCTGCCGGCTCCCAGACGCCGCGTTGTGATCTTCTGCGATGACAGTTCGTACCCCTGGCTTTCCTGCGGCGATTCCATCCGTTTCGCCACGGCGACTTCCTGCAAAAGGATCAGCATTCCGTGCCGGCGGAATCTTCTTTCCCTGCGGAGCGGGCCCGTCACTCTTTCCGGAAACCGTTTGACGGTTCAGTTCACGGCGGAGAATCTTTCCCCCGATCCATTTCCGCATCCCCTGAAAGCGCGCCTGAAAACCCTTTCCGGGGATGAAGCGGATCTGGATTTCACCCTGGATGCCGGAGAGGAAAAAACTCTTTCGATTGTCTGCGAACTGCCTTCCGGCCATTTGAGCGCAGGGGAGATCCGCGTGGATTTTTCCGGGAATGATCCCTTCCCGGAGGACAATGTCTGCTATTTTGCGGAATCCGTTCCGGCGGGAGGAATGGAAGTGACGCGGCCTGGACCGGAGGACGGTTTCGATTATCTGAGTCTGGCGCTCGGCGTGAATTCCCCCGTTGATCCGGAGAGCTGGGATCCGGGGGAGGGCTCGGCTTCCGGACGTGTCCTTTTCTGGCAGACCCCCGATTCGCTCGGGCAGGCGAATCAGGCCAGACTCAAGTCTTTTGTCGAAAGAGGCGGCGTGGCAGTGCTTCTGCCTTCGGCGGGGGAAAAAGGGCGCGGGATGCGCCGTTTTCTGGCAGAGGAAGCCGGGATCACTTTCGATTCTCGGAAAAATCCGCGTCCCTGCAGAACGGGATTCTCCCTGCCGGATTCCCGCGACCCGTTCCTGAATCCCGTTTTGAACTGGGAAAGTTTTTCCGGCTGGCTCCAGGTGCGTTTCTTTTCCCGTTATGAGGCGGAGCTCCCCGAAGAAGGTGGAATCATACAGAGCGTCCTGAACTTTTCTGACGGCAGACCCGCTCTGCTGAGATGGCCGCGCGGACGAGGTTTCTTCTATCTCTGGCTAGGAGATTTCCGCAGGGATTCCTCCAACTGGGCGATGAGCGCGACTTTCCTGCCCTTCTGGCGTACTTTCGCCTCCGGTGTGCTTTCCCGGCGGAGATCTTCCGGCAGCTTTGAAGCCGGAATGACTCGGAACGGGGAGACTCTCCTGCATACAGGCTGTTATCAGGATGGAACTGAAGTCTATGCGGTGAACCTTCCGGAAAAGGAAATCCGCTCCATGTCTCTGAAGGGGGAACGTCCTGCTCTGACTGCGGGGAGGGAGACTCCCCGTTACGGCCGTCCTTCCGGAGTGGCTTCCGCGGAACAGTCCGGAACATCTCCGTATCCATCTTCAGATGAAGAACCTGTGCCGGAATTGTTTCTTGCCGCTGCCGGAATTTTGCTTCTGGCTTTGCTTTTGGCCAACCGGACTGTCTTGTAACGAAATGGAGAAGGTGGGGCAAATGGGACAAATGGGAAAATGGGAATCGTCCTGGAAACAATCATCATTCCCCGGAATGATCCCGGTGAAAAATGAGAGAGAAAACGCAGAGAGAGGCGTGTTGAAAAAGAAACTGAAAAAATACCGGGCCGTGCCGTCCGCGGAGGAATCTGACCTATGCTGAAAAAACTCCTTGCAGGATGCTTTTTTGACAGCATTGCCCGTGGCATGATCTGTTCCGCCCTGCTGCTCTGGTGTGCGGAACTGATCCAGGGCACTCTGCGCCTGATCCGGCTCATCATTCTTCCGTGGATCCTTTCCCCCGGAGCGGATGGCACAGGCAATCCTGATAATGTGCATATTTTTGTACATGAAATAGATATGATCCAAAAAACGCTTGCTTGCACCGCTTCCTGGATTTCCCGCTGGGACGGGTGGGGCGCCACCGCCGCGGGACTGCTCGTTGCGGGAAGCGGGATCATCTGCATCCATGCCTTCGCCTGCCGCAGGGACCGGGAATGTCATTTTGAAAACCGCTGGGAAAGTCTCTGGAAACTGAGGGAATCAGACTCTCCTGTACGTGCCGTTCAGTATACTGAAAGTTCTCTGGCCTGGGAGCGCGTACCTCGGCGCCTCCGATGGAAACCGCAGTGTTTTGCCGTCGCGGGAGCGCTGATACTGGGGGCCACTTTGTTTCTGCAGCCTTTGTTTCACCGGGAGATTTCCGCATCCGGCATTCTTCCGGATTCCGGCGCGGATTCCGGCGGTACGGATGGCAGCGGGAAAAAGAAGGAGGAAAATGATCCGGAAAAGGAAAGAAGAAGCGAGGAACTCATGAATGCTTCCATCACGTTTCTGTATCCCGGCGGCGATGAGGAATTTTCTCCGATTGATCTTCTGGAGTGGGAAGGATTTTTTTCCGGCAATGTCACCTGGCGTGATCTGGTGTTGGAGGTTTCCCTGAACGGAGTGGAGGCGGCCCGTTTCGAGCTGCAGGCGAAAACTCCGGAGGAAAACGGGGGAAAAAAAGAACTGCTCAGTTCCGCTGCTGCAAGGAGAAGTGGAAAGAAGGAAGAGGAGGGAGAGAAAAAAGAGAACGGACAGGGAAAGTGGAAGAACGTTCCTTCCCGGGAGAACGGGGCAGGATTCTCTCTGGAGGGCGAATTCAGTTTGGAGGAGATCAGAGCCATGCCGCTGGATCTGCTGAGTCTCCGCCTCAGGGGGGTGGCTCTGTCGGGGGAGGAGGAGCTGCCGGTTCAGTCGCTGCAGAAGATATTGCGCCTGAGGCCGCTCAGGGAGGAAATTGAAATTCTTCCGTCCGCTCCCGGAGTTCAGGGAAGGATGCGGCGTCTGACGGATCTGCTCCTGCCCCTGATTTCGCGCCAGAAAGAGCTGGCGGAACTGTTTGACTCGTGGAGAAATGAATATCTCCGTTCACACTGTTCGGAAGAGATGGCTGCACTGCTGGAGGAGCTCAGGAAAGAACAGTCGCTTCTGGGAGATTCCGTCCGGGACCTGGTGGACACCGAAAGAGAAAGGGAGATTCCGGAAATGACTCTGGAAATTTTTGAGGCTCTTTCCGCAGCGGCGGATGAAATGAAAGCGGCTTCCGCTGCGATGCGTTCCGCTTCGGATCCGGAACTGCTTTCCGCCGCGTCCCGAGCGCAAATGATGGCTATGGTCCGCCTGAATGACGCTCTGCGGCACATCCGGAAGGTCATGTATCAGACTCCGCCTCAGGGGAAGGAACAGGGAAAGAAATCATCGGAGGATTCGGAATCCACCTCTGCCCGTCCGACGGATGGCAAGGTCCGGAGCAATGTGCTGGAACAGCTTGACATGGCTGTTTCCCGGCAGCGGGAGGCAATCCGTCTGTTCCGGGCCGGCCCGAAGGCGGTTTCCCCGGAAATGAACGCACCGCAGAGTTCGGTGACCGCGGTCCTGAAGCTCTTGAAACTCCGAAGCGAGCTCCCGGAGCATGTTCTGACCCTTTTCAATGTTGCGGAGGCGGCCAGTCTCCTTGCGGAAAGGGCAATTGTCTCCAATGCGTCGAGAACCTTTGAGGAACAGTCGGGCCTGGCTCTGGACCGGATGCTGGAGGCACGTGGAGAACTGCTGAGAAATTCCGCCGCCTCCGCCTCCTCTTCTTTGACGTATGCGCGTTCACAGGCCGCCCGCGCCGCACGGAGATTCGCCGGGAAAGAGATGCCTCTCTCCTCAGCTGAGGAGAAGGAGAAAAGGAAAAAAACGGGAATTTCAGAAATTCCGAAGGCCGGAAAGGCTCCGGAAAGGATGGAGAAGGAGGCTCTGGAAAAGGCCGCGCGTGATCTGGAATCGGCCGTTTCAAATCTCAAACAAGCTTCGGAAACTGCGGGGGAATCGGGCTCTTTGGAGAATGCCGGGAAACTGGCCGCTCTCGCAGAGAAAAGCGCCGATGCCGCTTCTTCGATCCGCAGACAGATTTCCTCCCACGCCGCCGCCCGGAATGAGACTTCTCCGGGAAAACACGGCGGCACGCCCGGGAAGATTCTTTCCGATCTCCGCCGGACTCTGAGCAATGCCGTTTCTCCGGAGGAGGACGATGCCGGAGCACTGGAGGAAAAACTTGAAAAACTTGCCGCGGAAGCCGCTCTCCTGAAACGCATGACCCCATCCGAAGAACGGAATCGGGAGACCGGTGCATGGCTTTTGGAAACAGATCTGGCACTGGAGGATGTGGAACGGAATCTGGAACGCAACAGAAGTTCTTCCGATCCTTTATCTTATGCAGAAACGGAGAAGTCTTTGCAGAAAGTGCGGGCTCTGACTTCCAGGGACTGGTCTCCTCCGGGAGGAGAATCCGGCGGAGAAAATCGGGCGGCAAAGGCGCCTCCGTTTGATTTTCAGGAAATTGCAGACGAATTGAGAACGCTGAGGGAGATGTTTCTGAAATTTCTCCGTTCCCAGAGCCTTCCTGCGGAACTGACTCTCCCGGGATGGGATGACCCCCCGGCGGATTTCGCGCCCCTGGTGCGGGAGTATTTTGAAAAACTTTCCAGATGGCGTGAGCAGCAGGAGGTGACGCCGTGAATGAAGAACGTGTGATGGAATTCTGGAGCTGGAATTTCCCCGGCGGAGGATGGACTCTGGCGGCGCTGGCCCTGATGCTGATTCTGCTCGTGGGATTGAGTTATGCGTTTCCGCGTCACAGAATCACACGGGGGAAGAAAATCCTGCTTGCATCGCTGAGAATATTGTTTTTTGCGGGCGTACTGTTCTGCGCCATGGACCTCCGGCGCGTGGAGGAAAGGACTTTTGAAAAGGAAGTGAAGAGAAAGCTCTATCTGGTGTTCGATACTTCCTCAAGCATGACGATTCCCGGCCTGTCGGGCCCCTCCCGCCTGGAATCGGCTCTGGAAGCTCTGCGCGGCCGCCTTCCGGAGGAGACGGGGATGATCTGGGGCTTTGATGAGCGGCAGACGGAATATCCTTCTCTGGAAGCACTCCTTTCAGCAGCTTCCGCACCCGGGACAAGGGAAACGGATCTGAGCTGCCTTCAGGGAATTCTCAGGACCATTGCCTCCAGGGATGAAGCTGCGGGAGTCTTGATTTTCACCGATGGGATTGAAACGGTACATGCCGCGGCGCAAGCGCCGGACATTCCTTCCGGACTGACGGCGACTCTCATCGGATGCGATACGGAACTGCCTCAGAAACAATTGGTCGAGTTTCTGAAAATCGAATCTCCTTCCCAGCTTCCGCTCAATGCTCTGGCCTCGGTGAATGTGCTTGGCGTATATTCCAATCTGGCGCCTTCGGACGAATTGCGCGTGCTGCTTTTTGCTTCCACGGACTCAGGTCTGGAAAAGAAAAAGGACGGCGACTCCCGGGAGGAAAACAGGAAGGAAATGGAAGAGCCCGCGGGAAATGCGTCCCCGGACTTTCAAGTGATTGCGGAGGAACGGATTGCCCGCACGGGAATCGGGGGGAATGTGATTTTCCGTGCGACACTTCCGCCGCGGCAGGCTCTCGGTCAGTCCCGCTACCGTCTGGAAATGCGTCTGAACGGGAAGGTCGCGGATTCCGCGGAATGGACTGTGGCCACTGTGGAACGGAAGAAGAAAAAGGTTCTGATCTACCAGAACACTTATGACTGGGCGGCTCGTTTTTTCCGTGACGCGCTTTCCCGCAGCGAACAGTCGCGCATCGATGTGGAAATCCGCAACTCCGGCGCCAGACGCAATCCGGGAACGTTTCCGGACAAAAAAGAAATCTGGGATTTTGACGCAGTCATTCTGCTGAATATCGAATACGGGAAATGTCCGGAATGGATGTTCGACACGCTGGACGAATATGTCAGAAACTCCGGAGGCGTACTTTTCGTAACCGGCAATCCCCGGGCCGCAAGCGGATTCGCCGGGACCAGACTCGAAACGTTTCTGCCGCTTGAATTTGAACCTGTTCAGGATTCCTCTTCCGAACGCGTGGACCGCATCACGCGCGAATTCCGTTCCGCGATTTCCGTCTACAGGAACAATCCGAAGGGATCTCTGGAACAGAGTTTCGTCAACCGGAAAAACGGAACCTACCAGCCGCGCCCGATGTATCGGATGCTGCCTTCCCAGGCAGGGAGGGAAGGGGGGATTTTCCGCCGTGCGGACGGGACGCTCTTTCAGCCGCTCTTCCTGGATTATGCGCCTGTCAGACAACTGAAGCCTGGCGCTTCCGAACTCGCCTCCTTCACGGCTCCCGGAGGTCGGAAAAGCATTCTCCTCGCCACTCAGCGATACGGTGCCGGCCGAAGCGCCGTGCTCGCAACCGATCCCCTCTGGCACTGGCGGCTCTCCATGCCTTCCGACAATCGGGATTTCAGCATCTTCTGGGAAAATCTGACCGGTTTCCTCGCCCAGAGCGGACGCGGAGGATCCGACGGATGGATGATGAATGACATGCTCTGCAATACCGGGACTCCGGTCAAGCTGCTTTTTCTCTGTGAAAAAAAAGGCGCTTCTCCCCTCTTTTCCGTCAAAGCGCTTTCCTCCACTTCTTCTCCGGCATCATCTCCGTCCGTCTCAGGTTTTTCCAGTTCAGCTTCCCCGGATCCGGCTTCCTTGTCCGGAAAGGCGCACGGGATTCCTTTGAATCTTCATCCGGACAAGTCCCATACCCGTTATGAAGGTGTCTTGACCTTGGAGAATCCGGGGGTATACCAGCTTGACTCCGTGAATGCCTCCGGACTCAGGACATCGCAAATTTTCACTGTCCGGACCCGTTCTTTGAATCGGGAAACGGAACTTCTGGCTTTGAACCGCGATTTTTTCAGAACGGATCCGGAGTGCTCCCCCCTCCTGGATTCCTGGATGCTTTCAGACCTGAAAGCGGGAAGAAAAACCTTGAATTTGAATCCGGACGGGCTCCGGGAGCGTTCCGTTCAGTTCCGGGAGACCTTCTCCCGTCCGTTCTGGTGGCGCTGGCAGGTCCTTGCCGCACTGCTCGGGATCCTGGCGCTGGAATGGCTGCTGAGACGAAGATGGAGCCTGGTATGATGATGACAGCATTGAAACCAATGACAACGGCAATGATGAGGACCATAATGAGGACAATGACAACGACAATGGCCGGTGCAAAAAGAATTCTCTGCCTCAGCATGATCCATCTGCTTCTGGTGGGAACGGTGCTTTCTAGCCTTTCCGCGCAGCAGCCGGCGGATTCCTTTGAAAGCGGACGCGGAAGCCGTGTGGAATGGGCCCGGCTCAAATTCCGTGTCACAGGCGATCCCGCCGGTCCGCTCGGATGGTTCCATCACCCGACAGGAGATTTGAACCTGATCGAATTCCTGCGGACAAAAACCGATATCAACATCAAAGAGGAATGGAATATTGTCGAAGTCGGCAATCTGGAACACATGTGCCAGTTTCCGCTGATTTTCCTTTCCGGACTGGGGCGTCTGGTCCTGAACGAGCAGGAAAAGTCCAATATCCGGGAATATATCCTGAGAGGCGGATTCTTCTTCGCCGATGACTGCGTCTCCAAACCGCTGGACGGCGCTCATGACATCTTCTTCTCCAGTTTCCGGGACACGCTCCGGGAAGTCCTTCCGGGAATTGTCATGAAACGGATTCCGCAGGATCATCCGATTTTCCACTGCTATTTCGATCTTCCGGAATGGGTCCATGTCCAGGGGACCGACAACGGCTTGTGGGGGGCATGGTATGGCGGAAGAATGGTCGCCGTCTTCAATTCGAGCGACTTGCACTGCGGGTGGGTCGGATGGTATTTCAGCGAAAAACAGAAAAGTTTTTCGCTGAAGATCGCTGCCAACATCTACGTCTATGCCATGGAGGAATGATCCTCTGAAAAGAAAGGGGGAAAAACTTTCCGTCCCCCGGTGTGAGATGAAAAGCTCCCGGACTTTCCGGCCCCCCTCCCTGTCAGAACGCTCCCGTGGCATTCGGCCCGTAATTTCTGATTCGTGTGAAGAGTTATTCGGGAGAAAGACAGGTGGACAGCTCGTCAAAGGAGAGAGGAATATTCCCGAGCCTGGACACTTGGCATGCTGCGGCGAGCGATCCCAGATAAGCGCTTCTCCAGATATCGGCGTTTGCGGCTCTTGCCAGAGCCGTCACGATCAGGAGGGAATCTCCGGCGCCGGAAATATCCTGCGGATTGCGGTTCAATGCTGGGAGCTGGTCGTCCATCCACGTATCGGTTCCGGTGGAGCAGTGAATGAAAACGCCGTCCTTTCCCAGCGTGACAAGGACATGTTTCGCTGCAGTCCTGCTCCGGAGTTTTTCCGCACAGATGACAATTCCGGAACGAAAATCCTGAATGGCGGTCCGCATTTCATATTCCGTAGGCGTCAGAAGATCGGCATGTGCATAGCGGCCGATGTCTCCGCTCTGGGAGGATGTCTGGCTGTCTGCGCACACCACGATGCCCCTGCGGTTGCATTCGTTCGTAATTTTTTCCACCAGAGGCTGCGGAAGACAGCCGTAGTTGAAGTCGGAAAAGACCAGCAGTGTGCTTTCATCCAGGCATTCGGACAGTTTCCGGAACATTTCCTCCTGAATCGCATGGGAAATTTCGTGTTGGCGGAACGTGTTTAGACGGAAGAGACTCCGGTTTTCGACGCGGAAACGCTGTTTCAACGTTGTCGGTCTGGAAGAGTCCGTCACAAGTCCGTGACGGATTCCGTATTTTTTGGTTTCGGATGCCAGATATTCCGCTTCGGCGTCCTCCCCCGCGACAGAGAAAAAGGAGACCTCCGCTCCCAGGGATGCCGCGTGCGCGGCCACAATCGCCGCCCCGCCGATAAAACGTTTCCTGAATAGCGGCGTCGCCACAATCGCAGGCTCTTCACGGGACATCCCCACCGCTTCGCAGGCGATGTATTCATCCACAATGCTGTCACCGATCACAATCACTTTCTGCCGGGTGATCTTTTTCAGAATCTCCCGCAGTTCCCCGGAGTCGATGCAATGCCTTTCCAGATACTCCCTGCATGGGAGTATGTCGATGGCATGGGTGGTGGAGAATTCATTCCGGAGCAGTTCCAGGGAGGAGAACACCAGTTCCCCTGAACTGAAGAGAAGCTGTCCGCCGTATTCGGCAATGGCCGCCTCTTCGGGATTGTTGCTCTTCTCGTGCTCTTTCCCCTTGACAACGATATCCGGCTTCAGCTGCGAAATGAATTCCGCCGGGGGAATGGTCAGGAGAAAGGCAAAGTCCACGTCGGAAATCGATTTCACGGACTGAAGGCGGTGTGCCTCCCCCACATATACGGCATTCCCCGCAATTGCGTCGCTCTGCACTCCGACAACCAGAAAATCTCCGCAGTTCCTGGAAAACTGCAGAAAACGGATGTGACCCGGGTGCAGAATGTTGAAATTCCCTGAAACAAACACCAGGCGCCTGCGTTTCTTCATTCTGTTCCGGATCTGCCTGATGATGTCGGCGGACGGTGATGGGGGGGTGGAGGACTCCGTTTTCATATTTATGTTTTTTCCTGTTTTGTCAGCATTTTCTTTTGTTTCCATGTCCTGTAGCAGCGTTTCAGCGCTCCGGGAAGAATTCCTGGCAAAAGCCGGTAACGGAAATTCCGGTACAGAAGGCAAGGAGTCATCCGCAGCAGAATCAGCGGCGTGTACTCGTCCCAGACGGACGGCGTCCGGATCAGAAAGGAATACATCCCTTCATAATCCGCAAAGTGATTCGATTTCAGCATGTCCAGATAAAGATCCCGGTATTCCGTCTTCATCATCCGGAAGAGCAGGAGGAAAGCCCTGTCCTTTTCCTTCCCTCCTGCATTTCTGCTGAAATTGCGCGGCATGATCCGCATGGTGGCAATCGTCCCGTTCAGGAAATAAATGGGATGGCGTTCCGCCAGAAGCAGCTGCATGAAACGGTCGTAGTAAGAGCCGCTTGGAATCAGCTTTTCAAAGAGATCCCGGTAGAGGGCCGTTTTGGCGATCATTCCCGCCGCCCCCCAGGGCGCGCGCCGTCTGAAGCGCGCAACGGATCCCGGAGCGGAGACCCCTTCCGGAAAATCCGCTGGAATTTCATAACAGTAATTTTCCGCTTCGATCCGGTAGAGGTTCCTCCCGCAATAGAATGAGACTTCCGGATATCGGCGGCTGCATAAGACATCCAGTATCCTGCCCATGCCTTCCGGAATCCAGTAGTCATCCGCCGCCTGGACCATGACAAATTCTCCGGAGGCTTCTTTCAGAAGAAGACGGATGTTTTCCATCGCTCCCAGATTCTTCTCATTCCGGATCAGACGGATCAGCGGATGCACGGAGGCATATTCCGTGAGTATTTTCCAGGAATCGTCCGTCGACGCATCATCGCAGACCACGATTTCCCGTATCCGGTCTTGGAATTCCAGAATCGAGTCCAGCGTCATCGGGAGATAATCCGCATGATTGTAATTCGGAAGCACTATGGAAAGGCAGGCTTTTTGATTGATCCGGCTCATCGCTTTCATCTGATTTTTTCTGATTTCACTCCGCTTCAGAGGAAATTGATATGCAAAAGCGGATTTTTCAATGGAATATTCCGATTTTCCGGATCTTTTTTCCCGGCAAGGAACCGCATGGACGAAATCAACTTGAATTCTGAAATCACGGACGGGGACATGGAGAAATCCATTGAAAACCGATGCCCGTCACACCTCCCCCTGAACAACGCAGAGAGATCCTTCACATGAGCCTTTGCCGCAATTATTTCCTTCTCTTGCCACGGCAGAAGACCCTTTTCCATTGTCAAAGGGAGGAGGAAAGAGACATGAGACAGCGGCAGATCCGGATCCAGATGAATTCCGCTTTCAGAAGGCGTTCTTCATTTCACGCCCGTCCCTTCGGGACTGCTGCGGACTTCCGCATAATGTTCCGGAGTCCCGATATCCAGATTGAAGCCGGGAAGAATATATCCGTACATTTTTCCCGCAAAGAGCGGAAGGACTTCTTTGCTGAAATCGATATGAAGCGCATCGGGGAATGATTTCAAAACTTCCGGTGAGATCATGAACATGGCGGCGCTGGCCAGATCGCTCCGGGGATTTTCGGGCTTCTCGCGGAATGAGAGAATCAGACCGTCTGAACGCATCTCCTCCACAATTCCGCAGGAGCGGGGGGTGTCTGTGTGAAACAATGCCACGGACAGCGGTGTTTCATGCCGGAAATGAAAGTCCGAAAAGTCGGAGAGCACTATATCGGAAAAGTTGTCTGCATGACAGACGAAAAACGCATCCAGATTCAAGAGCTCCCTGCGGATCGCATACACAAATCCTCCCGTCCCCGTCAACTGTTTCTCCCGTATGAAATGAATTCGGAAAGAATACCTCCCGGAAACCGACTCCAGAAACTTCTCCACCTGATCCGCAAGATAATATCCATTGATATATACGTCCCGCAGAGACGCCGCTTCGCATTTTTCCAGCCAGCATTCCAGAAGCGGGCGTCCGTGAACCGGAAGCAGGCATTTGGGAATGTTTTTTGTCAATTCGCCCATTCTGCGGCCTTCCCCTGCCGCCAGAAGCACTGCGGTCGTCAATTGTTTGTTCATGTCGCTGCCGCCGTTTTTTCACTGAAAAATTTTTCCCCTGGATTTTCCCGTATGCGGTATGACGGGATCGGATTTCAGGCGCGCTCAATATAATCCCTCCCGGACAGATTGCAAACGATCTTCCCGTACGCTGTTCCGTACGGTGTTTCGTACAGTGTTTCGTACAGTGTTTTGGAACGGGAATCCGCGTGTATCCCTTCCGAAGAAGGAGGGGAATGTGTGCCGACTTTTTCTGTCTCTCTGATTTGGATCAGGAAAGAAGTTCCTGATAGATTTTCAGGTCCTCTTCTGAAAAACAGCAGAAAATCACTTCCAGCGGCAGCGCCCCGCGCCATTCACGGATGCTCTGAATTGCGATCAGAGAGGCTTCACGCTTTGGATACCCGTACACTCCCGTGCTGATGGCAGGGAAGGCAATGCTTTCACAATGATGTTCCTCAGCCAGTTTCAGGGAATTGAGATAAGAGTTCTTCAATAAGGCCTCCTCTCCGTGACTTCCCCCGTGCCAGACCGGGCCGGGGGTATGAATGACGAATTTCGCAGGGAGTCTGAATCCGGGAGTGATTTTTGCCTCGCCCGTCCGGCAGCCGTTCAGGAGGCGGCATGCTTTCAGGAGTTCCGGACCTGCGGCGCGGTGAATTGCTCCGTCCACTCCGCCTCCGCCCAGCAATGTGCAGTTTGCAGCATTCACGATCGCATCCACTTCCAGACGGGTGATGTCTGACATGATCGCTCGAATTTTCATGAGTTCAGTCCCTTTCCGTATGATGAGAGAGTAAGAGTATTGTGAGAATGAAGTGATCCGGCTTTTTTTCTCCCACTCCGGGGTCTGTTTTTTCCCGACCTTGTTTCAGTTCCATTTTCAGTTCCAGTTTCCGATCTACTTTCAGTTTTTCTTTCCCCGCCTCCAGCTCCTGTGCGATGAATCCTCTTGAAAGGGAATGGGAAGCGCATCTATTTCCGCCCGGATCTCAGGAGAGAGAGGGGAGGGAGGGGAAATCTCCCCCTCCCTTGCGGAAAGATCAGGAGACCGGCCTTGAGTGTGAGACTTCCCTGCCCAGGAAAGAAGCGGGTGTGACAAGCGATCCCGCCAGGATGTCCTCTTCCGTGATTTGTGAGAGAAAGATGTATCCTCCATTGCATCGGTTGCAGTCGTAAATCAGGGAAATTGTTCCTGCGGGGGATTCGGCTGCGTCCGGATAAGAGACCGGTTTTCTGTTGTCCAGAAGAAGACGGTAGGGCCAGGAGAGTCCGTCATCTTCGGAAAGGAAGGCGCTCAAGCGTTCTCTGGCGCAGGTGGAATCGTTGCTGATGAGAAGGAGGCGTCCTGAACGGAGACGGCGGAGGAAGAATCTGGAATCCGGTCCGGAAAGCGTCCGGGAAAGACGCGGAGTGCTCCATGTGCGTCCGCCATCGTCGGAGAAACTTTCCGCGATTCCTTTTCTGGTCCGGAGACAGCAGAGAATGCGTCCGGAGCGGAGTTCAACGAACATGTGTTCGTCGAAGGACGCTCCTCCTTCGACCCCGTCCATGGCGATTCTGCCGCGGACTTCAAATGTTTTTCCCCGGTCAGGAGAAAGCAGCATCATCGCCCCCTGACGGACATCCAGGGATTCGTGCCTCCGGAAAGGTCCGGTCCAGACCGAACAGGGCAGAGCCCAGGAGCCGTCGGAAAGCACGGTCGGTTTGTTCATCATGACTCCGTTGGAGATTCTCCGGGGAGGCGTGAAGCGGAAGTTCCCGGGATCATCTTCCGGATTTTCGAGAACAGAGAACCAGACTCCGGCAATTCCGTCCGCGTTTTCCCAGGATCCGTCCGTTCCCCCGCATCCCTGAGCCCAGAACCAGTGGAAGCGTCCTTCGGGGGAAATCCAGCAGGTGGAGTCGAAGGCGCGGACATCGGGGTGCGGGGGGTCTGCAACAGCCACCGTCCCGGACCATGTCGCTCCATTGTCGTCGCTGATGGACATGACAACATAATTTTCCCGGCATTCGCTTTTTCCTCCCGCATACCATACGGCGAAAATCCTGCCCGAATCCAGCCGTTCGATTCCGGGAATTCCCTGATGAGTCCGCTTTTCCTCCGCCGAGTGTTTCCCCGGTTTTGTCACGGGGACCGGATCCAGCGATGCATAGGTGAAATTCATTTCCTTTCGACTCCTCTTTTCCCTGCATTCTTTCTTTTTTCCCTCTTCCTCTTCTTCCTTTGCCGGAGATGGAGCGGAGGCGGGATTGGCGGAAGGCTTTCTGCTAGATTTTTCGTTCGGCCCCATCTTTCTCTTCTTCATCATTCAGGAGGAAGGCTTCCCGGTTCAGTTCTCTAAAAAAACTGCGCATGAAAAGGAATCGCTCCGTTGCGATGCGTCTGCCCGTTTCGGTCAGCATTTTTTCGTGAAGATGGCGCAGTTTCACCAGGTATTCCCTGTAGGCGGAGTCTCCCCGGCTGTATTCCGCCGATGCAAGGGCTTCTTCCCCCGAGTTGTGCAGCACTGCACCGATCCGCCCCGCAAAATGGAACGCACGGGCAATGCCCAGCGCACCTGTGGAATCCAGTTTGTCAGCATCGTATACGATTTTCTCCTCTCCTGTCACGGGTGCTTCGCCGCCGCGGTAACGATGTTTCCGGACGCAGGAGGAGACCGTCAAAACAAACTCCCGATCCCTGCAGCCGCATTCGGAAAGAAGTTCTGCCGCTTTTGCCGCCCCCAGTACGGCATGACAGATTTTCCCCCCGGAGATCAGTTCCTCCGGACGCGCAATGTCATGCAGCAGCGCCGCCGTTTCCACGGCAAATGGATCCGGAACGGGTTCCGATCCCAGCAGAAGCCGCGCATTGCCGAGCACCCTGAGCGTATGTTCAAAATCATGACAGCCGGGGGCTTCTGAGAGAATTTCCCGGGTTCTCTCATAGAGAAGTTTCCAGAGCCTTTTCTGTTCCTGTTCGTTCATGGCGCACTGCATAAGTCTGTTTTTCCTGGATGGGAGGGAGGAGGGACGCGGTCGGGGACGGGACGGGAGGGGCGCCCGTCTTTCCTGCCTGTTCTTCCTGCCTGTGCTTTCTGTCTGTTCTTTCTGTCTGTTTCAGCCTGGCGGAAGGAGAAAAGGAACAAACTTAAAATGCGTTGTTTCCTTTCCGTCACTTCTGATTCTGAGCAGTGGGAAATATGAAGTGAGATGAAGTCTCTTGCAAGTCCGAAAGCGCTTTCCTCCCGGGATTTTTTTGACTTTTACCACTCCTTGATGTAAACTAAGGCAAAGTCAGCAGGAGAATATGTGACTCTGCGTGCCCGGCCGTCATCGACTCAGATTTCCCGACAGCCGGGAAAGTCTGTATGGAAGAAACTCTGTCAGCAAATTTGCGGAGAGCTAACTTGCTGGAAATGAGCCTCTTTTTCCGTCAATGCGAATTTTCTTTTGAGAAAGGGCGTTTCAGAAATGCCAGTATCCAGATTTTATTCGGCTCTCCTGCGCGGAGGAGCAATCATGGCTTTCTCCCTTCTGCTTTTTTCCTGCAGTTCATCCTCTTCTCTCCCGGTGGGAGAAGGTCCCGGTGCTTCTTCCGCACCCTCTCCGCGGTCTCCAGGTGAGTTTCTGATGCGTGAGGCGGAAAAAGCCGCCGCCTCCCGGAATTATCTCCGGGCCCGGGAATATGCGGAAGAGGCGCTCCGCTTTGCCGCGGAGGAAGCGGATTCTGCTCATCAGGCGGGGGAACAAAACGCTAAAATGAAAAAGACACTCCTTCTCTGGAAGAAGCGTCTGGGCGAATACTGCTGCCTGCTGGCCAATGAGACCATGCTTTCCGGCGGGGGAGGAGTGCAGCCCCTTCCTGAAGATTGCCGGACGGCGATTGCCCTCTGTGAAAGAGCCGCTTCCCTTTCTCCCGCGCTTGCCGCCCGGGCGGGAAGAATGGCGGAGGAGTACCGGAAACGTCTTGCCGCGGCGGAATACAGAGAGCAAATGAATTCGTATGCGGAAGCCGCCCGGAAAGCGGGGAGGGAAAAGGAAATTTCCCGTCTCCTTGCGGAAGGAAATACACTGAGAAACGCCGGGCTCTTTTCCGAAGCGCGCGATCGTTACGAAGAAATCCTGAAAATCAACCCCTTCCATGCAGCTGCCTCCGAGGAACTTGGGAAACTGTACCGGAGTTCCTTCCGCGCCGCCGAAATGCGCACGGACGTCACCCGCGCGGAAAGAGCCGCCGAAGCCGCATGGAAACACGTTTCCCCGCTTCCTCCTCCCGCTCCCGGGAAAAACGCTCCGCCGGACGAGGGAAGCACCTTCCAGGCGAATGTTCAGGACGAAAACCGGGATCCGGGAGGCCATCCGGAGGATTCCGCCGCGCGGATTCTCGATTCCGTCTTCATCCCCCGGATCGCATGGACGGGGCTGCCGCTTGCCGAAGCACTGGTGTTTCTGGAAAAGGAGCCTGTCAGACAGGGGAGGGGGAGCGTGAAATTCCGTTATGATGGATTCGATCCGTCTGACGGGGCATTTCCGCTGCTGGATTTTGAAACGGATGAGATTTCTGTCGGAGAAGCGCTGGATTCGGTCTGCGCCGCGGTCGGACTTGTTGCAATTCCCTCGAACGAGGGGCCTGAAGTGCGCCTGATCCTTTCTCCGGTCCCGGGACACGATAAGGAGTAAAGGAGCCCTCGAATCAGAGTGTTATATGGAGAAGAACATTTCATTATTGCTGGAAAAGGCGCGGATGATCCGTGAAGAGGCGGAAAAAATCGTTTTGGCGAGTCGCGTATTTGAATCCTGGGAATCGGTCGGAGGGGAGGTCCGGCCCGTGGGGTCTTTTGCGATGGGGCTTCTGATGAAACACCGCGATCTTGATTTCCATATCTATACATCGGAACTCCAATGTGCCGACGGTCTGGCGGCGCTGGAACGGATGGCCCGAGGAGGAGGGGGGATCGTGCTGAAGGGAATGGAATTTCAGGATTTGTCCCGGACGGAGGAGTGCTGTCTGGAATGGCATGTCCGTGTCTGCGCGGAGAAGGAGAAGTCCGTCGCAGCAGGAGAGCGAGAGTCCGGAAAGAAAACCGCGGCGCTTCCCTCCGGTCTTTCCGCACTGCCTGATGAGCCGGCACAGAGAAATCCGATGACGGAGGAATGGCAGATCGATATGATCCAGATTCTTCGTGGATCGCGTTACGACGGTTATTTCGAGCGCGTCGCCGAACGCATCCGCGCCGTTCTGACTCCGGAAACGCGTCTGGCCATTCTCTCCCTCAAGGACCGGTCCCCCGCCGAAGCCCGGGTCCCGGGAATCGCCTTCTATCGCGCCGTGATCGGAGACGGCGTCCGGACCTGGCCCGAATTTGAACACTGGCTCCGGCAGCATCCCCTTTCCGGCATTCTGGAGTGGATGCCGTGAAACGGATTCTGGTTCTCGGCTGCTGCGGGGCGGGCAAGAGCACGTTCGCGCGCAGACTCGGAGAGAAGCTGGGGCTGCCTGTCTTTCATCTGGACCGTCTTTTCTGGCGGCCCGGATGGAAGAAAGCCTCCAGAGAGGAATTCGATGCGGAACTCGGGCGGATCCTGAAAAAAGACGAATGGATCCTGGACGGCAATTACAAAAGGACTCTCCCGGAACGTCTGAAATACGCGGACGGGGTAGTTTTTCTCCGTTATCCTCGTTCAGTCTGCCTGTGGCGTGTTTTGAAACGGCGTCTGGAATATGCTTGTCCCCGGCGGAAGCCCCGCCCGGACGCCGCCCCGGGCTGTCCGGAGCGTCTGACTCCGGATTTTCTGCGCTTCATCTGGGACTACAACAGAGAGATGCTTCCGCGGGTTCTTGCAGATCTTGAAAATGCGTCCTGCCGGGTTTCCGTCCTCCAGTTCCGTCATCCGCGTGAGGCGGAGCGTTATCTCCTGTGCGAGCAGAAGGATTCCAGCATGGACAGATAATCCGCAACGGACATCCTGTCTTTTTTCCCTTCGGCGATTTTCCATCCCTTTTCCGCCTTGCCGTACAGCAGCTCGACCGCCATGGAAGCCATGATTTTTGCATTCCTCACATAAGCCGTTTCCGGATCCGTGATCCGGAAATGGACGGAATGACAGGCCCCTCCGCTGCCCCGGGCCCCCGCGTGAAGTGCCGGGACGATCATGCTGACGTCTCCCATGTCTGTAGATCCGGTGTTGAAGGAAATTTCCGACGGGATTTCCGCTCCCGGATCCAGGTTGGAGGCGGTTTCCCGGAAAAGTTCAAAAAGCTGCCGGTCCGTATGATTCGGCATGGATCCTGGAATGGTCCTGATCTCCGCGCTGCCGCCGAGCGCGGCGGCGGAGCAGAGGAAGGCACGGTCGAACTTCTCTTCGAGTTTCTTCAGATTTTCAATGGTATTGGAGCGGACAAGATATTCCGCACGGATGGTATCCGGTATGATGTTCGGAGCATCCCCGCCGGAGGTGATGATGCCGTGGATGCGCTCGCATCCGTTGAGCGTTTCGCGAAGAAGTCCGACGGCGGTCTGCGCGAGCGTCAGAGCACTCATGGCATTGACGCTGTTCTGAGGTCCGGCGGCGTGGGTGCTTTTCCCGTGAAGTGTGATCTGCTTGACCAGGAATCCGTTTCCGTCCCAGACATTGTAGCCGGCTCCGACATGAAGCATGTACGAAAGATCCACATCGTCAAACGCTCCGCAGCGGATGAGTTCCTGTTTTCCGTTTGCGAAGCGGATTTTTCCCTCGTCGATGAGCCTGCAGCGGTAGCCGATTTCGATGCATTCCTCCGCCGGGGTGCCGATGAAGGCGACTTTGCCGGAGAGTTCTTCTGCCGCGCCCGCATCCACAAGCCCCATGGCCGTCCCGAGCATCGCCGTGATATGGGTGTTGTGTCCGCAGGCATGGACAGCTCCCGTCTGGGGATCCGCCTCCGGATGAGTCGGCAGAATCAGGGAGTCCATTTCCCCCAGCACGGCAAGGACGGGACCTTCCCTGCCGGTATTCAGATCCGAACGAAGACCGGTCAGTGCCAGTTTCTCCGTCACGTCCAGTCCGAGAGAGCGGAGGGTCTCTGCCGCAAGACGGCTTGTTTTTTCTTCCCTGTAACCCGGTTCCGGATTCTTCCAGATCTGTTCCCCGATGGCGATGAGCTGATCTTTCCTGGCGTCGATGGCTGCCAGAACATCCTGTTTGACTTTTTCCTTGGAACGCATGTTGTTTGGCTATGCTCCCGTGTTTTTCCCGTCTTCGAGTGTTTTCGTTTTTGCGTTGATTAAGTATAATCTTCCTTACTTCTCTTTGCAAGGGGGGAAAAGTCCCCTTCTGCTTTGCGGAGGAGCACTCGGAAGACGTTCCGGAGAAGGGGAAAGTGCTTTTTTTTCCTGCTTCTTTTTTTTCTCCTCCTCCCTCTCCCGGAATGGAGAAGGGGAAAGAGCAGATGTTGATTTCGGGATTTTCAGAGGAAAGTGGGGTTGACTCTCTTCCCCCCCGATGCTATTCCTACCTTCAGGCATCATGCCGTGTCTTTGTTTGTGTTTTCCGCTCCCCCCTCCGGGGCAGAAGGGACCGGAGAAGCGGAGAAATTGCTAAACAGGAGACGGGCGCGGCAGGCGAATTTGGAGAAATCAGAGAAGACAATCAGAGAAGAAACCAGAGAGAAGAATCAGACTGCGCAGCCTCAGGACGGGACAGAAGCGCCTGTGGAATTCATGGGGATTCCCGTTCTGCCGGATATGAACCCATGTTCTCATCACATCCATTCCGCTTTGTCAGGCTGTCAGAAGAAAAATCAGAAGAAGAAAGGGAAAGAGGGAAAATATGATCTGCAGCGGAAAAGAATTATGGAAAGAAGCCCTTGGCCTGACGGAGCGTCTCCGGACGATCCGGCGGGATCTGCACCGGCATCCGGAACTGGGATTTCAGGAATATCGGACGACGGAGAAAATCCGGGAGGCATTGTCCACAGTCCCCGGGATCCGCTTTCTGGAGTTGCAGGACTGTCCCACCGGAGTGATCGCGGAACTTCCGGGCGAGTCCGGGAAGACCGTTGCTCTCCGCGCGGATATTGACGCTCTGGCAATTTCAGAGGCCAATACGCATTCTTATGTCTCGGAAAATCCCGGTGTCATGCATGCCTGCGGTCATGACGGTCATGTGGCGGTGCTGCTCGGGGCGGCGTTTCTTCTCGGGAATCAGCGGACGCGTCCGAACACGGTGCGTTTCCTCTTTCAGCCTGCGGAGGAGATTGTTCCCAGCGGAGCTCCGGTCTTTCTCAGGGCAGGGGCGCTCGACGGCGCGGAAGCGGTATTCGGATTCCATCTGAACGCGACATCCGATTTTGGGAAACTGGGCTTTTATGACGGTGCCGTCATGGCAGGAGGAATTGCCTTCCGGATCACCGTTCACGGCAAGGGCGGCCATTCCGCATATCCGGAAAAATGTGTGAATCCGATTTTCGCGGCCTGTGACATCGTTTCCTCGCTGGCACGGATCCGGGATGCGATTCATCCGGTGTATCCCTGCAATATTGTTCCCGTCAGGATTGTCGCGGATGAATATGATAACAAAATTCCAGATACGGCCGTCGTGGAAGGACGGATGAAATATCTGGCTCACGAGGCCCGGGAGATTTTCTGCCGTGAAATCGTCCCGGTGGTGGAAGGATGCGCATTGAAAAACCATGCGAAATGCGATCTGGAACTGATCCCGAAATATCCCGTCAGCTTGAATGCTCCTGAACTGGGGCGGAACGTGGTGCTGCCTTCCGCGGAGGAACTGGGGCTGGAAACGGTCCGGATCGAACCGAGCATGGGATCCGACGATTTTGGATATTATGCGGAAAAAATCCCCGCCTATTATATGACTTTCGGCATTCGCAAAGGTGCGGACTTCCCGATTGCTCATACCGCGCATTTTGATTTTGATGAAGAGATTCTTCCGCTCGGCGCCGCCCAGCTCTGTGCCTGCGCCCTGAATTTCCGCTGAGATTCTGTCGTTTCCTCTCAGACAAAGGAAAAAAACGGCGGTGCCGCCGCCGGGATGCGCAGAGGGCGGTTTCATTCCTTTTTCCCCTCCTCAGGGACAGGGGGAGCAGGGATGGAGGAATGGGAAAAAAGAAATCGGAAAAAAGAAAATAGAGAGGGCGGAGAGGAAACCGGGAAGGAAAAGCTCCGGGAACGCGTTTTTCCCCCGTTGATTATTTCTGTTTTTTTTCATTTTTTTCTGTGATGGACTTTCTTCTTCCAGATCCGTCCGGATCGGGGGATGGGAAAATTCAGATCTTCGTCTTTTCCAGCAGGAAAGGAAGGGAAATACTTTACTTTTTCCTTGAAAAAAAACAGAGGCGGAATACTGTATAGGACTTTCTTTTTCCGTTTGTGCGGATGATGGACTTTTCTTCCTTTCGCGGTCGTGAGTGGAAGAACGAAAAAAAGCGTACCGCACGGAATACGGGGCAGAATGGAAAACGCTGAGGCAGATAAAGAGCCCGCGCGCAGACTTCGCAGTCTGGGAAAGGCAGGACAGGAGAAAAAGAACAGGGAAGGGAGTTTTTTTCATGAGTAGACAGGGGAATGCCGGGAAGACCAAGAAACTTCCCTTTGCGGGAGAGACGCTTCCTCTCAGCGTTTTGCGAGGAGAAAATGCATCCGTCTGCCCGGTTTGCGGGAATCCGCTGGTGAAGGAAAACGCGAATGGCAGTTTTCTGTTCTGCCCGAACTGCCGCGGGAAAGCGAAACTGAAGGATCCTTCGGAGATTCGTCCGGGGGACATCGTGGGAAGTTATCGGATTCTGAAGAAAATAGCCCAGGGAGGCATGGGGGCGCTCTTCCTCTGCTGCCCCCGGAATGACTTTGTACGGCGTTACGTGCTGAAAATGCTCTGCATGAGTCAGGATGACGATCCGGCGCTTTCCGCTAAACGTTTCCGGAGAGAGGCGCTTCTGCTTTCCAGGCTCAACCATGAAAGTATTGTCAAAGTCTATGAAGCCTGGGACGACGGACTCAACATGTGCCTCATTATGGAATATGTAGACGGCTACACGCTCGAACAGCTCCGCCTGAAAAACTGTTATGATTTCAACGAGGCCGTTTCCATTCAGATTATGACTCTTCTTGCACAGGCTCTGAATTATGCCTGGGAAAAGCTCAAACTTCTGCACCGGGACATCAAACCCTCCAATATTATGATTGATGACAAAGGCCATATCCGCCTGTTGGATTTTGGAATTGCGAAGTCCATGGATTCCACAAGCACGACCGTCCTGACCCTTCCCGATCATGGGCTCGGGACCCCCGGCTTCATGAGTCCGGAACAGTTCCACAACGCATCCTCCCTTTCCTGTACGACGGATATTTATTCACTCGGTGCCACCATTTACTTTCTCCTCACCGGGAAGCCTCCTTTTACGGGGAAAAATCCGGCCGCTGTCCTGAAAGATATGCTTTCACAGGAAGCCGTTCCCGTACATAAGCTCAATCCTGCCGTTTCGGAGAATTTTTCCCGTCTTCTCCAGAAGACGCTCTCCCGCGATCCCGCGCAGCGTCCTTTCAGCTGGAGAAAACTCCTTGCCGATCTCGACCGTGTGAGTTCCGGACGTCCCCCGCTGCTTGAATAATCAATCCCCGGGTGTGCTTCCGCATATCCGATTCCCCAGCAGAGGCGGAATGTTGCCGGAGTGAAGTGGGTGTCTGCCGGAAAGGAAACCACAAAAAAACTTCTCCCCAGGGGATGAAAGACAAAACAGAGTCGGCTCATGCTGGGAAAAGAGTTGCCGGCGGGTTCTTCCTCTCCTCTTTTTCTGTTATCTCTCGGGAAGAATTTCCTGTTTCCGCTTCTTCATTCCGGGGAAAATTCTTTCTCCGGGAGAACAAAGAATTTTTTTTGCACGTTTTTTTTCTCAGTCGGGAATGGACGAGCAGCGGTCAGGAAGAAAGATTTCCGGTCAGCCGGGCGAAGAGCCCCGCGGGGAGAAACCTTCCGCTCTTTTCCGGGATAAGCATTTCGCCGGCTTCGAGCGACATGCCCCTGCCTTCCGGGAAGACTTCTTCCAGACAGCGCTTCAGAGAGACGGGTGAAAACCCCTGGGAATGACAGCTCAGGAGAAGGAAGAATGGATGTTCCGTATCGAGAATGCGTTTGCAGCTGTTCAGGATTTCGTTGAGCCCGTCTTCGATTTTCCAGACCTGCCCCTGGAGGCCGCGGCCGAAACTCGGGGGATCCAGAACGATTCCGTTGTACTTGTGTCCCCTGCGTTCTTCGCGGGCGACAAATTTCATGGCGTCGTCGCAGATCCAGCGGATGCGTTCCTCCGTTTCGGGATTGAGTTTCTGATTGTTTCTGGCCCATTCGATGATTCCTTTGGAGGAATCGAGATGACAGGTGTCTGCCCTCGCCTGCGCCATGGCGAGGCTGGCGCCTCCGGAATAGGCGAAGAGATTCAACGTACGGGGAATGAGGCCCTCTTTTTCCGTTTTCTTCCGCATGGAACGGATGGTGGAACGCAGCCATGTCCAGTTGTCCGCCTGTTCCGCGAAGAAGCCGAGATGGCCGAACTGAGTGGGCTTGATCAGGAGATTCACTCCACCCCAGGAGATGCTCCAGTTTTCGGGAGGAGCGGAATGTTTTCCGTTCCAGGTCCAGATGCCGCCTCCTTTGGAATCGCGTTCAAAAGAGGCGTCTGCGCGTTTCCACTCGGAATCGGGGAGGGAAGGGCGCCAGAAGGCGTTGAGCGCCGGACGGATGATGCGGATCGGCCCGACTTGTTCAAGCTTTTTCCGGAAACCGGAATCCAGAAGCCGGTATTCCGGACAGAGACGGGAATGGGAGGAAAGAGTGTTGTTCATTTCAGAATGCTCCTGCGGTGTGCGCGGCCGAGCCTTCGTTGGCGTCGCGGAAAGAGCTTGAGGAAGAATCGGCATCGTAGATGATGTTTCCGCGGGACACGGTCATTCGGACCTGGTTGGTTTTGCTGTCAAAGAACGTGATGTCGGCGCGTTTTCCGGGTTTGATTTCGCCCCTGGTGATCAAGCCGAGGTCTGCGGCGGGGTTGCTGGTGAAACAGGCGGCGGCCTCGGTGTGGGGCATGTGGGAATAGCTGACGAGCCGGAGCCAGGAACTGTCGAGCGTCATGGTGGTGCCGGTGATGATGCCGTCGAGATTTTTGATGAGGTCGCTGGAGGAGTTCCCGGAACCGTGCCGGGGAGCGGTGACGGCGTTGCTGATACCGATGAGTTTGTCTTTGGGTTTGATCCGGCTGACGATGTCCACCATGCGCGGATGTATATGGGCGCCGTCGACGATCATTTCGACGGCAACGCGGTTGTCGGTGAGCGCAATTGTCGTGAGAGTCGAATCCCTGTGATGCAGCAGAGGCATGCCGTTGAAGATATAGGTGCAGCGCCTTGCGCCCGCGTCGATGGCGCGGAGGGTCTGCTTTTCCTCGGCCAGACTGTGTCCCATGGAGGGGATGATGCCGTTTTCAAGCATCAGGCCGATGAGTTCTTCCGCGTTTTCGAGTTCGGGTGCGAAGGTCATGAGTTTGATTCGGCCATTGCCGGCTGCGATGATGTCGCGGGCATATCCGAGGTCCACATTGCAGATGCAGTCGATGTCCTGGGAACCGCGTTTTTCAGGATTGATGAAGGGACCTTCGATGTGCATGCCGGGAGCGTCGGCGTCGAGACAGCCTTTGTCCATCATTGCTGCAAGTGCGGCGACGGTCCGGATCATTTCCTCGCGTGGACGCGAGATGACGGTCGGGAAAAAGGTGGTGATGCCGTGCCTGGTAAGTTCCCGACTCATGTAGGCGAGATCGTATTCGGTCCTGAGCGGATCGGAAGCGTCGAATTTGTCGATGCCGTGGATGTGGCTGTCGATGAAGCCCGGGACGGCATAGGCGTTTTCGACACGGATGATTTCCAGCCCGGGTTCGGAAAGGGAAAATGCCGAGGCGCCCCCGGTGGCGATGATGCGGTCGTTTTCGCAGAGGATGGCGCTGTCGTGAATGCATTCCAGGGGAGTGAGACAGTCATTTGTCAGGAAAAGTTTTCTGCTTCTTTTATTCATGGATGAGAAGGCTCCGCTTTTTCTTTTTTTCCTTGTCATGGCGGTAATATGCCACACGGAAAAAAATAATTCAACACGAAATCAGCGAGATACAGAAAAAGTGCGGAAAAAGCACTTGCCAAATCGGAAAAATGGTGCAAATTACCTATTGTAAATTCCCACCGGGAAAAGAGTTCCGCCTGTTGATAACTTGTTGACAACTTGACTGCGGAAGTCCTATCCCGTTGAGGTTTTAATGCTTGGCAACCGGACTGAAAAAAATGCGTTTTTTTTGAGTTTTTCCTCTTGACTTTTCCAAGTCAGGTATTAGGAAAATGTTAGGAGATTTTTCTCCTTCCAGACTCAAAAACGCGTTTTTTTCAGGGGAAAAGGAGCCTCGTCCGGATTCTCAGGAATGAGAATGCCGGAGAAGTGAATCAAGGTGTGCGGCTTATGCGTTTTTCAAGTGTCTGGAGCATCTCTTCAACCGCTTGTTAATAAGTCCGGGGAGAATCAGATAGTAATAAGGAAGGGTGTCATGTCTGACAAGGAAAATGCCGCTCAACGTCTGTGGCGGGGCGCCTGCGGCTGTATAGAGGAGAAACTTTCCCGATCCGCTTATGAGCAATGGTTCGGAAATATTGTACCGTTGACTTTTGAAAATGACAGGATCCTGCTCGGAATTTCCGATGAGTTCTTCGGCGACTGGATACGGGAGCATTACGGGAATTTTCTCGAAAACGCCCTCTGCACGGCGGCCGGGCGCAACGTGAGCTATTCATTTGAATACGGTCATCAGCCCGTGCATGATTTGGAAGAACCCTTCGAGGAGGATTCACCCGCCTTTTCCGATGAAACGGAAAACGGCCCCCTGACAAGGGAATCTCTTGAATCCATATCCCAGGCCCGGGCGGCGGCAGCGAACTGTCAGTCGGTGTTCACATTCCGGAATTTCGTCGTCGGGGAGGAGAACCGCTATGCTTATTCCGCCGCCCAGACCGCGGCGCAGTCTCCCGGCGTCTTCAACCCCCTCTACATCTATGGAAGCACCGGAATGGGGAAAACCCATCTGATTCAGGCTGTTGCGAATGACGTGCTTCTGCACCGCCCGGAAGCCATCGTCCGTTACACCACCTGCGAAGGATTCCTCAATGCGTATTCGGATTCGCTTCGGAACAAGACCCATTTTGAATTCCGTAATTTCTTCCGGAACGTGGATCTGCTTCTCGTGGACGACGTACACCAGCTGGGCGGGAAAGAAGCTCTTCAGGAAGAGTTCTTCAACACCTTCAACACGCTGCATCACGCTGGAAAACAGATTATTCTGACTTCCGATAAACAGCCGTCCGAGATTCCCGGTCTGGCGGACCGGCTCGTTTCCCGCTTTGAGTCCGGAGTGATCACTCAGATCACGCCGCCTTCATTCGAGACGCGTCTGGCCATTCTGCGTCAGAAACAGGAAAATCACATCATGAAGCACAGCGATGAGACCCTTTCCTTCATCGCTTCGCATATCACTTCGAGCGTCCGGCGCCTGGAGGGCGCGCTGATGCGTCTGACCGCCTATTCCTCCGCCATGGGCGGACTCCAGATCACTCCCGCCACTGCGGAAATCGTCCTGCGCGACTTCCTGAATCAGGAGGCAGAGACGAAAAAGGTTTCCATTGAAGCCATCCAGAAGGTCGTGGCGGACTATTACGGACTCCGCGTCAATGACATCACGGGATCGAAACGCCCGAAAAACATCGCCGAGCCGCGGATGCTCGCCATGTTTCTGAGTCGGAAAATGACCAATCATTCCCTGCCGGAAATCGGACTGGCCTTCGGTGGACGTTCGCATGCCACAGTCATTCATGCGGTCGGACAGGTCGAAAAGTCGCTTCTGACCGATGAGAACGTGAAACGCGCCGTGACCACTTTGAAACGTCAGCTCCAATATCAATAGTCAGGAGGATGAGATTCTTGTTTTCTTTCTTTTTTCCGGATCTTCTCCCTCCTGTCATTGCATCTCGGAAGATCGGACGCCGGGAGAATGACGGCGGAAAATGACGGAGGGAGTGGAGGCGGAGAAAAGAGAAAACACTCATCCCTCCGGAAGAAATAAGAAGACAAGACTCCGATGAAGAATCCTGAGAGAACTGCACGAAAAACAATCCCTGGCGATCTGCATACCCACACGACACTCTGTCACCATGCGGAGGGACGTCCGGAAGAATACCTTCTGGCAGCGCAGAAGGAAGGGCTTTCTTTTCTGGGCGTCTCGGACCACGCGCCCTGGCCGGCATGTGATGAGTGGAGAATGAATCCGGACGAATTTCCCCGCTATCGGGACATCGTTTCGGATCTTCGTCTGAAGGCGGCGGATTCCGGTGTTGAAATTCTCTATGGCGCGGAAATGGACTATATCCCCGGGCAGATGGACGAAGCCCGCAGAATTCTTCAAGAAACAGAGCCTCTGGATTATCTGATCGGGTCCATTCACCATGTGGACGGTTTCCCCTTTGATGATCCTGCCCGGACCGGCGAATGGGAAACCATCGGGCCGGACCGCATCTGGGAACGTTATGCGGAGCTTCTGCTGGACTTTGTCGAAAAGGAGCGTTTCCAGATTCTGGGGCATCCGGATCTTCCGAAGAAATTCGGTATTTATCCGGCGGATCCGCACCGTTTTCTGCGGAAAATGAACGAGGTGTTTGAAGCTGCCTCCGCCCGGGGGATTGCGCTGGAACTGAATACAGCGGGCTTGAGATATCCTGTCGGGGAAATCTATCCGGCTCCTCTTCTTTTGAAGGCCGCGTTCCAGGCCGGAATGAAACTGACATTCGGTTCGGATGCCCATAAGCCGGATCAGATCGCCTGCGGCTTTCAGAAGGCTCTGGATGCGGCACTCGCTGCCGGATACCGGAGTACGGTCGTATTCCGCCGCCGTCAGGCGCTGGAACTGCCTCTTTTCTGAGGAGCCCGGGAATCGCCGGGACGGAAAAGGAAAAGGCGGAAAAGGCGGAAAACGCCTGGAAATCAGATAAATTGAATCCAGACGATTTCCGGAGGACAGCAGATGCGCAGGGGAATGAAAGTACATCCTATACCGGATGAAAGGATCATTTGTGTTTTTCCTCCGCGAAGGCGGTAGGAACCGTATTCCAATTTTTTCCCGTATCGGGAAGAGGTTTTGACTGCGCCGAAAAAGGGAAGACGGATTTGTCCGCCGTGGGTGTGTCCGCAGAGAATCAGGTCGATGTCGTGCAGCTCTTCGGGTCGGAAGGCCTCGGGGATGGAGTCGGGATTGTGGGAGAGAAGGCAGCGGAATTTGTTTTCCGCCCCTCTTGTCCGGAACTCTCCGCGGTAGACCGGAGTTCCGATTTTATAATCGTCCGTTCCGTAGAAGAGGATGTCTCCGCAGGGGAATGCTTCATTCCGCAGATAATGGAATCCGGCGTCTCGGTAAGCGTCCTGCCAGACGGACTGGGGCATCCATCGGCGTCTCCGCTTGTCCCAGTTCCCCGGGACGGCGAGTTTGAGAGGGCAGGGCAGGGCTTTCAGAAGACGGAATGCATCGTCCATCCATGCGGATTCGGCAAGGAGGTCTCCACCGAAAAGCAGAATGTCCGGCCTGACGATTTCCATTCCCTCAAAGAGAAGATTTCTCAAAGGCTCAGCCGTTCCTTCCCAGCGGAGGAAAGGCGCCCTGCCGCCTTTTTTCCCTCCTCTTCCGGCTCCTGCACCGCCAGGCAGGAAAGAACGAGTCGGGGCCGATCGGATGTGAAGATCGCTGAAGAAAAGGAGTCGTTTTCCCGCGAGAGGCTTTCCCGCGGAGATCTCATAGCGGGAAACGGCAAGACCGCCGGGAGAAAAAAACGTTTCTCTCCGGCGGTCTGTTTTCTTTTCTCTGATCCAGAGATCCGGTGAACTCAGCGGCATGAAACTCCTGTGTGTGTGTCAGTCTTCGCAGGCGAGCTGTTTTCTCATTTCCTCCGGCAGCGGCAGGATTTCCTTTACGAGGAATTCGCCTTTTTCCGGGATCTTCACCCGGCTGCCGATTTTCAGACCCATAAGGGCTTCTCCGATTTTGGTTTTGTAGGAGATGCAGTTGTTTTCCGGATCTCCGTCCCATGCGCCGAGAAGGAAGTATTCAAGCGTTTCGGTGCCGGAGGTGGATTCCAGCTTCACGCGGGAACCGAGCACAACCGTGTCCTTGACGAGCACATTCTTGAAATCGGTTGCTTCAATGAAGGAAAGGGTTTTTTCCAGTTCGGAGCGGCGTTTGTGCAGATATCTGCGCCGTTCTTTGGCGGCGTCGTATTCCGCATTTTCGCGGAGGTCGCCGAAACTTCTTGCCAGGGCGACCGCCGCGGCGTTTTCCGGAATCTGAACCTTGATGAGATTTTCCAGTTCGGCTGCCAGTCGTTTCTGCGAGCGAATGGAGGTCAGGGGCGGATGTTCCGCGGAAGCGGCGGCATGAGCCCCCATGATTCTGCGTCCTTCCCCGCCTTCGATATAGGCTTTCAGTTCGTCGGAGTGGCGTGCGAGCTTGACCATGATGCTCTGGCGTTCCCCGGGCTGGAAACCGCGGTATTTCTGAAGGGCGTTGATGATGGAGGGAATGTCTCCATCGGCATTTTCAATGACGAATTTCTGGAAGTCGGCCTTTTCAAAGAGCTGTTTTTTGAGTTCACGCTGTGCGGCCGACCATTCCTTGGGAAGATCCTCGATGGAAAGAGCGGAAATGACTTTTTCCATGTCGATTCCTGTGGTCAGATAGGAGGAGATTTTTGTCCTGTTTTTCCAGATCCACATGACAATGTCGGAGGAAAGGACTCTGGCTTTCATAATCGCTTCCATGACCGTATCCGAAGGCACCGCTTCAAAGAAGACTGTGAGACAGCGCAGAGGAAGATGAAGCGAGAACTGCGCCATCTCCTCCGGAGAATACAGCAGCGCGGTCGCTTTGACCAGTCCCCCCAGATGTTTCACCGAAAGACGGCCCCAGGTCTCCAGCGGCTTGAGAGAAAGATCCTCCGTGATCTTTTCCGGCCAGAAGGGTGCCTTCCCGCGGAGCGGCGCAAACATGGAGGAAAGAATCTCCGCAGAATTTGCTTCCGCAAGAGAGGAGATGGATTCCGCCAGCATTTCGATGTCTTTCGGAGTCATTTCCCTGCGGAGACGGCCGAAAAGCTTTGTCAGTTTTTCCGCCGATTCCGGGGACAGCTTCGCCCCGGCGGGGGAATCCGCCGTTTCTCTGAGGAGGGTGTAAAGTTCGAGAATGCTTCTGGCATCTTCAAAGGATCGTTTGCCTTTGGTCTGTGCGGGACTGCTCTGCGCATCCTCCCACCAGGAACGAAAGGCCTCCGGCGTCATGATGTCCGGCACCATGAGATTCTGGACGATTTCCACAAGTTTGTGTTCGGAAAGTTCCGAAAGCGAATGCTTCTGGAAGACCCTTCTGTATTCCCTTGCCGCCCGGCAGGAATGTTTGCCGGGATAGAGGAGATTGAGCATTTCTGGAGTTGTGTCAAAGAAATGCGCGTTGAGCAGAGCGGTGGCGATCGGCATGGAGGAGACGCTTCCCGTGTCAAGCGAATTGACCGCAATGGTCGCCGTGACCTTGTCGATGTTGCTGATCTTCCCCCAGGAACGGGAATCCTGCTGGTAGACCAGAGCTGTGGAACGCAGATGCTGGAGTTTTTTGAGCCGGAGCGCCGCATCATGCGGCGAGACGTTCTGGTCCCTCGCTCCGACCGCTTTCACTACAGACTGACTGGCAATGTAAGGAGGGAGGAGTTTTTTCACCGCGTGATTCAGCGCATTGCGGAAAACAGGATTGTCAAGAATACCTTTTTCGGCGAGGAGAACGCAGAGTTTCGCCTTATCGTCGGAATCGGACGTGTCTTCTTCCCATGCTTCAAAGAGGAATTCAAAATTTCCAGCAGCTTCCTTCAGTACCGGGAGGTCGACATCATCCATTGAATCAAGTAATTTCAGCACCGCCTCCTCATTGTCGACGGCGGAGGCCGCCACGATGAGGTCTTCCAGTTTCTGCTTGGTAATCATCTTACGAAAAAACTCCTCAAGAATTAGCTTTTTGCATCCGTAGATCCTATAAACTACCACTTCCCCGCCGATTTTTCAATCCTGCAAAGGGATTTTCTTTTTCCGTTTTCAAGGCCTTCTCCCTGAAAACGGAAAAGAAATCGGTAAAAATCACCGATTGGTACTTTTATCCGGGGAGATTCCGTGCTATAGTAAACTCTCGCGTACGTATGCACACGGGAAAGGCCGCTGAACGCGCCGTAAAACGGAAACAGAACTGAAACGGATCAGAATGAACAACTCTGCGGAAAATAAAACTTCCCGCAGAATGATCCACGAATCGACGGGACTCGACGATATGACTGAAAAAAACGGGATGAACACTAGCAAGGCACAGGTGGATTTCCTGTGTGTCGAACCGGGCTGCTCCGGAGTCGTCAAATTCAACCTGATGGAGCTTGCGGGGGAAAACCTTCAGGTCTTATGCCCGAAATGCCATAAGCCGTATGAATTTGATGCGGAACTTCGCGGGAAACTGGCGAAACTGCATCATCTGATCGTCGCAGTCCGCGAGGCGGAATCGATTCTCGGCGAATGCAATGTCGCCGTGGCCGTTCCCGGAGGGGAGATCAAAATTCCCTATGCGCTGCTTCTGACCCGTCTGAATACCATGATCACTTTGAAACTCGGGGATAGAACTGTGGATTTCCATCTCTGGATCGAACCCTCGTCCCCGGATACTTTCCGCTGATCCCCGTTCAAACACAGACTGATTTGAGCTTATTTCATACTTTCGGAGGCTTTTGAGAATTATGACGCAGATGACAGAACAGGAAATCATCGACGCCTTCCAGTCGGCGGGCGCTCTCCTGACCGGACACTTCAAACTTCGCAGCGGCCTGCACAGCGACCGCTTTTTCCAGTGCGCGCTGATCCTCCGGAAACCTCTTGTCGCGGAGCGTCTCTGCCGGACTCTGGCGGAACGGATCGGAGACCTGGGGGCAGAGACGGTGATATCGCCTGCCGTCGGCGGACTTATCGTCGGGCAGGAAATCGCACGGGCGCTTCAGATCGACGCCATCTTCGCGGACAAGGAAAACGACATGCTGGTTCTGAAACGAGGATTTTCCATCCGTCCCGGAGAGAAAGTGATTGTGGCGGAAGACGTCGTGACAAAGGGTGGCCGGGTGCAGCAGACGATTGACCTGGTCCGGAAACACGGCGGCATTCCCGTTGCCGTTGCCGTGATTGCGGACCGCAGCAGTGAAAAGCCCGATTTCGGCATTCCCTTCCACAGTCTGATCAAATTGAATCTTCCCACGTATGAACCGGAGGATTGTCCCCTCTGCAAACAAGAAATTCCCCTGGATGTGCCCGGTTCCAGATCCTGATTGGGAGGAAAGTGTTTTTTCATGTTAAGTACCATTCTGAAAAAGATTTTCGGAAACAAGTCCGCGCGGGATGTGAAGCGTCTGATTCCTCTGGTCCAGAAGATACGCAGTCTGGATGAAAGCTACATGTCCCTGACTGACGAGCAGCTCTGTGCCAAGACCCAGGAATTCAAGGAACGTCTGGCGAAGGGGGAGACTCTGGACGATCTGATGTGCGAGGCGTTCGCCACTGTCAAGAACGCCTGCCGCAGACTCTGCGGGAAAACGTTCAATGTCTGCGGTCACGATCTCACCTGGGATATGGTTCCGTTTGATGTTCAGCTGATCGGGGGCATAGTCCTTCATCAGGGGAAGATTGCGGAAATGGCCACCGGAGAAGGGAAAACGCTGGTCGCCACGCTTCCGCTTTACCTGAATGCCCTGACGGGAAAGAACTGTCAGCTTGTGACGGTCAACGACTATCTGGCGAAGCGCGACTCCGAATGGGTCGGTCAGATCTTTTTATTTCTGGGTCTCACCGTAGGCTGCATTCAGAACACCATGAGCCCCGCCGAACGCCGTGCCCAGTACGCCTGCGACATCACGTACGGCACCAACAGCGAATTCGGATTTGATTATTTGCGCGACATGGGCATGGCTTCCGACAAGGAATACCTGGTCCAGCGCGATCATTATTATGCCATTATTGACGAAGTCGACTCGATTCTGATCGATGAAGCCCGGACGCCGCTGATCATTTCCGGACCCGTGTCCGTCTCCACCCATCAGTTCGACAAACTGCGTCCTCTGATCGCCGACTTGTACAACCGCCAGAATCTTCTCTGTTCGCGGCTGATTCAGGAAGCCCGGCAGACTCTCTCCGATCCGAACGCCGATCCTGAAAAGATGGATGACGCCATCCTCAAACTTCTTCAGGTCAAGATGGGGATGCCCCAGCACAAACAGCTCAAACATGTTCTTGAGGACGCCGCCATTCTGAAGAAACTCGAGAAGATGGAAATGTTTGTACGCAGCGATCAGAACCGCGGGATGCTCCAGGATGTCCAGGCGGACCTCTTCTTTTCCATGGACGAAAAGCAGCATGAGGCGGATCTGACGGAGAAGGGGCGTCTGGCGATTTCACCCGGCGATCCCGATGCCTTCGTCCTGCCCGACCTTCTGAACGGTCTACATGACATCGACAACGATCCGGATTCCGATTTTCAGGAGAAAGCCCGCCGGAAACAAGAGTTCCAGCAGCGTTTTTCGGAAAAGAGCGAGCGTCTCCAGAATATTTCCCAGCTTCTCCGCGCGTACTGTCTTTTTGAAAAGGATGTGCATTATGTTGTCCAGAACAACAAGGTGCTGATCGTGGACGAGCACACCGGGCGCATTCTCCCCGGCCGCCGTTTCAGCGATGGACTGCATCAGGCTCTGGAAGCGAAGGAATGTGTTGAAATTGAAAAAGAGACGCAGACTCTGGCCACGATCACCATTCAGAATTATTTCCGTCTTTATACAAAACTTGCCGGCATGACCGGAACTGCGGAAACGGAAGCGAATGAATTTCACCAGATCTACAAGCTGGATGTGGTCGTTATCCCGACGAACAAGCCGTGCCAGCGTCACGATTTCAACGACTGCGTCTACAAGACGAAACGCGAAAAATTCAATGCCATCCTGAATGAGGTGGAAGCCGCCTACCGCACCGGACAGCCGGTCCTGCTCGGGACCATCTCCGTGGAAGATTCGGAAATCGTAAGCCGGATGCTGAAACGCCGGAATATCCCCCATAATGTATTGAACGCGAAAAACCATGAACGGGAATCCGAGATTGTGGCGCGTGCAGGTCAGAAGGGAGCCGTCACGGTGGCGACGAACATGGCGGGGCGCGGAACGGATATCAAGCTGGGCGAAGGCGTTCCCGAGCTGGGCGGATTGCTGGTGATCGGCAGTTCCAGACACGATTCCCGACGCATTGACAGGCAGCTTCGCGGACGCAGCGCCCGGCAGGGAGATCCCGGTGCTTCGCGTTTTTATGTGTCGCTGGAAGACAATCTCATGCGTCTTTTCGGTTCGGACCGGATCGTCAAGATCATGGAGCGCTTCGGGCTGGAGGAAGGCGAGGAGCTTCAGCACCCCTGGCTGAACAAATCCATTGAGACGGCTCAGCGCCGCGTGGAACAGCATCATTTTTCCATCCGCAAACGCACACTGGAATATGACGATGTCATGAACAAGCAGCGTGAAGTCATCTACGGATTCCGGAAGGAGACGCTTTTCAATGAAAACTGCAGAGATGAAATCTTTGCAATTCTGGAAATTGCCGTGGAGAAACATGTGCAGGACGCCGTGGCGGCGACTCCTCCGGACGCATCCTGCCAGATCAACCGCGAGATGTTGATTTCCTGGCTGAATTCCACTTTCCCGATCGGGTTTGACGAGAAGAAGGTGGTGGTGTTCAAAGAAGGTGACTCCGGGATCGTCGATCAGGACCGGACGATTGACGGTATTGTCGCCCGCGTGAAGGAAGCGTACGCCATCAAGGAGACTCTGGAAGATCCCGAGGCTCTGAAATGGCTTGAGCGGCACATTATTCTGGACGCAATCGACCGTTTGTGGCAGGATCATCTCCGTGCCATGGACGACCTCCGGAACACAATCGGGCTCCGTGCCTATGCGCAGAAGGATCCGCTGGTGGAATACAAGCAGGAAGCATTCAAGATGTTCGATGCACTTCTGGATGAAATCGACCAGGAGATCCTGAACAATATCTTCCGTTCGGCGACGAGTCTTGCGGCGTTTGAGAGAATTTTTGCCAAAATTCCTCAGACTCTGATACATCAGTCCGTCGATGATCTGCCTCCTGCGGGATCTCCGGCGGAGGAAGCCGCCGAGGGAGGGGAAGCCGAACCTGAGATACAGATTTCCTTCCGCCGGGAATTTCCGAAGGTCGGGCGGAATGACGACTGCCCCTGCGGCTCCGGGAAAAAATACAAAAAGTGCTGCGGCAGATGATCTTGTTTTGCCGGAGAAAGAAACGCGGGAGAAAGGAAAGACATGTCCAGCAAAAAAGCCGTTTTTCTGATCAAGTGCAGCGACCGGAAGGGTCTGCTGGCTGAAATCACGACCTTCTTCTATTCCAGGACATTCAATATCCTGCACTGCCAGCAGTATACGGACATGCATGAGAATCTTTATTTCATGCGGATCAAACTGGATATTTCGGATCTTCCCTGCACGCGCCGGGAATTTGAAGAGGATTTTTCCCGCTTCGCCGAACAATTCCAGCTGGAATGGCGGGTGTTTTATCTGGACCGGATTCAACGGATGGCGCTGATGGTTTCAAAGACTTCTCACTGCCTGTACGACCTTCTTGTGCATGCGCAGGACGGGGATTTCCAGTGTGAGATTCCGCTCATCATCAGCAATCATCCGGATTTAGAGACTGTGGCGGATCAGTTCCGTGTGCCGTATTTCTACTGTCCGATCCGGAACGGCGACAAAGCCGCGCAGGAGAAGGAAATCCTGGATCTTCTTTCCAAATACGATGTGGATCTGGTGGTTCTGGCCCGCTATATGCAGATCCTGAGCAATGATTTCGTCACTCGTTATCCGGAACGGATCATCAATATTCACCATGCGTTTCTTCCGGCGTTTCAGGGCGGAAATCCTTATGAACGCGCCTGGGCGCGCGGCGTGAAGATGATCGGCGCCACCGCCCATTATGCGACTCCGGACCTTGACGAAGGACCGATCATCGAACAGGATGTGGAAAGAATTACTCATGAGGCCGAACCGGAAGATCTGAAGCGGATCGGAAAGGATATTGAAAGACGGGTGCTCTCACGTGCCGTACGGGCGCATCTGGATCACCGTATTATTTGTTCGGGAAGGCGGACAATTGTTTTTTCCAAGTAAAAAAAATGGAAAGAAGGGTTGACTGAAGAATCGAATCTCTCTCGGCAAAGGAGACATGCAAACAATGAACTTGATTGAGAAGGAACGGCTCTATCCGCTTTTGTTTGAACCTGTTTACAAACAGGTTTTCTGGGGGGGGACGAAACTGGCATCAGTATTGGGCCGTCCGATTCCTTCCGATGCGGGGCCGATCGGAGAGGCCTGGGAGATCTGTGACCGTCCGGAGGTGGAGACCGCAGTTCTGAACGGTGTTCTGGCTGGAGTTTCCATCCATCAGCTGGTTCTGGAATATGGGCGTGATTTTGTCGGATCCAGTTTCCGTGGCGGTCGATTTCCGCTGCTGGTGAAACTGATTGATGCGGGGCGGCGTCTGTCGCTGCAGGTTCATCCTTCGGAATCCGTCTGTGCGCGTTTGCGTGACGCTTCCCAGCCCAAGTCTGAAATGTGGTATATTATCGATGCCGATCCGGGATCCATGGTTTTTGCCGGACTGAAATCTTCTGCGACCCGCCAGCAGTTTCTCACACTGATGGATTCCGCGGATGTGGAAAATCTTCTTCAGTCCTTCGACTCGATTCCCGGGGACGCCTACTTTATCAATGCCGGACGGATTCATACCATCGGGGGAAGGAATCTCCTGCTGGAAATCCAGCAGAACAGCGACACGACTTTCCGAATCAGCGACTGGAACCGTACGGATGAACACGGGAAGATCCGTGAACTCCATATCGAGAAGGCGCTTTCAAGCATTGATTTCATGGACCGCACCGTTTCCCGGATTCCGGGTGCAAGCAATATCGCGGATCACAACCGGAAATACCCCCTGATCAACCGCTGCCCTTATTTCCGCACAGACGAACTGAAACTGGTGGAAGACTGGCGGGATACCACATTCAGCACACGCAGTTTCCATATCCTGACCGCAATCAATATGCCGGTGACAGTTGAAAACAGCCGCTGCCGGACGGAGCTTCCGGTGGGAGCCTCCTGTCTGATTCCTGCCTGTTTCGGAGCCTATTCCATTGCCGTGAATCCCGGAACGACTTCGACCGTGATTCGGACCACCCTTTGATTCGCAGATGTAAAGAGAATGTAAAAAAAAGAAACTCCCCTCTTTCTTCTTTTCCCTTATGCCTTTTTTTGGAGCCAACAACCTGGAGAACCGAGATTGACCAAGATGAATTTTCAATGTCTGGATTTTGTGAAAAAGGAACTTCTGTCTTCGCATCCAGCTGCAGCAGTTCCCTCCAACTGGATGATTACTGCGGAACCGTGCCCGCCCGGAATGGAAGGGGATCTCACGGTGAATTGTTTCCGTTTTGCAAAACTGTTCGGGACTTCACCCGAGAAGCTGGCGGAGGAAGTGTCGGAAATTCTCGGGAAGAATGAAGATGTTCAGTCTGTACGCCGGGTGAAGGCGTTTGTCAATGTGACACTGAAAGCATCGGCTCTTTACCGCGACTCCATAGCGGACATGGGGAAACTCTTTGACTCCGTGGCTCTTCCCCCGGAGGAGCGCAGACGGATCCTGGTGGAATATTCCGCCCCGAACACGAACAAGCCGCAGCATCTTGGTCATGTCCGCAACAATACGATCGGGATGGCGGTATGTTCACTTCTCAGCCGTGCGGGGCATGATCTTCTGCCGGTGAATCTGATCAACGACCGCGGGATCCATATCTGCAAGTCCATGCTGGCCTATCAGCGTTACGGGAACGGGGACAGTCCGGAACGTTCCGGGATCAAGGGGGATCATTTTGTAGGCGACTATTATGTGAAGTTCAACTCCGTTCTCCAGGAACAGATTGCCGCCCTCCGTGCGGCAAGGCCGGAACTGGCGGAGAAAAGTTCCGATGAGTTGTTCCCGGAAACGGAAATCGGAAGCGCCGCGCAGAAAATGCTCCGGGACTGGGAGAACGGCGATCCTGAAACGGTCGCGCTCTGGAAGAAAATGAATTCCTGGGTGATCGACGGCTTCAACCGCACCTATGAACGTATGGGTGTGAAATTTGTGAAGACGTATCTTGAAAGTCAGACCTATCTTCTCGGGAAGGAAGAAATTGCGGAGAATCTGAAGAAAGGCGTATTCCAGTATCGGGCCGACGGGGCTGTGATTGTGGATCTCGGCAGACTCGGAGAAAAAGTTCTTCTCCGTTCAGACGGCACCAGCGTCTATATCACACAGGACATCGGCACCACGCTTTTGAAATACCGCGAACACCATCCGGATTCGATGATCTGGGTGGTGGGAGATGAACAACTTCTTCATTTCCAGATGCTTTTTGCCATTCTGAAGAAAACGGGCTGCGAATGGGCGGATAAACTCCACCATCTGGCGTACGGGATGGTGAATCTTCCTTCCGGAAAGATGAAGAGCCGCGAAGGGACCGTTGTCGATGCCGACGATTTGTTTGACGAAATGCACGCACTTGCGAAGAAGGCCACCCTGGAACGCGGCGGCGGCGAAGTGCCGCCGGATCTGGAGGAACGCGCCGAGATCATCGGTATGGGAGCCTTGAAGTTCATGCTTCTGAAATTCAATCCGAAGACGACGATGATGTTTGATCCTCAGGCTTCTCTGAAATTTGAAGGCGATACGGGGCCCTATGTGCAGTATGCCGGCGCAAGGATCAATTCCATAGCGCGGAAGGCGGCGGAAAGGGGTTTCGACTGTGACCCCGCGCATGCGGACTGGTCGCTTCTGGATTCCCCTGAGGAGAAATCACTTGCGTTCCAGATTTTCCGTTATCCCCAGACAATCCGTTCGGCCGCAGAGAAAATGGATTGTTCCGTACTGGTGAACTATCTTCTGGATCTGGCGAAAGGGTTCAACCGTTTTTACCGGGAGAAACCGGTATTGAATGCGGAAGATCCTGCGGTTCGTTCTGCTCGTCTGGCTCTCTGCTTTGCGGTGCGGGAAGTTCTGAAGGACGGGCTGGAAACCTTGACGATCCGGATTCCGGACGCCATGTGACAGGGAAAAAATGAAAGGGAATGCGTGTGTCCCGCTTCCTTTTCCGCTGCAGTTTCCGCGATGAAGGCGCGGGGAAGGGAGTCGGAAGGAGCCGGAGTCACGCGGAGGAGAGAATGTTTTTTTGAACGGATTCTCTTGTTTTTTTCTTGAAAAAGCTTGAAAAAGAAGGGAATGACAGTATGTTATATGCTTTCCGCGGCCGTATTTCCCGATGACGGACGCAGGGAAGAGATCCGGGGACGATCTGGCAGTCGGAAACCGGGAATGGAATCTGTTTGTTGAAAGTTACTTAGAAATCGGAGTTTGAAGAAAATGAAGACTTACTTGGCCAAGACCGGCGAGATCAAGCTCAGACATGTGCTGTTCGACGCCGCGGACGTTCCGCTGGGACGTCTTGCCGTAAAAGTTGCGAATTGTCTTCGCGGCAAAGATCTTCCCACCTACACGCCGCATGTGGACACCGGAGCGGTGGTGATTGTGATCAACGCGGACAAAGTTCTCCTGACGGGGAGCAAGGAAGTGACCAAGATTTATGAAAAATATACCGGATACCGGAGCGGACACAAGTTTGCGACCGCGAAGGAAGTCCGTGCCCGGAATTCGGAACGCCTGATCCGCGAGGCCGTGTGGGGGATGCTTCCGAAAGGCCGTCTTGGCCGGTCTCAGTACCGCAAGCTGAAAGTGTACGCCACCGCCGAACATCCGCATGGTGCGCAGAAACCGGAAAAGGCTGAAATCTAAGGGAGAACACCAGAATGAACAAAACTTCTGAAATTTGTGCGACCGGACGCAGGAAAAGTGCGAGTGCTCGTGTGCGCATGAGCAGCGGGTCCGGGAAAATCAAGGTCAACGGCGAGGACTTTGAAAAGTATTTTGACACGGAAGCTCTTCGCGGCTACATCATGCAGCCGATGAAAGTGAGCGGGACCGTGGGACTTTATGACGTTTCCGCTTCGATTGTGGGCGGTGGCAAAGCGGGACAGGCGGGAGCGCTGCGTCACGCGATTTCCAGAGCACTTGTCAAGACGGACGAAAATTACAAGCCCGTTCTGAAAGATTCGGGCATGCTGACCCGCGATTCCCGCGAAAAAGAACGGAAGAAACCCGGTCAGCCCGGAGCGAGAAAACGTTTCCAGTTCTCGAAACGGTAATTGTCTGGATTCCATATTTGTATTTCTCATCAAGACTTCGTTTCGGCGAAGTCTTGTTATTTCTACAGGGAGAGTTCTGTCATGTCAAAAGTTCGTGTGGGGATTGTGGGTGCGTCCGGTTATGCGGGTGAAGAGCTTCTGAGGCTTCTGACCCGTCATCCCGAGGTGGAGATCAAAGTCATTACCTCCCGTCAGAATGCGGGGAAGGATATTGCGGAGATTTTTCCGAGGCTTGCGGGAACGGGATTGTCTTTTTCTGCTCCCGATGTCGAACAGATCGCGGAAGAGTGCGATACGGCGTTTCTTGCCTTGCCTCATGGCCTTGCATCCGAATTTGCCATTCCACTGACGAAAGCGGGAGTGGTCGCCATTGACATCAGTGCAGATTTCCGCCTGAAATCCACGGAGAAGTACAGAAAGTACTACGGCGCGGATCATCCCGCGCCGGAACTGCTGAAGACGGCTGTTTACGGACTGCCGGAACGGAATCGCGAACAGATCCGCACGGCGAATCTGATTGCCTGTCCGGGATGTTATCCGACGAGCATTATTCTCCCGGCGACTGCGCTGCTTCATGCAGGGCTTGTTTCTCCGGAGGGAATCGTTGTGGCGAGTCTGAGCGGCGTCACCGGCGCGGGGCGCAAGGTGGATCTGCCGTATATTTTCCCGGAATGCAATGAGAGCATTCGAGCCTATGCTCCGGCAGGGCATAGACATCTCCCTGAAATTGAACAGGAACTTGCCCTGGCAGCAGGAGTGCCGGATCTGGCGATGAACTTCATTCCGCACCTGATCCCGGTCAACCGGGGAATCAATTCGACCCTTGTGATGAATCCGACGCCGGCGTGCAGCATGGAGGCCGTCGCAAAAACTTTTGAAGAAGCTTACGGGAAGGAACAGTTTGTCCGGATTCTGCCTCCGGGGAAACTGCCGGATACGAAGCATGTGACGCTGACCAATGTCTGTGAATTCGGATATGTTCTGGATTCCCATGCGGACAAGCTTCTTGTTTTCAGCTGTATTGATAATCTGACAAAGGGCGCAGCGGGGCAGGCTGTGCAGTGCATGAACATCCGCTTCGGATTAACGGAGTCGCTCGGGCTTCTTTGAGAGTCTCCGGGGGATCTGAATCGGGAGCGCATCTGATTTGAAGGGAGAGCCGGAAAGGGTTCTCCTTTTTTTATTCACTCTATTTCTGATCTGGAAGATTTTTCCCGGAGAGGATTCTTTGGAGAAACAGGGATGATCTATGATTTCTTTTTCCGGGACATGAGTACGCCCCAGCTGATCACACTGGCCGTTTCAGCGCTTCTGATTGGGATCAACAAGACCGGAATGCCGGGGATCGGGACTCTGCCGGTCGTGATGCTTGCCCTCATGTTTCCGACTAAACTTTCGACAGGTCTTCAGCTGATGATGCTTTGCGCCGCGGATCTGATGGCTGTGTCCTATTACCGGCGCGGAGCGAACTGGAAACTCGTCCTGCGCCTTCTTCCGTGCGCTCTTTGCGGAATGGGAATCGGAAGTCTGACTCTGCATCTGATTGACGATCGTCTCCTCCGGACGGCAATCGGAGTGATTATTCTCTTTCTTGCCCTTCTGAACTGGATCCGGAACCGTTATATCAGCCAGGAAAAAATTCCGGATCATGCGGCGTTTGTGTTTCTGGTCGGTCTGACGGCCGGATTCACGACGCAGGTGGCGAACGCTGCGGGCCCCGTCATGGCCCTTTATCTTCTTGCCATGCGTCTTCCAAAAGAGGAATATATGGGGACATGCGCATGGTATTTCATGATTCTGAACTGGATCAAACTCCCGCTCTTTGTGGCGGAAGGGCGGATTACAGAGTCGGCCTTCCGCGCGGATCTGGCCATGCTGCCGTTTCTGCTGTTGGGGGCGGTTCTGGGAATAGTGTTCATCCGGAAAGCGCCGCAGAAGCTTTTTGAATGGATCATTCAGGTCCTTGTGGTGATTTCGGCCTTGAAACTTCTTTTTCCGGATCACCTTTTCTGAGATGCTCCCGTTGCAATAAAACGGAAAGAGTGGTATATTCCGGCAAACAGTTTCAATGGGAAAAATGCCGTCCATACGGCGGAGGTTTGTTTTTATGAATCAGAATTGGAAATTTGAAACGAGAGCGGTGCAGGCTGGATATGAACCGGGAAACGGAGATCCCAGAATCGTCCCGATTGTACAGAGCACAACTTATAAATATGATGACGCGCAAAGCGTGGCGGATCTTTTTGATCTGAAAGTGCCCGGCTATTTCTATACACGTCTGGCCAATCCCACGGTGGACGCCTTCGAAAAGAAAATTGCGGCGCTGGAAGGAGGCGTTGCAGCCGTAGCGGTGTCCGCGGGGCAGACCGCAAACGCACTCTCCATTATGAACATCTGCACCTGCGGCGGACATGTGCTGGCTTCCGGAGGACTCTATGGTGGAACGACTGCCTTCTTTACCAATACGTTGAAAAAAATGGGGATTACAGTCACATTTGTCCCGTCGGAAGCGACGGCGGAGGAAATTCTCTCCGCCGCCCGGCCGGAAACACGTGCGGTCTTCACCGAAACACTGGCAAATCCAGCCCTGGTCGTTGCAGATTTTGAGGAGTTTTCAAAAGCGGCGAAGGCATTGGGCGTCCCGCTGATTGTGGACAACACCTTCCCTTCGCCTTTTCTCTGCAACCCGTTTGATTACGGCGCGGATATCGTGACGCATTCCTCCACGAAATATATCGACGGGCATGCCACCAGCGTAGGCGGGATCATTGTCGAAAAAGGCAGTTTCGACTGGCGGAACGGCAAGTTCCCCGAATTCACTGAACCCGATGAAAGTTATCATGGTCTGGTTTATACGGAAAATTTTGCACAATCCCCTTATTCCGTCAAGCTCCGTGTCCAGTGGATCCGCGATTTCGGCGTGCCGATGATGCCGTTCAATGCGTTTCTGGCGAATCTGGGGGCGGAAACGCTTCATGTACGCATGCCGCGTCATTGCGAGAATGCTCTGGCTCTGGCGGAATATCTGGAAAGACATCCGAAAGTGGGCTGGGTGAATTATCCGTTTTTGAAGTCGAACTCTCAATATGCGAAGGCGAAACGCTATCTGCGCGGAGGAAGCGGAGTGTTGTGTTTCGGAGTGAAAGGCGGAAAGGCGGCTGGGGAAAAGGTGATGAATTCCCTGAAACTGGCTTCGATTGTCGTGCATGTGGCGGATATCCGGACTTGTGTGCTGCATCCGGCCAGCATGACCCACCGTCAGCTGACAGAAGAGGAACTGAAGGCGGCCGGAGTGTCTCCGGATCTGATCCGTGTTTCCGTCGGTCTGGAAAATATAGACGACATCATCGCGGATTTTGAACAGGCGCTGGCCCAAGTCTGAGAGAGTTCTTCCGGGAAAGACGAAGAATTGGACTCCCGCTTCTCTCTCTCTCAGCCCGCGCAGCAACAGCTTTGATCCACCTGAAAAGGAGACGTCTGGAAGATGCCGCCTGAAGAAGAAAACAAAAGCCTTGCCGGGAAAACTCCCGGAGACGCCTCTCTCCCTTCCGGGAGAAATTATGAACGGCTTTTCCAGGAAACCTGTGCACGGGACTGGGCAAACAATCTTCCGAAGCGTCCGAACATTCTGATTTGCGGGTATACCGGGAGCGGGAAGACCTCTCTGATCCGCGCGGTCTGCGGAAAGGATCTTGTCCCGGAGGAGAGGATCGGAAGCGGTGCGCCCGTGACGGGGGGGTATGACTGCTATGAAAATGAACATATCCGTCTCTGGGATTCCCGCGGATTGGAACTCGGAATGAAGGAGGAGGACTTCATCCGTCAGACACGCTCCTTCATTCGGGAACGGCAGATGGATCCCGATGTGGATTCTCATATCCATCTGGTCTGGTACACCATTCAGGGATGCGGCGCAAGGGTGACGGACTGCGATTTGAATTTGATCCGTCATATTTTTGATCCCGCCGACGAGATTGTTGTCCTGACCAAGCGCGACATCACCCGGCCGGCTCAGCTGGAGGCGATGCGGGCACGTCTGACCGGGGCAGGGGTCCCTGACAGACGGATCATCGCCTGCAGCGATGAAGAAAGCGGATCCGAAGGCTGTCTTGACCTTGTCCGTCTCAGCTGCGAACTTCTCCCCGATGCCTACCGTGACGCTTTTGCCGAGGCTCAGAAACTGGATCTTGAATTGAAAATTGAACGCATTCGTGCAAAATCTTTTCGTGCGAAGGCGATTGTTTCCGCCGCTGTTTCCGCCGCCGCCGCGGTTGGCGTCACCCCGATCCCTGTTGCCGATTCGAGTGTGCTGGTTCCGATACAGGCCGCGATGATCGGCTCTCTGGCGGCGCTGTACAACTTGCGGGAAGCAGCGCTGAAGGAGGCGCTTCTGCCTTTCCTGGCGCGCGGGGCGGGAGTGTTTGCGGCTTCCTCGCTCCTGAAACTTCTGCCGGGACTGGGGAATGGAATCAATGCGGCTGTGGCCGCCTCTCTGACAGGAGCCATGGGCCTTTACGTACGGAACACTTTTGAAAAAATCGCCATTGCCAGAGTCCGCGGAGAAAAAACATCCGTTATCGAATTCGACTGGAAGGCGTTTACGCTTTGTTACGATCTTCTGCGTTCTTCCGGAGCGAAAAAATGAAGCCGAATATCCTTCTCTGCGGACGGACAGGAGCAGGAAAAACCTCTCTGATCCAGTCTGTTACCGAGAAAGGGACCGTTCCGGAATCCGCCGTAAGCGATTCCGCGCCTGCGACAAAAGGCTTCCACGTTTATGAGACGGAAGCGGCGAATTTCATCGATTCCGAAGGCATGGAACCGGGGATGGGGGTTTCTGAATACGCCTCTTTCATCAACGGGGAACTCTGCCGCCGTTTTTTCAGCGGACGGACTGAAGATTTGATTCATTGTGTCTGGTACTGCGTGGACTCCGCCGGTGCACGGATGCAGAGCGCAGACTGGGAGCTTTTCCGTTCGCTCCCGGAACATTCCCTGCTGGTGATGACAAAAAGTGAACTGCTGCGTGCTTCTCAGCTGGCGTCTCTGAATGAATCCGTGGGAGCGCTTCTCCCGCCGGAAGAAGTGTTTTATGTGTCGGCCGCGGAGAAAAGCGGTTTGAACCGTCTGATGAGTCAGACATCCCGCCTTGCGGCGGAGAAGGCGGAAGAGTCCGGGGAGGAACTGATTGCCTTTCAGAAAAGATGGAAACACTATTATGACGTCCGTATGGAGGAATGGCGGATCCGGAACCGTTTTCTTGCAGAAAAATGTGTGAAAAAAGCGATGAAACGGGCGTTCCTGATTTCCGCTCCGCCGATTCCAATATGGGATGTCATCCCTTTGTTTATCAACGAAATACACATGCTTTCCAGAATCGCATCGCTGTATGGATATCCGGTGGCGGAGAAACATGGCCCGGAACTGCTTCTGGCTTTGACGGGAAGCACGGGGGAAAAACTCCTGGCGACCTTTTTGCTTTTTTTCAAAGCACCCCTGGCGGCTTTGGCAACGTATGGCGTCGGACAGGCGGCCATTTCCTATTATGAATCGGGAATGACACTTTCTCCGGAGGATCTGCGTCTCGCTTTTGAGAAGGCGGAAATGGAAGCGCGGTCTTTGCGCAGAAAATAAAGGAATGAGAACTACGGAAAAATGCGCTGAGCATTTTTCTCAAGGTCAAGGTTCGTGACCTTGTCGCACTCCAGCGGCGTGACGCTGCCCGCCGGAGGCAAAAAAATAAAATTTGCGAAGCAACAAAACAAAAAATTTGCGAAGCAATGGAAAAATAATATTGCGAAGCAAAGATACGGAAAAATGCGCTGAGCATTTTTCTCGAGGTCAAGGTCCGTGACCTTGTCGCGGTCCAGCGGCGAGACGCTGGCCGCCGGAGGCAAAAAAAATAAAATAAATAAATAAAAAAAGCATGAGGGCTCCTCGCCCTCATACTCCCCGGCTCTCGCTGCATTCCCTGCACCCGGGCAGGCATTGCCTGCCGTATTTTTTTGATTGCCCCAAAAAGTTTATTTTTCCTTGTTTGAAGGCGGAAGTTCGAGGAATTCAATGTATTCCAGATAAGAAACAGCCTTTGTACCCGTATATTGACTGTTGGAGGAAATGCTCAGAGCCAGATTCTTTTCCGGAATCTTTTTGACATCAAGAGCCTTTTTCAAATCCTCCCTGACATTGCATTCATCCGTATACCATTTTCCCGTGCCATCCTGATAATTGCGCATGGCTTCCCAGAAGACTTTGACGAAACCCGCTCCGTATTTTGCCTGTCCTTTTGTTCCCTTTGCCGTCAGATTCTCCCATCGGTATGCCACACTGGTCTGGGTAAAACGACCGCTTCCCATGTAAACGGCAATCCCCTGATCGTCTTTCTCGTCAATAAGCCCGTCCGCTCCGTCAGGAAGTTTTTCGACCATCCACTTCCAGCGCATATAAGGATATTTTTCCAGACTGATGTTCTTCATGTCAAAAAGAATGGCCCCGCTTGCACGGTCCGCCGTGATTTTCAGGACCTTCTTCCCGGAAACAGGATCCTTCACAATTTCGTAAACCGGATCCGGAGTCCCGATTTTCCCTTTGTAAACCCATCCTTCGGGGATTCCGTCGGAATCAAGTTTGCTGTGTTCAAAATCAATTCTGATGATTTTTCCGTTGCCGGTCGTCTGCGTTTCCTGAGCCGGAAGAGAAAGCGCCAGAGTCATTCCCAGAGCGGAGAAAAGCATTCCGAAGGCCGTTTTCAGTGCAGGTGTCATAAGTCTACTCCTTCTGATCCATTTTCCATGTTTTCTTGTACGTTTCATATTTCCCCAGAATGGATTTGACGTAGGAAAGCGTGGAGGCAATGGAAATTTTATCCAGAGCAGATCCCTCCGGAGTCTGCGGCTTCCACGCTCTGGCATTGCGCGGCCCGGCATTGTATTCAGCCAGAGCCAGCACCACGTGATCCTTGTAGCCCCGCCATTTCCAGAGAGCGCGTCCCAGATACCAGGATCCGATCTCTATATTCAATGCGGGATCGGCAAGAGCACCTCTGGAAGGAAGTTTTACTCCCTGCGCATCCGCCCAGTCCTGAGCAGAGGCCTTCGGCATGATCTGCATCAGACCGATTTCCCCCTTCGTTCCGCGAGCATCCGGGCGGAAACGGCTTTCACGCCAGATCACCGCCTTCAAAAGACGGGGATCCACTCCATTTCTTCTGCCGGCTTCCAGAATCAATGCGTCGTAGCGGGAGTAACGGTCGCAAAAGTCACAGAGCTTCCGGATCCCCTGCCAGAGAAGGACCGCAGCAAGAACTGCCGATGCCGCCACAAGCAGAAGCGCCAGCGAAGAAAGCCGGAATGGCAATCCTTGTCTCCTTGCACTTCTGACTAAATAGATCATAGCCTCTGATTCCTGTCTCTCGTTTTTTCCCTTGATGTGATATGCTGGAAATTCCAGGTGTTTCGTTCTCTTCTCAGCGTTTCTGCCGTTCGCTTCTTCTTTCTCTCCCGTTTCCTCACGGAAACAACGGCTCCCCTCTTTTTTTGTTCGTCTTCTCCTGCCTGTCTTCTTTCTTCCGCCCTCTGCGGAAAGAGGAAATCCTGAAGAAGAAAGAATGTATTATGAAGAACGTATTGTCATGATGGAATAGAGAAAGAGAGGAAAGGAAATGACTGCCGCCGCAAGGCCCCCGGACTGTGGGAAGAGGAGGGCGCGTGCGGGGCGGCAGCCTCTCTTCCTCAGGCCTGAGGAAGAGAATCCCCCGTTACAGCAGAACCCGCAGAAGAAGAATCCCCCGCCATGGCCGCATCCGCGGCAGCGGCGGCATCTCTGACTTTCTGAGCTTCCGCCATGATTTTCCGATACGTTTCCTCATACTTGAGTTCCTGCGGAATCGGTACGATGCGGAGTTCGCGGAGCTGTTTCATATCCACATGCGCCGGAGCGTTCATCATAAGATCCTGCGCCTGCTGATTGAAGGGGAAGGCGATGACTTCCCGGATGTTGGGTTCGTCAGCGAGGAGCATGGCCATGCGGTCGACTCCGGGGGCGATTCCTCCGTGCGGAGGCGCACCGAGCTTGAAGGCGCGAATCATGCCGCCGAATTTTTCGTCCACCACCTCGCGGGGATATCCGGCGATTTCGAAGGCCTTGTACATGACTTCCGGCTGATGATTCCGGATGGCTCCGCTGGAAAGTTCGATCCCGTTGCAGACAATGTCGTACTGATAGGCAAGAATATCGAGCGGATCCTTTGTGAGAAGAGCTTCCATTTCCCCCTGCGGCATCGAGAAGGGATTGTGACTGAAGATAATCTTGTTGCTTTCTTCGTCCAGTTCAAACATCGGGAAATCGACGATCCAGCAGAACTGGAATTCATCGCTGGAAATGAGATTCAGCGTTTCCGCAAGGCGGGTCCGGACTTTGCCGCCGATGGCGTTGGCAGCGTTCGTCTTGTCCGCGATGAAGAAGAGGACATCCCCGTTTTCAATGGAGGCAAGTTTTTTCAGTTCTTCAATTTCCTGAGCCGTCATGAATTTTGCGATGGGTCCCTTGATTTCCCCTTCTTTCGACCAGGTGATGTATCCCAGACCTTTGGAACCGTTCTCCTTGGCAAAGGCTTCCATCTTGTCGTACCAGGTCCTCGGCTGGACTCCGACAACTCCCGGGACGCGGATCCCGCGGACAGCTCCTCCGTTCTTCACTGTCGAGGCAAACGCCTTGAATCCGGAATCCCGGAAAAGTTCGGACAGATCCACCATGAAAAGCGGATTGCGCAGATCGGGCTTGTCCGACCCGTAGCGGTTCATCGCTTCGCGGTAGGGAATGCGCGGGAAGGGCGCAGGATTCATCTTTTTGGAACTGAATTTCGGGAAAATCGAGGAAAGAAGTTCTTCGAGAACGGCAAAAATGTCTTCCTGAGTCACGAAGCTCATTTCCATATCGAGCTGATAGAATTCTCCCGGGGAACGGTCGGCGCGGGCGTCCTCGTCGCGGAAGCAGGGGGCAATCTGGAAATAGCGGTCGAATCCCGCGACCATGAGTAGCTGTTTGAACTGCTGCGGAGCCTGAGGCAGAGCATAGAAACTGCCAGGATGCACACGGCTGGGGACCAGATAGTCCCGTGCGCCTTCCGGGGAACTGCTTGTCAGAATCGGGGTCTGGAACTCATTGAATCCCATCTCTGTCATTTTCCGTCTGATTTCGGCGATGAGCCGGGAGCGGAGCATGATATTGGAATGGAGTTTTTCCTTCCGGAGATCCAGAAAACGGTATTTGAGGCGGGTTGCTTCGGGTGCGTCCTCGTCTTTTGCAACCTGGAAGGGAATCTGGTCGGTGGCGCCGAGAATTTCCATGTTTTCCGCCGCAACTTCGATTTCACCTGTCGGCAGTTTTGGATTGACCGTCTCCTGGCTTCTGGCAACGACTGTCCCTGTAAAAGCGACGACCGTTTCCACACGCCAGCGCTCCAATTCCTGGTAAAAATGCATTTTCGGGTCAATGACGATCTGGGTTTTCCCGTAGTGATCGCGCAGATCGATGAAAATGACTCCGCCGTGATCCCTGACGCTGTGAATCCAGCCGGCAAGTTTGACTTCTGCTCCGACATCACTTTTCCTGAGAGCGCCGCATGTGTGCGTTCTGTACTTATGCATTGGCTATTTCCTTTTTCCTGTTGAATCAATATGCCATACTATCAAAATGAGTTTCCCGGAAAATTTTGACTGGCGGATTTTCCGGAATTGTCAGTTTTTCCGTAGAAAAAGTAATATACACCGTTTTTGCAAAATTCCTCGTCTTGAAAGATGGAAAAATGGAGTTATCTTAAAGAAATGGACACCACTATGGCGTGGATGAATGGTTTTTCCTCCGTTTCCGGGAGATTTCCCGGGACGGAATTTTTCTGAATCCGCCTGGGAAGATGTTTTTCTCGTTTCCTTTCTGCTGATTCGGCGAGGGGAGGAATAGATTCCGCTCCTCTGAGAAATGGCGGGAAATCCGGAAGCGATCCGGGAAAGATCCGGAAAAGAAGCTCTCGGAAGGATCCTGGTGAGAGAGAACTTTGTTATGAAGGGCGCTTAGCTCAGTTGGTTAGAGCGTCACGTTTACACCGTGAATGTCGGGGGTTCGAGTCCCTCAGCGCCCACCAGAAATCCCGCCCTTTTGATCTCTCAAAAGGGCTTTTTTTATATTGCTTAAGCGCAAAAAAACTACCGCATCCGCCGCCGGAATGGGAAAAAATTCCGGAAGATCTCCGGAAAAGAAGAAGAGGGCTCCTTCAGACTCGGAAGCAGGAAGAAAAAAAGAAGGGAAAAGGAGGAAAGAAAGAAAAGAAACAGGGAACGGCTTCCCTGGCCTCTTTTCTCTTTTCTTTTTCCACCTCTTCCCTTTCAGGTCAGGGGAAGGAAAAATTCCTCAGGGAAATTTCCCGCAGGAATGTCAGACCTGAATCCATTCAAACGGCTTTCCGGAGGCCGAGACTCCCGCTTCCAGCAACGCCGCAATTTCGATTGTTTCATCCTGAGGAATGGGGGATGTGCCGCTGAAGAAAAATTCGGTCATTTCAGCAATCAGATTTTCAAACATCCTTTTTTCCACACGGGTTTGTTCTGAAACAAGGAAGGCATTCGTCCCGAGTGCTGCGCTGAAGGGCAGCGCCGGATGGTAGTAGGCCATTCCGAAACGCTCTCCTCCATAGTCGATCATCAAATGCAGATTCGGTTCCGTCCGGGAACAGGACATGACGCGTTTTGCGCCCGTTCCTAGGCAGGAAACCACCATTTCCAGCTGGTGAATCCCGTATTCTTCAAAGGTCTTCCCCCCACCCGTCGTGACGGCAGAGACAATCTTCCCCGCTTCTTCGCGCAGACGCTTCTTTGCCGCCATGAGTTCTTCTCCGAAACGCAGTGCCGAAGAGGACATGAGTGGCGTTCCGTGTTTTTCCGCCAGGGCAAACATTCTCTTCGCGGCCGCCTTGGAAGGCGCAAAGGGTTTGTCCACATACATCGGCTTTCCACTTTTCAGCGGGAGTTCCGCAAGTTCTTCATGCACTTCCGGATTCGATGGAGCAAGAACGCAGAGCGCGTCCGAACGTTCCACCACTTCCTCCAGCGATGCAGCGGGAGTCATGCCATACTCTCTGCACCAGTCTCCGAGAGCCTTTCCCGCCGGATTCGGAGTCTTTTCCCACGCATATCCCAGTTCGATTTCCGCAGCCCGGGGCGAGGAGCGGAACCAGGCGGGGTAATTGTTTGCGTGCCATTCATCTATGCTGAGATCAATGAACCCGATCTTCATTTTCTTTTCCACTTTTTTCTCCTTTCCTCTCTTTCCTTTTTTTCTGTGCGTTTCACTTCAGGGAAATGAAACGCCCAGTTGCACTGGATTTGTAGGCTGCAAGAACCACTTTCAAGGTTTTGATCCCGTCTTCGATTCCCGGGGAGAAGGGCTTCCCGGATGCAAGAGTCTTGACGGCATAGGCTATTTCGTGGTTCCATGCCCACTTTTTTCCTTTGTGAAGGATGGATGTAACGTTTTCATGAGTTCCGTCCGGCTTTGTGCATCCGCAGGTCAGGAGAGTGCGGTTGTTGTTGTAGTCGCAGACGATGAGGCCCTTGTCTCCCATGATTTCAATTCCGCCGAATCCAGCCGGGGAAGTCCAGCCGCATTCGACATATCCCATGCAGGAATCCCCGAACTCCATCAGTGCCACAACATTATCGTCAACCTTGATCTTTTTCCGGAGAGTCTTGGCTTTTGCTGAAATCCCGGTGATCGGTCCAAGGAACCATTGGGAAATGTCAAACGCATGGACTGCCATGTCCAGAAGCGCTCCGCCTCCGGCGATTTCTGGATTGTAAAACCAGTCTGTCTTCGCCCATCCCGGGAACGGCCCGCTGTGCGCAAAGCGGATCCGGATCATATACGGCTTCCCGATTTTCCCCGCTTCCAGCGCCTTCTTCGCCGCAACGTTCAACTCGTTGAAACGGTGGGAAAAACCGACCATGATACGGCGTTTCTCCTTTTCCGCCGTCCGCTGTACAGCCATAGCTTCCTTCAGCGTGAGCGTAATCGGTTTTTCCAGAAGAATATCGGCTCCTGCGCGCATCGCTGCAATGGCGCATTCAGCATGAAATTTGTTCGGGACGCAGATGGATACGAAATCCAGTTTTTCCTCTTTCAGCATTTTCCGGTAGTCGGAGTATTCCTTCTGAAAAATCATCTTGTTGTCGTGAAGCATCTTCAGGCATTTTTTTTCCGGATCCGCAACTGCGGCCAGAATGCAGTTCTTCGCCGCCATGTAACCCGGAATGTGACAGCCCTGAGCGATGGCCCCGGCTCCGATGACTCCGATGCGATATTGTTTCATGTGAGAACATCCTTCCTTGTTTTTTTGGGGGGTGGTGAACGGTGTTGTTTTCTTTCTCATGTATTTCCGAGAAAAATCAAAAGCTTTCCTATATCATAATGTAACTGTTACATAAAACAAGCGGATTTTTTTCTTTTTTTTCTGTTTTTTTTTCTGGGAAGTATTGATTCCGTTATTTCCCATGTCAAATTACAACATTCGCAGTGTGAAGAGCTTTCTGTGCAGGCCGGACGGCCGGGAAGGTAATACGCAAGGGAAGGGGTGCGCCATCATCCTCTCACCTTGCCGGGAAGAAGAGAGAAATCATTTCATCGCAAGGAGGTCTCTGCGAATGAAAAAACAAAAGAAGACGCCCCGGGGGAAAGCGGCAAATCCGAAATCCTCCACCACTTCCTCTTCTTCTTCGTCCATTCAGGACATTGCCCGGGCGGCGGGAGTGTCTACCGCCACGGTGTCCCGTGTCTTCAGCCGACACCCCTATGTTTCAGAGAAGACCCGGGAAAATGTCCTTAAAACCGCGCGGGAGATGAATTATGCGCCTCACATCTATTCGTCCCGTTCTCTTTTCGGCATCATGACCAGCATCCCGGGGGCGTTTTCCTTCGATCCGTATTGGAATCAGTTGCTGTATTATACGACAAAACGCCTTTTTGAACTCGGCTGCAATGCCCAGATCTTTGGACCTGCCTTCCTGCCGTATCTGCATGAAAACTCCTTCCGCGGTGTGATTCTGACCGATGGAACCTATGCGGAACAGATCCGGACAAGCGGAATTCCCGTCCTTCTGGTGAACAGTTTTGCCGATGGCATTCCTTCGGTGGTCACCGACCATCGGGAAGGGCTGAAACTTGCGGTGGATCATCTCTGCCGAGCGGGCCATAGCAGAATCGCCTTCCTCCGCTGCGCCTGGAACAACTGGGGCAGCAATCAGCGGGAAGCCGGATACAGGGAAGCGCTTCAGAAACACGGAATCGCAGCGGATGAAACGATAATCGGTTTGTATTCACGGCAGGAAGAGATTCCCGAAGCTCTCTCTCTGCTCCTCAAACAGAAACCGACGGCATTGATCGTTGAAGGTGAAAACAACGGCACAATTGTGAATTATGCTCTTTATCTGCTCAACAGGCAAATCCCCGCGGATTTGTCCCTGATCACTTTCGAGGACGACCGCAATTCCTGTTACATGACGCCTCCTCAGACCACTATTTCCCAGGATTTTTCCGCTCTAGGCACCGCCGCCGCGGAAATCATCCTCAATCTTTCTTCCTCTTCTTTCTCCTCCTCTCGGCATGTCGGGAAAAATGCCGTCCCCATGGTGACGACTCTTCCCTGCAACCGCCTGATCGAACGCCGTTCCGTTCTCCGTATCGGGCCGCCTGTTCCTGAAATCTCCACCTCCTTTCCCGCCATCCCGGACTCCTCCGGCCGCAGAGAAGGAGGGGAGGAAAGCACCGCCGCCGCGCCGGAAGAAAATACCACAGCCGCTTCTTCTCCGCAGAAGCGGCGGAAATAAAAGAGCCGCATCAGCGCGCATCCCCCCACCGTGCATGTCGCGGGAGAGAAATGGATGGAGGCGGGAAGGCAACAGAGACGAATCAGTTGGATATAAAGACAGAAAGGTGTGTAAGGAGGGGAAGAAGAGGCGCATCTTCCTGCAGGAGAAAGGTAGAAAAAACGGGACAGCAGGAAAGCTTAAAAAATGCAGTTTCAAAATTCTGGGAAAGAAAAAAAACGGGTCCCTCAGTTCCGATAAAAAGAGGGGCCCGGATTTTTTGTCTGTGAGATTTGTCTACATCGGGGGGAAAAGCGTGGGGATGGAAAGGAGTTCTGAATCAGAGTTCGTTGTTCGCGCTTTCCTTGCCGTCATCGGGGAAGCGGTAATTGTCACCGTATCCGTAACGCTCCACGATGTAATCGACGTCCTTGTCGCCGCGTCCGCTGCAGTTGACGAGGATGGCCCCCGACTGCATTTCCCTGGCTCTTCTCATGGCATAGGCGATTGCATGAGCACTTTCCAGCGCGGGGATAATGCCTTCATACCGGGAGAGTTTGAAGAAGGCATCCACCGCCTCTTCATCGGAAGCTGTGACATAGTTGACTCTCTTCTGGTCATGCCAGAAGGCGTGTTCGGGTCCGACCCCGGGATAATCCAGTCCGCTGGCGATAGAATAGACCGGTGCCGGGGATCCATCCTCATTCTGCAAAATAATGCTGTCGAAGCCGTGGAGAGTGCCTTTCTTCCCGAAGGTCATGGAAGCGGCGTGCTGGCCGAGAGCGGAACCCTTTCCGAGGGGTTCGACACCGCAGATTTCCACAGGATCGTTCAGAAACGCCGAGAACATGCCTGCCGCGTTGCTTCCTCCGCCCACACAGGCGCAGACCACATCCGGGAGAATGCCCGTCATTTCCAGGAACTGCTCTCTTGCCTCCAGTCCGATGCACATCTGGAAATCCCTCACCATCTGCGGGAAGGGGTGCGGTCCGAGCGCGGAACCGATGCAGTAGATGGATTCCTCATAGGAGTTCAGATAGGACTGGAAGGCGGAATCGACCGCTTCCTTCAAAGTGCGCAGTCCAAAGGAAACCGGCACGATCTTTGCTCCGAGGATCTTCATTCTTGTGACATTTGGCGCCTGTTTTTCAATATCGACTTCGCCCATGTGGATTTCGCATTCGAGTCCGAAGTAGGCCGCTGCTGTGGCGAGGGCCACGCCGTGCTGTCCGGCGCCGGTCTCGGCGATGAGGCGCTTCTTTCCCATGAATTTCGCGAGCAGTCCTTCCCCCATGCAATGGTTGAGTTTATGCGCTCCGGTATGGTTCAGGTCTTCGCGTTTCAGATAAATCTGGCATTGCCCGAGTTTTCGGGAAAGGCGGGCGCAGTGATAGACTGGAGTCGGACGCCCCTGGAATTCCTTCCGGATCCTGCGGAGTTCATTGATGAATTGTGCGGAATGACAGATCGCATTATAGGCTTTGCTGATTTCCTCGAAGGGTTTTTTCAGTTCGGGGGGGACGAGTGCACCGCCGTATTCACCGAAACGGCCGTTCTTGTCCGGGTAGTCCCGGAAATATCTTCTGTAGTCCATGTGGATCCGTCATCCTTTTCTGTCTGTGAGACGAAGTCTTGTGATTGATTTTTCAGATTCTTAAAATTCTTGAAAACATTTTCAAAAATACCATGCGGGCGGCTTTTTTGCAAGTCATTTCCGAGCGATTCTTTTTTCTGTTTCCGCTGCGGGACGGGAGCGGCGTTTCCCTTTCAAAAGCCTCTTTCCCCTCCGGCTGAAAAACACGCGTTGAAGAAGCTCCGGAGAACTCGGGATCCTTTGGATCCTTTCTGCGCGGGAGGAGACTTGAATATGAAATTCCCGAATGCTATATTGCCCGGAAACAATGCAGAATCAAAACGCCTGAACTCAATCTGAAGGCCAACTTTTTTTATGTTAGGAGATGAATCCCATGCCGAAACCCGTGATCAGAATTTGTCTGGGAAGCTCCTGTTTCGCCCGGGGCAACGAGGCGAATCTCAGAGTAATCGAAAAGTATCTTGAAGAACACGGACTGCGTGATGAAATCGACCTGGATTTCAACTGCTGCCTTTGCCAGGACAGTTGTGCGACGGGGCCGAATATCACGATCAACGGCAAACGCTATGGGGGGATTGACCAGAACATTGTCCTGCAGCTGATGCGGGATCTTTTTGAAAATAAAAATGAGAATGAAAATGAAAATGGAAACATGACGGAGGGAGGAAGCGGGGAATGAATACGGGTTTTCCTGTCTATACGGTGACGAATGAATGTCAGGACTGCTACAAATGCGTCCGTCACTGTCCCTGCAAGGCGATCCGGGTGACGAACGGCAGCGCCAGCGTGATTCCCGAACTCTGCGTGGCCTGCGGGACTTGTGTGAAAGTCTGTCCAGCGGGGGCGAAACGCATCCGTCCGGATCTGAACCACGCAAAATTCCTGATTTCCCAGGGGCGGAAAGTCTATGCTTCCATTGCACCGAGCTGGACCAGTTATTTCCAGGAACTGGATTCCGCCAAACTGATCGCGGGCCTGAAGAAACTGGGTTTTGCCGGAGTCAGCGAGACCGCGCTCGGAGCCCAGCTTCTGAGTTCTGAGACCGGGCGGCTCCTGCGTGAGAACCCCGGGCGGCTTTTCATTTCTCCCGCCTGTCCCGCAACGGTGTCCTACATCCGGAAATATCTGCCTGAGCGTGTGGATTCCATTGTGCCGATGCTGTCCCCCCTTCTTTCGCACTGCCGTTTTCTGAAGAAGGAATACGGCAGCGACATTGCGGTGGTGTTTTTCGGTCCCTGCGCCGCGAAGAAGAACGAGAGCGCCGCCCATCCGGAACTTCTGGACGTGGCGCTGACCTTTGACGATCTGAAACTCTGGATGAAACAGGACGGTGTGGATTTTCTGGGTACTCTTCCCGGAGCGGAGGATGTTTTTGTCCCGTCCGCAGCAGTGGAAGGCCGTCTCTACGCCGTGGAGGGCGGAATGAATGAAACCCTCCGCGGGGCGCCCGGTGACAATTCGTATTATCTGACTCTTTCGGGGCTGAACAACATCAAACGCGTTCTGGGGCCGAAGAGCCGTCTGGACTCTCTGCCTCACGGGGTGTTCATCGAATGTCTGGCGTGTAACGGCGGCTGCGTCAACGGCCCTTCCATGCATGGGGATGAATCCTCCATCGGCGGGATTCTGGCGACGATTGAGGAGTCCACGGTCCGGAACAGTCTGGACCGGAAGGTGGAAGTCGACATTTCGGAAACCTTCAGCGCCGATGTCCAGACGGAAAAACCCGTCTCCGAAGAGGAAATCCGCTCCGCTCTTGCCGAAATCGGCAAATATGCCGCGGAGGATGAACTGAACTGCGGCGGCTGCGGATATCCGACCTGCCGCGACTTCGCCATAGCACGTCTGTCCGGGAAAGCGGAGTCTGCCATGTGCCTTTCCCACCTCCGTCGGATGGCGCAGAAGAAGAGTAACGCGCTCATCAAATACATTCCTTCCGGCGTGGTGATTGCGGACCGGAACCTGAAAATCATCGAGTGCAACGAAGCCTTTGCCTCTCTGTTCGGCGAGGACACGAAAATGGCTTATGACGCCGAACCCGGACTCGCCGGCGCGGAACTCTGCACGATTCTGGAGTTCACGGAACTCTTCGATACCGTCCTGAAAACGGGGAAGGACCTGATTCTGAACAACCAGATGGAAAAAGACAAGATCTTCAACGTGACCATTTTCTCCATTGAGCCGCACCAGATTGTGGGCGCCATCATTCAGGATGTCACGCAGACGGAAATGCGCCGTGAACAGATTGCCGAGAAGGCCAACGAAGTGATCAAGAAGAATGTGGAAACGGTCCAGAAGATCGCCATGTACCTCGGCGAACACATGGCCGACACCGAGATCCTGCTTCACGAAGTGGCCAGCGGCTACAAGGCGAAGCCGAAGAATCCCTCTGAACAGGCCGGAGGCTGAGACAGACTCATGAGTACGGAGAATCCCATTCTGGAAGAAACTTTTGTGGAGATTGAGTGCTCCCAGAAAATCAAGACCGGGCAGAGCGTCTGCGGGGACGATTTCCAGAGCATCCGTCTGGATGATGAAGCCCGCACCCTCGCCGTTCTTTCCGACGGTCTCGGGAGCGGCATCAAGGCCGCGCTCCTTTCCAAGATGACCACGACCATGGCCTTGAAACTCTTCCGGGACAGCAATGTGGAGATTGTGCAGGCCGCGGAGATCATCATGGACAGTCTTCCTGTCTGCGAGAAGCGGAAGATCAGCTATGCCACCTTCACCGTGGCGGACGTCCGTTCCGGCGGCCGTGTCCGCATCATTGAAATGGACAATCCCCGTTTCATCCATCTGCGTGCCGGCAAGGATCTGCAGTGGGATCACAGGACCATGTATGCCGAACGCTGGCCAAACCGGAAACTGGAAGTTTTCGATTTGAAGGTGATTCCGGACGACCGGATTATTTTTTTCAGCGACGGCGTCAGTCAGGCGGGTCTTGGATTCAGCATTACGAAATTCGGATGGCGGCGCGAAGGCTGCCTGAAATTCATTCAGGAGACGGTCGCAAACAAGCCGGACATCTCCGCACGGGATCTTTCCCGTCTGGTCGTGACTCAGGCCCTGCTGAAAAATCCCGAACAGCGGGCGATAGACGATATCAGCTGCACGGTGATCTATCTTCGCCGGCCGCGCCGCCTGCGTCTGCTGACCGGCCCGCCCTTCAAGCCTGACCGCGACCGCGAATTCGCCGAGACCGCATTGAACTTTGACGGCAAAGTCATCGTCTCCGGAGGCACCACCGCCTCCATTCTGAGCCGTGAACTTTCCCGCCCCCTGAAAACCGACTGGCGCCACATGGACGCAAAAGTCCCCCCCAGTTCCAAAATGGACGGGATCGCCCTGGTGACCGAAGGCATCCTGACCCTGACGGAACTGGTGAAAACTCTGGAGACCGGGAACATGAATCCGGAATCCTCCACCGTGAAGAGAATGATGGACATCTTTCTGGAAAGCGATGTGGTGGAACTGATTGTCGGGACCAAAGTCAATGAGGCGCATCAGGATCCGAATCTTCCGGTGGATCTGGAGATCCGCCGGAACATCGTCAAGAAACTCAAGCAGGTCCTTGAGGAAAAGTATTTGAAGAAAGTGATCATCAGATATTTCTGAAATATATGGAGGAACGATTTCATTATGCAGGAAAAAATCAAGGTGGAAATCTGCGTCGGGACGACATGCTTCATTCTGGGCGCTGCGGAACTGCAGAATCTGGAGGATTTCATTCCCGAAGAACTCAAGGACCGTGTTGAAATTTTCGGCAACACCTGTCTGGGGTTCTGCAAGAACAGCAACCACGGGAAGGCTCCCTTTGTCCGGATCAATGATTCCGTGATCGTTGCAAACGCCTCCATCGACCGGATTATCGACGCACTCCGTGAAATCGCCGCAAAGGAGAAGTGATCCAGATGGCCATGCAGAATGATTCACTCAGGACCCGCCGCGAACTCCTGATCAACCTGATCCGGGCGTTCGAGGGAGAAGATCGAAACCGGGAAATGGACCGGATCCCGTATCTGATGCGTCCCCGCGGTCATTCGCCTTCCCGCTGCTGCATCTATCTGGACCGCGCCATTCTGCGCTATCGTCTGATTTCCATGCTCGGCTTTGCGGTCGAGGCGGATCAGGATGATTTCAAACCGGTTTCGGAATACTGTGAAGAGGCTCTGAAAAGGGAGAAGGCTCCGGCGGAGGCTTTGAGTCTTCTGGGAATGGCGTGCCATGCGTGTGTGAAGTCTCAGTACATGGTAACGGATGCGTGCCAGGGATGTTTTGCGCGCCCCTGCGTTTTCGTCTGTCCGAAACAGGCGACGTCCGTGCGTGACGGGCATTCGCATATCGACCACACCAAGTGCATCGACTGCGGCAAATGCACACAGGTCTGTCCCTATCACGCGATTATCCGGATCCCGATTCCCTGTGAGGAAGCGTGTCCGGTCGGTGCGCTGAGCAAAAATCCGGACGGAACCGAAAAAATCGACTTCTCCAAATGCATTGCCTGCGGCAAGTGCATGAAAGCGTGTCCGTTTGGCGCCATTATGGAGCGCTCCCACATCATTGACGTATTGAAGCATATCCGTGCCGGGCGCCAGGTGATTGCGATGGTGGCTCCTGCCATTTCGGGGCATTTTCCCGGAACGCTGGGGCAGATTGCTTCCGCGTTGAAGGCGGTCGGCTTCTCCCACATGGAGGAGGTTGCGTTCGGGGCGGAAATGACGGCCGATCATGAGACGAAGGAGTTCTTTGAAAGAATGGAGCGCGGAGACCGGCTCATGACCTCTTCCTGCTGTCCTGCCTACGTCGAGGCTGTGCGGAGGCATGTGAAAGAGCTTCTCCCCTATGTTTCCTCCACCCCGAGCCCGATGGTCTTTGCGGGACGCGAGGTCAAGAAGCGCTATCCGGATTCGGTGACGGTCTTCATCGGTCCCTGCCTGGCGAAACGTCGGGAGGCGGCCGCGGAGGAATCGGTCGATTACGTCATGACTTTCGAGGAACTGGCCTCTCTCTTTGCAGCAAAGGAAATCGACGTCACTTCCTGTCCGGAGGAAAAACTGGACCGTCAGGCAGATCCGTATGCCCGTGGTTTCGCCACCAGCTGCGGCGTCACCGCAGCCCTCCTCAACGCCGCGGCGAATGATCCCGAATGCAAGGAGAAAATCCAGGAGATGAAGGTCGACACCCATTTCATTGACGGCATCACCAAAAAAACGTTGACCCAGCTCAAACTGTACGGCATGGGCAAACTCCCCGGAAATTTCCTGGAAGTGATGGCCTGTGAAGGTGGATGCGTCGGCGGCCCCTGCGCTCTTTGCGATGTCAAACTGGCAACGGTGGCTTTGAAACGTCAACCGGGTGCTTCCTCCGGGATGACGGTCGGTAAGCTTCCTCCCGTTCCCGAAAAGAAAGAATCTTAATTTATCTCATCTGTATCAGACTGTACTGGAAAATGAGGGAAGAGGCGCCGCCTGCCTCTTCCCTTTTTTCTTTTCTCTTTTTCCTGTTCATCCCTTTTTCCTGTTTCCTTTTGATCTCGGCCCCGGGTGTTGTCCTCTGAAAAAAAAGGGGGGGAGGGGGGAAGAAGGGGCGGGTGGAATGTGAGGAGGCGGAATTCCTCTTCAGCGGATTTTTCCTGCGCTTTGCAGGGCATTTCTGCAGATGGCTTCTCATTTTTAAGAAAAATCGCTTTTTTTTAGCTTTTGCATCTTGACAATGCAATGGACGCGGTATATAATAACTCACAGGCGAAGAAGAACGTTTTCATGGTCGGAACGCTGGTATTCCCCTTGCCACGCCGGCTGTTCTTCGGAGTCCGAATATTTCTCTTCCCAAAAGGCGTTGTCCCGCCCCCCCTGCGGGCAACGCCTCCCTTTTTTTGTGTCTGTACAGACATTTATTTCCCCCGGATCCTTTGTTCCGGGAAAAGATGAAATGCATTTCGGCTGATTCCTGCATCCCCTGTATTTGCCGGAGTCCCATTGCTGTTGCCCGGACTTTGAAAAACGGGAGGTTGAGAAGGGGAAAAAAGTCCTTTTTCTGAGCGGGGAAGGACAGAAGAAAAATCTTCTTGTCCTTTTTCAACTTTGAGAAAAATGTTTTTCCTGAAGCCTGTGTGACGGAGCCCGGAAATGGAGCATGATACCGCAGAAGAAGCCCTCTGCGCGAAATATGAAAAAAATACGATTTTTTACGGGAAGGGCTTGTAATGGAAAAACATGATGCCATAATACATTATGGTTTTGTCGGGATTTCCTCTGTTTTGCCTGTTTTTTCCCGGCTGTGAACTGCGCAGAAATTCGTCTGCCGGAAGCTATGCCGATCCTGCGGCGGGGGAGGGGGAAAATTCGTCGAATGAACCGATCTTGCTCTTTGTCATTTTTATCATCACTTTGTCCGCGAGGCGTGCCATCCGGGCAAAAATACAGGAAGGATGAACGGGGATGAAACATCGGTTTTGGATAGGGATGGGCAGAATTTGTCGCAAAGGGAATTTCACACTGATTGAACTTCTTGTGGTCATTGCGGTTGTGGTTCTTCTTGCATCGTTGCTTCTTCCGGCGCTCGGGAAGGCGCGGGAGTCTGCAAAACGGATTCTGTGTGCGGGGAATCTGAAAAATCTTTCCCTGCTGGATTCCGGCTATGCGGAAACCTACGGTTATGTGACACCGAGCTGGACGGTGAAGCTTGCCAATCCCTATTACACTTCCCTTACCACGATTTACTGGCAGGAAATTCTTCGATATGAATATGATTCTGCGCGCGGACACGCCATCAACGGGACTACTCCCGTACCGAAATTCATGAAATGCCCGAACGGGATCGACAAAGGGGCCACGCGCTATTACCTTGCGACCCACTACGGGGGACTGAACAAGGAATCGGCAATTCACGATCCGATGGACGGAATCCGGGTCCCTGAAATACGCACTCCTTCTGCGCGTTCGAGTCTGATGGATTTTTCAAATACGTATTCTTTTTACAATTATATGATTACACCGAATTATTATCTGCCAGGTGTCGGTATTTCTCAGGACGGGACCATTGCCGGTTACGTCCTCTCCGGGATCAGCTCCTTTACGGGGGAGGCTGGCGCATTGAAATTCCAGGACTTGATGTACGGGCGCCACACGAACATGGTGAATATTCTCTTTTATGACGGGCATCAGGAAGCATGGAATTCTCTAGAAGCCGGATTTCACTATTATCTGAAGTCCAATACAGACAGCTCCCGGATTTTCAATACCCTTCTTTGAAAGGCGTCAATCCCAGTCTCTCTGCCGCAAGATCCCCCCGCGGAAACGATCTCTCCTCCCCCCGGAAAAATGAGACTTCTCCGGGGGAGCAAATTCAGAATCTTCCATTCCCCCACTCTCCCGCCTTCTCAGAATACGCTTCATTTTTCTTTGGGCGATGATTGAAAATCAGGGGAAGAAAAGTATATTAAGCCCGTTTTTTTCAGAATGTTATTTTTTCTCCCCGTCCGGAAAGAAGAGCAGAAGCCAGGCGGCGGGAAGGGGGATCCGTTTGATGATCCCCGGGAGGGAAGGAAACTCTGATTGACCGTTTGGGAAGTCATGAGGATGCCCCGGTGATTTCCATTCTTTCCATGTTATGTTGCGGGAATCCGGATCATGGAAGAAAAGACCTGGGAAAACAGGATTCAAAACGGCATTTCCGTGAAATGAAGATTCTTTCCGATGTTATTTTCAGCGGGTTTATCAATGGGAATGAGGAGAAAAGCGGCGGATGAAAACGGGTGGGAAAATACGGGGCCCCTCTGCGGGATTCTGGCCGCAGTCACCTACGGGATGAATCCTCTTTTTGCGCTGCCTTTGTATGAAAGGGGGCTGAGCACCTCATCCGTGCTGTTTTACCGTTATTTGTTCACGATTCTTCTGCTGGGGGGATTCATGCTGCTGCGCGGACAGAGCCTGAGGCTGGGACAGCGGCAGAGGATTCCGATGGGGGTGAGCGGGATTCTGCTGGGCTTTTCCTCCCTGTTTCTGTTTCTGAGTTTTCATTACATAGATGCCGGGATTGCGATCACGATCATGTTTGTGTATCCGGTGATTGTCTGCGGGATCATGTTCGCCTGTTTTCATGTGAGGCAGAGCATATCCACGCTGATCGGGATGATTCTTGCAGTTGCCGGGATCGGACTGCTTTCTCCCGGGGAGGCGGAAGGGGGATTGAATTTTACCGGGGTGGCATTTGTTCTTCTCGCCGCTCTGACGTATTCCGTGTACATGGTGCTTCTGAAAGTGACTTCGATCCGGGATCTCTCGGCCGCCGCCCTGACGTTTTATTCACTGTTGTTCGGGCTCCCGGTGTTTTTCTTTTCCCTGAAGTGCGGAGCGGAACTGCAGAAACTGCCGGATCTGTTCAGTTTCTGCTGTGCGCTTGCTCTGGCGGTGTTTCCCTCGCTGCTTTCATTTCTCTTCATGGCAATAGCCATCCGCGATATCGGACCGACGAGAACGGCCATTCTCGGCGCACTGGAACCGGTGACGGCGCTTTTTTTCGGGATTACGCTTTTCGGAGAAACTTTGTCGTTCAAACAATCCCTGGGGGTCCTTGTCATTCTGGGGTCCGTCACGCTGGTTGTCATGGGGAGGAAATCCGTGGCGGGAGGGAATGAAGGGGCTTCTCCTTCTCCGGAATCGTCTCCCTCCGCCTCAGCTGCTTCCTCTTCCGCGTCTTCCGGCGCCCCGCCTCTCTCTGAAGCGGGGAATTCCAATTCCATCTGAGCCGTTTTTGCGCGGGGGGAGGCGGGTAAAAAACGGGCATGGACACCATCCCGCCTCCTGCTGTGTATGAGGGGGAGAAGGCGGGAGAAACAGGGAATCTTCCTTTTCCTTGTTTTCGGAATTTCACGCCCCGGTTTCCGGAGAGGAGAGACACTCCGAAGCGGTCTTTTTCCCCTGCTCAGGACGGATTGCCCCATTTTTCTTTTTTCCTCCGAACCGTTGGGACGCTCCGTTGCGCAAAAAAAAAGAAAATGAAAAACTCCGCAGACTTGACAGAAGAAAAATCCTTTGTTATAATTAAACAGAACACAAGGAAAGAGTTTGATCGTTTTCCTCTTCTGACTCCCGCCATTGCTTTTCTCGAAGATTTCGTAAAAAGAAGGAATGGATGAATGAAAAATCGGGCAAACGGATTTACCTTAATTGAGTTGCTTGTTGTGATAGCGATCATTGCGATTCTTGCCGCCCTGCTGCTGCCCGCGCTGAGAAATGCACGGGAAATGACCAAACGGATCAACTGCACGAGCAATCAGAAACAAATCGGTCTGACTGCAAACGCTTATGAAAACGATTACGGATACTGCATTCCCCACTGTTTATATTACACCAGTTCCCACGATGATGCCCGTTACTGGTATGAACTGATTGGGCAGTATCTGGGATGGAAAACCTGCGGTTGGGTTGCGAGCCACAGCCTGTACCGTCCGGGAGGCAGGGTAAAACCCCTGACAGCGCCTTCGATCTTCATGTGCCCATCCGGGATCTGGGGCGGGAACAAGGATAATTTCTTTTATCAGGCACTCAGTTATCAATGCAATGTCCAGACGGTTCGCCTGGATCAGGAGCCCACCTCCAGCAACCGTGGAGTGCGTCTTTCTGCGGTTCGCCAGCCGTCCGGCAAGCTTTTTCTGCATGATGCGGGCTGTTACAATTTCTATCTCCCCGGGACGGGGAAGACTCCCGGATGCACGACGGATCCGAATCACGTCTATGTTTCCGCTTTCCTTGATGATTTCTACAACGGGCGCCATCTCCGGATGATCAACGGCGTGTTTCTAGACGGGCATGTGGAGTCTATGGCCTCCGATATCGCATGGTATCACAAGAGTCTCGGGGGAAACAGTCCCGTAAGCATGTTCAATATTCTGAAGTAGCAGTTTGATTTCAATGTTGTTGCTGAATTTTCCGCCCCTCTGTTTTCAATTTTGTGCTCAATGCGGGTGCAGAGTTGTAAAAATTCCTCAATGGCGAATTCTCCTCAATGGCGAATTCTCCTCAATAGCGAATTCTCCTGTGAATCATTCCGTGTGATGATCCGGCAGAGTTCCCTTTCATGCCCTGCTGGAACAGGACGGGGATAGTAAGGAGATGAGGGGATATCGGCAGGAAGGAAAATTTCCTGCGGGAATTGCCTGCAACTCTTTTGTTTTCATTAAAAACTGCTTGAACCACCGCGCTCCCCCCGCAGGCGGGGGGGAAAAAAACTTTTCATTTCCACTTCTTGATTCCGGCCGCGTCAGGCATATCTCTCCGGACAACGGGATGTTTGGGGCGTCCTGGATTTTCCAGCCCCCCAAAAACAACGCCCCCATGAAAAAAAACGGCACGGCAATGCCTCTCTAAACGGAAAGCAGACGAAAAGCCAATGACAAAGCCAATGAAACGTCCATCTGGAAGCTCGTAGAAGTCAGGCTTTTCAACACTAAGCATTTCAATTCAATCCGATTGCCAATGTGATAGCGGAATTTTGTATTCCCGATCCTTCCGGAGAAGTATTTCGGCGTTTTAAACGGGAATGAATCTGAACTGCGACGATATTGCCGGGCACGTCAGGGAATCGGAAGTCGCAGACGTCTGAACGATTGTTTGAAATCAAAGGAGATGTGCAGTGCTTACGGCTCTGCGCATCCATCGGTCCCTGGCAGCAGAAGCCTGCATGAAAATTGGGGGCCAACCCCCGCTCTGGAACGTTTCTCAAACCCGGACTCAAACACTCAGTATCGCCTGTATCACATGGTTTGAAACATCTCTCTTAAAAATGCTCAACTCCCTACTCTGCCAGGATTTTTTTATCTGAATTTCTCATAGGAAAACAGGAATCTGTTTGATTTTACGTTTGTAATTTCACTAAATTATGATAAACTATACTGTGGAGAGTAAGGGTGTATTTTTTCCTTGCTTCTTCAGTGCTGTTTGAAAACCGCTATATTTCAGCAAATGCGCAAGAATCGGCCAAGTGAATGATGTGTTTGCTGCGATGTTCCAGAAATGCGACCGGGGATTTTGTGTCTTCACGTTTTGCCGGACGCCTTTCTGATACTTGTCGTAGCGGAGTTGGAATCGGGCTTCTCGCGCAGTGCCTGGGGCGCATTCGGCCCTTTTTCGCGAATGTTTTCAGACAGCTGGATTTCGCATGGAAACTTTGGGAAATCTGCTTACGACAGAGAACAGATAGGATGATGACAAGGAATGTGTCCGGGAAAAATGGAGGACTTTGGCAACGGTTGAGAATCCTGCCCCTGCGTCCAGGGGAATCTGGTTTCTTCTGGAACGGAGAAGGAAAATCGGGATATTTTTTTTACGCCGCGAAATCCGCTGCCGGAGAGGGAGCTTCGCGGCGTTTTTTTGTTTTCTGGGCCAACAGAGGATTTTCCGACATCATTTTTCCTCGTTATGCAGCAGGCAGGAACAGAGAAAGCAGGCGGCAGGCTCTGATTGAAAAGCCGTCGGGGAAGATCTTCGCTCGCGGGCAGAATAAAATAGGGAGCGTGTTGTCCGTGCGGCCGCGACACTGGTGGAGTTTCCGTCGGGCGCGCTTGAAGCGGCAGATCCGCCATTGAGAGAGCTTTCAGCAGGAAATCAGGATATGTATGTCAATGCTGCGCTTTGGAACAACAATCCGGCAACTTCACGGAGGAGATGGCACGGAATCGCTGATTTTCAGCATGCAATCGGGGAAATACAACAGCGGAAAAGCGATGTTTGGATCCATTTTGTTTTTCTGTTTCCGATTTGAAGGGAGATTTCAAAAGTATATCATGAGCGAAGAGGAAAACACAGGTGTCAGATACATTCCGCCGCTTCTGCGGGAAGCGCTTTTGAATCTGTCAGGGAAATCGTCAGCCGTATTATGGTCTTCTTGTACCTTGAACTCGAAGCGGACATGGAGGCATTTTTCAGGGGATTCAGAGGGACGGCAGCGTTTCGGAATTATGCGAATGAACCGGAAGCGTGTTTTATCAGTATCATGCCGCCGCTTTCAACTTGCGCCTGAAGGAAAAACAAACTCACACTTTCAACGGAGAAAATGTCCTCTTCCCTGATGACGAGGATGGCTTTTATCCTGAATTTTGCAGGAGACTGCGGATGACAGAGCGCTGAGTGATTCCATTTTCAGAGCAATCCGCCATGGCATGAGAGATATCACGCACCAGGCATTTCAGCGAAGAGGGCCGAAGAAGGCGCATGAAAAAGGAATTGTCATCCGTGAATTCATTTTTTTTTGAGATCTTTTATCCGAAAAACTTATAAAAACCGTTTCAGTCTTTCTATATAAGGGTAGAGAGACAAGAGTTTTCTCCATGGGAATGGGAACCGGAATAGACAGGGCGATATAAAATGTACACAACGAATTCGGAACTTCTGGAAAAAGTCCGCACAGGAGACGAAGCCGCATGGCGCTTGTTCCGAGACACTTATCGTCCATTGATTTATCACTGTGCGAAACAGCATGGTCTGACTCCGGATGATTATCCGGAATTGGAGCAGATCGTCTTATTGTCATTTTTCCGTGTGAATCCGAATTTTGTTTATGATCCCCGGAAAGGGAAATTCCGTTCCTACCTCGGCATTATTATGAAGAACTGCGTTTCCTCGATTTTCCGTCATAAGAAACAGCGAGGAGAGGTGAATGAAGTTCTGGTGGCTCAGGAGGAAGGATTTGACGATTCTTTTGAGGAAGAATGGAACAGGGAATGGAAGATTCATCTGTTCTGGCTGTCCATGAAAAATGCCTCTGATCAAATGCCGGAGAAAGTGTTTCAGGCATTTGAGCTTTTGGAAATAAAGGGCAGGAAAGCCTCTGAAGTTGCGTCGGAGCTTGGGATTTCCATTCCGAGCGTTTACAATTACCGGAAAAAAGTCATTGATTTTCTCCGAACGAATATTGCTGAGATTTCAAGCGAGGAGGCGGAATGATGAAACATTTAACGGATGCGACAATCGATCAGTTTGTCAAGAAACAACTTCCGGATTTTGAGCACCTGTCGGTCCGGTTTCATTTGCTGTTCTGCCAGGAATGTTCCAGGAGAGTACGTCAATATCATGATGACGAGGCATTTATCGGAGCCTATCGCGAAGGCTTCTGCAAAATGAATTCCTCTTTTTCCAGTATTCAGGATTTTCTGAATGAAAAAGAGGTTTTGAAACAAGAAAAATGATGTTTTTTTCAGCATCCCAACCAAAGGAAAGGACAAGGGAAATGAAGACAACGAGAATCAACCGGATGAAGAGAAGCTGGCTTGGGCGTCAAATCTGCAAACTGCTGGGCGAAGAAGGCGGTGCGGTGATGATGGAATACGTCATCGTCGCGGTGCTGATTGCAGCGGCCTGCGTGGTTGCCGTGGCCATGTTCGGCAAGACCATTGTCGGCATGTTTGACGTCGCCGCCAAGGGTGCAAGCGCTGACCACTCCGGCGCCAAAACGGCATTGGACGAAACACAGCAGCAACAGAACGAGGATGCGTCCGAGGCGTCCGAATTTCACGACAGCATGCATAAATAATGAAATGAAGAGATCAGGTCCGGAATGCACATAACTCCGACAGTTTATATGATTGCCGCTGCGACTCCGTGGGTGATCGTATTGGGAATATACGACTGGAAGACACGGACACTGCCGAATCGTCTTACGCTCGGAGGAAGTGCGGTGATTCTGGCCTGGCAGTTCGGCTGGGGGGGGGTACCCTATCTGCTGAACAGTCTTCTGGGCGGAATCGTTGCGGGTGCGCTGCTGCTGATTCCTTTCCTGGTCAGGGCGGCGGGCGCGGGAGATTTGAAGTATCTCTTTGCCGGCGGATTGCTGGCAGGGTATCCTGCCGTGTTTCCGATGCTGCTGCTGACTTCCGTGTTCGGGCTTGTGCTTGGAATCATTATGCAGATTACAGGGCGTGTGGACGCAGCGAGGCTCAAGCACTTTTTCCGCTGTGCCTGTGACTGGCGCTACGACCGGGCGGAAGGACGGAAAAATCTGCCGGACAGAGAAAGCGAAAAGGTCCGCATTCCGTTCGGTGTGGCGATTTCCGCAGGAATATGGACGACACTGCTGCTGCGGCTTGCCGGGGAGTATGCCCGATGAAAAAAAAAGAGCAAGGCTCCATGCTGATGGAAACCGTGATTGTCATGCCGCTTCTGGTCGCGCTGATTTTTGGTGCGCTTCAAATGGCGCACATTCATGTGGCCCGGCAAATCGTGAGCTATGCGGCGTATGCAGCGGCACGTGCAACATTGTCCGTTGCGAAAGACAAGGAGGAGGAAGAGGCGAAAAAAGCGGCGCAGCGGATTCTCTGCTGGCTGGTCGCCCCTCCCGATACCCTCCACGACGGCGTGATGATGCCCGATCCGGAAGCAAAGAGCGTCAAGGATCGTCTGCTTGAATTCAAAGTGAGGAGGAACGCTTGGAACAACGAAGTGGAATTGAAGTTTGCGTTTCCGCTGGTCATGCCGCTTGCGGCGCAGATTATCGCCTATCACTTCAATCCGACTGATTACTCGACGGGCGAAACGGGAGACCATATTTCGACGAAAAAATTCGGAGATGATTTCACCGGACCTCATCTGATCTTTCACGAACGGATGAGCATACCCAAACCTTATATTGTGAAGAAGTAAAAATGACAGCAGTACTGAAACAGAAGATGATGGAACTTGGGCGTGACGAAAGCGGCGTTGCTTTTGCCTTCACCGTCACGGTTTCGCTGATTATTTTTCTGTTCGGTTTTGCCATTTACGCCTGCGGGGAAACCGTGCGTCAGAGGATCGAACTGCAAAACGCCGCTGATGCCGCGGCGTATTCCGGAGCGCTGGTTCAGGCAGACACGATCAGCCGCGTTGCAGTCATCAACAAGGCCATGGCATGGAATTACGTCATGATGACGCGGCGGCAGATGGATCACATCGTCGGAGTCTGGCTCGGGAAAGTGACGGAACGCTTCCAGCATGACTGCACAGTGACTTTCGCGGCCCAGCAGCTCTGCGCCTGCTGCTGGCACAAAGTCGAGTCGGTCAACTGGCGGGTTGGAGTCGATCCTTCCGGCGGAGCAAGTGAAGGGATTGCTCATCAGGTAATCCGCCTGAACGAATCGCAGAACGTGGGAATTCCGGAAATCCTCGGGGGGCTTGCCGTGAATGCGGCGCAGAATCCGGTGTCGCTTCTGAAATCTCTGCGGAACTGTGTCGCTTCCATGAATCAGGCGGAGAAGGAATTGATTTCCGGCATGAAGACACGGATTGAAAATGCGGTGGAATTTGCCGTCAACGCCAATGTCTCCCTGACGGAAAATGACAGAAAAACCAGGGAAAAACGCAAAATACAATGGACCCTTTACGAGTTGAAGGATGCGAACCTTTATTTTGAAGCCCTTTCATCCGATGACGAAGGCCGTTTTCTCGGATTCGGGGATTTTTCCACTTCAGCCGAGGAGACGCTCGGGATCGGAGCGAATACATGGCTGACTCTTGCCGGCGCCGAAGGATTCCAGCGGAATTATCAGCAGATCGGAAATACTCTCAGCGCCAGATGGTTCACTTACAATCAACTCTGGTGGCATGACACCGTGTGTCATTATGCCGGATTCTCCGCCCAGGCGGCTCCGCCTGTTACAGGCGAACAGGGAAGAGACGAGTATTATACCGGGGAGAAAGCATGTCCGATGGTATTGAAATCCAACTTTTTTAAGCCTGACGGAGCAATTATTGCAGGAGTGTCGCGTCCTTTGAATAATCCCTTTGCCTTCATTTTCGGAGGCGGTGAACAGTCCGGGATCTATTCGGCATTCAACGTCGGTGGCGGCAATCAGACCATGTGGAGCATTTCCGGAGCGCGTGCCGGGTATCGTCTTCCCGAATGGGAAAAGGGGGAATACCGCAATACGGGAAGTATCGAGGACCAGGACAATCTGTGCGTGGCGGACTGGGACGCCCTGTTCTTGCCGCTGCGGGACAAGGATTCGACTCCCCAATCAAATCTGCTTGAAGATTTGGCAAAGAAGCTGGGCGCATCTAAGACTTTTGTGGGGAAAGATCAATTCAGTTCCTATTCAAACATAGAATTTTCCGCTGCGAAGTCGCATTTACACCACTAAAACAGAACAGGAGAAAAAACAGCATGAAGACAACAAAATTGCTGACAACGGCCGCACTCATCATGGGGTGTGCGGGAAGCATGCAGACGGCATTTGCAGAAAATACACAAGACACCGTGGGAAATCCGTTTGAAGGCAATATTTCCGTCATGCGAATTTTTGCCAAGGAAACGCCGGTGAAGACGGTCAGGGATTGGATGAGCAAAGGTGCCGGAGCAAAATGGGAAAAAATGATCCAGCCGACAGTCCTGGAAAACGGCAGTGCTCCGTTGCTGAAAAATTTCTTTGCCACCGCTGTTGTTTTCACGGGCACTCAGAATGAATACAGTGGAATTGCGGCTTTCTACAATGTATGGCAGGATTCCATCCTCCTGTTCCAGATGGATAATTCCGAGCGTTTCAGCGCACCGGAAAACTTTATTTTCCTTCCGGGTTCGGTTTTCCGTGGAGAAAAATTCGATGCGGAAAAACCCGCGCAATCCATTTTTCCGACAAGCGAGGCTTTTGATCTGGCGATCATTCAAACCTATCAGGCCACAAAAAAAGTTTTTGACAGCAAGTTTTCAGGGAAGGACGCAACGGCGGAATTTGCCAAATATCTGAAAAACGATTCGGACGGCATGTTTGCAGATGTGACACTCAATGCTTATCTGAATGCGAAGTTGCTTGCCTCGCTCAAGGACCCCGGCAACAGTGCTGCGCTGAAGGAGGCGGATCGTTTCGGAGATCTGCTTCAATCCGGAAGCGCTGACGAGCTGGGAAAAGTGTTTTCCGGCGGAAATGCCAAAAGCATGCTTGAAAAATTCACTGCATTTCCCGCTGAAACGAGAGAGAGCATCGTCATTACCGCCTTTTTGAATGGGAAAGATCAGTCGGTCTACGCATATTCCTCGACCCTTTGGCCGGAGCTTGCCATTTTGGTTTCTGTTCCGAAAGAAAACGGGAAACCCAGTTTTCTCATGCTCTTTTTGAACGACAAGTTTGCTCAGCAGATCATGAACATCAAAAGCAAATAAACTAAGGAGCCATGATTATGAAAAACAACGGAACAATCAGATTTTCAATGGCAATACTATTGGTATGCGGATGTGTTTTCCTTTCCGTCGACCTCGTGGCGGCTGAAAAATCCAAGGAGACCTCTTCAACGGTTCAGAAAAACGATACCGCGAAAAAGAGCAAAGCCACCGAGAGCGTTATGTCAAAGGAAGAACTTGAAAAACTTACCACCAAAGTTATGGAGAAAAGCGGGAATCCTCTGATGCAGGCCGGAGCAAAATGGCTCGGATGGGTCGATAAAATAAAAAAAGTGAATGCACTTGTCTGGGGTGGAATTCAGGCCAGTCTTGCTACAAACGAAAAAGAATTCCTGCAGGCATGGGAAACTGCGATTGTGGATGTGTTCGGAGAAGGCATCCGCAAGAACCAATGGGTGATGGAGCAGATCAGAAAGATCGGGAAAGAGATTTGGAAATGGCATCTGGAATCGGACAAGAAGCTCAAGGAAAACAATAAAGAGGATTATGAAAGAAGCCAGAAGTTTCTTCAGGGACTCCTCAATTTGGGCAGATAACAACGGAAACGATACAGGAGAGCTTGATGCACATGCAAAATAAGGCAAAACGGTCATGGTGGAAACGCAAGGCAGGATTTTTCCGTCGTCTCGTTTTCAGTGCTTCCGGTGCCGTTACGATGGAGTATGTGCTTCTCTGCGTTCTGATTGCAGGCGGCGCGGTGATGATGGTTATCACATTCTCCCGCGCCGTCACCAAACAGTTTGCCCTGATGTCCTATGTCATGGCTCCCTTGCCGGATGAGGATTTTTCGGAAATTCAGCAGCGATTCCGGGAAGATACGGAAAAGGATGCCGAAGTCGCGAGCCAATATTCCGACTACATGCATGGCGTAAAAGGCGGACAGTAATGAAATGAGGAACACGCTGGAAAAAATGATGACGGAACGGGGATCGGTTCTGATGGAAGCGATCCTCGTGATTCCTTTGTATATCGCTTTTTTCAGCGGAATCTATCTGCTCGGCGATTTGGAACTCGGACGCAACAGGCTGACCGCGGCCGACCGTTTCGCTGTTTGGCTCTCCGGCAACCGATACGAGAATAAGGATGATGACAAGGTGAAAAAAGACGCATCGAAAGCGTTTTTCCCGGACGGCGAATTTGCCGAGGGAACAAAACTCGAATCGTTTTCCTCTCACAAAACGAAGGCGGACTGGTATTCCGTGGTGCGCGGAGCAACGAAACTCAAGATGGTTCTGCCGGTCTGGGCAGTGGGATGCCGGAAAGGGGTGATTCAGCTTTTTGCCGACATCGGCAGGACGCCGGACAAAGAGTTGTGGGACAAGCTTTCGTTCAAGGCGCGCGAGATCAAGGAACCGGACACCCACAGTGTGCTGATGCGCGCAAATTACGATGTCCGTGAAAAATCGGGCCGCGAACTTGCGCAGGGCGGGCCGCTGTGGTATGTGGAATACCGCACCGCCTTCATTGATCGAGAAGGAGTCCCAGACGATAAGCCGCGGTCGCTTTCCGTCAGCGACGGCGCCGAGTATATTCGGAATCCGCAATTCGAGGCATGGAGCAAATGAGTATGAAATTCCTGTCGGTATTTTTATGCGCATTTTCCCTTGCATTCGCGGCGGCGGCAGCGGACATCCGCCTCCCCGCGGATTCGCAACTTTCCGCCGATGAAAACGCGGACGGAAAAACGTGGCGGCAATGCGGCACCATGTCTCTTTCCTACATCGCTGCAAAAAGGAATTTTGATCTTTCCTTGCGGAAACAGGGCTGGATGAAATTGAAGACGGTCGAATATGACCGTGTCCACTGGAAATCACTGGAAATGTGGTGGAACGGCAAAGATAGGATCCTGGTGCAATACTGGCGTGAGGATGTGTCTCTCACCGGATTTGCCTGGGGTGTGCTGAAAGAAGAGCCGAAGAAAGAAAAGAAGCCATGAGCGGAAACGGAACACGGAAAAACAATCAGAATTCCTCTCCTGATGCGGCATCCTCCCGGGTGCCGCCGGATTCGGAGAGTGGTTCCGCTGTTTCGTCGATAGATCATGAAATAAAGTATTCCACCGAAGTGACTATGGTGAGCGCACCCGCTCCTGAGGAAGCCTCTCCTGATGCGGGAAGGATGAAGACCGAGCTGACCATGGTGGCCAACACTCCTGACAATCCTCATCGGACCGACGTTACCATGATTCAGGAAAATCCTGCGGAAGCGGGAGAGAAAAACATCGGGGACGATTTGCAGCCGGGCGACCGGATCGACCGTTACACCATCGTCAGGAAACTTGGTCAGGGAGGCATGGGCAGCGTCTATCTGGTACGGCATGAAACGCTTGGGGTTTTCCGGGCGGCAAAAGTGCTTTCCGGCGAACTTTACGGACGCGGCGGAGAATTTGTCAAACGTTTTATTCAGGAAGCGAAGATGGCGTGTTCGATCAGCCATCCGAACATCGTCAATGTGCTGGACGTCGTAGACGAATCCGACAGCGGACTTTGCTATATCATTATGGAATATGTGGACGGGGGAACCGTCCGCAACGTGCTTCACAGCATCCCTCATCTCAGTGAAATACACGCTATCATCATCGCCGAAGCGGTGGCGGAAGCGCTGAAGGCCGCCGCCGAGCAGAAGATCGTCCACCGCGACATCAAACCGGACAACGTAATGCTGACCCGGCGCGGCGAAGTCAAACTTGCCGACCTCGGTATCGCCAAAAATACGGAAGAAAATCTTCAGCTGACCAAATCCCATATCATGATGGGCACTCCCGCCTATCTCGCTCCGGAACAGGCGCAGGACGCCCATTCGGTGGATGTCCGCGCCGACATTTACAGTCTGGGCGCGACATTATATGAAATGCTTACCGGAGAAATCCCGTATCCCGGGAAAAGCACCTATGATATTCTGACAAAATTAGTTTCCGCTCCTGTTCCGGATCCCCGAGCTCTGGTGGACTCCATCTCTCCGCAGACAGCGCGTCTGGTCATGAAAATGCTCTCGAAACAGGCAAAACAGCGTCAGCACAGCGCGGAAGAATTGCTGAAGGAAATCCGTGCGCTGAATATTCTCCCCCCCGATTTTGACTCTCAGAAAAGCATCCGGGAACTTCTGGAACAATCCGGAGCCGGGAATTACACTCCTGTTTCATTGACTCCGACCAGGGGCAATCCCGTCTCGACCTGGCTGATGCGTCATGTGCTGCTGCAATTGGAAACCTCTCTGCGTAGAATCGAATTTTGCGCCCGCATGATCGACGCCATGCACCGGGATATCCGGATTTTTTACGGAGTTCTCTCGCTGGTGACTCTTGTATTGATCGGACTGCCGATCACTTTCTTGCTGACCGCTCCACCGCCCATTCCGGATGCCCCGCTCCCCTCACAGACACTGCATGACTCCCCCTTTGTTTCCGACAATTCATCTTCATCGGAGGAGGTGTTTCCTTCCGATATACCGCTTTCCGGGGAATCGGCTCCCGACATCATCACATCCGCCCAGCAGGCGGCGCCTGCTGCTGAGCCTGAGACCGCTGACACCCCTGTTCCAAAAGAAGCGGAAACGCCTCTTCCCGTGCCTGAGGAGTCGGAAACGGAGGCGCCGCCCTCCGCACATGACAGCGCGCGATTGGCAGAGGAAAAGCGTAAACTGGAGGAAGAACAGCGTCAGCTGGAGCAGGAGCGCCGCGAGCTCGAAGCCGAACGCAAACGGGCGGAAGAGCGCCGACGTGCGGAAGCCGAACGCAAACGGGCGGAAGAGCGCCGACGTGCGGAAGCCGAACGATCATCCCGCCCACCTGTATCGAAAACGCCAAATATGCAACCGCCCGAAGTGAAAAAAATCACAGTTTTTGCAGAAATCACTCCGGTTGGAGCCCGAACAGTCCTGACGAATGAAGCTGGCCGTGAACTGGCCTCGCAGCGTGTCCCGGTCAACGGGAAAGTTCAATTCAGTGTTCCTGCTGGCCAATACAGGCTTTCCGTGTCAGCCCCGGGTTTCAAGTCGCTTGAAAGAGCGTTTCCGGTTTCGGACAGCCGGACGATCACCTGTGTCAAGATAGATCTTTTACATGACGTATGCGCCTGCACCGTGAAGGTTTATGGTAGTGCCAAGCTGCTGGAATTCCTGACGGACCATGCTGTGGAACTCCGCATTGATGACGGCGAATGGAAGAAGATCACAAAATTCCCGTATGAAATGGAAGTGACCCGGATGAATCATACGCTGTCGCTGCAGGGGAAGGGAATCCGCCCGACGGTTCAGTCTTTGAAAATCGCCCCGGACCAGGCGAAATGCACGACTGAAATATATCTTTCGGAAAAAGACGCCTCTCTGGAAATCACAACGAAAATCAACGAAAAGATATCCATTAATCTATTCGGGATCTGGGAGCCGCTGAAGAAGAATATCACCCTCCCACCTTTCAAGACCTATAACTTGAGATGGAGAATCTCCGGCGGGACGGAATCCAGCATTCCCATTCCGGAACTGCAGCCGGAATCCATCTATAAAATCGTTCTTGAGCAGAAACAGCAGGCCGCCGTTCCCGGAGAAGCTGAATTCGCCGAAGCGGAAAAACTGATAGAAGACGGCGACAACAAGGACGCCGTGGAAAAACTGAAGGCTGCCGCCGAAAAAGGGCATCCTGAAGCCATGTTCCGACTCGGGCAGATGAATGAACAGGGGAAGGGCCGCTGGTTCGCCAGTGACACGGATGCCCTCTCCTGCTATCGGATCGCGGCGGACCCGCCGTTGAATCATCCGCAAGCTCAATATCAGGTGGGCTTGTTTTATGAAAAAGGACGCGGCGGCCTGGACCGTGACATCAGGAAGGCCATAGAATGGTACAAAAAATCCGCGGATCAGAAAAATCCGGATGCCCTGTTCCGGATCGGAATGGCATACAAGGACGGAGACGGAAACGAGCCGGTGGATTACACGAGAATGATTGAGTTCTTCACAGCCGCCGCGCAAGCCGGACATCCCGATGCGCAGTATCAGCTCGGATACAGTTATGAAAACGGAATCGGAGTGCCGATCAATGTCGGCAAGGCGAAGTACTGGTATGGGAAATCCGCGGAACAGGGAAACGACAAGGCCAGGCGCCGGAGGAAAGCGCTGGATTGATTGGAATGAAAATAAAACCATGTAACATAAGGAACAACGGAACATGAAAAATTCCATTCCCCTGATTCTTGCTGTGCTGCTGGGGCTGGCAGCGGTGTTCGCCGTAAGCAAGATCATCTCCACCAACACGGCCAAAGTGGAGGAAACAGTGAAAATTGTGGCGGCAACCCGCGATCTTTCTGCCGGAGAGATTATCGCGGAGGGTTTCTTCATGCCGAAGGAGGTGCCGATATCCGCCGTCCCGGCACAGGCCATAAAATGGAACCGATCGTCCATGATTGTCGGGCAGCGTCTGAAACAGTCGGTGCAGAAAGGCAACTACATTTTCATTCAGGATGTGGGACTTTCCCAGGGAATGAGCAATGTGGTCGGCGAAGGAGAATGGGCGGTCGCCATCCAGATTGCGGACAAGGCCATGGCATCGCTTCTGCAGAGCGGAGACGAGGTGGCGATTATAGGCACATTCAAGCTCGACTTCAAAGGCGGAGCCGGAGTGCCTCCCGGCAAAAAAGATGTGACCATGGTGCTGTTCCCAAAAGTCCGGGTGCTGGAAATTCCGTCCGGCAAGCGGGACCAGAACATGGACGGGGTTATTATCGTTCTTCTTCCTCCGCAGCAGGCGCAGGCGCTGATCGCCGCTTCGCGGATTGCGGAACTGACTCCCGTGCTGCGCAGGAGCAACGATCCGACCGCCCTGAACCGGATGGATGCCGGAATGGTGACACCGGAAACGTTCAGTTCGATGGTTAATGACCTTGAAGTTGTCAATATTCCCCAAACGCCAAAAAAATAAATCAACCATAAGGAGTTCGCCATGTTAAAGAAAATTATCGCTCTGATCGCATTGGCGGGGGTGGCCGTTGGAGCCATGGCCGCGGACAGTGAAAAAGTCTTTGTCCCGCTGAAAGGAATTGTCATTCTGAGCCCGGGCTTCCGGGCGACCGACATCAATATCACAGACCGCGGGATCATCTCCGCCGAACCGATAGCGAATGACCAGATCCGCGTAACCGGTCTGGCTGTCGGGAAATCGGATCTGCACATCACTGCAGGGACGATCGCAAAACTTTACACTGTGACGGTCAATGACAATGTGCGCGAAGTTTTCAACGCACTGCGGAAGGACCTGGACAGCGTCCCGGAAGTGGAAATCAGCATTAACGGCAATAAAGTCGTATTGAAAGGCGAGGTTTCCAGCATCGAAGGGTGGGAAACGCTCTTGAAGGTGCTTCCCGGCTATGGCGGCAACGTCGTCAATCTGACAATGTTCCGTCCGGCGCCGGAAATCATGCTTTCACTGAAAAAACTGTTTGAAAAATCCGGCTTCAAAGTGGTTCAGGATATTACCGACCTTTCCCCGGGCACTTTGTCCCTGCAAAACGAAAAGGATACATTGATTCTGCGCGGTTCCGTTTATTGCCAGGAAGATATGACCACCATCCAGCAGCTTATTTCCACACAGGACTGGATTTCCTTTGACGGCAAAGACAGAAGCAAACCAGTCAAATTCATCAATAAAGTTGTCATTAAGCCGACTCTTCTGGATGTCGGCGTGGTGTTTGTCGGTGTCAAAAAGGCCGATACCAGCGCGATCGGAGCGAATCTGCTGAAAGGCGGAGTGAACATTGCGCAAGGCTTCAACTTCTCCACCATTTTTGAAGGCGGAACCAATCAGAGTTACAATCTCGGAGCCGATGTCAGCACCATTCTGAACCTGATGGCGGAAAGCGGCTGCAAACGTTTCCATCGTGCCGGGCACCTGAGCTTCATGAGCAATGAATCCAACGAGTACAAGGTCTTGCATGAAGGCGGCACGCTGAAAGTCCGTGTTTACGGAGGATCCGGCGGAACGGGAACGCTCAATGACGTGCCCTATGGTTTTATCATGCGCGTCAAAGGCGGTTTGATCGGCAATGACAGCGTCAAACTTGACATGCAGCTTGAAATCAGCACTCCCGCGCTTCAGGAAAACAACGACTACGATCTCAAACAGACCAAGGTTTCCACAACCATCGTCGCCAAGCTCGGCGAAACCGTGGCGCTGGGCGGCATGAAGGACATGATTGAAGAAAGTTCCGGCCCCTCCGGCATTCCCTTCCTCCGCAAGGTGCCGGTCTTGAACTGGATCTGCGCGGAAAGAACCGATTCCTTCAACGATAATCAGGTCCTGCTTCTGGTCTATCCTCAGGTTGCAGGCAGGACGCCTCCGCTGAAGATGCCTCCTTCCGCCGAAACCGCGGACACCCTGGATGAATCCGGCAAAACCAACCGGCAGCGCGCTCAGGAAGCCGATGAGAAAAAAAGCTTCTGGGAACGCTGGTTCTGATATTCTAAAATATATGGAAATGAGGTGAAGGAATGTTTCTGCAAATCACAGAAGCAAACGGGACGGCCCGCCATATCGACCTTGGAGAGAAAGAGGGCGAATGGCTGATCGGACGTTCCGACAACTGCGATATCCGCCTTCCGGAAAGTTCCGTGTCCAGGAAACACGCGAAACTCTTCGGCGGGCCGGAAACATTCTTCATCTCCGATCTCGGCAGCGGAATCGGAACCAGAAATCAAAACGGACCGATCACCTCGGCCACGGAATTTGCCCTGAGTGATTCCGTTTTCATCGGCCCGTTTCAGCTCCGATTGGTGAAATCGGCCGTTTCCGCGCCACTGAAGCAATCCCGGGATGAGGGAGACAAAAACGTCTCCCGCACTTTCGATTTTGATGACACCAACGTCCTCTACACGGACGAACTGATGGCCCTCAAAACCCGGATTCACAATTATGTGCTTGGGAAATTGAATCTTCAGGAAATAGCGACCAAGCAGATCGCGAATGACGAAATGCGCGAAAAACTCCTTGCCGCGCTTGACCTGTCACTCAAAGAACTGCGCCACGAATTGCCGCACACCATTCCGCTGGAAAAACTGCGGGAGTCTCTGCTGGACGAACTCACCGGATACGGCCCGATTTCCCCTTTGCTGCGTTCCGACAAGGTGGATGAAATCATGGTCAACGGTCCGGATCTGATTTTTGTGGAAAGCCGCGGGCGCATTTACGAAACCGGAGCACGGTTTTTCAACGACAAGCATCTTCATACGATCATTCAGCGCATCGTCGAGCCTCTCGGACGCCACATTGACGAAGCCAGCCCCATGGTGGATGCCCGTCTTCCGGACGGTTCCCGTGTCAATGCGATCATTTCTCCTCTTTCACTCCGCGGCGCGGCTGTGACGATCCGCAAGTTTGCGAAAAAGAAGTTGACCTCCGAAGACCTGATCGCCTTCGGAAGCATGACTCCCGGCATTGACCTGTTTCTGCGGGAGGCGGTGCGCGCCGCTCAGAACATCCTCGTTTCCGGCGGAACCGGATCGGGCAAAACAACGTTGCTCAACGTCCTTTCCCAATATATCCCGGCCGATGAACGTGTCATTACCATTGAAGACTCCGCAGAACTGAAACTTTCCCACCGCAATCTGGTGTCGTTGGAATCGCGTCCGGCGAATATTGAAGGGAAAGGGAGAATCCAGATCAGGGATCTGGTCATCAATGCCTTGCGTATGCGTCCAGACCGTATCATCGTCGGGGAATGCCGCGGAGCGGAAGCCATGGACATGCTTCAGGCAATGAACACGGGGCACGACGGTTCACTCACCACCTGCCACGCCAACACCCCCCGCGACGCGATTTCACGCCTGGAAAACATGGTGCTCATGTCCGGTATCGATTTTCCCATCACCGCCATCCGCGAACAGATCGCCTCCGCCGTCAATCTGATTATTCAGCAGAACCGTCTGCCGGACGGCTCACGCAAAATCGTGCAGATTTCCGAGATCACAGGACGGGAAAAGGACATTGTGCTGATGCATGATATCTTCGTTTTCAAACAGACCGGATATGATGAAAACGGGAAAATCGTCGGGGAATATTATCCCACGGGAAATATTCCGGCCTTTGTGGAAAGACTTCGTCTGAAAGGCGATCTGAAGCTGGATATGTCCGTGTTTGTGCCCCGATCATAAGAAGGAGTTCATCGTATGCACTGGTTCGTTCTTCTCATGGTGTTTTGCTCTGTGTCCGCCATCTGTTACATTCTCTGCCGCACGCTGTTTTCCGATCTGGACCACAGCGGCGCGGAGCGTTCCGGCGGATGGGATGGAAGAACGCAGCTGGAATATTTCATATCCAAACCGAAACTCCGGAAAATTCAAATCTGTTTTGCAACCGTCGGTGCATTGATTATGCTCTGTCTTCTTCTGGTGGCGGGGGTTTCCGCGTGGGCGGTCCCCGTTCTCATAGCGCTGGCGGCCGGAGCCGCGTATGTGCTTCCGCTTCTGTATTATAGGAACAAGGTGAAAAAGCGCAACCTTGAGTTCCAGAGCAAATTGCTGGATGTGGTACTCGGTTTGAACAACGGAATGCGTTCCGGCGTGGCGCTTCCGCAGGCCCTGGAAGTCGTAGGGCGCGATATCGGCGGGGTCATGCAGGAGGAAATTTCCATGACGCTTTACGAATATCGTCTCGGCATAGATTTGACCGAGGCTCTCGTGCGGCTGGAAAAACGGATGCCTGATGACAATTTGAAACTTTTCGTCACTGCGGTCGGCATCTCCCAGCAGACCGGAGGAAGTCTTTCAGACATCCTGGACAAAATCATCGACACAATCCGCCAGCGTTCCATCATGGAGGACAAGATCAACACTCTGACTGCACAGGGCAAGTTTGAATCCATCATCATGGCCTGTGCTCCTCTGATGGCGTTCGTCATTCTTTATTTGCTGGACCGCCAGCTGATGCAGCCGCTGGTCACCACTGTGCTCGGATGGGCGGCGATCATCGTGGTTCTGATTCTGGAAACCATCGGATATCTTTTCATCAAAAAAATTGTCACCGTCGAAATATAAAACAGGAAAGAAGGCAGGGATCATGGATGAACAAGTATATATGCTGTTGGCGCGGCTGCTGAGCTTTCTTTCCGCGTTTCTGCTGGTGATCGGACTGAAATTTTATTTCTCCGCAAAGAATCAGACTGCCGGCGCTTATTCCGATCCGCGTCTGCCGTTCACCTTCCGCGGATTTTACAATGAGATCAAGATCCTGAAGGATACGCTCGGTTCGGGCATGAAACAACTCTTCCGGAATAAAAGTGAAGCCATTGCCAAAGACCTGAAGCTGGCGGCCTTGCCGCTCGATTCGTCGGATGTCTTTTGCGCTCAGCTTCTCTGGGCCGTGTTGTTCGCCGTATGCGGGATCGTATTCATGCTGCTTCTAGAAATGGACATCATGTATGTTGTTACGGCAATTTTCATTGCCGGATTCATCGGCTGGCTGATTCCGATTGTGCAAATTCAAAATCTCGCACAGGAAAGGCAGAATTCCATCCGCCGCGCCCTGCCGTTTTCCATCGACCTGATTTCATCGGCCATGACAGCGGGGCTGGATTTTTCCGCAGCAGTCCGCTACTATGTGGAGCATTCGGAAATCTGTCCTTTGACACAGGAATTCGGCATCACGTTGAAGATGCTGGAACTCGGCAACAACCGGAACGATGCACTGAAGGCCATGGCGGACCGGCTTTGCATCGACGAATTCCGAAGCATGGTCAATGCGGTGATCCAGGGAACTGAAATGGGCGCATCCATCACGGACACGTTGCGGATTAACGCGGAGGAAATGAGGCGCGTCCGTGTCGCGGCGGCGGAGCGCAAGGCTCAGCGCGCGCCTTCGCTCATGATGATTCCGATGGCTTTGTTCATCATGCCTTCGGTATTTATCATTATTTTCGTCCCGATCTATCTTCGGGTTCAATCCTCCGGTATGGTCGGAATGTTTTAAGGAGAAATCAGCATGATAAGATATCTTATATATGTCGATCACGAAAAGACGCTGGAAGGGGAATTGTCTCCGGGCGAACACATCGCAGGGCGTTCCCATTCCGCCGACATTCATCTTTCCGAACCGGATGTTTCCGGAAAACATCTGAAACTTCTGGTGACGCCGGAAGGGATTTTTGCAGAAAACCTGAGTTCCCACGGAACCATTTTTCAGGGAAACCCATTGGATATCAGAAGAAAAATGAACGACGGCGATGTGCTTTGCCTGGGGAAAAAAGTGGAACTTCACTTGAAAATCCAGGAGGATGATCCGATTCCCGAAGCCGGAGAAATGAAAACCGTCATTCCCGCTGCGCCTTCTCCCGCCTCTGCTGACGATCCGGATAAAACGGCCGTTCCGCCGCGGCAGCTCACCAAAAATACGATTTCCTTCCCAGATGACCGGAACAAAACACAGATTCCGCTGAACAACGGGGAAGAGAAGCCTTTGGCACAACAGCCGCCGCAGGTGCAGGAGCAGGTGCCTTCTTCTTCCTCTGCACTCGGAAATGGAGAGGAAGTGCTGAAAACGGATGTGATGCGTACCCGTCTTGCCAGTCTGGAGGAAATGAATCTTCTGCGCAACGCGGACCGCAAGCGGTCCACGGGGAAACTTTTCAAATATATTCTCGGAGGCATCGGCGCGATTGCCGTGCTGGTATTGCTTTATTCCCTGAAGTCGTCGCCCAAAGAAGTGAATCTGAGCTGGCCGGTCGGACCGGACGGCAAGGAACTCGGCGCCTTCACCGATCCCGGCAACGGCGGGCACAAGGCGGGAGCGTTTTCACTGGCATATCCCAGCATCAAGGGGAAAACCGAAGTGGAACAGAAAGAAGGCCGGATCACCATCTCCACCCGTTTTGGGAAAGACGCCTCGGTTCCGCTTCGGATTATATTCATTCAGAAACAATCCGCCGACTTCCTTTACGAGGACCGGAAACAGGTGTTTTCCTCTATGCTTTCCGATTTGCAGCAGGACAATAAGAGATGGAATCTGGCACAGATTTCCGATGTGTTTTTCATCGGCTCCGAAAACGGGCTGCCCTGTTTGAGTGTCGAGTACCGCCGGGAGGCGGACAACGAATCATGGTATGGGGAGATCCTGTTTTTCCGCACCGGAGATCAGGCATACCTGAGAATGGCGGAAACCCCGGTCTCAGAACGGGCCCGCGGACAGAATTTCATTTCCAACACCCCGTTCCTGAAGTTTTCACTGCAGTATTTGCAGGGACATTGGGAGGGCAATCCCGATTATAGAGGTGGAGCCGATACATCCGTCATGCTGGACGAAGTGTCAAAACACCTGGCAAAACAGGCTCCGTTTGAATGGGCAAGGACTTATCTCCTGCTTCAGAACACTCTGATGGAAAGTGTCAGGAACAATAATCCGGCACTGATGCAGAACGCCCTTACACAGTTGCGGCGACTTCGCTCCATGCAGACCATCTGGTATAACAGCCAGAAAATCCAATACTTCGAGGCGAATCTGAAAAATGACCGCCAGCAGGAGATTGCCGTTTTGGAATTATGCAAGACCGTTTTCTCCTCTCCGGACGATCTGCGCTATTTCACACTCAGGAGGAACGTATGGGAGTAAGCAATTCGGGGAGAAGTCTCTTCAAGCGGATGTTCTCCCGCGAGACTTTCAAGCATTTTCACAATACCGTAGTGCGCACTCTTTCTTTGAAGAAAACGGCTCAGGAAAGGCTGAGTCTTCGGCTTGAATTCAATCACAAGGTGTTGTACGAAGTCGCCGATCTTTCCGCTTCAGACACCATCACCATCGGGAGAAGCGCGGACTGTACATGGGTGATTCCCAAGGAAGACAATGTCGCCAGCGGGCATCATGCCGTGATTTTGATGCGCAAGGGGCGGTTGTGCCTGCGTGATACGGGGAGCCGTAACGGAATTTTCTACAAGGCACGGAAAATCCAGGAAAAAAATCTCGCCCCGGACGACCAGTTCGCCATTGGCAACTGTACACTTTATGTGGAGAAACTCAAAGCGTCCAATACCGCGCGACATGAGTTGGTGTATCTCAATACCGACAAAAAAGGGCAGTCGGTCAGGCTGGACTCTCCCAGGATGGTGGCGGGCTCCGCACCCAGTTGCGATCTCGTTATCGACGAACAGCTTGTTTCACAGCGTCATGCCGAATTCAACAGCAAGGCGGATGGCTGCTGGCTGCGCGACCTCGGCAGTAAAAACGGCACATTTGTAAACGGCACAAAACTCTCCTCCAGTACGGAGCGCCTGCTGGTCGACGATGATGTCATCAGTATTTCCTTCGTCGATTTCAAATTCGTGGACGGAAGCATTGAGCATTCCAAGATCAGAATATGGTCGAGCCTCGGCATTGTCGCGGCGACCATTTTCATCGTTTTGGCTCTGAACTGGTTCTGGATGGGTGTCAAATCATCTTCCGACACGTATTTGAACTATGCCAGGCGCGAGGCTGCCGCCGAACGTTTCGATCAAGCTCGTGAATTTCTGAAGGAATCGCGTTCGCGCCGAGGTTCGGAAGCGAATGAAATTGCTTATAACGAACTTGACCAGTCCATCACCATATGGGAAAAGATTTTTGCCAACTGGGGAAAGGCGAAGTCGGCACTGAATTCCGGCAACTGGATTGAATCCTCTCACATCCTCGGGATGATTACCGATGCCGATCCCAATGTCTGGGGATGGAACGACACCACTGCGCCTGAAATGCGCAAAGAAGCGTTCACCGTTAAAAAATTGCTGGATGCGTATCTTCTGGCGGAAACTTCCATGCGCGACGACCGGAACCAGAAAAATCTCGCCGATTTGAAACAATCCGTAAAAGTCATCGGTGGGATTGAAAAACTCTTCTCGCAAAAGCCTCCCGTCTATTTGAAAAAACTTCTGGCGGACTCGGTGATCCTCTGCAAGCAGATCGAAGACAACCTGCTGTATTTGGAAAAACTGGAGGGCATTCTCGCAAGAATCGAGTCCGAATCGGACAATCTCGCCATGGTCCTGAGCGATTTGGATGATTTGAAGCAGCATGCCGAGCCGAACATCCGCATCCGAATCGAAAGCTGCATGGTTCCCCTGGCGATGCTGCAGAGGACCGGAAAACAGATCAAGCGTGCCATGATTGCGGTCCAGCAGCTGGAATTTGAAAAACTCGACTCGATCCGTCTGGATCTCCCGACATTGGAGCAATGCGTTGTCAACGCGAATATCGCCACGCTCAGGAAACAGCAGGAGCGGCAATTCGACATTATCCTTGCCGTCGCGGCCAATCTGCGTCCGCTGATCCGCAATTTGAACGAAGCAGGACTGGGCAAGGATACCTCCCTGCCGGAATGCGTATCAATATTTCAAAATCAGGATGTTATGAAGAAAGTATTTTCCTGTGATGCCTTTGAAAAGAAGATGCCTTCCCGTCTCAGGACGGAGCCTGCGGGGGAATACGACCGTGTTCTCGGGATCGAAGGATTCTTTGAATTCATCTATGCGCTTCCGGCCCCTTATGACCAATCGGTGTATTCGGAGTTCCAGTTCCGTCCTGAAATCGTCAAATTCAGGAATCTGCTCGGAGCGATTCAAACCTTCCGGACCTTCGCTGATCAGAAACACAACGACTGGCTGCATGCCGGCGCTTTCCAGCGTCTCTATGAAAGTACCGGAGAGGTGCTTGAATTCCGGAACAAACTGGCAGCAAAGTATTTCACTGCCGAGGATTCCAAGTCGTTGCGGGAATCTATCTTAAGCAAAGCCATCGCCATTTTCCTGATGGGCGGGGAAGTCAAGGAATCGGATATGGAATCCTTTGCCCGCGACTTCAAGAAAATGCGGCTTCCGCTGATTCAGCTGGGACGGGAATACAATACCGCCTCCGACGAACAGAAAATTGAAATCAGAGATTCCATTCTCCGCCAAGGCATCCCCGGAGATCCCGTGGTGCGCCGCATGTGGGGATTCAAGAAATATCCAAGGTGACAAGCAATGCCGTTTCTTCTGTTTCAGAAAAAATACTTTAATGCCGGGGCATATACCGATACGGGATTGGCCCGCAAGGAAAATCAGGACTCTTACACCTGCCAGCCTTCGGGGGGATTGTTCGTCGTCTCCGACGGCATGGGCGGCGGGGACGGCGGCGAACGGGCAAGTGCCATCGTTGTTCAGACCCTCTCGAAAGCTGTGCTTTCTCCTTTGAAAAATCTCTCTGCGATGGTGAAATTTTCCTATCAGGCAAACGCCGGAATTCAGAAATTTGCAGCGGAGAACAATATGCGCGGCATGGGCGCCACTATTGTCGGGATTGCTCTTTCTCCGTTTCAGCCGACTTTGGGAATGCTGTTTTCTGCCGGAGACAGCCGTTGTTATCGGCTGAGAGGCAGAGAATTGGAGCTGCTTACCACGGATCATACCATTGCCTCCGCGATGGGAGTGGCAGAGGAGAAACTGGCAAAGCATCTGCAGGGCGTCCTGACCAACGTCGCAGGGTGCGGCCCGAAATTTTTTCTCGAGACCCAGGATCTGGAACTCATGGACAACGATCTTTATTTACTCTGTTCAGACGGTGTTTCCCGCCAGCTCCCTGAACTGGAGATAAAACAGATTCTAAGCACAGTCTCCGCACCGGAACAGAAGGCGAGGGACCTGATAGACGCTTCTCTGAAACACGGTGGAATCGACAATGCCACCGCCATTGTCATTGCCTTCGGGAAACTTCCGGAAATCACTCCCGATGTCAGCCGGGAAGAAGCCGAAACTCCGGCGCAGCCGGAGGAAGAAGAGGAGGACGAGTACGATGTTACTCCGCCAACTGAATGAGCTTCTCCCCGCGCTTTGCCGTGGGTTTGAATCGCCGCAGACCGCCTTTGAGTCATATGCCGTTCAAATCAGCATGGAACTTGAATGGCTTCGGATTCATCCTGTGCAGATAGAATTCTCCGGCTTCTGTCCGCTGGATTTTTTTCTGCTGTTCCGCCCGGATCGGCGTGCTGCCGTTTTCAGCGGCCAGGTCGGCTTTTTGGACTGGCAATGGGCGGCGGCGGTCAGATTGACGGCATTGCTGGCGGATATTCGCCCATCTCTCAAAGCCGATGTATTTGACGCCGTGCTCAGAGACTGGTGGGAATGCAGCGTTCTGTTCCGGCAAGGTTCAGGCCTTCCGGAATTTGTCAGGAATGTTTTCTGTGGAAGAATGCCGCTTGATGAAAGACTGTTGAGAGAGCCGCCCGTGATTCACGGCGCGAAACTGAAGCGCTTCATCGCAAAGGGGAGTACGTCTCAGGTGTATCTGGCTGATTTCCGGGGGCGGCCCTGTGCCGTGAAAATTCCCGTTCCCGGAGGCGAATCCCGTTTCCGGAACGAACTTGAATGGCTGTGCCAAATGAAACACCCGAACCTTCCGGAAGTTTTCGCCAGTGATGTTGGCGATTCACCATACTGTGTAATGGAATGGTGTCATACAGGGGACGTGATCGGGAAACGGAGAAGGACAGCCGGTTTTTTCAGAGCGCTTGACTATTTGCATAGACGATTTATTTTGCATGGTGATATCCGGAAGTCGAATCTCGGACTGCGGGATGACGGGTCTCCCGTCCTGCTGGATTTCAGTCATGCCAAACTCATTTACAATTGTTTCCCCGTAGAAGAAGCGGAAGCTGAATGCAGAAAATTGAAAAAACTTCTGGCATAAGGAGCGGATGAATATGAATGGGATTTCTTACCTGGCCATGTTTCTGGAACCGGTTAAACCCTGGCTTGACGACCCGCTTGTCAGCGAAATTATGATTAACGGGCCGGAAAATATTTATATTGAAAAAGGCGGCAGAGTTGTCAAAATCGAATCGAAATTTCCCAGCGAACCGGCGCTTCAAGCCGCTGCGAACAATATTGCGAAGTCAGTCGGCCGTGTTCTGAACGATGAATACCCCCGTCTTGATGCCCGCTTGCCGGACGGTTCCCGAGTTCATATTGTGATTCCGCCGCTTTCCCGTTGTGGAACGGTTGTTTCCATCCGGAAATTCCGGGCCGATTCCCTTTCTCCGGAAAGCCTGGTGAGCTGGCAGAGCATTTCACAGGAGATGCTGGACTATCTCAAACTTCTGGTGCAAAAGCGGATGAACATACTGATCTGCGGGGCGACATCGTCCGGGAAAACATCCATACTCAATGTGCTGAGTTCATATATCGACCCGGTAGACCGCATTTTGACGATTGAGGATTCCTGCGAACTTCAGCTCCGTCAGCCGCATCTCGTGCCGTTTGAAACCCGCCGTCCGGACAAGGACGGCAAAGGGGAAGTGACATTCCGCGATCTGCTGCATTCGGCATTGCGTTTGCGTCCTGACCGCATCATCCTCGGAGAAATTCGCGGGGCCGAGGCATTGGATCTGCTTCAGGCGATGAATACAGGGCATTCCGGATCAATGTCCACGATTCACGCGAACAACGCATACGACAGTCTGCTGCGCCTGGAAACCTGCGTCATGTATGCCGGGTTTGACCTCCCGCTCAATGCGATCCGTAATCAGGTGGTTGCCGCCTTGAATTACATCGTTCATACCGGACGCCTGGAGGACGGCAGCCGCAAGGTGCTTGGAATCAGCAAAGTCCTTCCCCTGGATCACGGGGAATATCGCCTTGAGAGCGAATGGGAATGGAAGCAGACCGGAACGGACGAGTCCGGAAAATTCATCGGAGAATTCGTCAAAGTGCAAAAATAACAATACAGGAGTGAATACAGACATGAACAGGAAAATCTTATCGGCTGGAACAGCGGCATTGGTTTCCCTTCTTGCCGCTGGATGTGCGAATCATCTGGAAGACATCACCAAGGAGACCCCGGAAAATTCAAGAACCGTTCTGAGCAAGCAGTACATTTTGACGACGGACAAGGAAATTCCCGATTCCTCCTCATTCAAAGTAACTTTGGAACAGATGGAAAACATTAAGGTAGAGGTCTGGCAGGTTCGCAAGATTTCTTCTCTCTATACTCCGTATGAGGGATGGCGGGAGTCTTATGAATTCCTGACCGGTCTGGGGCTTTTCCCGTTTGCGATTATGTCTCATGTCATCAGCGTGTTTTCATTCGGCATGTTTCCGTTTGAATGGTCCGGCGAGGTCACAAAATATGCGTTTGACGGCATGAACCCCTTCATGAATTTTGAATCGGGAAGCCGTGTCGAGGAAATTCCCGCGAAAGTGGAACGGACGCTTGTGGATTCCTATACGGAAAGCAAACGGGAACCGCTCACCAACGAATGGCTGGTCATAAATCCCGGGAGTGATACCTTCTTGAGGGTTTGTACCGATCAGCTCGGCCAGGCGGAAATCATTCTGCTCTCCATTGATCTGGACAAGTCCAAAAGCATTGATGCCCGCCACCTTGATTTTTATTTGGAAAAGAACAACGTGAAATGCAAAAGCATTCCGATGAGCCGCCGTCTTTTGACACGCCTCTCCACAGCCCGGAAGGCCATGATGAAATATTATTCTGCGCCGAGCGGTGCCGAACTGGCGTCCTGCGTCAGGAAACTGGAAGAACTCTCATTTGAACATCTTGCGTTTCAACTGGAAGAAAATGAACTGAAAAAGCATCCCGATTTCCGTCCGTCATTTGAACAGGCGATCAAATAGCAGAAGACGAGGCCTGCTCCATGAATATTTCTCAAGAACAAGGCTCCATGCTGATGGAATATGTCATTGTTGTTCTGATTGTTCTTCTGGGAGGCTCTCTGGCCATGGGGGATGCCGGAACCAGTCTGATCGAAATGGCCGGAGTTTCCGTTTCGGAAGAGAATCATTTCGGATTATTCGGCAATTACGCAGTTGACTGGTTCCGCCGTCTGATGTGGATGCTGGCGCAGCCTTTCCCTTGAGAGAAAGAGGCAATGGATGATGAGAAAGAGCCTGAACAAACTGCTCTTGTCTGTTGTTGTGATGCTTTCCGTGAATTGTCTGGCGGGAAGCGGCGGCGACGATTCAGGACGGACTCCGTCTTCCCGTAAGAATGCCAATACTGTAAACGGCCTTTTTTATCTGATCGACTATCAGACGCAAACTCCGGTCGTCCGCTGCAGAGTTCCAGGCGGATGGTTTGCCGGAGGGAAGGCAACATGGTCTCAAAATCCGGCGCAGCCTGTCACCTGGTATGTCTGGATCATGAGTCCTGAAAGCGAAATCAAAACCGCCGTTGCTTCTCCCTGCGTGATCGGCATGCCCGGGACAATCCGTCAAGTTCCGCTGCTTCATGATCCGCGCATTTTGGCGAACAACTTTCTGCCTGCGGTTCAAAAGGACTACAATCTTTCCGGAGTCGTGCTGATTGAGTCATGCTTCCGGGATGTCGGGGATGCGGAGAAAAACCAGCTGCTTGCCGCAAGACGGAGGCAGTCTGCGCAGAGGGGCATCCAATTAACAGGCTGTTTCCTGCGGGAGTTTTTTGCCCGTTATGAAGGGGAGGGCGGGGAAAAACGGCGGACTGTAATATTATCGATTCCAGTAATGGCGCTGGAAAGCAGAATTTCATTGAGTCAAGTTGTAACCGTCGAGTTTCTTTCCTTGTTTTCTTTTTGCTGCAGGAAGGGGGACGAACTGAAGGCGCAGACATGTCTTGAGGAAATGATAAAAAGTGTTCAGCCCAATCCGAATTTCATAGCATTGGTCAACCGGATTTCCAATCAGCGGACAGCAAGCTGGGTTTCTGCTCAGATTCAGATCCGGAATCAGCAGATGGAGGCTTATCAGAGAGCCGCGTCCTCTTCTTCCGACACACAGGAGAAGGTGGCTGATATGTGGTCTGAATACATCCGTGCTGTCGATTCCGTATCCAACCCGAACACCGGCGAAAAGATGTTTGTCGACCGCCGTTATGATCATGCATGGATCAACTCCGACAATGAGATCATCTATTGCAATTCCGGATTCAACACCTCAAATTCATCCACCGCGGTATTCGATCCCAACAGCAATGCACTTTTCAACAGCAGATCGTGGTCCCGGTTAAAGTAAGCGACGGCGCTTTTCTCTTCTTCTTTTTTCTCTCTCGCGCGCGAAGCATTTTATTTTTGTTTTTTCTGCATTTTCTCCTGCATTCTCACGTTTGATTGCAATTATTGAGTTTGATTCTGTCGCACATGCGGAAAAAAGCCGATCTCCGAACGCCTTTTGCCCTTGACAAAGAGAGGGACTCTCATTATTGTTCCTTCCCATGAGTTATGGAAGCTCTTTTCATGCCTGTCCGCAAGACGGAGGGGAAGAAAATCCGTCTGAAGCACTGTCGAAAAAGAAGAAATCCTTTTTTCAGCCCGCTCCGTACGGATCTGCCTGTCTTTTTTCCCTCCTGAGCGGCATGATGTGTCTTCTCTCCCGGGAAACAAATCATGCCGACTCCCCCCTCCCGTCCACTTTGTGCTCTGCGGACAGAAACAAAGGGAGCACAGAGACTTAAGAAACAAAGCAATCCATTCGCCCTGAAAAACAAGAAACCTGAAAAGACAACAGAACAACAGGGAAGAGACAGCTGTGAGCCGACTGTATTTGGAAAAGAAACGGATCCGCGGGAATAAACTCGGTGAGGGAAACCACTTTCCCGCGATGAGGAATGCGCTGGGGCAGAAATTTGAAAGCCGGGCCGGAGAGGATGACGGCCTTTTCATAGGTTACGGCATGCTTCCGAACATCATGCCGCATAGCATGCAGGACCAGTACAGCCGAGAGGAAGAGGACCTCTGTTTTGATTCGGCCGTTCTGGAAAACGGAAATCTGAAAGCTGTTTTTCTTCCCGGGCTCGGCGGCCGGCTCTGGTCTCTTCAGGACAAACGCACGGGGAGGGACCTGATTTATGAGAATCCAGTGTTCCGACCTGTCAATTTTGCGCTTCGGAACGCCTGGATAGCCGGGGGTGTCGAATGGAATATCGGCGGCCGTGGTCACGGAGCCTATACCCTGTCCCCGCTGTTCACAGCGGAACTGGAAGATGAAGACGGGACTCCGGTGCTCCGGATGTATGAATTCTGCCGGGAACGCGGTGTGACCTGGCAGATGGATTTTTTCCTTCCTGAGGGGTCTGAATTTCTTTTTGCGCGGATGAGGGTTGTCAATCCCCGGAAGGAAGTGGTTCCGATGTACTGGTGGTCGAACATTGCGGTGCGTGAGATCGGGCGCCAGCGCGTTGTGGCTCCTGCGGAGAGCACGTATTCCAATGCGTATGAGGATGAGAAGCATCATCCGCTGAGCAAATGGGATCTGCCGTTTGCGGAGGGGTTTGACTGCACCTTTCCGAAGAATCACGAGCTGCCGAAGGATCATTTTTTCAACATTCCGGACGGGCGGAGAAAATTTGAGGCTCTGATTTCGGAAGACGGTCTTGGACTTGTCCATGCGTCGACGCGTCGTCTTGCGGGACGCAAACTGTTTGTCTGGGGGCAGTCTCCGGGCGGACGCCACTGGCAGAGACGCCTGAGTTCTCCTTCCGCGCCGGATTATCTGGAAATTCAGGCCGGACTCTGCAAAACGCAGATGGAGTGCTGTCCGATGCCGCCCGAGAGCGCATGGGAGTGGCTGGAAGCGTACGGCTCTCTGACAACCCGGCCGGAAGAAATTTTCTCTTCCTGGGACTCCGCCGTACGGGAAGCGGAGAGTGCTCTGGAGGCGGTTCTGCCGGAAAGCCGTCTGGATTCGATGCTGCTCCGGACCCGGGAGACGTTTGCATTGAAAAAGGGCCGTCTGCTTTTCAGCGGTTCTGCCTGGGGAGCGCTGGAAAATCTCCGGCGTCTTCACGGGAACGAGCCTCCTCTTTCCGCGCATCTTGATTTCGGCGAACCCGGAGCGGAGCAGGAACCTTGGATCGGGCTCCTGAAATACGGATCTCTGCCGGAGACGGATCCGGAAACGGTTTTTCCATCCTATCAGATTCAGAAGGAATGGTTTGAACTTCTGAAGAAGTCTTCGGCCGGAACAGCAGGCTCTTTTCAGTGGAACACCTGGCTTCATCTGGGGCTCTGCCATTATTACAGGGAGGATTTCGAGCGAGCGGAGGAGTGTTTCCGGAATTCTCTGCATCTTGCTTCTTCACCGTTGGCTCTCTATGCGATGGCGAATCTCTGCCGTGCAACGGGCAGGAAGGAGTCCTCCGCCACGTTCTTCCGTGCGGTCCTGAGGAAACGCTTATACGACATTTCTCTGGCCAAAGAGTGTTTCCGCGGCATTCTTGAGGCGGGGAAAGCGGAAATGATTCTTGAATTGTTTCCGTTGCTTCCGGAGAAATCGCAGGCTGTTCCGATGCTCCGTCTTCTGTATGCGTCCGCGCTGGCGGAGACGGGGGACTGGCGTGCGGCGCAGACGATTCTGGAGGAGGCGGGGGGGCTTGACGTCCCGGACATTCAGGAAGGGGAAACCACTTTTTCCGACCTCTACCGTTCGATCCGCTCTCTGGAAGCCCGGGAAAAAGGCCTGGATCTTGATCCTTCGGAAATCAGGATTCCTTTCCGCTTTGACTTGCGCATGAGCGCCGGGAAAAAGCCCGTCTGCAAGGATGCCTGCTGACAGGACAACGGAAAATCAGGAGAAGGGATTTCCCTTTCTCAATCAACAATTTCCAGGCTCCGTTTTTCTGCATGTGATTCTGTTTTTTTTGATTTTGCGGAGGAAAAACGTGGCTTGACAAGCCTGGAATCAGTCCTATATTAGAAAAAAATCTCCTGTTTTTTGTACAAGTATTCCAGCGTCATTACAATAAAATATTTTGCGCAGTCTTTTTTTCTGCGGAAAGGGGAAGGAATGATGACTTGGGAAAAACGGGTTTTTACACTGATCGAACTTCTGGTGGTGATAGCGGTCATTGCAATTCTGGCTTCGCTGCTGCTGCCCGCGCTGAAACAGGCAAGAGAGACGGCAAAACGAATTGCCTGCCTGAGCAATCAGAAACAGCTTGGCATGACAAATCACTCCTATTCATTGGATTGCGAATATTTTGTCCATCCGCGGATATATTATTCCAGCGCTTCATCCGGTATCGTATACTGGTATCGGATTATGGGAGAATATCTGGGCTGGAAACCTTGTGATGCAGTCAGCACATTTCCTCTCTACCGACCGGGAGGAAGGATGGAACCCAGGAGCAGCCCTACTGTTTTCATGTGTCCCAAAGGAATATGGGGCGGGAATGTGGATATGTTTTTTTATCTGACAACCGGCTATTACAGCAATCTTCCGGATATCCGCATGGATCAGGAACCGACAAAAAACAATCGGGGCATCCGTGTTTCCATGGTTCGGAAAATTTCTGAAAAACTTTTTCTGCATGACGCCGGCTTTTGGAATTATTATCTCCCCGGAACAGGGAAAACGCCCGATTGCACGACGAATCCGGAACACGCGTATGTTTCCTGCCGCCAGGAAGACTTTTATAACGGGCGTCATTTCCGGACCATCAACGGGGTCTTTCTGGACGGACACGCGGAAAACATTGCCTCCGACACTGCATGGGCTCAGAAAAAAAATCCGTCAGGGATGTTTATTGCCTGGCAGTAGCCTCCTGCCGATTTTCCATAGAGAAGAGGATTTTTATTTTTCTTACGGGGCCCTTTTGTGAAAGATGGTGAGGAAAGACTGGAATCGCGGATGAAGTGGAAGAAGTCTGAACAAGAAACAAATGATTCAAATTGAATGGGGTGTGGCAGAAAAAATGAGATGCGGGAAATACTCTTTTACATTGATCGAATTCTGGTGGTGATAGCGGTCATTGCGATTCTTGCCGCTCTGCTGCTGCCCGCGCTGAAACAGGCAAGGGAGACGGCAAAACGAATTACCTGCTTGAGCAATCAGAAACAGCTTGGTATAACAAATATATCCTATTCAAATGCTTATGAATATTACATTCCTCCTCGGATTCTTTTTCCGAATGGCGGAAGGACCATTCACTGGTATAGAATTTTTGGCGAATACCTGGGCTGGACTCCCTGCGATCTGATCGGTTACTCTCCATTGTTTCGACCGGGGGGACGGGTATATCCGAGGACGAGTCCTTCGCTTTTCATGTGTCCCAATGGTGTATGGGGAGGAAATCAGGATCTTTTTTTCTATCAGACAACAGGCTATGATCTCACTCTTCCTGATATCCGGATGGATCTGGATGCCACCGCAACCAATCGGGGGATTCGTGTTTCCATGGTCAAAAAGACTTCTGACAAACTTTTTCTGCATGATGCCGGTTTTTACAACTACTACCTTCCCGGGACGGGAAAAACTCCCGGATGCACGACGAATCCGGAACATTCGTATGTGGCATGCCGCCTGAATGATTTCTACAACGGGCGCCATCTCCGGACCATCAATGGAGTTTTTTTCGACAGGCATGCGGAAAGCATTGCCTCTGATACCGCGTGGCATCACAAGAGTCTCGGGGGAAACAGTTCCGTAAGCATGTTCAACATCCTGAAGTAAAAAGGACGCCTCATTTTTCCCGCCGCTTCTCCTCGACGCGTTTTCACGAACTTCTCTTTTGCCCGGAGATGCTGCTAGAACTATCCTTTTCCCTTCTCCTTCAAGTCTCTGAAGCATGAAAACGGAAGAAAAAAAAGAAAAGTCCTTTTTCCCCCGCATCCCCGTGCGGGGCACAGAAGCCCCCTGGAACAGTCAAAAAGAAGAGACGCTTTGATTTGATATTTTCATTCGCCACTGTTATATTCCCCTCAATGTGAGTTCAGCAAGAACAGCTCGCCGGCGGAGAATACACCCGGGAAGGAAAGGAATACGACGAATGAAAAACAGCAGCATCATGCCGCCCGCCATGATTCTCTGCGGTGGGAAAGGCACCCGTCTGCGCGATGTGACCGAACTCCTGCCGAAGCCTATGGTGCCCATCGGCGACCGGCCGATTCTCTGGCATATCATGAAGGGATACGCGGCATTCGGAGTCAAACGCTTCATTCTCTGCCTCGGATACAAGCGGGAGGTCTTCATCGATTACTTTCTGCACATCCGGGCGCTTTCCGCCGATATCACCATCTGTCCGGGGAAGAAGGATTCCATCGTCTATCACGGTGCGACACCGGAAACGGACTGGGAAATCACTCTTGCCGATACCGGAATTGAGACCATGACCGGGGGCCGTGTCCGTATCGCGGGGAAATATCTTGAGGAGGACGAACATGATTTTTTCCTTACTTACGGGGATGCCGTCTCAGATGTGAATCTAAAAAAACTTCTTGATTTTCATCGGAAGGCGGGGAAACTCATGACGGTTTCGGCGGTACATCCGGAGGGGCGTTTCGGAGAAATGCGCGTACAGGAAGGCTCGGTCGTCGCCTTTGAAGAAAAACGGGCCCGTACGGACGGCTTCATCAACGGCGGATATATGGTCCTGAAAAAAGAATTTCTTTCCCGCTATCTGTCCGGGACGGAGGATTTCTATCTGGAAGCCCTTCCCATGCAGCGGGCTCTGCGCGATGGAGAAATCGCCGCCTGCTGCCATAACGGATTCTGGCAGTGCATGGACACCCCCAGGGAACATGAACTTCTCAACCGCATGTGGGCGGAAGGAAATGTCCCCTGGACGAAATACTGGGATAAACAGCCTGGCGGAATGAACTGAGAGAGAAGGACGGCCATATCGATGTTTTGCGGGATCTATCGGAACAGACGTGTTCTTGTCACCGGGCATAGCGGCTTCAAAGGGAGCTGGCTTTCCCTCTGGCTTCTGCGCATGGGCGCGGAGATCTGCGGCGTGGCGCTGCCCATGAAAACGCGTCACTGCCATTTTTCGCTCCTCGGACTGGAAAAAAGAAAAAATATGAGATCGGAATACGCCGATATCCGCTGCCCGGAAACATTGGAGAGAATTGTTTCGGATTTCCGCCCTGAAATCGTGTTTCATCTGGCGGCCCAGCCGCTGGTGCGTCTTTCCTGCGAGGAGCCGGTTGAGACGTTTGAAACCAATGTCATGGGCACGATCCATCTCCTGGAGGCCTGCCGCAGAACGGATTCCGTCCGTGCCGTTGTGGCGGTCACCTCCGACAAGTGTTATGAAAATTCCGGTTCCGGCCGTCCCTTCCGGGAAGCTGATCCCATGGGCGGGTATGATCCTTACAGCGCTTCAAAGGGCTGTGCGGAACTGGCCGTTTCCTGCTGGCGGCGTTCTTTTTTTCATTCCTCCCGGGGAGGAGGAGAGGAGGAGCGTCCGGGGGGCTCGAAGGAGAAACGGGCCTCCGGCGACCGTTCAGGACTGCTTCTGGCAAGTGCCCGCGCGGGAAATGTCATCGGGGGAGGGGACTGGGCGGAAAACCGTCTTGTTCCGGATCTGATGAAGGCGGCGGAGGATGGGAAGACTGTCACCCTCCGGAATCCCTCTGCGGTGCGTCCTTGGCAGCATGTGCTGGAGCCTCTGAGCGGATATCTCCAGCTTGGCAGCCTGCTGTGGCGGGGGCATTCGGAATTTGCAGAAGGATGGAATTTCGGACCCTCTCCGGACGAATTCGTCACGGTTCGTTCGGCGGCGGAACAGTTTGCCGGGATCTGGGACCGTGTGCGTTTCCGGATGGAGCCGGATCCCGATGCACCGCATGAAGCGCCGCTTCTGCGTCTGGACTGCAGCAAGGCCGCAGAACGTCTCGGCTGGCACGGGGTGTGGGACTCCGCGGAAGCCTTCCGGAAGACCGCCGAATGGTACCGCGCCTTCCTCTCCGAGGGAACGCTGAACACGGAGCGGGATCTGGATGAGTATCTGCTCCGGGCGGAAGAAAGGAAACTCGAATGGATAAAATAAAAAAGGCCGTGGAAATCCGGAAGGAAATCCTGGAAAAGACAAAACAATATTACTCGCTGATGCATGCGGAAGAGCAGAAGCCTTTCCACCCCGGAACGGATCCTGTTCACTATGCCGGGCGTGTATTCGATGAACATGAACTCTGCTCCCTGGTGGATTCCTCTCTTGATTTCTGGCTCACATACGGACGCTATTCGCGTGAATTTGAAGAACGTTTTTCCGAATACCTGGGCGTGCGCTTCACGCTTCTGGTGAATTCCGGTTCCTCGGCGAATCTCCTTGCCTTCATGAGTCTGACTTCCCCTCTGCTGGGGGAGCGGAAAATCTCCCGCGGAGACGAGGTCATTACCGTGGCCGCCGGTTTTCCCACCACGGTTGCGCCGATCGTTCAGTACGGAGCAATTCCGGTGTTCGTGGATGTGGATTCCCGTACGGCCAATCTGGATCCGGCTCTGCTGGAAAACGCCCTTTCGGAAAGAACGCGTGCGGTCATGATTGCTCACACTCTCGGGAATCCCTTTGATCTCCGCCGCATCCGGAGTTTCTGCGACCGGCACGGACTCTGGCTTGTCGAAGACAACTGCGATGCGCTCGGTTCCCGTTACGACAACCGTTTCACCGGGACCTGGGGCGATCTGGCGACTTCCAGTTTTTATCCTCCTCATCACATGACCACCGGCGAAGGGGGAGCGGTCTACACGAATGATCCTCTTCTGAAAAAAATCGCCCTCTCCCTCCGCGACTGGGGGCGGGACTGCTGGTGCGATTCCGGAAAAGACGGCACCTGCGGACACCGCTTCACCCGTCAGTACGGCAGACTTCCCCCTGGATACGATCACAAATACGTCTACAGTCATTTCGGTTACAATCTCAAGGCGACGGACATGCAGGCTGCGGTCGGCTGCGCCCAGCTGGACAAGCTTCCGTTTTTCACCGAACGGCGGAAGGAACATTTCCGGCATCTTTCAAGCGCACTCCGGGATCTGCCGCAGTTCCAGCTGATGGAGAGCTATCCGGAAAGCGATCCCTCCTGGTTCGGTTTTCTGATAACCGTCCTTCCCGGCGCCGGTTTCGCCCGGAACGACCTGACCCGTTATCTGGAATCGAAAAAAATCCAGACACGGAATCTGTTTGCGGGAAATCTGATCAAGCACCCCTGTTTTGAGTCTCTGAGGGAGGGCCTGGACTACCGGATTTCCGGAACCCTCCAGAACACCGACCGCATCATGAACGACGCCTTCTGGATCGGACTCTATCCCGGAATGACTCCGGAAAAACTCGATTACATGGCCGATGCCATCCTTTCCTTCACGCAAAATAAACGGAACGCTTCCACCACCCTTTGAAAAAAACGAAACCCGGACCCCGTAAAACGACCGGACCACAAAACGATTGAAAAAATGAAAACCATTTCCATTGTTTCAGGCTGCTACAACGAAGAGGAGAATCTGGAAGAACTCTATCAACGCTGCCTCGCCGTCCTGCAGAAATTCCCCGGATATGATTACGAATTCATCCTGGAGGACAACTGCTCCACCGACGGCACCCGCAGCGTTCTGCGGAAACTCGCGGCGGCAGACCCGAAATTCAAGGTGATCCTGAATGCCGCCAATTACGGGCACATCCGTTCTCCGTTCAACGCGCTTCTGAATGCCTCTGGAGACGCGGCGGTATGGATGTGTTCGGATCTTCAGGAGCCGCCGGAAGTGATTGAGGAATTCATCCGGAAATGGGAGGAAGGGTATCGAGTGGTGGTGGGGGTCCGGAGCGGGACGCATGCGTCGCTGCTGATGGAGTGTTTCCGGAAATGCTATTATGCTTCGCTTTCCTTTTTTGCGCCGGGGGAGACGGTGATACCGAAATTCACCGGCTTCGGGCTCTACGACCGGGTGTTTCTCGACGCGCTCAAACGTTTTCATGAACCTTATCCTTATTTCCGCGGTCTCGTCGGGGAAATCGGATTCCGCCGTGCGGAGGTTCCGTTTGTACAGGAGCGCCGGAAACACGGACGCACGAAAAATAATTTTTTCACCCTTTACGATATGGCGATGACGGGCTTTGTCAATCATACCAAACTGCCTCTGCGCCTGGCCGGATTTACGGGTTTCCTGCTCGCGATTTTCAGTTTTCTGACGGCGTTTGCATATCTGATTTACAAGCTTCTCTTCTGGGACACCTTCAATCTGGGGCTTGCTCCGCTTGTCACGGGGCTGTTCTTCTTTTCCGCGGTTCAGCTGATTTTCATCGGGATCATCGGGGAATATCTGGGCGCGGTATGGACCCAGGTGCGGAACCGCCCCCTTGTCATCGAGGAGGAAAGGATCAATTTCGACACACGGGGGAGAGACTCGAAATCATGAAGATGTCGGGGCGTGAATCTGAAAAAGAGGTCTTCTTCGTCAGTTGGATGAACACCGGACAGGCAGCCGACTCGGGAGATGAAAAGACGCCATGCTGATTGACAGACGACTGAAAATTTTTCATACAGCCGCCGTCACCGGCAATTTTACTCGTGCCGCAGCGATTTTAGGGATGACTCAGCCGAATGTCACCGGCCAGATCCGGAGTCTGGAAAAGGATCTGGGGACGGAGCTGTTCATTCGGGACGGCCGTCAACTGCGTCTGACGCCTGCGGGAAGACTTCTCCGGCGCGAAGCGGAGGAACTGCTGGCGTTTGACGAAAACATCGTCAGAGAAGTACGCGATTCCGCACGCAGTGTCCGTGCTCTCCGTCTGGGGGCGACCATGACCTGCGGCGGCTATGTCCTTCCGGATCTGATGGGCGAATATCTGTCCCATACGGGGAATCGAGTCCGTTTTTCACTCCATATTGCGAACACGGAGGAAATTGAGGATTCTCTGAAACACCACGCCTACGACCTGGCGCTGGTGGAAGGACCCTTTGACGGCGAGTTCTTTTTTTCGAGAGAACTGCTTTGGGATGAACTGGTCATAGCGGGTCATCCCTCTCTTCCGTTCTGGGGGGAAGCCGGAATTCTGCCGCTGAGCGAACTGCTGGGATCGGGAGTTCGCTTTCTCCTCCGTGAGCCGGGGTCCGGGACGCGTTTCTACTTTGACCGTTTCTGCACGGAGCATCGGATTTTCCCGGATCCGGAAAAAACGGACATCCAGGAAATCGGCGGTTTCGACGCCATTAAAAACATGCTGGAAAAGGGATATGGCGTATCCGTGATCTCTCGCCTGGCGATCGGGCGGGAACTGGCGGAGGGGCGTCTGCGCTGCGCCGTTCCGTCGGAGGGGCGCATGGAACGGCCTCTGAACTTCATCTATCCGGAAAGCGATTCCCGTTTATTTGCGGAAAAATTCATTGAGTTTTGCGTTTCCCGTGTCCGGCGGGGTGGAAAAGACAGCCCCGTCTCTTGAAATTTCCGGAAAAGAACGGATATTACACGAAATTTAGACGGAAATACAAAGAAAAAAACGATGGGAGAATCCTGATGACATTCATGGAAAAACTTTCCCGTGCCTGGGAAGAGAACGATTCACTTGTCTGTGTGGGGCTGGATCCGGACCTCGGCAGAATCCCCGCTCATCTCCGGGGATGCGCTCATCCTCTGTTTGAATTCAACCGCGGAATTGTGGATGCGACACTGCCGCATGCCTGCGCATACAAGCCGCAGGCCGCATATTACGCCGGACTTTCCGCAGATGAGGACCTGCGCCTGACCATTGAATACATTCATGAAAAATGTCCGTGGATCCCCGTGATCCTGGATGCCAAACGCGCAGATATCGGAAGCACGAGCCAGATGTATGCAAAAGAGGCGTTTGAACGTTATCAGGCCGATGGCGTGACCGTGAACCCGTATATGGGAATGGATGCGCTCAAACCCTTCCTCGACCATGCGGACAAAGGCGTCATCGTGCTTTGCAGGACATCGAATCCCGGGGCGAAGGAGATTCAGGAACTCCGGGTGAACGGAGGGGAAGAGCTGTATAAACATGTGGCACGTCTGGTTTCCGGACCGTGGAATGTTCACGGGAACACCATGCTTGTGGCGGGAGCGACTTTCCCGGAAGAACTCGGCGAGATCCGGCGGATTGTCGGAGACACTCCGCTTCTGGTTCCCGGAATCGGCGCCCAGGGAGGGGATCTGGAGGCGGTTTTGAGAAACGGTCTGACTCCCTCCCGGACGGGACTTGTCATCAACTCCTCCCGCGGAATCATCTACGCCTCCGCAGGTACGGACTATGCCGAAGCCGCCGGAAAGGCCGCACTTGAACTGAAAAACGCCATCAATGCCTTCCGCCGCTGAGCCGCTGCGGAAATGAGAACGAAAGTGGAGGAGAACCATTCCCAATGCCTGAAATTTTGCTGAATGTGTTTTATGGAGTTCTGGGGGGATTTCTTTTGTATTACGGCGCGGAATTTCTGCTGAAAGGCGGAGTGCGCATCGCGGAAGGAATGGGAGTGCCTCCGCTGATTATCGGATTGACTCTGGTGTCATTTGCCACGAGCGCGCCCGAGCTGGTGGTCAGTGTGGAGGCTTCTCTGGAAGGAAGCGGAGACATCAGCGCGGGGAACATCATCGGATCCAACATCTGCAACATCGCCCTGATCCTGGGGCTTTGCGCGATGATTACACCGTTGAAGGTCGATGCCAAACTGGTGCGTTTTGATACCCCTCTGATGATTCTGGTCACACTGGTTTTTTCCGGAGTTTATTTCTTCTGCGGGGGGATCGGACGCGTGGCGGGAGCGTGCTTTTTCCTGGGGCTGCTGACCTATACCTTTTACAGCATCTGGCGCGCCAGAAGGGATCCGGAAGCGCTTCAGGAAGCGGAATCGGCCGTTGCAGGAGAAGAAGACAAGGAGAAGAAAGGTCGTCCCATTTCAATTCCCGTGGCGATTCTGTTTGTCGCGGGTGGACTGGCGGCTTTGATTTTCGGGGCAAAAGTGTTTCTGATGTGTGCGGTCTTTTTTGCCCGTCTGCTGGAAGTGAGTGAGGCGGTGATTGGACTGACCATTGTTGCGGTGGGGACGAGTCTGCCGGAACTGTCGACCTCTGTTGTGGCGGCGCTCAAGAATCAGAAGGATATTGCCATCGGGAACGTGGTCGGGTCCAATATCTTCAATATTCTCGGCATCATGGGGATTGCTCCGCTTCTGCGTCCGATTCGAAATGTGGGGATTCATCCTGTGGACCTGGGAATGCTGCTCTTCTGTTCCATTCTGCTTCTGCCCGTCATGCGGACCGGATTTGTGATCAGCCGGATCGAAGGGGCGTTCTTCTTCCTGATTTACTGCGCCTATACGTGCTGGCTTGTGGCTCAGGCAGGAGTCTTCTGACAGAAAAAATGGAAAACGGCAACAGGGAAAACTGCTGCTCTGTTTTTTTGGGGGGGAAAAAGAGCTGTGTCCGGATCTGTCAGATGCGGTCTGTGACGTCTTCTCCTGCCGGGGGAGGGCGGGGAGAGCCGTATTCTGCGTGAGGGGCGTATTTCGAAGTGTGTGGGGGGAGTCCCGGGAGGAATGCTTTTTTGCTGTCGTCTGCGAAGGGAAAATGATCTGCGGGAAGAAGAGCGGGCAGTTTTCCCGGAAGGGAAGGAACGGTTTTTTCCCCTTCCTTTTTCTTTTTCAGGGCTTCTTTTTCTGTTCAGAATGTTCCGGATGTCCGGGAAGTCCGGAAGATGCAGTGGCGGCAGGGGGATGCCCATCTGCATTCTTCTGATGTTGCACGGAAGCCTGATTTTCGGCATGATGCATCCCGGAATGTTTTTTGGAACGGGCGTGACCGGACTGTCCGGAACGCTTTCTTTTTTTCGACTCGCGCTTTTTTTCATGTGCGAACATCTGGAATGCGTTCCAGGAATTGTGCCAGAGGACGTAGCAGATCGGGCCCATGGCGACAAGCGGATTGGCATAGGTGAGAGCCAGATAGAGCGTGAGAGTTGTATTTTTCTGTCCGAGCATCTGACTGCATTCGCGTTTCCAGCGTTTTGGCCCGATGAGATATCCCGTTGTGAAACTGATTGCGCAAAGGAAGAGGGAAATACCTGCGATTTCCAGGATGAGCAACGGGGATTCATCCGGATTTTCAATGAAATGCGTCCGTGCCACGGCGGCGATCACGAATAGAGTGAAGGACCAGAGAGAGAAGGAGAAATTACCCAATTTAGCCGGCCATTCCCTTGCCCGCGGATAAAAAAGCCTCAGCAGCACCGCTGCCACAATCGGCAGCCCCATGACCAGAAACAGACTTTGTGCCACCTTCCCCGCAAATGCGAATGTGTACTGTCCCGTGACCATCGGAATCAGAGCGAAGAGAGAAAGGGACACAAAGAGGTTCGTAATGACAAAACCTGTCAGCACATACGCGACTCTTCCGTTCAGGAAGGCCATCACCACCGGCGCCGCATTCGCCGTAGGCGTGATCCCGACAAAAAACGCCGCCAGCGCCAGCTGATCATATTCCGGCCCCATCGCATGGAAAATCCAGTAGGGAAGAACCCCGATCAGCAGATTTGCCGCCAGTACACGCCAGTGAAAGGCCTTCGGCTTCAATTGCTTGAAGCGGATCTGAAGACAGGCGAGGAAAAGCATGACAATCAAGGCCCAGCGGATGGTCCACTGCAGTTGTGCGGCCTGAGGAAGAAGAAAACCGGTGGCGAACGGGATAAAGATCATCGCCGGGCGAATCAGTGATTTCAGCATTTTTTCATAAATCCATCCCATTTGTGAAAACGGGTGCATACAATAGCCTCGAATCATTTTTTTTCAAGTATCGGGAAAGACTGGTTTTTCCCCTATGAACGGATCTCAGGGGAGAGAAGGCTCGTGCCCGGGCGAAAAAATGCCGTCTTTCTTTTTTACCTCCGTCACCCCGGCCCACAAGCCGCTTCCGGAAGGAAATCCAGGGCGCTTTTCAGAAAAAAGGACTTGTAAAACACCGGGATCCGGGATAGAGTATTTTCTATGGCGCGATATCAGCGGAGGAGTCTTCCCCTTGAACTGTGATGAAGACTGTGATGCAGGATTGTGCCGTTTTTTTTACGAATATGTTTTATTTATTGAAAAGAAAGAACAGAAATACAGGAAAAGAAAGGCCAGAAATGTCGGACTATTTCGTAAATCAGATTGAACTTCCGGAAAACGGTGTTTTCATCGGATCCGGAGTGTATCCGCACCGAGGCGCCAACATTCATTGCGGCGGACGTTGTTTCAGCTACTGGTGCTCTCCGGACGCACCGGGGCATGATGTGATTGTGAAACTCTGTCAGGAGGAAAATCAGGGGAATCTTCTTCAGTTCTGGGCGAGCGGGGAGGATCTCTGGAAACTGATGCAGGAAGCGACGGATGCCGGATTGTATTCCATTGCTTTTTACGCGTATGCAGACGAGGAAATTTCCCGGAAATTCAAAACTCTCGGGAAATTCTATTTGGGCTATGACTTCGGGGAACGCTTTTCCATGGGGCTCTACAGCGGTTCGACAAGCGTCGACCGCGAGATGACGCCGGAGGAAGCGAAGAAAGCGAGTCTGGAAGACGCCGCCGCGATTTTCATGAAGAAGGTGAAGGACTGGGTCGATTCCCGTCATGCCGCGGACTGGGGCCTGGTGATGGCGACCAGCGCAAACTTTTATATCGATTATGAAGTGGCGGCGGGAACGGATGTCCCCTGCACCGAGGACTTCCCCTTCGGGAATCTCACGACCGCATCCGCGCTGAACCGCGGTTTGTACCGCTCCTTCCATCTTCCCATCTGGGGGTCGCATCTTGCCCATGAATGGTATTCCTATCTTCCGCATGCGAATCCGCACAAGATGGAGACGCTGAAAACCGCCATGTATCTGAAATACATGACGGGCGCGAAGATGATTATCAATGAGAGCGGCAACTGGGCTCTTCAGTCCTCCCTTTGTGAAGACTCCCCCATGCAGACCATGCCGCGTGCAACGGATAAACTCAGTACCAAGGTGCCTGAAGAGGATAAACCGCGCCTGCTGAAGGAAGCCGAGAAACTCTTCGTCAATATCGGGCACCGTTCCCCTGTCGCGACCGAATACCGCAGAATCATTTCCGATTTCTACGATTATACCAAGGCGCATCCCGCTCCCGCGGGACAGCCGGAAGCGACAATCGCCATAGCAAAAGGCAATCTGGATCTTTCCTCCGGAAGCGCTCCCGCATACAACGGCGCCATCGCTGCCGCCTACAATATTGCCCAATACAATCCGAACTGGGTGCCGGGTGCGCCAGAAGCGGGATTCACCATCTTGGAAAACGTTCTTTTCCCGCGTCCGAAGATGTTCCTGCCGAACAAGAATTTGCATTTCGGAGCAACTCCGTACGGTCAGGCGGACATCGTCAGTTTCGTGAACGATCAGGTGACTTCGGATTTCCTGATCCGGAATTACAAGGTCCTGATTTTCTCCGGATGGAACACCTGTTCGGACAAGCAGTACCGTGTCCTGACCGAGTATGTGAAAGCAGGCGGGAAACTCTGCCTTGCCATTCCGCATCTTTCCACGGACAAGAGACGCCGTCACGATTCCTTTGACCTGGAGGATCTGGTCAATCACGGAGACTTCAGCGAACTTTGCGGACTCAAGGTGAAGGGCAAGGGATCCCGCTTCTACTGGGCGACCGGACCTTCCCGCAAGGGAAATGACATGGGGCTGAAACTCGCCCGCCGTCTCGGCATCATTGCCGCTCCTCTCGGTGAGCTGGAATACACCAATCCGGAGGACTGCTATGAAGTCCTGAGCGTCGATGATGAAGACATGCGTCCGGTGATTCTCCGCTGCCGCAGCGGGAAGGGCGAGGTCTACTTCGTGAACACCTGGTGTTATCCCGGCGCTCTCAACCTCAACAATGGAGCGGGCGCATTCGACGATGACCGCGGACTGATGGACTATCTCTATGAATATGTCGCTCTCCAGGGCCGCGGACATGCCTGGATTACAGGCCCCGACTTTGAAAAGCCCGATGAGGACTGCAGATGGATCATTTTCTCCTACTTCCCCGATGGAGGAAAAGTCTGCTTCCTGAATCTGGATTATGATCATCCGCGTCAGTGCGTGCTGCATTATTTCGGCGACAAGAAGTTCATCACTCTCCAGCCGGGTGAATTCATGCAGTTGGATGCTCCGGTCCTCTATCCGCACGAAAAATACAACGAGCGTTGAACTCAAGGCTTGCTTCACCTCGTGTGAATGACGCCTGGGCGTGTCTCCCGGAAAGGGGAAATGCTTCTCCCGTCTTTTCCCGGCGGGGGGAGTCTTCCCCGTCATGCTGAAAGGAAGGGGGACACGCCTGATTTTTCTCTTCCGGACCTTTTTTCCCTTTTGTTTCTTCCTTCCTCTCTCTTTTCCCCTTAAATTTTCCTCCGGGATTTTTCCTCCTCCCGGAAGAGGGGAGGGAAAAAAGGATTTTCATACTTGGAATAAAATCAGGTGAAAAAACTCAGAAAATGTTTCTCCAGAGGAACTGTGAAGAAAAAGAGTGCCGGGAAGAAGCAAAGCTTCTGCTGCTGCAGGGCAGGGCGCCTCAGAGCGCGGCGGAGGATCGAGGGAGACAATGTGTCGTCCTGTTCCCGGAAACTTTCCTTGAAAGGGGAAAGAGAAACCATCTCCGGGATTAGAATCTGTGCGGAGGATTCTCTGCATGGATCCTCCGCCATCCCCATCCGGATTCCGCGGGAATAGAGAATGCTGACGGGCTGATCCGATACAATGTTTCCGTCCGCCGATGCGGCTTCTGCAGAGGGCGGATTTGCAATTTTCGCCACTTCTTCTTATAGAGGGAAAAATCTGCATTGGAAGGGAGCTTTCTCTCTTTTTTGTCTTCCGGAATTTTCTGAGACCTTTTGAGTGCAGATTCTTCCTCCCTGACCAGGGCGCGGAATTCCGACAAGATTCCGATCATTTTTTTTGATCTCATCCGCTGTTGGAAGGAAAAGGAACAGTGCTCTTTTGAATTTTGCATGAACTGATATCTTTCTATTTTTTTGAGTCTTTTTTGGTCGTGATAGTAGAGAATCCAGAATATTTACTGCCTTTTCCGCTTGAATTCAGGTGAATTTTTCCTATCTGTTAGAATCTGTTCACACTATTGCATCTATAATCATGGCAAATAAAATAAATCCCGAGAAGATAATATCCAGCTTGTC